>NZ_JBIBWV010000010.1:91741-237295 GCF_043081625.1 Streptomyces sp. NPDC014861
GGTGGGGTCCTCAGTCGGGGGGGGTGGGGGGGGGCGTCGGTGCCCTCCGCCCGGGCGCGGGCTGGCCCCGGCGGCGGTACTCCGGCGCGGCCGACCGTCCGGATCGTGCGCGGCCGCATCCGTCTGAATTGAGGGGCGTGCGGCGACAGGGCGGGGGAGACCGACACCCGTACCCGCCGATTGAACGGAGCCGGCCCGGGCAGGCGCCCTGACGAAGCCCCGTCCCTCGGAGGTCCCGTGACCTTGTCCGCTCCGTCTCAGCCCGCCGGGCGCAGCCCTTACGAGCGCGCCGCCGACTACATCGCGGCCGCCCTGATCTTCCTGCAGGACAACGTGCTGCTGACCGAAGACCTGCGGCCCGAGCACGTCAAACCGAGGCTTCTCGGCCACTGGGGCTCCTGCCCCGGCATCACGATGGTCTACTCGGCCCTGAACACCCTGATCCACGAGCGCGGCACCGACGTCCTCCTGGTCACCGGACCGGGCCACGGCGCACCCGCCATCCACGCCAACCTGTGGCTGGAGGGCACCCACGAACGTCAGGACCCGGGGCTGGCCCGAACGGGGGAGGGCCTGCGGGAGCTGGCGCGCCGCTACTGCGCCCCGGACGGCTTCCCCAGCCACCTCTCCCCGTCCGTACCCGGCACCCTGCACGAGGGCGGCGAGCTCGGCTACGCCCTCGCGACGGCCGTGGGGGCCGCGCTCGACGCCCCCGACCGGGTCGTGGCATGCGTGGTGGGTGACGGTGAGGCGGAGACGGGGCCCACGGCGGGAGCCTGGCACTCCACCAAGTTCCTCGACCCGGTGACCTGCGGAGCGGTCCTCCCCGTGCTGCACCTGAACGGCTACAAGATCTCCTCACCGACGCTCTTCGCGACGATGACCGACGCGGAGCTCACCGCCCTCTTCCGGGGCTACGGCTGGGACCCGCGCATCGTGGACGAGACCGGGCCCGCACCCGGAGCCGCCCTCACGACGGCCGTGAAGGACGCCCACGACACCATCCGGGAGATCCAGCGCCGGGCCCGCGCCGGCGACCCTCCCACGCGGCCCGCCTGGCCGATGATCGTGCTCCGCAGCCTCAAGGGGGCCGGAGCACCGGCCGAGGTCGGCGGTACGCCCATCGAAGGCACCTTCCACTCCCACCAGGTACCCCTCCCCGATGCCCGTGAGGACCCCGAGCAGTTGCGGGCCCTGGAGTCCTGGCTCCGGTCGTACCGCCCCGAGGAACTGTTCGACGCGAAGGGACGGCCCGCACCCGAGGTACTCGCCGGCCTGCCGGAACCGGACGCTCTCATCGGTGCCCAGCCCGCCGCCAACGGCGGACGGCTGCGCCGTCCTCTCCCGCTCCCGCCCCTGAAGCCCCACGCCGTCGCGCTCGCCGACGGTCCGGGCTCGGCCACGGCGAGCCCGACCCGCGTCCTCGGCGGCTGGTTGACCGGACTGATGGAGGCGACAGCCCGGAGCCGGGACTTCCGCGTCGTCTCCCCGGACGAGCTCGCCTCCAACAAGCTCGACGCGATCCTCGAGGCCGAAGGGCGCGCGTACGTCTGGCCGGCCGAGGAGTACGCCGAGGACCTGGCCCGGGACGGCCGGGTCATGGAGACGCTCTCCGAGCACAACTGCCAGGGATGGCTCCAGGGATACCTGCTCACCGGCCGCCATGGACTCTTCCCCACCTACGAAGCCTTCGCCTCGATCGTCGACAGCATGGCCAACCAGTACGCGAAGTGGCTGAAGATGTCGCGCGAGGTCCCCTGGCGCGCCCCCGTCAGCAGCCTGACCTACCTCCTCACCAGCGAGGGATGGCGCCAGGAGCACAACGGGTACAGCCACCAGGGCCCCGGCTTCCTCAGCAATCTGCTCGACCGCAACTCCGAGGTCACCGGCGTCTACCTGCCGCCCGACGCCAACACCCTGCTGGTCACGATGGAACGGCTCCTCGACGAGACCGGGAAGATCAACGCCGTCGTCGCCGGCAAGCACGACGCCGCCCAATGGCTCGACCTCGACGCCGCCCGCGCGCACTGCCGGGCGGGAGCCTCCGCGTGGGCATGGGCCGGCACCGCCGGCGACGGACCCGCCGAGGCCGTCCTCGCCTGCGCCGGCGGCATCCCCACGGTCGAGTCGCTCGCCGCCGCCGACCTGCTGCGTCGTGACCTCCCCGACGCCCGGATCCGCTTCGTCAACATCGTGGACCTGTGCGCCCTCGCCCCGCCGGACCGCCACCCCCACGGGATGTCACCGGAACGGTTCCACCAGCTCTTCGGCGACGACACGCCCGTCGTCCTCGACTTCCACGGCTACCCCTCGGCCGTGCACCAGCTCCTGCACGGCCGGCCCCGCCCCGACCGCTTCCACGTCCGCGGCTACGTCGAGGAAGGCACGACCACCACCCCGTACGACCTCCTCGCGCTCAACGGAACCACCCGCCACGACCTCGCCCGCACCCTCTTGCGCCACCTGGAGCGCCCCGGAGGCCGGACCCGGCGACTCGCCGAGCAGTACGCGCGCCACCGCGACGAACTCCGGCGCGAGCTGCGCCGCACCGGCGTGGACCCCGCCGAGATCACCGAATGGAGGTGGCCGGCATGACACCACGGCACGCGGTGCAGCCGCGCGAAGCCTCCGCACCGTCGACCCTGACCACGGCGCAACCCACCACGACACGGCGAGGCGGAGTCTGCCCCCTCGATACCGCTGCGCCTGCCCATGCGCCCGACATTGACGGATGCGTCACGCCGTCGAGGAGAACGCCATGCCGAAGAGGGACAACCTGAGCAAGGGCGACAAGGTCGCCTGGAAGAGTCACGGCCAGAACGTGACGGGCGAAGTCAAGAAGAAGATCGCAGACCGAACGCAGGCGGCCGGCCGGACCGTGGACGCCTCGAAGGACGAGCCGCAGTACGAAGTGGAGAGCGACAAATCCGGCCGCTCCGCCGTGCACAAGCCCGGAGCCCTGCGCAAGAAGGGCAAGAATCAGTGACGGGCGGACAACAGGTACGCGCACCGTCATATGGAGCAGCGCCCCGGCGGCGACGTCACCGACACCAGATGGCGCCACTCCCTCATGAACTGGGGCCACGACCCACTCAAGTGACCGACCTGAACGCCGGGCGCGCCTGTCGGTGAACTTCGAGCGCCACGCGCATCGTCTCGGCCCTCGCGCTGTGCCGGGACCGCGGGGAGGTTCCCGGCTGTCGCCCAGCGGCCGGAAGGGGGACCTCCGCCGCATGCCGTGACTCGGGGCGTTCGGCGGCCTGACTCCGCTCCCGATGCGCCGATTCCCGGTGTGGAGGCAGGTGCGGGGGTAGACGCCCATCATGAAACAGACAAACGAGTGGAAACCTGGAGAAATGGTGCCGCAGAGTGGTATCTATGCGTGCGACTGCGGCAAGGAGCACCAGTGGAGCAAGAGCACCGACGTCCGCGGGCACCGGTTCCCGCCCCTGCCGTACGACTGCGCGGGCCGTGCCTGGACCCTCCGTACGCAGGCGCACCCTGACGAGGACTGACAGTGGCGGCGCGCTTGCGGACCAGCGACCCCAGTCGGCCCGGGTGGCAGCGCGTACGCCACGGACGAGGCTTCCGCTACCTGGACGCGGACGGACAGGCGCTGTCGGCGGCGGACCGCGAAAGGGTCCGCGCCCTCGTGATCCCCCCGGCCTGGCAGGACGTCTGGATCTGTACGTGGCCGAACGGCCACATCCAGGCAGTCGGTACAGATGCCGCAGGGCGCCGTCAGTACCTCTATCACCCTCGCTTCCGAACCCAGCAGGACGCCGCCAAACACGAGCACGTCCAGCGCGTGGCCCGCTCGCTCCCCCGCCTGCGAGAACGCGTGGCCGACGACCTCGCCGGGCGAGGCCTGACGCGGCCTCGGGTCCTGGCCTGCCTGACCCGCCTCCTCGATCTCGGCTTCCTGCGCGTCGGCGGCGAACGCTACGCCCGTGACAACGGGAGCTTCGGCCTCACCACCCTGCGACGCGAGCACGCCACCTGCCGCAAAGGCGAGATCCACCTCTGCTTTCCCGCCAAATCAGGCAAGGAGGTCACCCGCACACTCGTCGACGATCAGGCCTACGCGGTCGTCCGCTCCCTGCTGCGGCGCAGCGACGACGGACCGAGACTCTTCGCCTACTGGGAACACCGGGCCTGGCACGAGGTCCACGCCGAGGACCTGAACGCCTACCTGCGCGAACGCTCGGGACAGGAGGTGACGGCCAAGGACTTCAGAACCTGGTACGCGACCGTCCTGGCCGCGGTCGCCCTGGCCGTCTCCGCGCGTACCAGCGACTCCTCCCGCACCCGCCGCGGCAAGGTCGTCGCACACGCCGTGCGCGAGGTGAGCGAGTACCTGGGAAATACGCCCGCGGTCTGCCGGGCGTCGTACATCGATCCCCGAGTCGTGGAGTCGTACGAGCAGGGCGAGACCATCGCAGGCGCGCTCGACGCGCTTGGCGAGGGCAGCATCTTCGGCCGGCCGGCCACACAGGGGGGTGTCGAGAACGCCGTACTGAAACTCCTGCGCTCACCCCCTGAGGAAGGGGCGGCTGAGTGATGCGGATGCGGATGCCGCCGTGGAAGCCGGCGGGATCGACGGTGAAACGGTCCCGAGCAGTCGTGAGGGCAAGTCCGAAACGTGCACAGAGGAGGGTGTGAGACACCACGGCGGAGGCTCCACGTGCAGTCGGTGGTCAGGCTGCTCGTACGGCGGTTGGCAGCCGAGGAGGGCCCCTCGATGCCCGCGTGGGTGCTGTCCCGCTCGCCTGACGGTATTCAGCTGCTGCCGGGTTCAGTGAGTGTGTCGTCTGCTGGAGCATCCGCGCCCCACGTGACATCACGGAGCGGATCTGTTCGCGCTGCTGTCGAGCAGGACGGCGGAGGCCGGGTGGTGGCGTTCGGACGGCTGTCGGTGGTTGGCACGCCTGGCTCGAAGCAGAACCGCATCTTCGCCTCCCACACTTCTGCAATGAACTCCCCGCTCCTCCGGCCTGGGTCTGGACGGGACACTCGATGCCGGTCCGGCTCTGCGGCCCACTGCCCGTTTCAGAAAGAGGTGCGGAGCTTCCGGAATGTGCTGCCGGCCCGGGCCAAGCGAGAGAGCTGGTCTCCGTGCTGGATGCCAAAGCGTTTTGACGCGCGACCACTCCGCTCGTCAGTTTGTCCTGGAGCGCACCGACCGTACGTCCTCTGCCCTCGCCCCGCGCAGGCTCTGCGCTCCGAGACCAAGAAGGCCATGCGGCCATCCCGGAGAGGGCTCGGCACCCGGGGCGCGCGGCCGGGAAACCTCCTAAAGCCCCTGCGGCGGCAGAGCTGCTGACCGCCTAAGCGCCGTTTCTGGCCATTCTCGCCAAAATGTGATGGCTCCGTGATGAAGATGTGTACTTTTCGAGCGGTCCCGAAGGTGAACTTCCTTCTCCGGGCCAGGAGTTGCGCATACCGGCGATCTCGCCGACCTCACCCTCATCTTTCACAGACGGGAAATCGCGATGAGCACCCCGCCCACCGGAACCTCGGGTTCCACCTCTGTCGCCTCGGCGAGTACGCCGCCGAAGACCGTTGCCGACCAGGCGATGCTTGACGGGCCGACGCCGAAGGACTTGCTTCCCACCACCGGCAACTACCCGACGGAGATCGTCCGGTACCGCTCGGTGGTGCTCACCGACATCCCGGGGTCGAAGCCGGCGCGCAAGCTGACCGGTGCCATCGACCTCGGCGAGGAGAATCTGCCGTTCTACGACCGCCCGGCCGAGGGCATGATCGTCACGACGGAGCAGAGCTGGTCGGCCCAGGGCGTCACGCTCGGCCGGCTGCTGCACAGCCTGGCGCTCGCGCCCGGCGAGAGCACCAGGGTCGCGGTCGTCGACTGGCAGCGCACCACCCGGGCCACCGGCACCGAGACGGCCGGCGAGAACGAGGCACTGTCCGGAACCACCGAGCAGAACCGGTCGATCAGCGAGGTCGCGAGCGCGATCGCCCGCGAGGAGCAGTACGGTGACTCCTTCGGGTTCCAGGCCGGCCAGTCGTCCAGCTCCGGCGGCAGCGTCGGCGTCGCACTCTTCGGCCTTGGCGGCGGCGGCAACTGGGGCAAGTCGTCGAACACGGGCATCGCGACGTCGGTGTCCCGCTCCACGGGCGTGAAGTCGGTCGCGGCGGAGACGACGCAGCGGATCAGCGCGCGGACCCAGCAGGTGGCAACCGCGGCCCGCAGCCGGAACATGACGGTCGTGCGCGAGACGACGCAGACGGAGAAGGACCAGGTCCTGACCCGGGTCGTCACCAACTACAACCACATGCACGCCATGTCGGTGCAGTACTACGAGGTCGTCCAGGTCTACAACGTGACGACCAAGCCGACCAAGTTGGAACGCTGTCTGTTCATCCCGCTCCAGGAGCTCACCTTCACCCACACCAGCCTCCAGCGGTACAAGGAGGTGCTCGCGTCGGTGGCGCCGTTCGACTGGGCGGCGAAGATCCGCGCGGCGAACCCGTTCGACACCGCCGTGCGCAGGCTCGACGCGTGCTCGGCACCGGAGGTGCCGAGTAACCAGCAGTTCGACGGGCTGGAGCTGGCCGACATCGGCGCTTCGGCGATGGGCGTGTACGGAGTGCGCAAGGCCGACGGCGCCCCGGTCCGGTTCGACCCGGCGACCCAGCAGTGGAATGCTCTGCCCACCACGGGACTGGGCGGGGGCCTGACCCGCATCGCGCCGGGCAAGAACACCGTCTGGGGGCTCAGGGCCACCGACAACGTGATCGTCCAGTTCGACGGGACGAGCTGGCGACCTGACCCGGCGAACGGCTGGGGGCTGCGGATCGTCTGTGGCGCGGACGGCTCGGTCTATGTCGTCGGCACGAACAACATCATTCACCAGCGCGGCCAGAGCTCATGGTCGAGCCTGGGCGTCACGGCCGACGACATCGCCGTCACCGGCACGAACAAGCTGTGGTACTCCCGGCAGGGTGTCGTGTACGAGCACAGTGGTACCGATGGCGTGCGGCGTAACGGGCCCGGCGTGCAGCGGCTGTCCGCCACCTCCGATGGTGCGCTCTGGGCCGTCGTCCAGTCCCAGTCCAGCGGCGAGACGGCGCCCCTGCTGGTGGAGTCCGGCGCGACGACCGTGGTCCGTCCCGCGACCGGCGGCCTTCAGAGCATCACCGGGCTGGCGCAGATCGCCTCGGCCGTCGGCGGAGACTACTGGGTGCTCATGAGCAACGGGACCGTGCGCCGGATCACGGGACGAGAGGCACCGATAGCCTTCGACGACCAGCCGAAGGCGGACTCCTCCTACGCGTCCCGGATCGACGTCTGGTCCGACGGCGACGGCATCCGCGGCATCCAGGTCGTCTTCCCGAATCACACCTTCGGCTGCGGCGACATCGGCGGCTCCGGCGCGCAGCAGGCGTCCTACACTTTCGGCGGTGCCGACAAGCTGATCTCCTACGAAGCCTGGTCCGGCAAGGCCGCCCGCGGCACCCTCGCCGGGCTGCGCTTGAAGATGACCTCGGGCGTGGCGAACTTCGGCACCGCCGCGACCACCACCGCCGCACCGGACCTGTCCGAGGACGCCGGCGGCGCCTCGGCCATCTGCGGGCTGTTCGGCTCGACGGTGAAGTCCGGAAGTCGCACCTACCTCGCGTCGCTCGGCTTCCACGTGCGGGGCGGAACCGTGCCCCAGGCGGTCCTGGACCACCTGAACGACAACCGCCGCCACTACAGCCAGGCCGTCTGGGCCAACGCTGACGAGCTGACGCTCAGCCGTATCCTCGCCAACTACGCGTACACCCCAGCGGGTTCGACCGCGCCGCCGGCCGCGCTGGGCACCCTGCTGGACCCGAAGCCGGTCGCCGCCACCGGCAACTACCTCGGCTTCCGCTGGAACTTCGCCAGCGAGGAGGAACGGGAGGAGTGGACCGACTCCCGCAAGGCAGCCGACAACACGTTCGGCTCACCGGCGACCAACACGATCGCCATCGCCACCAACGGCGTCTTCGCCGAGGCCGTCCTGGGCCGGTCCAACTCGGCCGAGAAGATCGACCTCACCCGCTTCTGGAACTGGAAGGACTCGCCCATCCAGATCACCCCCGCCGACATCGCGCCGGTCTCCACCGCCTCACGCGCACAGAACCTCGACACCACAGCACTCGGCATGGGCGCTGCCCAGGCCAAGTTCACCCCGCTGGTGGCGATGCCGGACCCGAACGGCTCCCAGGCGGTGCAGGCCATGACCACGGCCAACCTGTTCCGTGACATGAGCGGCCTCGCCCAGATGAGTCAAGTCCTCACCAAGGGCATCGAAGCCGCCGCGACCAACGACAAGGAAGCCGGCGCACGCGCCCAGGAAGCCTTGAAGACCGCCACCGAGCACCTCCAGAAGATGGCCCAGATCGCCGTCGACGCCGCCGGCAAGGCGGCACCACTCGTCACCGGCGGAGCCGGAGGTGGCAACCTCAGCGCCCTCGGCGGCATGCTCAACCAGGGCGGCAAGACCGACACGCCCAAGCCCACCCCCGCCCCCGCGCCCGGGTCCGGGTCCGCCCCTGCGTCCGGTGGGGACTCCGGCACGAACGCTTGACCACCACGCTGTGCGGGTCCGGCCACTGCCCGGGCCCGCACAGCGCGTCCAGGTCAGTGGCAGCCGTCACGGGGGCCGTCCGGAGGAACCTTTCTCGCGTCCCTTCCTCCAAACCATCCCCTTCCTGATGAGTTGACCTCAGGGCCGTGCCCGATGATCTTGGCTGGCAGGATGGCCAGGTGCGTGCTGCTCTTGTTCCGGTCGACCTGTGGCAGCGGGTGGCTCCACTTCTGCCACCTGTCCCTGTGCGGCGCCATCGCCCCCCTGGGCGACTTCGCGTTCCGGACAGGGCGGCTCTCGCCGGCATTCAGGACATTCTGCGGACCGGTACTTCTTGGCGCGACATCCCCGCCGAGGCCGTGGGCTGCTCCGGAGTCACGGTCTGGCGCCGACTGCGTGACTGGACCGAGGCCGGAGTCTGGCCGCGTCTGCACGCTGCCCTGCTCGTTGAACTGCGCCGTACGGAATTTCTGGACCTGGACGGCTGCGCTGTGGACGGCTCGCATGTCCGGGCCCTCAAAGGAGGCGATCATGTCGGTCCCTCACCGGTCGACCGCGCTCGCCCCGGCTCCAAGCACCATCTGATCGTTGACCCCCGTGGCATCCCACTCGCCGTCATTCTCACCGGCGACAACCGCCACGATGTGAACCAGCTCCTGCCACTTTTGGATGCCATCCCGCCGATCCGGGGCCTGCGCGGACGCCCTCGTCACAAGCCCTGGCGCCTGTATGCCGACCGTGACTACGATTTCGACAAGTACCGCAGCCTCCTCTGGAAGCGCGGCATCGAACCGCTGATCGCCCGCCGCGGCGTCTCCCACGGTTCAGGACTGGGCAAGGTCCGATGGGTGGTGGAACGCATATTCGCCTGGCTGCACCAGTTCAAACGACTTCGCACCCGCTATGAACGACGCGCCGACCTCCATCAGGGTCTGCTCGAACTCGCCTGCAACATCATCTGCCTCCGATGGCTCCGAACGGCATTCTGAAACGACCAGTTGGGCCTGGAGCGCCGACCGTGTTCCGGGGAGCCGGCGGCTCGGGGTGGCGGTGGGCAGGGGCCAGGCGCTCAGTTCGCCGCGTGCGCGGTGTGCTCGGCTTGGTGCAGCCAGTCGAGGTGCCACTGTGCGAAGGTCACGGGCTCTCCGTGGGGGCCGAGGCGTGGCGCGAGGTCAGCGTCGTCCACTCGGCAGTCGGACCAGATCGCGCCGCGGTGACTGCCGCTGACGATCAGCCACTCCCGCTGCGCGCACCCCGGGTGGGACATCACGATCGCGCCGACGGCCCGCTCGGGGGAGAACATGACGGCGTCCCACCGTGCGTCCCATGCCTCGAAGGCGTCGTCGAACTCCTCGATCTCGTCGAAATCCTCCTCCTGGGGGCGTTCGGACAGGAGTGTTTCGACGAGTTCGGGGTCTGGGCCCCGCTCGGGGAACGGCTCGGCAAGCCGGGACAGGTCCGCCATGTCCGCGCCGTCGCCTTCCCACCGCCAGAGACCCTGCACCCGCCGCACCGGGAACACACCGTGGGCCGGACCGGCACCACCCGAGCCGACCTGCAGGCGTGATGCGGTCGGTGAGGCTTGTTCGTGGCGCGGGGCTTCGGTGCGGGTGGCCGGGGTGAGTGCGGCCTCAGGCGTGGAGGGCCTGGCGGAGAGACTCACCGAACCCGGTGGGGTGTGTGGTCAGTCCGATGTGGCCGCCGGGGAAGTGCCGGAGTTCGGTCCCGAGTCGTTCGGCCAGGGCGGCGGCCGGGCGGTAGGGCAGCTCGCCTCGCGAGTCCTCGCCGCATGCGAGCACGAGCTTGTCCGACAGCGCGGCCAGTCGGTCGACGTCCGGCACGTAGGACATGAAGCCGGGGACGATGCGCCCGACGAAGTACGGCAGGTTCGTCGTCGTCCGCTCGGGCCGCGCCGTCGCTCGGGGCGACGGCGACGGTGTGGTCCCGGCCTGCGGTTCGGTGGTGTCACCGTCCTTCTTCAGTCCCGCGGCGAACACGGCCATCGCCGGCATGAGCCCCTCGGCGCGGAAGGTCTGGTCGACACGGGCGAGGAGCGCGCGGTGCTCCAGGACGTCCGGCAGGACCTCCACCAACGGCGGCTCGTGCGCGACGACACGCGTGACGCGTTCGGGGTGCGCGGTGAGCAGGTGCACCGCGACGATCGCGCCCGAGCTGGCGCCGAACACGCGGGCGGGCTCATGGGGCGACAGCAGTTCCAGGATCCGGAATGCGTCGTCGGCGTGCTCGGACACCCGCTGCTCGGCCTCGGGCTCGTCCAGCGTGCTCCGGGACATGCCACGGGGGTCGTAGGTCGCGACGGTGTACTCGGCGGCCAGGTCGTCGACGACGCCGTCGAAGGAGGACGCGCCGCCCGTCCCTCCGGGGATCAGCAGGAGAAGCGGGCCCCGGCCGCGCTTCTCGTAGCGCAGGGTGGCGCCGTTCACGCGCAGGCTGCCGATGGTCGGCGAGGTCATGCCGGGTCTCCTTCTCGAAATGGGGGCCAGTGCTCCAGGAGTGTGTGCAGGGCGTCGAGGGCGCGCACCCAGGAGTGCTGTGGCGAACGTGCCTGCGCGAACCCGCCTGCGGCCTCCAGGGCGACGAACCCGTGGAAGGCGCTGCGCAGCAGCCGGACCGCGTCGGTCAGGTCGGGCTCGGCGAGTCCGTAACCGCGCAGCATGCCGTAGGTCAGCTCGACCGCACGGCGGGGTCCGGGCGCCGTCGCGGCCAGCTCGGGGTCGATCCGGATCGGGGTCTGGGTCGCGGTGTATCGGCCCGGATGCTCGTGCGCGTACGCGCGCCAGGCGTTCGCGAAGGCGACCAGAGCGTCCCTGCCGGACCGGCCGGCGGTCGCCTCCGCGATGCGGATGGTCTTCTCGTCCGCCGCGAGCAGCGCGATTCGCCCTCTCAGGTCCTCCAGGTTGCGGACGTGCGCATAGAGGCTCGCGTCCTTCACGCCCAGCCGCCGCGCCACCTGCGACATGGTCACCCGATCGAGCCCGGCCTCGTCCGCCAGCTCCGCGGCCGCGACCGTCACCCGCTCCGCCGTCAGCCCGGCACGCACCATGCGTCCTCCTGGTTCCTAGGGGCTCTAGTTTTAACCTAAGGGTCCTAGGAAGGCAATCCGGTGGTCCGGCCCACTGCCTGGCTGAGGGTCTTTGCGGCAGCTGTTGACATAGGTCGCTGCCGAGCCTGCCCTTGCCGGGCGTGGGGCGTACGTGGGCCGCCTGCCGGCGCTCACGTCGCCGTTGTATCGAGCCACTCCGGAAACTCCCGCAGGAAAGCCTGTGCTGCTCCGCGCGAAGGTCCGCTGAGGCGGAGGCCCCGAGCGGGCAGGGGCGGCGAACTGGAACGCCGCCCCTCCGCCGCATGACGGCGAGTTCCCACGTGTGCGGGTAGGACGCCTTACTCCGTCAGCTGAGTTCGCTGGTGTCGAGGTCGAGGTCGAAGGGTTCGGGGAGCCTGATGGTGATTCCGAAGGGGTGTGGGCCGTCTACGCGGGTGTAGCCGAGCCTGCCCGGCTCGGAGAACAGGGTGATGCTCTGCTCCTGACGGTCGACCACGAGGTAGAGGGGGGCGTTGTACTCGGCGTATCGCGCACGTTTGACGATGCGATCGGTGTCCCGATCGGACTCCGATGTCACCTCTACGATGAGCAGCGTGTCCTCAGGCAAGAGGGCGGTGGCGCCTTTCGCCTGGGCTGTGGGAACGACCGCGATGTCGGGAACGTACCAGTTGGAAGAGCCGGGTAGGTCCAGGTTGCCTGAGCCGGTCACGCACCCCAGCTGCCGGGCGCGAGGGCGGATCTGATCACGGATGGCCTCTGCTGCCGCTTCGTGGTCCCATGTGGGCGACACTGGCTCGATGATCCCCTCGATGATCTGGGCTCTGTCGCCCCGAATGTGCTGAACGGCGTATTTCAACGCCCGTTCCGGATCGACGTTGCTGTAGTCAGCTGCTGTGCTCATCGAGCTTCCCGTGGTCAAGGCCGGCAGGTACACGCACGCCACTCAGAGGCATGACGCCACGTACGAGGTCCTCACGTGAGTATGCACACCTGAACGTCAAGGGGTGGTCGACTCCTCCGAGACGGTGCTTCGAGAAACGAGCCGCATGCCACCTGTCGCTGAAGCTTCGAGGGCGTCAGAACAACGCATCCGAGAACCCCCAGCCGGCGGGCATGCTCCCCGCCCTCGCCTCGCGGTCGGCACGGCCGCCCGACGATCCCCGCGCTCCGTAGCTCACGGGGTGCACCACCGGCTCTCACCGGCAGCGGGCCCGACCGTGGCGTTGTGGACACAGGCGGCGGGATCGCTAGCGGGCGCAGCGGGCGGAGTCGTGTTGTCCGAAGGTCCGCCGATAGGCGCCGGGTGTGGTGCCGAGATGCGCTCGGAAGCGGCGACGGAGGTTGATCGCCGAGACGAGGCCGACCCGGGTGGCGACGGCTTCCACCGGAAGGTCGGTCTGCTCCAGCAGCACCCGTGCGGCATCGATGCGTCGGCCGAGCAGCCACTGCCCCGGGCTGGTGCCGAGTTGCTCGGCGAAGCGTCGGGAAAGGGTTCGGCTGGACAGACCGGCGTGTTCGGCGAGGTGGTCCAGGGTCAGTCTGGTGTCGAGGCGCGAGACGGCCCATTCCAGCAGTGGCGCCAGCGAGTCGTCCACCTTGGCCGGTGCGGGCTGCGCGGCGTACTGGAGCTGGCTGCCCTCCCGGTGCGGCGGCAGGACCATGCGCCGGGCGATCTGGGCGGCGTACGCCGCCCCGTGGTCGGAACGCACCAGATGCAGGCACAGGTCGATTCCCGCGCCGGTCCCAGCGCTGGTCGCCACGTCGCCATGGTCCACGAAGAGGACGTCCGGATCCACGCGCACCTGCGGGAAGGCCGCGGAGAACCGGGCGGCGCTGCGCCAGTGGGTGGTGGCGCGGCGGCCGTCGAGCAGTCCCGCCCGGGCGAGGACGAACGCCCCCGTGCAGATCGCGACGATCCTCGCACCGCGCCGGTGGGCGTCCCGCAGCGCCTCGACGACGTCCGGGGACACGGGCGCGTCGGGCGGCTGTCGGCCCGGGACGACCACGGTGTCCGCCTCTTGAAGGACGGACAGCCCCGCCTCGACGGACATCGTGTAGCCGGCGCCGGTCGGCAGGACGCCAGGGTGCTCGGTAC
The DNA here is from genome assembly GCF_043081625.1 of Streptomyces sp. NPDC014861. Classification (NCBI taxonomy): domain Bacteria; kingdom Bacillati; phylum Actinomycetota; class Actinomycetes; order Kitasatosporales; family Streptomycetaceae; genus Streptomyces; species Streptomyces sp. NPDC014861. The sequence continues at coordinate 105,480 of NZ_JBIBWV010000010.1, forward strand.
AGACCCGGAAGTCGTAGCGCGCCGGCGCGTCCGGCGGAGCGATGCCGAAGACCTCGAACGCGCAGGCCAGCTCGAAGGGGGACTGCGGCGGGGTGATCAGGGCCACCACCTGATGAAGCGACATGGCAAGAAAATATCCGAGGGTGTCATTCCAGACTCTCGGCCGGCGGAGAGCTCTCGGCCACATTGAGTCCATGAGCGAGATCATCGAATCGACAGTGCTGCGGACCGAGATCCAGGTCGACGGGAAGTCGGCCAGCTACCTGACCGTGGAACAGGACGGGCCGGCAGTTCTCCTGCTGCACGGCACCTACTGGAACCGGGTCTGGCTTCCGGTGCTGGACCGTATCGCCGCGGCGGGGCTGCGCCCCATCGCCGTGGACCTCCCGGGCCTCGGGCGCTCGGGAGGTGAACTCACCCTGGAGACGGGCACGGTCCCCGCCCTCGCGGAGTGGGTGGCCCGCTTCGCCTCCGCCTTGGAGCTCACCGGGCCGATCGCCGTGGCGGGCCATGACATCGGCGGTGCCGTCGCCCAGCACCTCCTCGTCCACGGCGGGCTTGAACTGCCCCGGATGGCCCTCGTCAACTCGGTCACCTACGACTCCTGGCCGGTGTCCGGCGTGGCCCGGTTCCGGGACCCCGAGGTCGTCGCCGCGACCACCGCTGACGAGATCCTCGCGGCCCGCCGGCAGGCCGTGACCCAAGCGCTGGCCGGTGCCGCGACGGAGCGCCTGATCACGGACTACCTGGCGCCGTGGACCGACGCGCGGGTCCGGCGCTCCTGGATGGCCATGGTGGGCGCGGCCGACAACCGCTACACCCGGGATCTCCTCCCCGCGCTCCGGCGGAACGTGACACCCAAACTGCTGATCTGGGGCGAGGACGACGACTTCCAGAAGGTGGAGTACGCGGAGCGGTTCGCCTCGGAGATCCCGCACACCACACTCGTACGCGTTCCGGGCGCGGGCCACATCCCCACCGAGAACGCGCCCGGCCCGGTCGCGCGGGCGCTCGTCGACTTCTTCACGGCGTAGAGCCAGACGCCGGCGTCCTTCCCTCCTCCCTGCACGTCACTTCGTTCCGCCGGAAGCCGATCACCCCGCCCAGGTGACACAGATCGCCAGGCCGATCGGGACCGTGCCGTTTCACAGAGGTCGGGACACCCCGCTCCTCCGCACGCGCCCTCGGGGAGGACCCCCCGGCCGGCCCGCCCTCGCCGCGGGGCGAACCGGACGACGACGAGCCCCGCACCGGCGACGGCGAGCCCCGCACCGGCACGGCGAGCGGGACGGCGGAAAGGAGTGACGCCGTAGTCCGCGCGTGTCACTCCGGATCGTTCCGGATGCCCCGCCCGGCGCTCCCCGTCCTACCGTGTCGACGGCGCCCACCAGACCCGACCAGTCCGGAGCCCGGGGAGCAACGATGCCGACGACCGCCACCACCGCCCGCCGTCCCGCCGCCGCCCTCGGGCAGCGGGAGCGCCAGGTGCTCTCCGCGGTCGGCTGCGGCCTGCGGGACGACGAGATAGCCGACGCCCTCGCGATCCCCGAGGACGCCGTGGCGGAGCTCCTCGCGCGGATACTCGTCACCCTCCGGCTCCGCGACCGGGCAGCGGCCATCGTCCACGCCTTCGACTGCGGCCTGGTCGTCCCCGGCCGTGGCACCCGTACGCAGCCGGTGAGCACGGCGCCGCGGGCGGCCGGCCGGGCCGCCGGTCCTGCGGTGCGGATCTCCCTGCTCGGACCGCTGCGGGCGTGGCACGACGGGCGGCCGCTGAACCTGGGGCATCCGCGCCAGCAGGCGGTGCTCGCGACCCTGGCGCTGTGCGCGGGGCGGTCCCTGAGCCGGCAGGAACTGCTCGACGACGTCTGGGGCACGGAGCCGCCGGTGGCGAACGTGGTGCCGGTGTACGTCTACCGCCTGCGCAAGACCCTGCGCATCGGGGACAGTCCCGGCTCGGTCATCGAGCACGCCCGGCACGGATACCGGCTCGTCCCGGGCGCGGTCGACGTGGACGTGGCGCGGATGGAGGAGCTCGTCGTCGGCGTCGGCACGGCCGAGCGCGCGGGTGAACCGGCCGAGGCGGTCCGCCTGTGCGCCCAGGCCCTCGACCTGTTCCGCGGGGAACCGCTGGCCGGTCTGCCCGGGCCGCTCGCCGAGCTGGAGCGGCTGCGGCTCACCCGGCGCAGGATCGCCGTCGTCCAGCGCAAGGTGGAGTGCCAACTGCGGCTCGGCCGGGACGCCGAGGCGATCTCCGAACTGTTCGCCCTGTCCGCCGCGCACCCCCTGGACGAGCCGGTGGCCGCGCTTCTGATGCGGGCGCTGTACCGCGACGGCCGCCAGGCCGACGCCCTCACCGTGTTCGACCGGGCCCGCCGCGGCCTCGCCGACGAACTGGGCGTGTCCCCCGGCCGGACCCTGCGGCGGACGCACGAGATGATCCTGCGCGGTGACGAGACCGGCCTCGGCGTCACTCCCTCGGCCGGTCGCACCGCGATCGCGTGATCACCAGGACGCGGGATACCAGGCGCCGTTGTACCACTGCTCGTTGGCGACGTCGTTGTGGAAGTCCATGTTGAAGTCGTTGGGGTAGTTCCTCACGTGGTTGCCGGGGTAGGTCCAGATTCCGGCGGACTCGTCGCAGACATAGTCCCAGTGGCAGATGGTCTTGACCGGCACATTGCCGAAGAACCGGTCGGCACCGGCCAGCGGGGCGCCGACGATTCCGCCGAAGGGGACGGATCCGCCGTTGGCGCCGGGATTTCCCTGCCGCTTCGGGTCGGCGATGAGAATGGCGTTGACATTGCCGAACGTCTGCCAGTTCTCGGTGATCCAGGTGTGGACGACCGCGGCGCCCAGCGAGTATCCGCCCATTTTCACGTGCTGCCACGGGCACGCGGCCCGCTGGTCACGGACCAGCCGGTTCAGCTCGTTGACACCGGCCCGGGCGCTCGCGCCGTTGGGAATCTGGGTCGGATATCCCACGTGCTGCTGGATGTTGCCGGTGAAGCCGTCGTTGTTCCACGAGCTTCCCGTACCGCCGACGACGATCGTGTACGTGCCCTCGCACGGAGCCGTCACCGCCGCCTGCGCCGTGGCGCCCTGCGTCACCGAGATCCCGGCCGTCAGCAGAATTCCGGCCAGCGCGGCCTTGATCCTCTTCGCTCGCATGTCGATCCTCCCGTGTGTTCGGCCTGCGTACGACGAGATTGGCAGCGGCCGATGACATCCCGATGAAACGCGCTCGGGAATCGATTCCATCGGCATTTCATCGGTGCCTCCTACTGTCGGCCGCCGACCACCTGGAAGCATGACGGAAAGGCACACGATGAGAGGAACCGGCTTCACACGCGTGCTCGGCAGACTGGCCCTCCTGGCCGGCGTCTGGGCACTGGTCGTCGGGCTGACGGCCTCGGTCGCCGTGGCCCGTCCCGACCCCGGACCGGCCCCGCGCGACGACCACTACGGCGTCTCCCGGTACTTCCGGGGACCGGACGCCCTGCTCATACCGACCGAGCCCTGCGACCCGGCCGGCCCGTCGGCCGCCGACGCCATCATGGCCGACCAGCTCAACCCCCAGCTGGGGGCGCGGATGGCGGGCCTGCTGACGCCCTACAGGATGTCCTGTGCGCGGATGGTCACCAAGGCGGTGAAGGACCGGGGGCTCAACCCGAGGGCCGCGGCCATCGCGATCGCCACGGTCATCGTGGAGACCGACATCAACAACTACTCCCAGGCCGTCGACTACACGAGCATCGGGCTGTTCCAGCAGCAGGACTGGTGGGGCAGCAAGGCGCAGCGGCTGGACCCGGTCTATGCCACCAACGCGTTCCTCGACGCGATGGAGGACATGTTCCCCGGCGGGTCGTGGAACAACGTGGCGATCGGGGACGTGTGCTGGCAGGTGCAGCGGCCGCGCGAGGACCTGCGGTACAAGTACGGCCTGGAGGCGGGCGACGCCGTGATCATCGCCAACGCGCTCTGGTCGGGGATGAGCACGGGCCCCCGGCACCCGTACGCCTCCGGGCGGGTGGTGTCGGGCCGGTCCGCCGACGGACGCCTGGAGGCCTTCGCGGCGGGCGCCGACGGCGTCTACCACTCGTGGCAGAACGAGGTGAACGGCGGTTGGGCGCCGTGGCGGTTCGCGGGCGGCCCGCGCGACGCCCAGCTGGCGGTGGCCGCCAACGCCGACGGCCGGCTGGAGCTGTTCGCGCTGTCGGGCAGCACGCTCGACCACATGTGGCAGACCGGGCCCAGTGCGGGGTGGTCCGGCTGGGCGACCTTCGGCACCGGCGGGTACCGGCTGGCGGCGGGCAACAACGCCGACGGCCGTATCGAGGTGTTCGCCTCCAACGCCGAAGGCGTGTTCCACCGCTGGCAGACCGCGCCGAGCGGCGGCTGGTCCGGCTGGGAGGGGACCGGTGGTGGCCCGGCGAACGCGCGGCTCGCCATGGAGAACGCGCCCGACGGACGGCTCGAGGTGTTCGCGCTGTCGGACTCGACCTTCGGGCACCTGTACCAGAGGGGCGTCAACGGCGACTGGTCCGCCTGGGAGCACTTCGGCGAGGGCGGGCACGCCGTGACCGCGAGCCACAACCAGGACGGCAGGCTGGAGGTGTTCGCCTCCAACGCCGACGGGGTGTTCCACCGCTGGCAGACCAGCCCCACCACCTGGTCGGAATGGACGGGCACGGGCGCCGGGGGGCTGCCCGACGCCGAGCTGGCCACCTCGCGGTCGGTCGACGGCCGGGTGGAGGTGTTCGCGATCAACGCCGACGCGGCGAGCCACTCCTGGCAGACCGCCCCCAACGCGCCCTTCTCACCGTGGGAGAACTTCGGCACCGGCGGCACCGCGATCGGCGCGGGCAACAACGCCGACGGCCGCATCGAGGTGTTCGGTACCAGCAGTGCCGGTGTCTACCACCGGTGGCAGACCGGGTTCGCCAGCTGGTCGCAATGGGGCTGGCTGAACGGCCCGGGCCCGGCGGTCGGCAGGCCCGCCGCCCCTCCCGCCCGGTCCGTCTCCGCGCCCGCCCGGAGCGCGCCCGTACCGGCGGCCGGCTAGACGTGTCCGCCGGCGGACCGCGCAGGCCCGCCGGCGGATGGCGCGAGCCCGCCGTCGTCCCGTACCGCTCGTGCGGTACGGGACGACGGCGGGCTCATGGCGTCAGGAGGCGAAGTGCCTCTCCAGCCGGGGAACCAGGTCCCGGAGGTCCTCCTCCCAGCAGCCGGCGTTGTGGCCGCCGTTGCACAGGGTGCCCCAGCCGGAACCGTCGCCGTAGTTCACGAAGTGGTACGACATGCCCAGCGCGTCCATGGCGTTCTTGACGTGCTTGGCCGCGCCCTCCAGCCAGAACTCCAGGTCGGTGACCGAGCCTCCGCCGTTGCCCACGTAGATCGAGACCCCGATCCCACCCTGCTTGATCCGGTCCATGTGCTGCGAGGGGTCGACCTCGTTGAACCTCCAGTCGGCGTTGAACACCGGGTACGGCGAGCCGAACGCGGCGTCGCTGTCCACGGAGGGCTCGTAGGCGACGAGGGAGGCGACGACGGCCAGGCGCAGGTCCATGGACCGTACCGACAGGTCGATGTCGCCGGACAGGGACGCGGTCTGGCTGAAGAGGTCCGGGCGCGCCTGGGCGTAGTGGAGAGCTCCGAACCCGCCCATCGAGACGCCGGCGACGGCCCTGGCCTTCTTGGTGGCGATGGTCCGCAGGTTGGCGTCGATGAACGGGATCACCTGCTTGAGGTGGAAGTTCTCCCAGTTCTGGGCACCGGCGGCGGTCTTCTGGTTGAGCCAGTTGGCGTACCAGCCCCGGGCGCCGCCGTCCGGGATGACGGTGATCATCCGGTCCGACATGCGCAGCGCCGGATAGTTCTGCTGGATCGGGTCGTCGGGTGACCCGTGCAGGAAGTACATCACCGGATAGCGCCGGTTCGGGTCGTCGTAGTAGCTCTTCGGCAGGATGATCTTGATGTGCTGTTCCTCCGCGACCTCGGGCGTGGTCACGGTCAGGTAGAACTCGGTCGCATTGCCCGTCGCCGTGCCGACCTGCGTCAGGCCGAACCCGTTCGCCATCGGGGGCGGCGTGCCGTCGTCGGTGGACTGCGCCGAGGCCGCCGGCATGACCGTGACCACGGCCAGGACGGCGAACACCCATGCCAGCGCCGTGCGCCGGACGTTCGCTGTTCTTCTCACGATGCTCCCTCTCCTGTGATGCTCTGTCTGCGCTTCGGATTCCGTGCGTCGGATCAGTCGAGGACCTTGACCACCAGGGCCGGTGAGGCCGCGATCTGTTCCTCGGTGAACCGCTCGGTCACCCACTGGCCGGCCGAGAAGAGCCTGGTCTGGTCGGCGTGGTGCGGCGAGTTCGGGTCGGCCGACTGGGAGTAGGCCAGGACGGAGCGGGCCTGCGGCGGCCCTTCGGCGGTGAACCGGACCTGCTGGACGAAACTGGACCCGAAGACGACGTCCGTCTTTCCGTCGACCTGGCCCATGGTGATCACATTGAGTACGCCCAGTTCGCCGATCATTCCGTGGATCGGGATCTGCTCGCCGCCGCGGGTGACCTTCTGGACGTCAGAGAGCGGCGCGTTCAACGGAACGCCCGCCTTGCGCATCGCGAGGACGGCCCGGCCGAACGCGTCGCGGACGGCGGAGCTGCCGGAGTCCAGCGAGTTCGGTGTGTGCACCGGGTCCTTGGGGTCGAAGGGGACCCGCCAGGGGAGCTTCTCGATGCCCTGTCCGCCCTGCAGGAAGGCCCAGTAGTTCGCGAACAGCAGGGAACCCCGGCTGTCCGCCGTGTAGTCGTGGCTCTTCCAGGCGGCCAGGATCGGGCACGCCTCGCTCACGTTGACCAGGGTGCCGTCCACGAGGATGAGCCCGAAGGGCACGCTCTTGCACATCGCCACAGTGGCGTCGAGGGCGAGGTCGGCCGCTCGGCTGTTGTCGGCGAACAGCAGTTGCCCCATGGTCTCCGGGGTGAAGCCCCTGCCCGGCAGCCCGTCCGTGCCGTCGATCCGCTTCCGGGCGGTCAGGATGAGCTCCTGGGTGCGCAGCGAGCGGGGTGCCTGGGTGTCGCCCATCACCCGGGGGAAGGTCAGCGGCTGGTCGGGGTTGGCCAGCCAGGCGCTGTCGTTGGCGTTGCCCACGAAGTCGTCCCGGATCAGGCGGGGTTGCTTGCGCGGGTCGAGGAGTCCCGGCGCGACCGCGTTCGGGTCGTCGGGCCAGTCGCACGCGCTCCGCTTGCCGTCGAAGATGGAGATCGGCGGCACGTTCGGCAGCCTCAGGGGCTGGTTGAAGAGGAGTTGGCCGGTCATCGTGAGACACGACTGGGCGTGCGCGTCGGTGATGTTCGCGGTGGCCTGGATGTCCGCGTACAGCGCCTTGCCCTTGCGGTCCGTGGCGATCGTGTTGAAGAAGGGGACGCCCTGCGTGGTCTCCAGGGTGTTGACGACGTCCTCGACGTCCTTGGCCTGGTCGAGGCGGAACCAGGTGTTCAGCGCCCGCAGGTTGTTCATGTTCACGTCGCGCACGGCGTGCGCGCTGACCACCCAGGGCAGCGGCACCCCCTGCATCGACGTGGTGACGGGGCCGTACCGGGTGGACCACAGGGTCCTGGTGACCTTGCCGAGGGATCCGTCCGGCTTCCGCACGTCGACGGTGACCTGCTGCGAGGTCATCTGTTCCCAGACGCCGTCGACGAGGTACTTGGTGGGGTTGAGCGGATCCACCTGGACGTCGAAGAGCCCGAACGGGGCGACCGTGGCGACCGTGTGGCTCCAGGCGACGTCGTCGTTGTACCCGATGTTCACCGCGGGGAGTCCCAGGAGGCTCGCCCCGGAGACGTTGACCTTGCCCGGGATGGTGAGATGGCTCTGCCACATCCGGTTCTTGCCCTGCCACGGGAAGTGCGGGTTGGCCAGCAGCATGCCGGTGCCGCCGGAGACGCCCTGCGAGCCGACGGCCAGCGCGTTGCTGCCCATGCTCTGCTGCCGGCTCACCGCCAGCGCGGAACTGATCTTCGCCGCGGTCTCCTCGGGCGAGGACGCGGGTTTCGCGGGGGCGGACGCCGCCCCCGGGGGCGCGGCGTCGACCTGGCCGTCGAGGAGCGCGTCAGCGCTGCCCATGATGATCTCGGCGTGCGCGTGCCGGTAGACGTCGAGTTCCGTGATCGGCCGCACCCAGGCGGCGCCACGGCAGGCCGGGTCGGTGAGGGCGTCGGCGCCCGTCTCGGACAGGAACCGGTTGTATCCCCGGACGTATCCCCGGATGGCCTCCTTGACCTCGGGCTCCGGGCCGTCGGGGGCGGGCTGTGCGATCAGCCGCTCCACCACCCCGTCGTCCTTGATCCGCTGGAAGTACAGGTCGCTCTTGAGATTGGTGGTGGTGTTCTGGTTCTGGCCGGGGCTTGCCCTGCCGTCGGGCCCCAGATGGCGGGACCTCTCGGCGTTGACCATCAGATAGGTGTCGGCCAGGGTGCAGATGTTGTCCTTGGCCGCCGCGTATCCGTAGCCGGTGCCCAGGCCCTCCCAGTCCGAGGCGATGATGTGCGGGATGCCGTACTCGGTGTACCGGATGGTCGGCCTGTCCGGTCCCGCCGCCGGCCGCGTGGCGGCCGTGGAGCCCGTGGCGGCCATCGTGCTCATCACCGCGACGGCGGCCGCCACCGCCATCGGCAGCCTCGCTCTCGCTCGCGTCCGTGCCATCGGCCCGTCCTCCCCTTCGTGGCGCTCCTCGTGCGAACGCGGTCACGCTAGGAAGGGGCGATGAAATCCCGATGATGGACCGCCGCCGACGGGCGACCCGGTACCCGAGGCGGGGCCGGCTGTCACCCCGTAACCTTCCGGGGTCTCCGGGCCGTCGGGGCGTTGCTACGTTCCCTACCGCCCGCTCGCGCCAGCCGGTCGGCGGCCCGCGCCCCCTGGAGGTGCTTCCTGTGCTTCGTGGACTTTCCCGCCGCGTGGTGAGCTCCGTGCTCGCGGCGTCGGCCGCCCTGCTGCTGCCGGCTCTGGTGCCCACGTCCCCGGCCGCGGCCCGGACCACTGCTCCCACTGTGTCCGTCCGATCCACCGCTCCAGCCGGTTCGGTCGCGTCAGCCGCTTCCACCGCGGCGTGCCCGGCCGCGGGGCCCGTGTCCCAGCACTTCCACTCCGGCCACAACGGCGTCGACATCGCCAACGGGGTGGGGACGCCGATCCACGCCGTGTCCGACGGCGAGGTGACCATCTCCGGGTACGAGTCGGGCTACGGCCAGTGGATCCGGATCCAGCAGCCCGACGGGCGGATCTCCGAGTACGGGCACATGTCCCGGCGGGACGTCTTCGTCGGCGACCGGGTCGTGGCCGGCCAGCAGATCGCCCTGATGGGTTCGGAGGGGAACTCCACCGGCCCCCACCTGCATCTGCGGATCTGGGGGGACTCGTCCGCCTCCTACGGCGTCGACCCCGAGGTCTATCTCGCCGAACGCGGGGTCGTACTGCCCTGCACCCCGGGCACGGGGCCCCGGCCGAAGCCCCTCGTGTATCCGTCGGAGTCGGGCCGGGTCGTGTCGGCGCGGTCGGCGGACGGGCGTCTGGAGGTGTTCGCGGCCGGGGCCGACGGCATCCACCACGCCTGGCAGCGGGAGGTCAACGGCGACTGGTCGCCCTGGGAGTCGCTGGGCGGTCCCGCCGACGCCGAGCTCGCGCTCGCGCCCAACGCCGACGGACGGCTGGAGCTGTTCGCGCTCAACGGCACCACCTTCCAGCACCGTTGGCAGCTGAGCCCGTCCGGCGGCTGGTCGCACTGGGAGGGCTTCGGCGAGGGCGGCCGGGACACTGCGGCCGGAGTCAACGCGGACGGCCGCATCGAGGTCTACGCCTCCGGCCCGGTCGGGCTGTTCCACCGGTATCAGCTAGCCCCCAACGGCGGCTGGTCGGTCTGGGAGTCCACGGGCGGCGGCCCCGCCGACAGCCGTGTGGAGATGGGGAAGGCTCCCGACGGACGCCTTGAGGTCTTCGCCCTCAACGGCACGACCTTCCAGCACCGCTACCAGACCGCGCCCAGCGGCGGCTGGTCCGCGTGGGGCCCGTTCGGCGAAGGCGGCCACGACCTGACCGTCGACCACAACGCCGACGGCCGCCTGGAGGTCTTCGCCTCGGGTCCGGTCGGCGTGTTCCACCGGTACCAGACCGGCCCCTCCGGCTGGTCGGGCTGGGAACGCACCGGCGGTCCTGCCGACGCGCAGCTCACCAGCGAACGCACTCCCGACGGCCGCGTCGAGGTCTTCGCCATGAACGGCACCACCGCCATGCACAGCTGGCAGACCGCCGTCAACGCCCCCTACAGCGACTGGGCCCCCTTCGGCTCCGGCGGTACGGAGGTCACCGCCGCCTCCAACGCCGACGGCCGGATCGAGGTCTTCGGGACCAACCCCTCCGGAACCTTCCACATCTGGCAGACCGGGTTCTCCAGCTGGTCCGGCTGGGAGTGGCTGGGCGGCTCCCCCGGCCCCGGCCAGGGCTGACGACTCACCCGGAGGGACCGGATCCGTGTTTCCGATCAGCAGACGCAGTGTGCTGCGGGGTGCGGCCGGAGCCGGGGCGCTGCCCCTGCTCGGCCGCTCCCCGGCCGGCGCCGCGCCCACCGGTGACGCCCCGGCGCCCTCGTGGGTCGGCGCGGGCCCCTTCGCGTACGTCCACGACCCGTCGACCCCCGCCGGCCCGCGCTATCTCAACGACCACACGCTGATCAGGGCGCGGGGCCGCTGGCACGTCTTCGGCATCGTCGGCGACAGCGCGCCGCGCGGCGAGGCGCCGGACAGCTCGGCGGAGATCTTCTTCGCCCACGCCTCCGCCCCGAGCCCGCTGGGTCCGTGGACCGCTCACGCCGACGCCCTCACCGTCGACCCGTCCTACTTCGGCGAGGAGCACCTGTGGGCGCCGCACGTCATCGAGGCCGACGGCAGGTTCTGGATGTTCTACGCCGCGGGCGGCGCGAGCGGGGCGGCCGTCAACCTGGCCACGTCGACCGATCTGTTCACCTGGACCCGCGTACCGTCCGGCCCGTTGTTCCGGGGCCTCGCGGCGCGTGACCCGATGGTGCTGCGGGTGGGGGACGAGTGGGTCATGTACTACACGGAGCTCTCCGGGCCGGGCGGGCACCACGTCGTCGCCCACCGGCGGTCCGCCGACCTGACGCACTGGAGCGAGCCGGGCGTCGCCTTCACCGACGCCAGCACGGACGCGACCGTCTCGGTCACCGAGTCGCCGTACGTCGTCCAGAGGGACGGCTGGTACTACCTGTTCATCGGCCCGCGGGGCGGCTACGAGGGGACCGACGTACTGGCGTCGCGGGACCCCTTCCGCTTCGAACTCACCGGGTACGCGGGGCATGTGGCCGGTCACGCCGTCGAGGTCGTCGACGACGGGGGCAGCTGGTACGCGAGCGCGGCCGGCTGGTTCCGCAACGGACTCTTCCTCGCGCCGCTCCAGTGGCGCGACACTCCGGTCCCGTGGCAGAGCCCCGACCACCCGGTGGCCGGGCTCGACGCGCACGGCCGCCTCACGCTGTTCGCGCTCGACGCCGCCGACCGCTCGATGCTGCGACGAGTCCAACTCGACCCGAACGGCGACGGCTGGTCGGAATGGGAGCCGTTCGGCGGCCCGGCGGGCGCGGTTCCCTCCCTCGGCCGCGACACCGACGGGAGGCTGGAGGTGTTCTCGATCGCCCCGGGCGGCACCCACCTGAACCGCCGCGTGCAGCGTCCGGACGGCGGGTGGCACGACTGGGAGGGGTTCGGCGGCCCGGCCGGCGCCGTGCCCGCTGTCGCCCGTGACGCGGCCGGCTGGCTGGAGGTCTTCGCCCTCGGCCCGGGCGGCGGGTCCTTCGCACGGCGCCGGCAGCGGTCGCCCGGGGCACTGGCCTGGGACCCGTGGGAACCCGGCTTCGGTCCGGCGGCGGGCGCGCCACCGGTGGTCGCGGCGAACGCCGACGGCAGGCTCGAGGTGTTCGCCCTCGCGCCCGGAGGCGCCGGGATCGTCCACCGGTGGCAGGAGACCCCCGGCGGGCCGTGGACCCCGGCATGGCACCCGTACGGCACCGCGGCGGGCTCCGCGCCCCGGGTGGCCGAGGACGGCAGCGGCCGGCTCGCGGTCGCCGCGATCGGGCCGTCGGGCGTCGGGACCTTCACCCGGCGGCAGTCCGCGCCGAGCGGCGGCTGGGACGCGTGGCTGCCGATGTTCGGGTGGAGCGCCGCCGCCCCGGCGTTCGCCGCGAACGCCGACGGCCGTCTGGAGGCGTTCTCGCTCGCCCCGGGCGGCGCCCGGCTGAGTCACCGCTGGCAGCTCGCTCCGGGCGGTGACTGGGGCCCCGAGCGGGAGTTCGGCGAGCCCGGCGTCCGGCTCGTCGCCACCCCCACGGCCGTACGCGACCCGGCCGGTCGGCTGCACGTCTTCGCCGTGACCGCGGCGGGGCGGATCCGGACCCGTGTCCAGGAGCGGCCGAGCGGCGGGTGGCGGCCGTGGACCTCCTTCGGCGAGCGCGCGGTGGCGCCGCTGGTGTCGCATGCTCCCGCCCTGTGAGCGGAGCGTACGGATCGCGCCACGTGAACGGTGACATGGGCCGCCCCCGGCCGCCCGTGAGGGCCCCGGACCCGGATTCCGCCCGCCGTTCACGGTGACGTTGCCCACCTTGCACGGCCCCGGGCCCGGCGTCGGCGGCCGGCCCCGGCCCGGCCGGTCAGCCGCTCCGGCGGCCCGCGGACACGACCCGTCTCCCGCTCTCCCCGGTGCGCGCTCCACGTCCCGACTGCGCGGCGGAGGACCGGAAACAGTCCCACATGGCGGCTCATTTCACGGCGCCGACATGACCTGGGCCCGGCGAGAAGCTCCCCGGCGGTCCGCGTCGCGCGGAGCCACGGGCGAGCGGCTCCGGGGCGCCCCGCGCACCGGCGTGGCGTGCGGCCCCGGCCGCCGGGCGGCCCGTACGGACGAGGTGGCCAAAGTACGACGGTGAACTCTCCCTACGGATGAGTATCGTTCGGCTCGTCCGAGAGCACGGCCGGGGGAACGGGGGATCGGGTGAGCGGCGTAGTCGTCCATCTGCCGCGAGGCACGGGAGGCGCCGACGGCGGCGAGCCGGGCGGGGACGCGGTGACGCTCCGGCTCGGCCCGGGCGAGGTTGCCCGCTTCGGACGGGGCTCCGCCGCGGTCCCCGTCGAGCTGGTCCTGGACGACCCGGCGATCTCGCGGCTCGCCGGGGAGATCCGGGTGACCCACGACCACTGGCAGCTGACGAACTACAGCGCCGGCCACAGCTATCTGGTGGAGAACCCGGAGGGCGCGGGCGAGTACCTGAGGATTCCGCCGCGCCGGGTCGGGGCGCCCATACCGTTCGAGTTCTCCCGGGTGGTGCTGCCCACCCGGGGTGACGCCACCGTCTCCTTCCAGGTGTTCGCCCCCGACCATGTGTTCCTCGACCCGGAGGCCATGGACGTCCCCTGGGGGAACAGCACGGTGACCGCGTACTCCCTGGACGAGACGGCCACGTACTTCCTCGTTCTCGTCGCGCTCTGCGAGCCGCGTCTGCGGGACCAGTCCCGGGTCGCGGTGCCCACCACCCCGCAGATCGTCGAGCGGCTCAGGGAGCACGTCACGTGCGCCGCGCTGACCGCTCGGGCGGTCAGTTCGCACATCGACTACCTGGCCGAGGAGAAGCTGCGCATCGCGGGCCCCGCCACCGGGGAGTCCGGCAAGGGGGACCGCCGCAACGGCAAGCGGGAGGAGATCGTCGGGCTCGCCCTGCGGTTCGGGCTCGTGCGCGAGGAGCACCTCGCGCTGCTGCCGCCCCTGACGGGGGCCGGCGGGCGGGAGCGGCAGGGCGCGTCGTGACCTCCCCGGGCGTCCCGGGAGGCATCGCGGGACACGACCGTGCGGACGAACTCCCGCCCGGCTACCGGGTGGGAGGCTGGGTGGTCTCCGAACTGATCGGGTCCGGGGGGTGGTCCACCGTCTACGCGGCGCGGCCGGCCGACGGGCCCGCGGGCCGGTCCGCCGCCGACCCCGCGGGCCCCGCCGAGGTCGCGCTCAAGATCATGCCGACCGCGGGACTCGCACCCCGGCAGGCGCGCAGGATCATGGAGTCCGCCCGCCGCGAGGTCGAGCTCGGGAGCAGGGTCGGGCATCCCCGGCTGATCGGTCTCCTCGGCTCGTTCGTGCTCGCGGCGCCCGACCGGCCCGCCGTGGACGGTGCGATCGTGCTCGTGATGGAACGGGCCTCCGGCAGCCTGCGGGAACTCATCGACGCGGGGGTGCCCGAGGCGGACCGGGGGCCGCTGATCGCGGGAATCTGCGAGGGGCTCGCGCATCTCCACCGGTCGGGCTGGGTCCACGCCGACCTCAAGCCGGAGAACGTCCTGCTGGGCGCCGACCGCTCGGTGAAGCTGTCGGACTTCGGCCTCGCGACCGAGCTGACGGGGACCCACGGGTACGCCCCGCCGATGGGAACCCTGGACTATCTGCCGCCCGAGCGCTGGCGAGCGCCCCTCGGCGAACTCGGCGTCCGGATCAGGCCGACCGCGGACATCTGGGCCCTGGGCATCGTCGTCCACGAGGTGTTCTCGTCGGGCGGTTCGCCGTTCTCCGGCGCCACGCCGGTGGCGCGGGGCGCCGCGGTCCAGGAGTACGGCGAGGGGCGGGCGCCACTGCGGATGGACCACGCGGTGCCGCCGTTCTGGCGGGAGCTGGCCGCCGACTGTCTCGCCCCGACCCACGAGACGCGGGCGCCGCACACCGCCGAGAGCCTGCTCGCCCGCATCGCCGGCCGTCAGGAGACGCCCGCCGGCGGGCGTCAGCGGGTCCGGGCCCGCTCCGCCGTCCTCGCGACCGCGATGTGCGGGGTCGCCGCCGCGACCCTGTGCTCGGACGCGGTGCGGCCGGTCGGGTCCGTGCCGCCCGGCGTCGTGGGCTCGACGGCCGGCACGGTCCGGGTGTTCAACGCGGAGCGGAGCTGCCGCGAGCGGGTCGACCGGCACCCCGGGTGCAGTCTGGGGCTGGCCATCGATCCCGTGCGGCCGTACACGGCGGACAACGTCGTGCCGACCCGGGTGTGGCACGGCGATGTGCTCGCCGCCGAGTGCCAGGTCCCCGACGGGCAGCCCATCGTCGACGAGGAGGCCCGGTGGTCCACCCGCTGGTTCCGCGTCCGGCTCCCCTCCGGGTCCGGCCCCCCGGTGGCCTGGCTGCCCGCCGTGCGCACCAGGGAGCGTCCGGCGCTGCCGGAGTGCCCGCGCCCGACAGCCTGAGCCGGAGGTACGGGTACGCGCGTACCCCCCCGGGGGGAGCTGCTTCCCGGGGGGTACGCGAGGGCTCACGCCGTACGGTGTGCGCTCAGTTCGCGTTCACCGGGTCGTGCGCGAGCACGGCGGTGAGCCCCTGGTGGTCGGCATCGGCCAGGATCTCGACGACGGACGTGTCGGCCAGGAGCAGCCCCGACTGGCGAGCATGCGGGGCGTCCGCGCAGCCTGCTGGTGGCCTCAGCCTCGATGCTGGAACCACCACCACGCGCGGTCCGGCTTCCCGTCCCCCTATGAGGCTGCGAGCTGATGGGGCGAGGCGGGGCTACTCGCCAGCCAGGCAGTGCCGGACATCGAGAGAATCGAAGTCCTCGTTCACGTCAGCCACGAGCGAATCCCGCCGCTCGTAGTAGTCGGCGACGAACGGGCTGTCGTCGGTGATGACACCCTCACGCAGTTCGCCGGCGAGCGAGCGGTCGAGATCGCTGACGTCGTTCAGGCCCTCCAGAAGCCGTTCGACGTCCCCTTCTCGCGAGTCGGGTGTTTCGATCCGGCCCATCTCGCCCGTCAGTTTTCGCTCAGAGCTGGAGAGCGCGTCGAAGGCGTCGGCTGCCACCTGGTAGCCGGAGGCCTGATAGCCGCCGTCCGCGAGCGCATCGACCGCGTCGTTCGCCGCCTCGTTTCCCTGGACGATCTCTCCGTGCAGGGAGTCGCATGCGGCATTCGCCGCCTTGGACCACTCCTTGATCGTGAAGTGCTCTTGGGAGACGATCGCGAAAACTAGGCCGCCGATGCCCGCAAGGCCCGCGAGCGCGGCAATCCACCATCCGACATGCTTCCTGACCCGCCCACTGTCGTCCCTGTCCTGGTTCATACGGCATCTGTCCCCGGATCGACACCGCCCGGTATCCCCACACCGGGACATCCACTCTCGTGGAGCGCCACTAGGGCCTGCCACGGATCTCTGAGGCGATTCCCCCTCGAAAAGACCAGCCATCCTCACATGGCGACGAGGACGTCCTCGTGAGCAACCTGCCCTGGTTCGGCGCGCCGCAGGAATGTAGCGTCGTGATCATGGAATTACTGAACGGAACCCCCACCGACCAGGCGCCGGCCGACCCGACCGCCACCGACGACATGCTGGCCACTCAGCCGGTCGGGTACTGGTGCGGCCTGACCCAAGCGGCCGTCACCCGGCATCTGCGTGATGCCATGGCCAGGATCGACGTCACACAGCCGCAGTACTGGGTGCTCAACCGCGTGAACGGCGGCCCCGCGGCCCCGAGCCGCGAGGAAGTCGTCGCGCAGCTGACGCACCTCGCCGACGGGCCGCACGAGATCGCCAGAGTCGTCGATCAGCTGCTCCACCGCGCATGGCTCCGGACCGATGACCGCCAGTGCCTGCACCTCACGGATGCCGGGGAAGCCGCCAGGATACGGCTCCGTGAGCTGGCGACCGAGGTACGTGCCGAGGTCCACCAGGGCATCAGCGACGAGGAGTACGCGGCCGCGCTCAAGGTGCTGCGCAGGATGGTCGCCAATGTCGAGAGAGGCAGGGCTCCCGACAGCCCGTCCTGATCTCACGATCCGGCGACGGACTCGGCCGCGGACAGGCCCGGCGACACATGAGCACCGGTGGCCCGCCCTTGGATCGACCGACGTCCGACCCGCCCCCGTACCGACGCTACCGACGTTCCGGGTCCGCAGGTCACGACTGATCAAGCCCCCGTTCTCCAGGCCCCTTTCCGGCCTCGTACCTCCCTGATGACGGAGCCGGCAGCCGGCCCGCCCCCTCGGCCCCACCGCCTTCGTAGCTCCCTGCGCCTCGACGCAGGGAGCTGCGTCGTCTCCGGGCCTGCCGATGCTCGCCCGTCCGGGGGATTCCCGCCTCGACCACACCGGGGGATAGCGGCTGCGCCAGAACAGTGCCCCGTGGGACCTGGCGGAGGACCACGCCAACCGGGTTCGGTCGTCCCTGGGCGATGCCACGGCCGCCACCGTGTACGAGCACGGGCACCTCGAGGACCTCCACGCCCACGCGCAGGACCCCCAAGGTCTCGCCAAGGCGCTCGTGAATGCCGGCGACCGGGGGACCGGCGGCTACCGGGACCACGCCACGGCCGTCTTGCTCCGGCGGGGATGATGGAAGGCATGCACAGCCTGATCGCGTTTCTACGGAGCCGCCTTGACGAAGATGAGCAGATCGCCCGTGCTGCTGCCGGCGGGCCCTGGACGGTGGACAGCGCGCAGCACGCTGGAGCCATCATGGGGCCCGGTGGCATCGTGGTGATCGGCGGTGCGCGCCGGGGCGGCCAGGACACGGTGCTTGCGAGCGCGGAGGATGCGGTCCACATCGCGCGCCACGACCCCGCGCGAGTGCTCTCCGAGATCTACGCCAAGCGGATGCTGCTGGAGGCATCGAACGCCACATGCCCTACAGAGTGTGCACTCGAACACTCGTTCAGCAGCTCGTGCGGTCTGAGGTGGATGGGCCCAGCTTGGGAAGCCGACGGCCAGCGGTGGCTGCAGGACGACACCGGCGCCCGCTTCAAGGCGCCCCCGGTGACGTCGGAGTGGGTCCTGCGGATTCTGGCGTTGCCGTTCACTGGTCACCCGGACTACCGGTCGGAGTGGCGTCCGTGAAGGGTGGGCTTCACCCGTGCGACCTGACCTGTGAGTGCCCGATCCACAACAGGCCGATGCAGTACTGGGCCGCAGGCGACGACCACGCCTGCCAGAGTCCGACGTGCGCCTTCGCCAATGGAATGGTTCTGCAACCCCTGGGTCCAGCGGGGCAGCAAACGGCCTGGCGGTCCGATTGGGGACCCGTCGGCAGGGTGATGCCCTGTGCGTTCAACGTGAGGCGGGGCACCGTGGCCGCCAGCCACCTCGTGGCTGGTCGTCCACCCGGCACGTGTGCCTCAGTACTCAGCCCTCAGTCCTTGCTCCCGATCCCGCCCGTTCCCGCCCGCTCCTGCGATGATCGGGATTCTTGATCTTCGTTTTCAGGGGTGGGGACTTGTTGAAGGGTATGACCAGAACACTCGTCAGAGCCGCGGGCCGCTCGGCCGTGGGCCTGGCCCTGCTCGCCGGTGCCGTGACCGGTGGTTCGCGTCCGGTGGCGGCAGACCCGCTCGTACCGCAGGCGGTGCGCACGGTCACGTACAACGCGTGTGGTGCGTCCACGTGCCGCAACACCGTCGACACCGCCCAGGAATGGGCGGCGAAGTTCCGGGCGCGGATGGTCTCCGAGGGCGGGACCGCCGACGTGATCGCGCTGCAGGAGCTGTGCGCGGGCCAGTACGAGGCGCTGGCGGAACTGCTCGTCGGCTACACCTCGGTACGGGTCGGAGAGCAGGAGCCATCCGGGTGCGCGCGCTGGGGAGGAACGTCCACGAAGTTCGGGAACGCGGTGTTCGTGAAGGGCGCGGCGACGGACTTCTCCACGCACCAGGCACGGGTGAACCCCGCGGAGACGTCGCCGTCGGAGCAGCGGTGGGTGGTGTGCGTCAAGGGGCCGATCGGCGGCCGGACCACACTGGCGTGCGGAACGCACCTGGCGACGGCCCTCCCGTCGAACGGCGTGCCCGTGATGCTCGACAACATGGAGCGGTGGGCGGCAGGCGCGCCTGCCCTGGTACTCGGTGACTTCAACGCGATACCGTCCCACCCCGCGCTCGTGCCCATGCGAACCGGGCTGTGCGGCACGGGCTCCTTCGTCGAGGCGGACGCGACCAGGAACCGTCCGACCGCCTGGGCGACCGCGGACCCCGTGAAGTACCGGCTCAAGTACGACCACGCCTTCTTCGGCAGCAGGGACTTCACGGGCTTCGAGGCGAAGACCGCCGACATCGACCTGACGCCCGTCGAGGACCACAAACTGCTGTGGGCCGAAGCCCAGCCGCTGCAGCGGACCGCCGCGCGTGCGCCGGGCGACCTCGACGGCGACCTGTGCCCCGACATGCTCGCGGTGCGCAAGGACGACACGCTGAGGCTGTACCCCGGCAGGGGGCGTGGGGCGTTCGGTTCCCCGCGCGTGATCGGGAGCGGACCCGAGTGGAACGGCGCGGTGGTCAGCCACCGCGGGGACTGGGACGGCGACGGCGACGACGACGTCGTCGCCCGCAAGGGCGACGAGCTGATCCTGCACAGGAACGCCGGCACCGGCGACCTGGAACCCGGCGTGGTGATGAAGGTGTCCGAGACCGGCTGGGCCCACACCACGCCGGTCGCCGCCGGCGACCTCGATGGCGACGGGGCCCCCGATCTCCTCGCCAAGAGCGCTACGGGCTTGTGGCTCCACCGCGGCCGGGTGGCGGCGGACGGCGGATGGCTCTCGTACGGCGCTGTCCGGATCAGCGTCGCGGACTGGCAGAGCCGGGAGATCCTCACTCCCGGCGACACGACCGGTGACACGAAGGCGGAGATCTGGGCCCGCGACGGCGCCGGGAACATCGAGCAGTACGGCTACGACACCGTCGCCAGGACGCTCACCGGCCCCACGGCCCTCGGCAACCTGCCGACGAGCACCCGCGTGCTCGGGTTCTCTGCGGGCGACGGCGACGCCGACGGCCTCTCCGACCTCTGGTACACGACGCCGACGTCCGACCTCGCCTTCCACCCCGGCGGCGGCGCCTTCACAGAAACCCGCTCCGTGACCGTCGGCGAGGGCGGCTGGGGCTACTTCTCCCACCTCGGCTGACGCGGAACACCGGCGCCCCGGGCAGGCCCCACGCCCAGGGCGCCGACCTCGCCGCGTTCCTTGCTGTCCTCTGTCGTCGAAGGCGGGCCGAATGCCGTCTAAGGCGGACGGCTCGAGCACCGTGCCTTATCTCCTGCGGGCCCGTGTCACCAGAAACGCCGCCCCGACGATGACGATCAACGCGATGGCGATGATCCAGAACGGCGGGGAGCCCTGACCCGCTCCCTTGGCCAAGAGCTGCATGTGCGACATGTCGTTTCCTTCCCATCCGTGATAGCTACTTATGGCCCGCCTTCCCGGCTGACCGGTTTACACGTACGTCCCCGGTCGATCTGTCCAGATTCGAAGGCAGGCGGTCCAGGTTCACTGTCACGGGACACTCGCCCGCGCCTGCTCCAGCGACCGAACTCACCAGGCCTGGGGTTGCTCACCGCGGTGCTCAACATGGTGGGTTCTCTGAGCCCCTGGGTCCGTCTGTTTCGGTGATCGCTATATGTGCCTCCGGGGGAGTGGCTTCGGCAGGCGCGGCACTCTGGTCCCTATCGACTGGATCCGCGCGGACGAGCCGTACGACTCGATGGAGCACCGCCCGTACGGGATCATCACGCAGATGAGTGACTGTGGGGTGGATCACAGTTGAGGTTGACCTTGGGGCAGGGTGGAGGCTCGTCGCATCGGCCCGACGCCGACCCGGGCACAACCGATGTGAAGGAGCGACATGACCACAGACTTTTCCGGCCAGGGCCAGGACCGTCCGGAGCTGCAGAAGGCGATCGAGGAGCTGGCCGGGGTCGGCTTCGTCGGGGTGCAGCTCCGGGTGAACGACGAGCGGGGCGAGTGGGTCGGCAGTGCTGGTGTGCGCGAACTGGGCCAGAACGCCAGGACGCTGACGAACGGGCACTTCCGCATCGGCAGCACCACCAAGAGCTTCGTCGCCACCTCGGTGCTCCTGCTGGTGGCCGAGGGAAAGATCGGCTTGGACGCCCCGGTCGATGACTACCTGCCCGAGTTCGGTCTCGACCGGAGGATCACTGTGCGGATGCTGCTGCAGCACACCAGCGGCATCTTCAACCACACCGGTGAGCTCTATGAGGACGGGACGATCGTGCTGGGGGTTCCGTGGCAGGGCAAGGAGTGGGTGGACAACCGGTTCAAGACCTACCTGCCCGAGGAGCTGGTACGGCTGTCGTTGTCCAAGCCGGCGCGGTTCGAGCCGGGGGCGGGCTGGAGCTACGCCAACACCAACTACGTACTCGCCCGGCTGGTGGTCGAGAAGGCCACCGGCCGTTCCTTCGCCGAGGAGTTGCAGCGGACGATCCTGGGTCCGCTGGGGATGACCGGCACCGTGGCGCCGGGCGCCTCGCCGGAGATCCCCGAGCCGTACAACCACGGCTACTACCGTTACGGGAACGCGGGTCAGGAGCGGACGGTCGATGTCACCCGTCAGAACCCGTCCTGGGTGGGGGCCGGTGGTGACATGATCTCGACCACCCGGGACCTTCACACGTACTTCTCCGCGCTGATGGGTGGCAGGCTCCTGCCAGCCGAGTTGCTGGCCGAGATGCGCACGCCGGAGGCGACGGTCGGCTACGGCCTGGGGGTGTTCGCGCAGGAAACGCAGGGCGGCACGGTCTTCCACCACAACGGCGCCACCATGGGCTCGGCGGCCTTGATGTATGGCACCCCCGACGGCAGCAAGTCCCTGACCGCCGGATTGACCTGGGTGGACGACGCCGACCTGTCGATAGCGCCGGCATTCCAGACCGCCCAGCAGCGTTTCGTCGACGCAGTGTTCTGCGGCAAGCTGGGCTGATGAGGAACGGGGTCACGATCGGGCAGGCGGCGGCGTTCGTCGGCGTCACGGTGAAGACTGTGCGGCACTACCACAAGCTCGGCCTGGTCGCGGAGCCGGAACGTGACAGCTCCGGCTATCGGCGGTACGGATCCGGCGAGCTGCTGCGGCTGGTGCAGGTACGGACGCTGGCCGCCGCGGGCGTGCCGCTGGCCGAGATCGGGCCCATGCTCGACGCCGACGCCGCGCAGTTCGGCGCCGCACTCACCGACGTCGAGCGGCAGCTCACCGAACGCATCGATGAGCTGGTCGCCCGCCGCGACACGCTGCACCGGCTCGCTGACGGCGACCAGGCCCTGCTGCCCGACCGCGCCTGCGCGATCCTCGACCGGATGCCCGGCCTCGGCTTCAGCCCCGACTACGTGGCTGCACAACGCGAGGCCCTGGTTCTCGCCCGGGCACTGGTGCCGGTGGGCTTCGACGGCTTCCTGACCCAGCTCGAACACGGGCTGGACGACCCCGAGTACGTCGACCTGGCCAAGCGCGGCCAGGAGGCCGAGGCCTGGGAACCGGACGACCCGAGGATCGAGGAGCTCGCGGCCGCGATGGCCGACCACTACCTCGCCAACCCCGCGCTGCTGGGGGATCCCGCCAGCCTGCGGGCGTGGACCAAGGCTTCGGCCCAGTACAGGCTGATCAACCATCACCGTGAGGACCAAGCCCCGATCTCGGCCCGGCTGACCGCGCTCACCGAGACCAGACTCCGCGCTGCGGGCCTACCCGCCCCCGAGCGATGAGGCCCTGGAAGTTCATCGTGTCCCTGCAGTCAATGATGACGCTGACGTCGATCACTGTGCACCGGTTCTCCCCGTCCGGGGGAACCGGGAAGCGTGTCGCGACGTGGGCCGCAGTCCGGCGGGCCCGGGAACAGCCGCGCAGAGATCACGAGGCGGTGAACAGCCTTCACTCCGCCCCCATATCCGGCAGGCCGGCGCGATGCGCATCGCGACCACCAGCCTCATCGCCACCGCCTCGCTCGCATGCGCGCTCACCGCCCGCGGCACCGCCGAAAACCCGCCCGCCAGCCCGCCAGCCCGCCAGCCCGCCAGCCCGTCGGACAAGGCCGGCGCCGAAGCCGCAACCGCCTCACCGACCATGCTCGGCCCCGCCGCGAAGGCAGCAGCCCGTGAAGCCGCCGGCCTCCCGCCCGAGCCCGACGCTGCCACGGCCGCCGCGTACATCGCCGCCCTCGACGCCATCGACAAGGACATCGTCCACGGCGAGGAGGAGAAGGCGATCAGCCGCGGCCTGGACACCTGCTCCACATACGTCACGCGAGCGGGACACGCCCTGGGACCAAGGGTCCGGCGTCCACATGAGCCGCAATGCGCGTGATGGTCCGGGCGTTGTCCTCGAACAGGTGCGCCTGCATGCCCGCCGTCCGAGCGGCCTCGACGTTGACTGCGGCATCGTCGATGAACAGGCAGTTCTCCGGCCGCACGTTCAAGCTGGCGCATGCGGCCTCGAAGGCACGCAGGTCGGGCTTCTCGATGCCGATCTCGTGGGAGTAGACGATCTGCTCCACCAATTCGTCGAAGTGATACAGCGTCGTCTCCCGCTCCCGGGCGCCGACGAAGCTGTTGCTCAGGATGCCCAGCCTGCACCGTCCCTGCAGCCCCCGCACATAGTCGATGAGGTCCTGGTTCGGCGTCCCCAGATACTCCGCCCAGAGATCAGTCATAAAGGCTTCACCCTGGAGGGCGTCGAGCCCCAGACGGGCCACCACCTGCTCGTGCACCTCACGCTCGCTGATGCTCCCGACGCTGCCGGCCCGCCACACGTCGCGCATCCGCTCATGGACGGTGCCCCGCGGCAGCTCCAGCCGCCCTTCCCACCGTTGCACCCATCCGGTTGCCGGCGTGATCTCCAGCACGCCGCCGATGTCGAGAATGACGCAGGTCGCGGTCACGCGAACTCCCCCTCTTCGTCCTTGACCAGCGAGCGCAAAAGCCCGCCCATGTGATCGACCAGGACACTCTCGTCTCTCCCGCCGGGGCAGGGTCAAGCGATCTTCGAGGCTTGTGGCAGCTCTGTCGCAACCCATGGACATCAGCAAGTACCGGAAAAACTCGTGACAATCTACGGAGCCCCCGACCGGACGATGCCGCCAGACTCCGCATCGGGACGCTTCGCCCTCTCCCACACGGAGCCGACCGTGAGCTTGCCTCCGGGCCGCTGGTACAGCCGCTGGGACGCGTCGGGGTCGACCCGGCCCCGCATCATGATCGTTTCAGCGGTGAATCCGCCACCCGGATAGGAGGACGCGCCCAGTGACTCGGTTCGTGGCGGACCGGGCTGGCCGAGGGCTCCTCCTGCCCCGTGGCGAAGGCGAATCTTGACGCTGACCTCGCTGAAAGCCGAAGATGCAGGTCGCTGAGCGTGCCCCGCCGAGAGCGTGTGGGAGCGGCGCCGGCCCTTCACCTTTCTACTGTTCCGGGGGGAACGAGTCTTGAGCAAGCGCATGCGCCGCGCCACGGCGATGACGGGGGTCGCCGGCCTGATGGCGGTGGCTGGAGTGACGGCGGGGGCGGGGCCGGCCGTCGCGATGGACGAGGTGCGGTTCTCCACACAGGACATGGTCTTTCCCCCCGGCACGAACCCCCGGCTCGGCCCGTGGCTGGAGTCCGGAACGGCGGACGGGCGGGTCGTCATCGCCCTGTCGACCAAGCCGCTGACCGGGCCTGCTGGCGACGGCGCGGGAGTTCCCAAGGGGTTCACGGTGGACCCGCTCAACTGCACGGCGGTGGCGGCCGTCACCGCCGTCTACCTGTGCCGGGACGGTGGCATGTTCCCGCAGGTCACTTCACCGCTGAACGCCCCGAACCTGACCACCGTCCACTGGGGTTTCGCGTACGTCCCCCAGGGCGGGAGCCTGGCGGCGGGCATCGAGGCCGCGCGCACCGCGGGAGCGCGACCCGCGGACGCGACCCACGGCACGGGCAAGGCAGTGGTCAAGACGGCCGCGCACGCGGCGCTGAACACCGTCGGCTACGAGTTTCCGGACCTCTCGCCGGGCAGAACGGTCCACCATCGGCTGCGGATTCACTCCAACGATGCCGGACGACTGCGTCTGGGATTCAGGCCGGCCGAGGGGCAGGAGTCAGGTCCCGTTGCGATCGACGGGCCCGAGAACTTCGCCACCAGCCCCGGTCTGTCGTGCAGGGTGGACCACAGCGACCTGGCCAAGAGCCTGATGGGGACGTTCCTGTGGTGCGAGGCGGAGGCGGGCGACCACACCATCGACTACGACGTGACAGCGGGCACGGACCTCCGGGCCCGGAAGGTCGAGGTCTGGACCGCTTACGGAATCTACGACTGGGGTGGCTACGAGTACGACGTGAACAGGACGGGGGCCTTCACGACCCTGGGGCCCTCGGTGCGGCCGAGGCATTTCCTCCTCGCGCGCGACTCCTCCGGCGCCCTGTTCCGCTATTCCGGCACGGGCGTGGCCACCGCCCCCTTCGGCTCGCGGACCGAGACGGCCGACGGTTGGCAGGGCTACAACGCGATCACCGCCCTCTCTCCGCTCAAGAACGACCCCGTCCACCGTGACAGGAAGCCGTCCGCCGTCACCCGGGGCCGCGGGGACACCGTCGCCCGCGACGCGTCGGGAACCCTCTGGTACTACGACCGCCAATTCGTCTCCCACCAGTACGCCTATCCCTTCGCGGCCCGGGTCCGCGTCGGCACCGGCTGGAACGTCTACGACCGCATCGACGGCGCCGGTGACATCGATCGCGACGGCTACGTCGACCTCCTCGCCCGTGACAAGGCCGGCGTCCTGTGGCTGTACAGGGGAACCGGCCGGCTCGTCGACGGCAACCGGTTCAAGACCCGAGTGAAGGTGGGTGCCGGCTGGGGCGTGTACGACCGCCTCGCCGGCGGCACCGACCTGAGCGGAGACGGCCGGGCCGACCTCCTCGCCCGTGACAAGGCCGGCGTCCTGTGGCTCTACAAGGGCACCGGCAGCGGCACCACCCCGTACAGCACCCGCACCCGCGTCGGCGCGGGTTGGGGCGCATACGACCAACTCGTCGGCACCGGCGACCTCACCGACGACGGCCGCGCCGACACCGTGGCCCGAGACCGGGCGGGCGTCCTTTGGCTGTACAGGGGAACGGGTAAGGCGGCCGCCCCATTCACCGGGCGAAGCCGGATCGGTGCCGGCTGGGGCTCGTTCAACCGTCTGTTCTGACCCTGCGGACTGCCGCTCGCTCCCATCCCGAGTGCCCCGCCGCGGCGGGGCACTTCCCACTGTCCGCTCCATGTCTCAGCCCTCGGGCGGTTTCGACCTGCCGTGACACCAGTCGCAGTCGAGCACGACGCCACGCGCTGAGCTGGTGGAACTGGCGCCGTCGACGCCAAGATCGACGCCTCCTCTGTCCGCGACAGCCGGACGAAGAGGTCTGTCATGTGTCCGGGCCTGTGGCCGCGCAGGTTCGCCTTCGAGCCGTGTCGGAGAGGGGTGCCTCACCCGGCGCTACGGCAGCGGGGTGCCGCCGGTGGCGTTGATGATCTCGCCGGTGATGTACGAGGAGCGGTCCGAAGCGAGGAAGACGTAGGCGGGTGCCATCTCCGCCGGCTGTGCGGGGCGGCCCAGGGGCGACTGCTTCCCGAAGTCCGTCGGGTCGGGCATGGTGGCGGGGATCAGCGGGGTCCAGACCGGTCCGGGTGCGACGGCGTTGGCACGGATGCCGCGTTCGGCGAGCATCTGGGCGAGGCTGTGGGTGAAGGAGATGATCGCGGACTTGGTCATGGCGTAGTCGAGGAGGTGCGGGCTGGGCTGGTAGCCCTGCACGGACGCGGTGTTGATCACCGAGGCGCCGCGCGGCATGTGGGCCAGGGCCGTTTTGGTGAGCCAGAACATGCCGTAGAGGTTGGTCTTCATGACGCGGTCGAACTGTTCGGTGGTGATGGCTTCGATGCCGTCGGGCTGGGACATCTGGTAGGCGGCGTTGTTGACGAGCAGGTCGATGCCGCCCAGCTCGCTGACGGTCTTGTCGATGAGAGCGGTGCATTGGTCTTCGTCGCGGATGTCGCAGGCGACGGCCACGGCGGTGCGGCCGGCGTCGCGGATCAGACGGGCGGTCTCCTCGGCTTCGTGCTTTTCCTCGGGCAGGTGTGTGAGGACGACGTCGGCGCCCTCACGGGCGAAGGCCAGACAGACGGCCCGGCCGATCCCGGAATCCCCACCGGTCACCAGCGCCCTTCGTCCCCGCAGCAGGCCGTGGCCTTCGTAGGAGTCCTCGCCGTGATCGGGACGGGGGTCCATGGACTCGGTCGACCCGGGATGGTCCTGGTCCTGCTCGGGGAACGGGGGCCGGGGATACAGGCTCACGGGGTCGGTGAGGCGGGGCTGGGCGTGGGAGGTCATCGCAGGTTCCCTTCCGGCAAGTGCGGTCAGAGGGCGGTTTCAGGAGGAGGACGGGTAGGGGGAGGTCCGGAGGCGGCGGGCGAGGTGGGCGGTGTTCGCGGCGAGGGTCTTGGTGGCGGCCGCGGTCTTCTCGGGGGTCTTGTCGAGGTCCTGGTAGTCGGTGCCCTGCATGGCCTCGCCGACCCAGTAGGTCACCGCGTTCGGTGCGAGAGAGAAGCCGACGTCGTTGAGGCCCTGGAAGAGCTCGGCGCTGACGTGGTGGGCGCCGTCCTCGTTGCCGACGACGCAGACCGCGGCGGCTTTGCCGTAGGTGAGCATGCGGCCCTCGTCGTCGCTCTCACCCAGTTCGGCATTCAGGCGCTCCAGGACCCGCTGACAGATGCTGGAGGGGTGTCCGAGCCAGATCGGCGTGGACAGGATCAGGATGTCGCTGCCCAGGATCGTGTCGCGGATCTCCGGCCAGGCGTCGCCCTCGCCCATGTCGGTCTCGACGCCGGGCTTGACGTCGTGGTCGGCGATGCGGATGACCTTGCCGGTGACGCCGTGATCGGCGAGCGCGGCCATGGTCTGTTCGGCCAGCAGCTGTGAGCTGGACGGCTTCGGTGACGGGGACAGCGTGCAGACGAGAGCGACGGCGCGCAGGGGCGTGGCTTCAGTGGTGGTGTCCATGTGGTCCCGCTACCCCGATGATCGGGTCGCATCCCGCCACTCCTGCGGGTACCCGTCTGACGGGGGCGGCGCTGCGGCAGGTGGTGGCTACTGATCGCCGGATCCGGGTTCGGCCATCCGCCGGTGTCCTTCGGCCCTGAGGCTGTCGGGCAGGACCTTGTCCGCGAGGCCTTATGCCTTCGTCTTCAGGGAACCGGCGACGACCTTGTCCTCGCCGGCGAAGAGGGCCCCGAGGCCCTGTTCGGCGACCTAGGCGGGATCGTCCTTCTCGCCCTGGCCGACCTCATGGTCGAGGCGATCGAGGAAGTGATCAGCATCCGGCCCTCGCCTGCCGCAACCATCGGCCGCAGCAGCCGCTTGGCCAGATGCGCCGTGGAGCGCACGTCAAGGTCGATGATCGCGTCAGACCCATGGTTCGGGTATCGGCAGATCAACCGTGTTGACGCGACGTATGAACCAGAACCGAGCACTTGCGGTCGTGACCGGTGCTTCCAGCGGATTGGGCCGGAGTCTGGGGATCGTGTTGTGGCTGCGGTGGGTCGCCATGGCGTGTCAGTCCTCGCCGCGGATGATGTTCCAGTCCTGGCCGGCAGACTTCTCCTCGTTCGCGGGTTCGGTGCGTGTCTGGCGCACGATGGCCGGACGGCACGTGCGGACCCGTCCATTGAGCGATACGCGGCGGGTGGCCGGCTGGCTTGGTGCCTGGCCTTCCATGAGCAACAACTCCTTCCGAAGCGAACATGTCCAATGTGGTCTTTTCTGATGATTCGCGTATACCCGAGGCGACAGGACGCACGCGCCGATCCGGCCCCGAAGGCACAGGGGCCGGATGTGGCGGGTGGAGAGGGAGTCGGGGGCCGGAGCGGACTCGTCGTGATCGACCACCGGAGGTCTTCGCCATGTTCAAGACCAGGCCAGCGTCTACAACGCTCGTCATCAATACGCATAACGCGCGGCCGGAACGCGGTCAGCGGGCGTCTGCCCGGGGCGCGCCCGTACACCCGGCTCGGGCATATTCACTCCAGTCCGAGGGCGTTCACCAGCCCGCGTTCCCGCTCGCTCACCCCGTCCGCGTGCGCCGCGATGACCGCGTAGCGCCATGACCGGCCGTCCTGCGGGGTGTCCGCGTAGAGCACGACCCCCTCGCCCCGTGCCGGGTCGAACGCGAGTCTGTGGGTACGGAGCCGGACGAGGGCTTCGGCCAGGTCGAAAGGCGTCCGGGTGCGGACCTTCGACAGCGCCCACGCCGGGTCGGTCGCGCCGGACGCCGCCGTGAGCCGGGCGATCATCGCGTGGGGCGTGGTGGTCGCGGTCCGGCGGACGTTGCTCTCGCCGGCGTACGGCACTCCGTCCGTGCCGACGAGCGCGTCGAGTCCGAACGGGCCGAGGTAGCCGTGATCGGCCAGGTGACGGCCGAGGCGCGTCCCCCACTCCTCCAACTCCCCGGCCACGTGCGCGCATGACGGCGGCAGCGGTGAGACGTACCCCGTGAAGGAGCCCCCTTCCGTGCGCATCGCACCGCTGAACAGGGCCCGGGTCCCGGAGGTCGTGTTCTCCATCTGGATGCTCACCGAGGCGACCGAGGCCACGTACTCCTCCACCACCCAGGTGCCCCGCGGGCCGCCGACCGCGTCCAGCGCCGCCCCCGTCGCTCCCACGTCGCCCCGAGAGAGGAAGCGCATCCCGTGTCCACCTGCCGAGCGGTCGGGCTTGATCACCACCCGCTCGTGCTCCGCCAGCAGCCGCCGTACGACTCCTTCGACCTCGGGTCGTCGGCACACCCGTCCCGCCGGCAGTCGCATGCCCAGCCGCTCGGCAACCCGGCGGAAGCCGGCCTTCGTGTTCAGCAGCATCGTCACCGGTACGGCGGCGGCCGCCTCGTCGACCGTCGCGTAGGGGTGCACGGTCAGCCCGAGGTCACGCGCGAACGCGACCGCGGACGCGTCGAGTGCGGTCGGCAGCAAGGCCGTACCCGGGCGACCCACGTGCGCGGCGATCCGGTCCACCAGCCCGGCCTCGCGGACCGCCCGGGCCAGGGGGACGGTGCCGGCGGGGGGCACCTCGATGATCTCGGTCCGCTCACGGGGCACTCCCGTCAAGTCGCCGACGTAGGCACGGAACTCGTCGCTGAGCGGTCCGGGGGTCACGAGCGCGTCGCCGCCCCGCAGCAGCCACGCCTTGCGCGGCGCCTGCGTGGCCCACTGCGCGAGCACCTGGCCCTCCGCCAGGTCCACGGCCAGGTCGGAGAGGAAGTTGGCGAAGACCGCCAGGGGGCCCTTCGGTTCGTTCACTGCCGTTCCTCCCACGTCGCCGGCCGCCCGCCTCTCAGGCCGGCCTTGTCCCCACCCATCCTGCTGTCCCCGGGAGGCCGGGCGCAGTCGAAAGGCGGGCCCGACGCGGATCCGCCGCCCGGGCGGGGTCAGCGCCGCCGGGGCAGCCGGTGGAGCGTGTCACGTCGTCCGCCCTCCCGTAGACCCGGACGGGGCACCGTCGGCGTCCCGTCCGTGTCCGGCCGTCTCGGGTGCGGCGGAGCTCCTGTTCGGGTTTCCGCCGCACCCGGGACAGATCACGCCGGGGGCAGCGGCGTGAGCAGCGCACTCTGCCCCGCCGCCCATGCGGCACCGATGTGTGCGGCCAGGCGGTCTTCCAGATGGACGGTGGCCGCGCAACCGAAGGCGATGTCCTCCTCCAGATCGGGCTCGTCGGCCAGCAGCCCTCCGATGACCTCGTGGCGTACGAGTTGCTCGTGGACCGCGTCGGCCTCCACATGCTCGGCGTAGAAGTGCTCCGCCGCCGCTCCGGCCCCGCAGCGCCGCATCGCCTTGGCGAGCCGACGGGAGCCGGGCGACGAGGTGACCTCGACGCAGGCGAAGTGGCCGACGAGGGCGCCGCGCAAGGCGCGGTGGAGTCCGAAGAGCGACATGACGTTCACGGTGGCGAGGAGCGGGGCGGGTGCCCGGCCGAGGTACGAGCCGTACGCCGGATCGAGCCGGAGGTCGACCATGAGGTCCGCGAACAGTTCGGCGTGCACGTCGGCCGCGCGGCCGGCGCCGAACTCGTCGTACTCGATGGCGACCATCGCGGCCTTGGAGCGACCGGTCAGGCGCGGGATGACCCAGGCGTGCGGGTCGGCCTCCTTGAGGTGGTAGAGGGAGCGCAGCGCGGCGTACTCACGCAGCTGCCACAGCTCGCCCTCCTTCTCCAAGTGGTGGCTGAGGCTGCCGGAGAGGTCCACCGGTTCGACGAGGAGAGGGGCGAACGCATCTTCGACGGTGCGAGGGGCGTCGGACAGGTCGGTGCGCAGCACGTCCAAGAAGCGGGCTTCCAAGGCGCCGCGGAGGCGAAGCAGGGACGGGTCCCATTCCCGTTCGGCGTCGACACCGCCGAAACCGCGGTAGTGCAGCTCGTAGAGGAGGTAGAGGGCGAGGTGCAGGTCCTCTCCGTACGGGTCCGCCCGCCCGGCCGCCGCGACCGAGCCGTCGGGCGGCGCGTCGCCGGACCTCAGGGCTTGGACGACGGCACGGGACAGCTCGCCGCGCCCCTCCACCAGCCGGGGGCCGGGGCCGGTGGTGGTGGCGCTGGTGTTCGGACTGACAAGCGTCATGACGGGTTCCTGTCCTGGGACCGTGGGGCGCCCTTCTCCCGGGCGCGGTGGCTGGTGTCGCACCACGGGTACGTCCGGCTGCGGCGGCACGTGCAGAGGGCGACCATGAACCGGTCGGAGCGGGCGACGGCGCCGTCGTCGAGGACGACCTCGACCGGCCCCTCCACCAGAACGGGCCCGCCGGCTTCCAGGGTCACCCTGCGGACGGCCGGCGGTGAGGGCCTCGGCCGGGGCTTCGGTGAGGGCTCAGGCCGGGGCTTCGGCGGAGTCGGGGAGTCAGAGGTTTCGCGCACGGACGACCACCAGCTCCTCCCACTGCTCGGCCTCGGCGGCCAGGCCCCGCTTCTCCAGCCAGGCCCGCCGTGAGCGCAGTACGGGGCCCCAGGGCACCGTGGACCTGGCCGCGACCGTCACCGCCATTCCCTCCTCGCTCAACCGGTCGACGGTCTCCTGCACCCCGCACATGCCGGAGTGCACCATGAGCAGGACCCCGCCGGGACGCAGCAGCGCGGGAGCGCTCGCGCAGATGCGGTCGATCACTCCGCGCCCGTCGGGACCGGCGTCCCAGGCCCGCTCCGGCCCCCGGGAGGGCGGAGGCCCCGGGGCGGGGACGTAGGGCGGGTTCGAGAGGACCAGGTCGAAGCGGCGGCCCGCGGTGCGCGCCGCGAAGTCGCCGTGCATCACCCGCAGGGGCAGCCGCCCGCGTGCGGCGTTCAGCCGCGCGGTGAGCACGGCGCGCCACGAGACGTCGACGGCCGTGACCAGGGCGCCTCTTCGCGCGGCCTGGAGGGCCAGCGCGCCCGTGCCCGTGCCGATCTCCAGCACGTTCATCCCGGGCGCGAGATCCTCCTGGGCGAGGGCGTGTGCAAGGAGGTGCGTGTCCCCTTGCGGTGAGTAGACGCCCGGAAAGGTCACGAGGTCGGCGGGCAGGACGCCCAGGGTCAGAGCCGTACTGGCCACGGCATACCTCCATGATGGGTGTCGCCCGCGCGCGGGCTCTGGCTCCCTGCGGCTGCCCGCTGGGTCGCGGGCCATTCCGAAGATCGCTGTCGTGCCGCCCTGACCATCCTGGGGAGTCCGCCACGATCCCGCGCGCCGTGTCGCTCAGCGTGATCGCGGCGGATGTCCGGGCGCCCGCGGGCTCTCGTCCGAGACCGGCGCTGTGACGTTGGAATGGCCGATGGTCACGTCTCGTACATGGACGCGTGCTGGATCGAGGTGCAGTTCGTACGCGGTGCAGCGCTCACTGATCTCTGTTCCCACTGTGGTGCCGCACGGGCCCAGTCGACTCAGCCCGCCCTGACCGCGCAGCCCGCAGCCCGCAGCGCCGGAGGCCGGCTCGTCCTGGCCGGGGCCCCGCCACCGCTCGTACGAGCCTTGGGGGCATCCGGGCTGACGAGCGGCTCGGGGAGGGAGGAGCCCGTACCGGCCCGGCCCGAGCTGTTCGCCGCCCCGCGCCCCGCGGTCGCCGACGGGCACGCCTGGATCGCCGCGCGACAGTATCCCGGCCCCGGCCCCGGCTTCGACAGCAGGTCTGACAACGAGATCGGCCATTCGTAACAAAGTGCGCATACCGCCATCCGGTGCTCAGATGGACCGGGACCGCACCGCCGCTGAACGGAGCACGAGATGAGCGCCCTCCCCTTCGAGGACACCGCCGACTTCGACAACGCCGACCGCGGCTTCGTCGGCGCGCTGACCCCCGGCGTGGTCGAGTCGGCGGACGGACGCGTCGTCTACGACAGCGACGCCTACGGCTTCCTCGAGGGCGAGTGCCCCGACACGGCGAACCCGAGCCTGTGGCGACAGGCGCAGCTCACCTCGAAGCAGGGCCTGTACGAGGTCACCGACGGCATCTACCAGGTCCGTGGCCTCGACCTCTCCAACATGACGCTCGTCGAGGGCGAGCGCGGTGTGGTCGTCATCGACCCGCTCATCTCCGCAGAGACCGCCGCGGCCGCGCTCGCCCTCTACCGGGAGTACCGGGGCGACCGTCCGGTCACCGGCCTGATCTACACCCACTCGCACGGCGACCACTTCGGCGGCGCCCGCGGCGTCCTGCCGCACGGCACCGAGGAGGGCGTTCCGGTCCTCGCTCCCGCCGGGTTCCTGGAGCACGCGGTCAGCGAGAACGTCTACGCCGGCAACGCCATGACCCGCCGCGCGGTCTTCATGTACGGCGACCGGCTGCCCAAGGCGCCCGACGGCCAGATCGGCGCCGGCCTCGGCATGACCACCTCCACCGGCACCATCACGCTCATCCCGCCCACCGTGGACATCACCCAGACCGGTCAGGAGGAGACGGTCGACGGCGTACGGATCGTCTTCCAGCTCACTCCCGGCACCGAGGCGCCGGCGGAGATGAACTTCCTCTTCCCCGACCATCGCGCCCTGTGCCTGGCGGAGAACGCCACGCACAACATGCACAACATCCTGACCCTGCGGGGCGCCGTCGTGCGCGACTCCCGCATCTGGTCGCGCTACCTCGACGAGGCCATCGACCTCTTCGAGGGGCGGTACGACGTCGCCTTCGCCTCCCACCACTGGCCCACCTGGGGCCACGACAACGTCGTGCGCTTCCTCTCCGAGCAGCGGGACCTCTACGCATACCTGCACGACCAGACCCTGCGCCTGCTCAACAGTGGCCTGACCGGCCCTGAGATCGCCGAGGAGATCCAGCTCCCGCCCGCCCTGGAGAACTCCTGGCACACCCGTGGCTACTACGGCTCGCTGAACCACAACGTCAAGGCGATCTACCAGCGCTACCTCGGCTGGTTCAACGGCAACGTCGCCACCCTCTGGGAGCACCCGCCCGTCGAACTCGCCAAGCGGTACGTCGACCTCGCAGGCGGCCCCGATCGAGCCCTGGCCAAGGCCCGTGACTACGTCGAGCGGGGCGACCTCCGCTTCGCCGCCACCCTCCTCAACCACCTCGTCTTCGCCGACCCCGGCGACACCGAGGCCAAGGAGACCCTCGCGCAGGTCTACACCCGCCTCGGTCACGGCGCCGAGAACGGCCCCTGGCGCAACTTCTACCTCACCTCCGCCATGGAACTGCGCCACGGCGAGAACGCGGCCCTGCTCGACGCCGCCAACCCCGAAATGGTGAGGGCGCTGACCACCGGCATGCTCCTCGACTCCCTCGCCATCCGCATCGACGGCCCGCGCGCCTGGCACGAGGACCTCACCCTCGACCTCGTCCTCACCGACGAGGACGCCCGCCACCGCCTCACCCTCCACAACGGCGCCCTCACCCACCGCACCCTCGACGGCGCGCCCCGCACCCCCGCCGGCCTCACCCTCACCCTCACCAAGCCCCAGCTCCTCGGCGTCCTGGCGGGCAAGGGCCTCGAAGGCGTCACCACCGACGGCGACCCGTCCCTCCTGGACCGCCTCTTCTCCTACGTCACCCAGCCCGACCCCGGTTTTCCCGTCGTCACCCCGTAACAGCCGAGTGCCGCCTGTCGTCAGACGACGGTCGTCCGGCCACCCGGGAGGTCGTCGTCGCCCCGACCGGCCCTTCCGCCCGGGGCCCCAGCACCCGGCGGGCACCAAGATCTGCATTCAGTTCGAGGAGCCCGAAAGGCAGACGTGCGTGAGGCTGCGGTGACAACGAGAACCGGCCCGTCCGACACCGCCGGCTTCCCGCTGGTGTGAGGTCCGGAGGGCGGGGTAGGCGGGTGGTCGAGCGCATGGGACTGCACTCGATGAGTGGGCCTGCGGCCCTCCCCCCGCCGCCGGCCCGCGGTCTGCGACCGCCCCGCCCCGCATCCCCCGTCGGGTGCGGGGCGGTCGTGCGGAGTGCCCGGCCGGTAGAGGGTGGTCGGGGGTGGCGGGTGTGTTCCCGAGGATCGGGGGTATGCGGCGTGCCGGACGTGAACAACTGGGTGGCGGGCGGAGCGGACGGTATGGACGTGGGGGAGCGGTACGAGGACTGTCGTCTGTTCAGCGAGCGGGCGATCTCGGTTTCTGCGGCATTCGAGGGCAGCGAGGACATCGCCGTCTCGCGTGCCATGAGCCGGGACTTCCTGCACTCGCTGCAGCGCGTGCACGGTCTGCCGGTCTCGGAGCGGGCGGTGGGAACGGTGGAGCTGGTGGTGAGCGAGCTGGTGACCAACGCCCGCAAGTACGCTCCCGGCCCGTGCCTGCTGACCCTGGAACTGCGCGAAGGGTGTGTGGACGTGACCGTCTGGGACAGCAGCACCGCCATGCCGCTGGTCATGGCGCCGGACCCGGCACGGATCGGACAGCACGGCCTTGAGATCGTGATGGCCCTGTGCCGCAGGTTCGAGGTCCACCGTGAACCGGTCGGCAAGCGCGTCAGGACAACCCTCGTCCTGGCCGACGACCCGGGCGGTCACCCCGCAGGCCGACAGACGATGTGATCGCCCGGGGCCGCCGGCTGCGGGGTGAAGGTGTTGCCCCGGCCCCGGGACAGGCGCAACAGGACGTCACGAGCCGCGAGCGCATCTCCGGCCGCACGATGGCAGCCACCAGGCCGGAGCCGGCGGGACGAGCCGAGCCACTCCGCGTACGCGTTCCTCAGGCAGCACCAGGTCTCGCGGGGCTCCAGTACCCTCCCGGCGGCCAGGAACTCGAACTCACGCGAGAAGCCGGCACGACCGCGGCCCGCACCTCGTACGGCACCCGCTACTACGGGTACCCGGCGGCTCGGCCATCCGCACAAGCAAGGACAGCAGCAAGCGGCTGCGCGCGCGTGGGCGGAGAAGGAGGTGCTGCCGCTCCGAGTCCAGCAGGCCGAGCGCAACGCGTGCTCGACACCTCAGACCAGCTCGCCGAACTCCGTTCCAGTGCCAACCACTTCATCGAACAGACCTTCTCCTGTACATGGTCCAACGGCTCCACCAGGCCGGCCACGCCGAGGGATGGCCCGGTGGTGAGTCCGTCCCCGTCCGCCTGATGCGGGGGCCGCGCACACCCGCCGACCGGGCCGCCGTCCGCCTCGCGGACGCCACCGGAGACAACGGTGCCGTCCGCGCCTGTCTTGGCCTGCCGAAATGCGGCCCAGAGATCCCGGCCGCCCCTCTCATCGCTCCCGAGCAGCCGCTGCCTGAAAGGCCTTTTGGCGCCGGAAGGGCGTGTGCGTCCTATGGCCGTCGCGGCCGTGACGCATGCGCAACTACGCCAATAATGGCCCCAGTTGAACTGTCGGAGTAGAGGTGTCGACGGTACGATTGTTGCCACATGCTCCCCGGGGGAGGGCAGCTCATTGACTGAAGACGCGGACACCGGAACGGCATCGCCGCAAGGTGCGCAGCAAAGCGGTCAACCGCCGACCTGGGCGTGTGGGTGATCGGCATTCTGGTCCCGGTGATAGGAATCGTAGCCACCATCTGGGCGAACAGTGGGCGGGCCGACAAGGCCGTGTCACCCCCGGCAGTGACCACCCCAGCCACCTCGGAGTCGCCCTCGGCTTTTCCGGCGGAGGCAGAACCATCGACATCCGCGACGCCGGAAGGGCCGCCGACGGCGACTGCGTCCGACGAGACCAGCACGACAGCTGCGCCCCAGGAATCCGAGACAGGACCCTCGAAGATCTTCCTGAACACGCTGGAGGCTGTGGACGGAGGCCACTTCTTCGCTGCCAGTGTGACTCTGCGAGGAAAGACCTATGCCGACTCTCTGTCGTCGGATCCGCATTGCCCGCCTCGCGGATCGATTGAGTACAACCTGGGCACTCGATGGGGCAAGTTCACCTTCACCGCAGGGCTGGACGACAACTCGGCCGCGTCGAACGGATCTCTGACCATCTCCGCAGACGATGAAACTCTGTGGACTGGAACCGTTGCCTTGGGCCAGCCCCGTGACCTGAGCTTGAACGTCAAGGACAAGCTGCGGTTGACCATCGCCTATGAACACGATGAGGGCTGCCAGGGCACAGATACTTGGGTCGTCCTGGGGAACGCCACCTTGATCCGGTGAGCAGAGCTGAACCTCAGGGCCGGGGACAAGAGGGAGGGGATCCCGCCAGCCGCCAGACTGATCATCGGCGCGGGGGCGCTCGAGACCTGGGGATGGTTCACGCATGACGCGCCCCTCTCCCCAACCCGCTTGCCCCGGTCGGGTACCGCCGTGACGGGCGGCCCATCTACCCGATGCCGGGTGCCTCGCCCGAGCACGACCCGAACAAGCCCGACGACGACCCGGGAGCCGGTGGCGTCACGCAGGAGGACTTGTCCCGACTGCTCGCCCGGGAGAAGACCCAGGGTGGCCGGGCTGCGGTGAAGAAGCTCCTGGAGAACCTGGGCTTCAATGACGCCGATATCTGACCGAGTTCGTCACCACGAAGCGCGACGCCGAACGGGTCCTCAGTAGGGCCAGGGGAGGCGACACACAGTGCAGTGACGAAGCCGTCGGCCGCCCAGATTCGTGTCAGCCACTGACGACAGTATCTGCGTCCTCCGTCGGCCAGTGACTGGGCTGAGCAGACAGGGGAGCGGCGGCCGCGAGTGGCATGAGCGCTCCATGAAGCCGCGCCGCGCCGCGAATTGGGTCTTCGCCTTGCGCGTCCGAGGGGCCGCAGAGGCCTATGGGGAGGTGAGGAAGGCGCCGATGTGCGCGGCGGAGGCTCGCGGGTGTTGCTGGTGGGGTCCATGGCCGGCGCGCGGGTAGGTGATCAGCTGCAGGGTGGGGAGCTGCTGGTTGAGGGCGTACCAGTTCTCCACCGGGAACATGATGTCGTGATCGCCTGCGATGTGGAGGATCGGAGTGTGGGTCGTCCTCAGCATGTCGAGGACGGCTGGGGCGGAGAAGACAGGGTTTCGGGGTTCGCTGTCGATCTGGGCGGCGGCCCAGGGGCCGGGCACGGGGATGCTGCGGTGCTGTGTCCGGGCGGTGAGCCGTTCCCAGGAGTGTCGGGCGCTCTGCCTACTGGTGGGGTCGGCCGGTTCGAAGAAGAGGGCGACCTCGTCCTCGAAGTCGTTCTCCGGCTTGGTGGAGAGGTCGTAGAAGATCTGTTCGGACATCTTGACCATGGGGCCGGGTGGGACGGTGCCCAGGAGGATCAGCGAGGTGATCAGTTCGGGGTAGGTGGCCAGGCCGATCTGGGCGGCGATCCCGCCGAGGGACCACCCGGCGAGGACCACGGTGCCCAGGTCGAGTGCGTGGATGAGGTCGTGGGCGTCCTGGGCCAGGGCGGCGGGGTCGTAGGTGGGTGTTCCGGTGGACAGGCCCAGGCCGGTGTAGTCGAAGGTGATGGCCCGCAGGCCATGGGCGGCGAGGGAGTCCAGGAACAGCGGGTCCCAGGAGTCGAGGTTTCCCCGGAATCGGTTGCACAGGACGATCGGTTGTCCCGTTCCGATGCTGCGGTAGGCCAGGGTGCGGCCCCGGCTCGTGACGAAGCGGTTGGGCGCTGTGACGGCGTTCATGCGATGGACCTTCCTCGATGTGGTGGCCGAAAGCGTCGGATGGGCTCAGAGCCCGGCCCCTTCACAAGGCGCGGGTACTTGGTCCGTGCGCCTCGGCCGGGCTCCCTGGGATCCCGCCGGCCGGTTCGGGACGCCGATGCCGCGGGCCCACGATCGCGGGAGCCGGTCACCGGCGTTCGTGCACGCCCGGCTCTGGCCGCTATCCGAGGACGGCCGGCGAGCACCGGGAAACGGGTCTGTACGCGGCGTGTGCGGGGTGCGCCCACGACCGGGCCCTCTGCGCGGGTCCCATCGGTGGGCGCTGGGGCCGGTGGCGATGGGGAGGCTCGCTGACCGGCCCGGACTCGATCGCGTTCCCGCACGACCTGCCCGGCACCGGTCCTCCCCGCCCTCTTGGGGCGGCTCCGAACCCGGGCGGATGGTGACGGGTCCTGTCGGTCCGTACTGCGCGCCGCTGCCTGTGTCGGGGTGATCGAACGGTGCCGGGAAGGATGGACGC
Organism: Streptomyces sp. NPDC014861; assembly: GCF_043081625.1. Lineage (NCBI taxonomy): Bacteria > Bacillati > Actinomycetota > Actinomycetes > Kitasatosporales > Streptomycetaceae > Streptomyces > Streptomyces sp. NPDC014861. The sequence goes on from NZ_JBIBWV010000010.1 coordinate 144,843, forward strand.
GCGGCGCCTGGCCGGTCCTTTGCTGGTTGCCAGGCGCGCGCTGCTGTCCCGGTCCGGGACTACTGGTGTTTCCTTACGTTCAGTACGTCTACCGCGTTCCGCCGGTTGTACAGGGTGAGGCCGGCGATGACGAGAGGTACGGGGTTCGTCACTGCCGTACGGGCGTCCCGGGCCCTGACTCCTATGCCTCGGATGCTTCCGCCTGGAGCATCCAGTGATGCTTCTCCAGGGCGCCGGTGACGGCGATCAGGAGGTCCTGGGTGACCGGGTCGCAGGCGCTCGTGTCCTCGATGCGGGCGCGCATGCGGCCCGCGACGGCCCACAGCGCCGACGTCAGGACGGCGAGGGCGTCGGCTTCCTTGATCCGGCCCGGGGCGAAGGAGGGGAGGCCGCCGGCAGCGGCGACGGTGGCCGCCTGCCCGTCCGGGCTCACCCCGATGGTGGAGGCGCGTTCGGCGACCTCGTCGGCCTGTGTCCGGGCGGTTGCGGCCACCTCGTCGAACTGGAGGTGGAGTGAGCGGAAGCGCGGCCCGTAGAGGTTCCAGTGCGCCTGCTTGGCCAGCAGGGACAGGTCCAGCAGATCGACCAGAGCCCCCTGGAGGGCCTCTTCGGCGGTCGTACGGTCACCATCGGGCAGCGGGTTCGTGACGATGGACATGGGCCCTCTCTTTGTTCGTTCGCGATACGGCGGCTGCGATGTCCTGCGGAGGCGTACGGGCGAAGGGCCCGCGGACCACTTCACCGGCAGGGCGTCGGTCACCAGGTGTCCGGGCCGTAGGGGCGGGTCCAGAGGGTGACCTGGAGGGTCACGGCCTTGAACCAGGCCTGGTGCATGGCGTCGACCTGCTCCTGGTCGTGTCCCTGGGCCGCCAGGAAGGGGCGGATCGTCGCGGTGATGGGGTAGATGAACGCGATGAGGTAGCGCAGGGGAATGTGGGGGAGGGACCTGGCGCCGTCGGTGAGGTTCTTCTTGGCCGGGGTGTGGCGCAGCCCGATCTCCTCCTGGTAGGCGAGCCAGGTCTCGTCGTAGGGTCGGGTGCAGGTGTCCTCGATCCACTTCCCGAACCGGGGTCGCACCCCGGCCAGGTAGCCGGCGATCGGCTCGCCCTCGGGCGTGGAGAAGTAGGCGACGAGGTGGGGGTGGGAGCCGACGAACCCGTACCAGACGTCCAGGATCGGCTCGACCTGGTCCCGCAGGATCTCCCAGGTCTGGCGCAGCGCGAGCTCGTCGGCTTCGGTGAAGAGCAGCGTCGTCTTGAGGAAGTCGAGCTCCTGCGGGGTCACGGGGGATTTCGGCAGGTCGGCGTCGTCGAAGCGGTAGCCGGGAATCTCGGGTGCGGACATCGGTTCTCCATGGGGTGTGGGGCGGCCCCGCAGGGCCGGGTGGGGTTGATCGCTGTTCGGCCAGTCGGTCGTCGGTCGATCGGATCCGGTGTCGGGCGCAGGCGAGGGGCCGTCTCGACGCGACGCCGCGCTGCGCCTCTTGCGGCGGCTCGGCTCTGCGCCGCATGGGTGCCCCGGCCGGTGGGGGGCTGGTGTGACCAGGCGGGGCCTGGCAGGCCTCACCGGCCGCCGCACGCGACGGGGACGACAGGCGGTGTGCTCCGGATGGCTTCGCGATGAAAGGATCTTCCGGCCGCGATGGACCTCCGCGCTCCCCGCGGTGTCCGGTGGGGCGGGGCGCCGGGTACAGCCCGAGCACGCGCGGGACTGGGCGGTACCAGTTGTCCAGCCGCTGGTCAGGAGTGGTCGAGGGCCCAGTTCAGGGCGTGGTCGGCGATCTCTTCCCAGCCCTGTTGGGCGGGCATGAGGTGGGAGCGGCCGGGGAATTCGACGACCTCGGTGACGGTGCCCGGTGCCTTGTAGCGCTTGGCGTTGGAGCGCTGGATCTTCGGCGGCATCAGGTGGTCGTGCTCGCCGGCGACGAAGAGCAGGGGCGCCCGGTCGTGGTTGCGGTAGTTCACGTGGGTGTCGGTGTGGCCGGGGTGGACGTTGGCCAGGGCACTGTCGAAGAAGACGTGGCCGGAGGCGGGGACGTGGTAGCGCTCGTAGAGGGCGCGGGCCTGGTCCTCGGGGAAGGTGTTGGTGAAGGCGTAGCGCCACTGGTCATAGGTGAACCCGACGGCCTTGTGCCGGTTGGCGGGGCTCTTCAGGACCGGTAAGGTCGCCCTGACCTGCGACAGAGGCAGGGCGGTGACCCCTTCGGTGGGGGCGGAGTTGATGGCCACGCCCGCGGCCCCGTAACCGTGGTCGAGGAGGATCTGGGTGAAGACCCCGCCCGCGGAGTGCCCCATGAGGATCGGGTTGGTGCCGAGGTTGTCGATCAACTTCTCCAGCGACTGGATGATCGCGGGGACGGTGAGCTCCTCGATGGGGGTGGGGTCGGCGTTGAGGGCCTCGACCTCCACCTCGAAGCCGGGGTAGGCCGGGGCCACAACCCTGAACCCTTGGTTCTGGTAGTGGGGGATCCACTTCTCCCAGCTACGGGGGGTGACCCAGAAGCCGTGGATGAGGACGATGGTGTCGGGCTTCACGGTGGACATGCTGGGCTCCTCAGCGGGTGGCGGTGTGGGCGGCAGCCGCGCGGATGACGGCGGCGGTGGCACCGGGGTGGGACATCATGACGACGTGGGAGGAGCGGATCTCGGTGACACGGCTGCCGGCGCGTTCGGCCATGAAGCGCTGGGCGGCCGGCGGGATGACCTTGTCCTGGTTCGGGATCAGGTACCAGGAGGGGATGGTCTTCCAGGCCGGGTCCGCGGAGGGGCTGCTGAGGCCCTCGATGCTGCCGGGGCGCTGGGTGGCGGCCATGATCCGGGTGGTGGAGGCGGGCAGGTCGGCGGCGAACACGGCCCGGAACTTCTCCGGGGAGATGTAGCCGTCGGTGCCCTCGCCGCCGCCGGGCAGCGGGTAGTGGCGGGGCAGGAGAGCGGGGCCGAGTTCGCTCCCGGGAAACTGCCCGGCCAGTTGCAGAGGGCTCTCGCCCTTGTCGGGGGCGAACGCGCCGAGGTAGACCAGGGCCTTGACGTTGTCGTGGCCGCGGGCCGCATTGGTGATGACCGCCCCGCCGTAGGAGTGGCCGGCCAGGACGACCGGACCGGGGATGGTGTCCAGGACGCTGGAGAGGTAGGCGGCGTCCCCGGCGAGGTCGCGCAGCGGGTTGGCCGGCGCGATGACCGGGTAGCCGGCCTTCTGCAGCAGGGCGATGGTGTCGGCGAAGCCCGAGGCGTCGGCGAAGACGCCGTGGACCAGGACCACCGTCGGCTTCGGGCCGGTGATTCTGTCCTCGCCCTGTGCCGCGGAGCCCGCGGGGCTGGTGCCAGGGGAGGGGGTTGCCTGGGCGGAGGCGGTGCCGGTGACGACGAGGACGGAGACCGTCAGCGCGGTCAGCAGCCGGCGTGAGGAGGAGGTCGTTCGCATGATGTGCCTTTCGGAAGGGGCGCGCCCGGGTCAGGGGGCGCGGTGTTGGGACACGGCGCCTGTGACTGCCGGAGGGACGGGGCGGAGCACAGCGCGGTGCGCCCGGGCGGGAAGGAGAGGGTCAGTCGGCGATGAACGCGAGGAGGTCGGCGTTGAACCGCTCCTTGAACTCCCCGACCAGGCCGTGCGGGGCGCCCTGGTAGATCTTGAGGGTGGCGTCCTTGACGAGTTCGGCGGACTTCAGCCCCGAGGCGCCGATCGGGACGATCTGGTCGTCGTCGCCGTGGGCGATGAGGGTGGGGACATCGATGCGGGCCAGGTCGTCGGTGAAGTCGCTCTCGGAGAAGGCCCGGATGCAGTCCAGGGCGCCCTTGATGCCCACCTGCATGCTCATCAGCCAGAACGCGTCCGAGACGCCCTTGGAGACGGTCGCGCCGGGCCGGTTGAAGCCGTAGAAGGGGAGACTGAGGTCGGCGTAGAACTGCGAGCGGTCGGCGCCGACCCCGGTCCGGATCGCGTCGAACGCCTCGACGGGCAGGCCCTCGGGGTTGGCGTCGGTCTTCAGCATCAGCGGCGGTACGGCCCCGAGCAGGACGACCTTGCCGACCCGGGCGGTCCCGTGCCGGCCGATGTAGCGGGTGACCTCGCCGCCGCCGGTGGAGTGCCCCACCAGGACCGCGTCGCGCAGGTCGAGGTGGTCGACCAGCTGGGCGAGGTCGTCGGCGTAGGTGTCCATGTCGTTGCCCTGCCACGGCTGGGAGGAACGCCCGTGCCCACGCCGGTCGTGTGCGATCGCCCGGTAGCCGTGCGAGGCGACCAGGTGCAGCTGCTCGTCCCACGCGTCGGCGTTCAGCGGCCAGCCGTGACTGAAGACGACCGGGCGGCCGGTGCCCCAGTCCTTGTAGAAGATCTGTGTGCCGTCGGTGGTGGTGAACGTGGCCATGGGGTTGATCCCTTCGTCGGATGCGGAGTTGTCGTGCGGTGCCCGCCGCACTCGTGTGCGGTGTCGGCGGAGTCTCGGCGGACCGTCCGGCCTGTCGGGCTCCGGCCGGTCGCTCTGCCTCCATCAAGCTAGGCCGGGGTCACACGCGTGGAATCGGTCAGTTGACTGCACCGCACCCGGAGCTGGGAGATGACTCACAGCGCTGCCGAACTGCCTTGGAAAAAGGGAGAGGGCTCCGGGTTCATCTCTCCGTGGGACCCGGATGCCACCGCGTCGGCTCCGGCCGATTGTCCTCAGGCGGGTGGCGCCGTCACCGCGCGACTGCCCAGGGCGTCGCGCAAGGCGGAGCGGGAGGTGATGCCGAGCTTGGGGAAGACGCGGTATAGATGCGCGCCGACGGTGCGGGGAGACAGGTAGAGCCGTTCGCCGATCTCCTTGTTGCTCAGGCCCGACGCGGCCAACTGCGCCACCTCCAGTTGCTGGGCGGTCAGTCCGCTCGACGCCGAGAGGTCCGCCGCACCGGGCAGGGGGTCGGCGGCCACGGCAACGCCGGAGGCCCGCAGTTCCGTCTCCGCGCGGTGGCGCCATCCGGTGGCGCCGATGCGTCCGAAGATCTCTGCGGCGCGGCGCAGCTCGGGGCGGGCCTCGCCGGGCCGCAGCCGGCGCCGGTGCAGCTCGCCCAGGGCCAGGCGGACCCGGGCGTGGTCGAAGGGCCACTGCTCGACGCGCGGCAGGGCCAGCGCCTTCCCGAACAGGGCGACCGCCTCCTCGTCGGGGGAGACCATGGCCCGGGCGGCATACAGCTGCAGACGCAGCCGCCCGGTGAGGCCGCTGACATTCGCGCGGTCGGCGGCGTCGACGTGCGCGGCGGCCTCGCGGGCGCGGCCGGTGCGCACGGCGGCGTCCACGAGGTCCAACACCAGCCAGGGCGCGTACGCGGCGTGCGGGGCGAGCTGTCCGGCCGGGCTGACGCGGACGCACTGGGCGTAGGCCCTTTCGTGATCGCCTTCGGCCAGCGCGGCGAGCGCCAGATTGCGGGCGGACATCGTCAGGTGCAGGGTGCTGCCGCGTGGGGCCGCCCACTGTTCGACCGTGTTGCTGTACGCGCGGGCGGTCTCGGTGTCGCCGCGGCCCGCGGCGAGCCAGCCCAGGGTGCACCGCAGGTCGTGGGCGAGGAGGTCCAGGTCGTGCCGGACACACAGGTCGAGCCCCGCGGTGGCCGCGGTCTCGGCGGCCTCCCAGTCGCCGGACAGGAAACGGTCGTGGGCGTCGAACCAGTGGCCGCCGGCCGCGTAGGTCACCGCGCCCGACCCGCTCTCCCGGGTGATGAGGTCGCGTACCCGGCCGCGGTAGTCGTGCAGTACATCCAGCCAGGTGGCCGCACGGCACAGCTCGGAGACCTGGCCCGGTGAGGCGTCGGCGGGAAGGGAGTCGAACGCCTCCCGCAGCCGGGGCGCGAGACCATGACCGGTCCGGGACACGTCGCACAGCACCCCGTGGACCAGCCCCACGTGCTTCCCCAGTCGTCCTTCCTGTTCGGCGACGACCTGTTTGACCTGCTCCCATTCATCAGGGTCCTGGGCGTAGGAGGCGGCCAGGATACGGGCCAGCACCGTCCGCTCCGGTGCGCTGCCGGCACCGCCGCCGACCGGCAGGGCCCGAGCCAGAAGGCGGCGTGCGGCAGCCAGGTCACCGTCGCGCAGCAGGAGGATCCGGGCGGTGGTGGTCAGGTCGCGGCCGGAGTGCCCGGGGTCGTCGCGGTGCTCGCGCGCCTGGTCGAGGAGTTCTTGTGCCAGGCCGAGCTGTCCGGACTCACTGGCCACCTCGGCGGCCTCCTGCAGTCGCCGGGCGGCGTCCCCCGAGGCGGGGCTGAGCGCGGCGGCCCGCTGCCACGCGGCGACGGCCAGGCCTGTGCCGCCGCGCACTGCCAGGGCCCGGGCGGCCCGCTCGATCTCCGCAGCGACCGTCTCGTCGGGGTCGACGGTGGCCGCGGCCAGGTGCCACACCCTGCGCTCGGGGTCGTGGCGGTACTGCGCGGCCAGCGTCGCGTGGGCGGCGCGCACTTCGTCGGGGGCGGCGGTCCCGATGATCGCCGAGCGGACCAGCGGGTGGCGGAAGCGCAGCCCGGAGGGGGTGGAGTCGCGGGTGATGAGCCCGGCCCGTTCGACCTCCTGGACATCGAGGGGGGACAGCGCGGTCGGCCGGGCCGCCGTGGTGCGGTGCTCGACCCGGTCGCCGTCCAGAGCGGTGAGCAGGAGCGCGGTGCGCAGAGCGGTCGGCAGGGCCAGTACCCGGGCGGCGTAGCCCGATTCCAGCCGGGTGCGCACCGGCGCCCCCTCCGGGAGCATCTCGAGGTCGGTGGCGGCGTCGGTGCCGAAGACGCCGGGGAGTTCGGCCAGCGCCAGCGGGTTTCCCGCGGCGTCGCGCAGGACCCGCCTGCGCACCGGTTGCGGCAGGCCCGGGTGGAGCAGGTCGAGCAATTCGCCGGCGGCCGGTTCGTCAAGGGGGTCCACTTCGAGCATCCGGATGCCCGGAGTGACGCGCTCGGTGGCGGTCAGGGGTCTGCGGGCGAACACGGCCCGTACGTCATAGGGCTCCAGTCGTAGCAGCAGGAACATCATGACCTCACGGGTGGGAACGTCCACCCAGTGCGCGTCCTCGACCGCGATGAGGACGGGCCCCTCCTCGGCAACTGCGGCGATCACCGCGAGGGTGGCCACCGAGAGGGCCAGCCGATCCGGTGCGGGGCCCTCCTCCAGACCCAGGACCCTGCGCAGCACAGTCCGGTGAAACGGCTCGACCCGCTCCAAGTACCCCATGATGGGGGCGAACAACTGGTGCAGTCCGGCGAAGGCCAGCTGCGCCTCGCTCTCGTAACCCGTCCCGCCCAGGACGCGCACCCCCTGCTGCCGGGCGTGGGCGAGAGCGGCCTGCAAAAGGACTGTCTTGCCCACCCCGGGGTCTCCGTGCAGGACGAGGTTGGGCGCCACGCCGGGGGCGCGGTCCACCACCTCGCGCAGGGCGGCCAGCTCCCTGGCGCGTCCGACGATGTCCTGACTCATCTCGTCTCTCCAAGGTGAGGGGGCAGGTGCAGTCATCCGACGGATTGCCTGCTCCGGCCTACGGACGACACTGGGGCCTACCAGCGAAGGAGGAGCCCCGTGCCGTACATGAAGGTGGGAAAGGACGGCCGCACCGAGGTGAGCCTCTACTACGAGGACTTCGGCGACGGCCGGCCGGTGGTGCTCGTATCCGGGTGGCCCCTGACCCAGGCCGTCTGGGAAGGGCAGGTGAGGGCCTTCGTCGCGGCCGGCCACCGGGTGATCACGTTCGACCGAAGGGGATCGGGCAGGTCCACGCGCGCGTGGGAGGGGCATGACGGCGACACCCTCGCCGACGACCTGCACCAGTTGCTGGAAGGGCTGGACCTTGAGGGAGCGTCGCTGGTCGGCTTCTCCTCGGGATGCGGCGACATCACCCGCTACCTCGCCGCCCACGGCCCCTCCCGGGTGGAATCGGTGGTCCTGGCGAGCCCGATCGTCGTGCCGTGCGGCGACGAACTCGTCGCCGACCTGCGCACGGCCGCCCACCGGCACCGCATTCCGATGCTGGACGGGGTACTGACCCGCTTCTTCTCCGTCGACGGCGAGTGCGTCCTGGACGAGCCGACCCGCCAGTACCACCTGCACCTGGCCGCATCCGCCTCTCCCCAGGCCACCAGCGACGCCATCGCCCACTGGCCCGAGAGCCACCGGCCCGACGACCTGACCCGCCTCACGGTGCCCACCCTGATCGTTCACGGCGCCGGCGACGCGTTCATGCCGGCCGAATGGAGCGCCGCGATCCTGGCCCGAGCCCTGCCGCACGCCCGAACGGCGATCGTGCCCACCGCACCCCACGGCGCACCGCTGACCCACCCCCACCAGTGGAACGAAACCGTTCTGCGGTTCCTCGACCGATGACACACCCGCCCCCCCCCCGCACCGCTGCCTCAGCCGGCGAAGCCGACGGACACGACCCTGACACGCCTGTCCATGGGGGCCTTTGCCCTGCGCGCCACGTTCTGGCTCCTGCCTGCCGGTGGCCCTGGACGGCGGCCCGACGGAGACGGAGACCGTTCCGCGATGGAGGCCGCGCTTACTCGGCCCGGCCTGCCTGGAACGATGTGTCGTCCTGGCCGCAGCGACGCCCGGGGGCGCGCCTGCGTCACTGCCCCGGGGTGCACTCACGGGTCTGGCGGAAGCGGCGGGAGAGAAGGACGGGGTTGGTGAAGCCCCATGACCGGGGCGGCGGCCACCGCCCTCGCACAGCCAGCCGGTAGAGGGTCCGCAAGGAGATGTCGTCGAGAACCAGCACATCACCGCCCGGGCATGGTCACGGCCGCGGCCGCTCCGCCGGGCTCCCTGACGATGTCGTCGCCCAGTCCTGGCAGCACGGTGCGCGGCCCGTACCAGGCAGCGGCACACCGTGACTCCAGGCGTCGAATCCTCCGGTGTACTGGCTCTCATCGCACCGTCTGTGGTGTCGGTGCACGACCGGCCGTTGAAAAGGGGTGCGAGCTGTCGGCGCGCAGGCTGGGCCGTACCCGCCTCCCCCGCTCGCTGCCGGCACCACCGCCCAAAGCCCGCCCTCCCTCTGATGATCTTTCGCTAGGGTGATCCCAGCGGTGGCCGACCACCGCAGTTCAGGGGGTGTTCATGGTCACGGTGCTCGACACGGCGGACATCGCGCCGGACGACCGCGCCGAGGCGATGTACACGGCCATGATCAGCGCGAGTGTTCCCTGCTTCCTGATCCAAGAGGAATCCGGTGCGGGCATACGCGCCAGGATGAACATCTGGCCGATGGAGGCGATGCAGGTCTTCAGCACCGAATCCACCGGCATCCGCCTCGTGCGCACCGCCAAGCAGGCCAGAGCGGACGACGCCGCACCGCTCATCGCCTTCGCGGTGCAGACCGGTTCCCAGGGACGCCAGAGCCACCTCGGCCATCAACGGCTGGTGCCACAAGGGCATCTGCTGATGATGGACCACTCCGCGCCGTACGACTATGCGTGGTCGGGTGACGGCGCCTCACGCTGCATCCAGGTCTCCCTCGATCAGCTGACCCTTCCCGTCGACGTGGTGCGCAGTGCGCTGCCCCACCTGGCGGCCAGTCCCCTCTACCCGATGGTCACCGATCACATCGCGCACCTCACCGGCAACATCGAGGATCTTCTGGGCGACCCGGCGAGTGCGGGCATCGAGGAGATCACCCTCGGACTCACGCGCGCCCTGATCGCCTCCGCCGCCCGGCAGGACCGCCACACACGGGCCGCCCTCGCCGAGACGCGGCTGACACAGATCCGTGCCTACGTCCGCCGGCACCTGACCGAACCCGACCTGCGCCCCGCCCGCATCGCCGCGGCTCACCACATCTCCGAACGGGCCCTGTACAAACTCTGCGCGCAGGCGGGCTTCCACCTCACCCGATGGATCATCGAGCAGCGGCTCGAGGGGGCGCGCGAGGAACTCGCCCATCCGTCGGGCAGCGGCCACGCTGTCGCCGCCGTCGCCCGGCGCTGGGGTTTCAGCGACCCCACGCACTTCAGCCATCGCTTCAAGGACGCCTACGGCATCTCCCCCCGCGACTGGCGCGACAGAGCATACGAGACGAGCTGACGGACCGGGCCGGATCGGCCGCGACCGCCTGCCGGCACAGCAGGACCAGTGAGCGACGGCCGATGTCACCATTCTTGTCAGGGCTCCTGCCCGACCATCTGTCGGGAGCGTTCACGGTGTCTCCGGCACCTGCGCCAAGACCGTCGCCGTCCGGGACCGCGGCGCGGTCCCGGACGGCGTGTGAGCAGTATCTAGGACGAGGGCGTGGTGTCGATGACGGTGGCGAGGCCGCGTTCCACCCAGTGCAGACGGTCGTCCAGGCCGGCCCGCGCGAAGGCGTCGGTGATGCCGTCGCGTCCCTGGGTGAAGTGGTCCCAGGCGTCGTAGTGCACGGGCACCACCGTTCTCGCGCCCAGCGAACGGGTCAGGCGAGCCCCCTGCTCACCGTCCATGGTGATGTAGTCGTTGCCGAAGTACGGCACGACCGCGGCTCCGAAGTGAAGGACGGCCGCTCCGACGGTGTAGCGGCGGCCGATCTCGTCGAGCTCGTCGTAGTAGACGGTGTCGCCGGAGATGTAGAGGGCCTCGTCCTCGCCGGGGACGCGCAGCAGGAAACCGATGACGTCGCCGGCGTGGCGCCCCGGAGTGGCGGTGACGAGCAGCGTCCCGCGTTCACCGGTGAGTTCGTGACTCTCCCAGGGGGCGAGTCCCACGGCGCCGGCGCCCAGCCGCCGGGCGCCGCTGACGGTCGTCAGTACGGTCCGGCCCTCCAGCAGCGCCCGGCCGGTGGCGTCGAGGTTGTCGGGGTGCTCGTCGTGGCTGAGGAGGATCGCGTCGAGGACGGGCAGATCACCGGGCTCGACCGCGGGGCCGGTCAGGCTGCGCAGGGTGACTGGCCCCGTGGGGTACTCGGCGGGGGCGGGATCGAAGGCGGGATCGGTCAGCAGGTTCAGGCCGCCCGCTTCGAGGAGGACGGTCGCGGTTCCGATGTGGGTGAGGGTCGTCTTCATGGGCTCTCCCTGGTAGGGGTGGCCGGCCGGATGCCGGGACTGGAGCATCCGGACGTGCGGTCGGCGGTGAGTGGCGGGTAGGTGCGTCGACGGGCATCAGCATGCGCGGATCACCGGTGAGGCGTCATCGGTCAAATGACTCCACCTGGCTCGGCCGTGGCGAAGCTGTGGAGTTCGCACTGGACCGCGGCAGGGGTGGACGAGGGCTCTGCGGGGGGCGTCCGGCACGGAACGGACGACAGCGTGAGGGCGGTCGAGGAGCGCTCCGCACGATCTTGGCAGTGCAGCCAGCCGACGCGATGACCGCTGCCCCCTGCCGGTCGCGATCCCCGCCGGCTGCGCACCCTTCAGGGCGCGGGCCGACGCGAAGACCTCCACCCTGCAGGTCGCGCCGTAACGTGCGGAGTACTCGCGGACTTGCCAGTCCGAGGCACCCGACTGCGCAGCCGCAGAGGATCGATGCGGCGGTCATCCCGACGCGTGGTGCGAAACACCCGCGTCGGTCGACGCCCCGACGTGGGTGGCACTGTGGAGCCAGAGCGGGGCAGTGACGGAAAAGCCGGCCACGCGGGTCGGGGTGAAGCTTCGGGGCATGCCGAGCCGCGTTGCGGCGGCACACCATCGATTCGCTCAGACAAGGATCCTCATGTTCGACATCACCCAGGTGAAGGCTGCCGCGAGCGCCGACCTCCTCACGCCGGACAACGCCGTCGTGCTCTTCGTGGACCACCAGCCGCAGATGTACTTCGGCATCGGCAACGGCGACCGGGCGGCGATCATCAACGGCACGGTGGGGCTCGCGAAGGCGGCCCGGGCGTTCGACGTGCCGACCATCCTGACCACCGTGGCCGCCGAGTCCTTCTCCGGGCCGATCCTGCCGCAACTGGCGGAGGTCTTCCCCAAGCAGGAGATCATCGACCGCACCACCATGAACGGGTGGGAGCACGAGGAGCTCGTGGCGGCGGTCAGGGCAACCGGGCGCAGGAAGATCGTCATCTCGGGTCTGTGGACCGAGGTATGCCTCGTACTGCCCGTCCTCTCGGCCCTCGAGCAGGGATACGAGGTGTACGTCGTCGCCGACGCCTCCGGCGGCGTCAGCCCCGCCGCCCACGAGCTGGGGCTTCAGCGGATGACCGCCGCCGGCGCAGTCCCGGTGACCTGGATACAGGTACTGCTGGAGTTCCAGCGCGACTGGGGACGCCAGGAGACCTACGGTGCGGTGACCGACATCATCAAGGAACACGGGGGTGCCTACGGCCAGGGCGTCGTGTACGCGCAGAGCGTCATCGGCGAGCACGCGGCCGGGTGACGATCGTGGACACCGGCATTCTGATCCTTCGTCTGCTGGTGGGCCTGCTCGTGGCGTGCCACGGAGTCCAGAAGGTCAGCTTCCGTCTGGGAGGTAGAGGGCTGGTCGGCGGCGCCGAGGAGTTCCGCGCCGACGGCTTCCGCGGCGGCGCGCTGACCGCCGCCGCGGCCGGTGGCGCGCAGCTCGGCTCCGGCCTGCTGCTCGCCGCCGGCCTGCTGACACCGCTCGCCGCCACCGGAGTCATCGGGGTGATGACGGTCGCCGTCACCGTGAAACGGCCCAACGGCCTCTGGACGCAGAACGACGGGTACGAGTACCCCCTCGTCCTCGTCGGCACCACCACCGCCCTCGCCGTCACCGGCCCCGGCACGTGGTCCCTCGACGCCGCCCTCGGCCTCGCCCCCTTCCCCGCGTGGTGGGCCGTGCCCACGCTCGTCGCCGGGATCACCGGAGGCATGCTGACCCGGCTCGTCCTGCACCGTCCGCTCGCCACGGCCTGACGACAACGTCCCGTCGACGGCAGACCCGCGCCGTCGGGACGGGACCGGCCTGGCCGGCGGCCGGTCCCGTCCACCTTCCGCCCCAGGAGAGAACCCGATGACGACCATCGACGACCAGCCGCCGCCGCGTCGGCAGAGAGCCGAGTCCCAGGCGTTCGACGCGCTCGACCGGCTGCCGACCGGCTTCTGCCGCGAGACCTCCTCGACCACGAGCAGACCCTGACCGATGCCTGGCGACGCCGCCACTCACATCGAGGCGAAGGATGACGAGGACAGTACCGATCTCTTTGTCTCCCACGTCATTCCGCATCGGTGAGGCCCGGCTCTGCATCCTGTCCGAGCACCGTGTCGACACCCCTCCGGTCCGCGAACGGCGGTACGCCTCCGTACCCCGGCCCCACCCCGACTTCCAGGAGTTCCCCGTGCCCGACCGATCGACCGACCCTCCTGCCCACCACCGGGACCGACCCCCTGCGCGAGGCTCCGGCAGGACTGCGACGCCGGCGGGGATGCCCGTGGCGGGGCTCGTCCCCGCCGCGCGCCGCACGCCCGCGCACGCCGACCTCGTCGTCCGCAACGCGAAGGTGTTCACCGGCGACCCCGACCGACCTGCGGCCCGCGCCGTCGCGATCCGCGACGGCAGGGTCGCGGCCCTCGGCGACGACAACGATCTCGCCCACCTCGTCGGCCCGGGCACCAGAGTCGTCGACGCCCTCGGCCGCCGAGTGATCCCCGGCCTCAACGACTCGCACCTGCACGTCATCCGGGGCGGCCTCAACTACGTCCTGGAGCTCCGCTGGGACGGTGCACGAAGCCTCCGGCACGCCCTCTCCATGCTGCGCGAGCAGGCGGGCCGCACGCCGAAGGGGCAGTGGATCCGGGTGGTCGGCGGATGGACCGCCGAGCAGTTCGCCGAACGCCGGATGCCGACCGTTGCGGAGCTGAACGCCGCCGCCCCCGACACCCCGGTCTTCGTCCTGCACCTGTATCAGTCGGCCCTCATGAACCGGGCCGCCCTGCGGGCCGCCGGATACACCCGTGACACCCCCGACCCCCGCGGCGGGCAGATCGTCCGCGGCCGCGACGGCGAACCCACCGGAATCCTCCTCGCCGCGCCCGGCGCGCTCCTTCTCTACTCCACCCTCGCCAAGGCTCCCGCCCTCGACCAGGCCGACAAGCGGACCTCGACCATCCACTTCCTGCGGGAACTCAACCGCTTCGGACTGACCTCCGCGGTCGACGCCGCCGGCGGCTTCCAGAACTTCCCCGACGACTACGCCACGGTCACCGACCTCGCGCGGTCGGGGGAACTGACCCTGCGGATCGCCTACCACCTGTTCCCGCAGACAGCCGGCCAGGAGCTCGCCGACCTCCGACGCTGGACCGAGACGGTACGCCCCGGCGACGGCGACGAATGGCTCCGGCTCAACGGCGCGGGGGAGAACCTCACCTGGGCCGCCGCGGACTTCGAGAACTTCAGCGAACCCCGCCCCGACCTCGGCGAAGGCTACGAGACGCAGCTCGAGCACGCCGTCCGGCTCCTGACGGAGAACGGCTGGGGCTTCCGGCTCCACGCGACCTACGACGAGACGATCCGCCGCGACCTTGCCGTCTTCGAGAAGCTCGCCGCGGACGGCCTCTTCCCCAGCGACAACCGGTGGCTCTTCGACCACGCCGAGACCGTCTCGCCCGACAGCCTCGATCGGATCGCGGCCCTCGGCGGCGCCCTGTCCGTCCAGAACCGGATGTCGTTCCAAGGGACAGCTTTCCGCGACCGCTACGGGGCGGCCGCCGCAGCCCACGCCCCGCCGGTGCGGGCCATGCTGGACCGCGGCCTGACTGTCGCCGCCGGAACCGACGCCACGCGTGTCTCCTCCTACAATCCCTGGGTCGCGCTCCACTGGCTGGTGACAGGACGCACGGTCGGCGGCACCGCACTGCGCCCCGGGGGGAGCGGCGTCGACCGCGAAACCGCGCTGCGCCTCTACACCCACGGCGGCGCACACCTCACCGGCGAACAGGACGTCAAGGGAATCCTGCGGGCCGGCTGCTACGGCGACCTCGCCGTCCTGTCCGAGGACTACCTCGAGGTACCCGAGGAGGCCATCCCCCGCATCGAGTCCGTGCTCACCGTGGTGAACGGCCGGATCGTCCACGCGAGCGCGGAGCACGAAGGGCTCGCCGAGGCCGCCCCGCCGATCACCCCGGTGTGGAGCCCGGTGGCCCACTTCGGCGGCTACCCGACAGGCGCGCACCAAGCGGCGCTCGTGGCCGAGGCGGCCGCCGAGTCAGCACTGCACCGCCGGTGGCGGATCGCCCGCGGCGAGTCCTCCGATGAGGCGACGCCGTTCACCGACCCCTGTTTCTTCCACTGAACACCGAATGGAAGATCCTCCTGATGAGCCCAGAGCCCACGCCTCCCGGCGCCTCGGCCGACGTCCTGCCCGGGCGCCGCTTCGAACCGGACCTGCGGTCGATGACCCGCATCAACCTGCGGCCCATCGCCTCCCCCATGCCCCTGGGCTTCTTCAGCCTGGGGATCGCCTCCGTCCTGACGGCCTGCCTCCAACTCGGTGTCCTGGCGGAGGAGGCCCGCACCGCCGTCGCGCTGTGCGTCCTTCCGGCATTCCTCCTGCAGTTCCTGGTGGGCATGCTCGCCTTCGGCGCCCGCGATGTGATCGCGGCGACCCTGATGAGCGTCTTCGCCGGCAGCTGGCTCGCCTTCGCACTCGTCACGGCCGGCGGCGTCCCCCAGGGGGCGCGCGTCCTCGGCGTCCTCAACCTGGCGTTCCTCTGCTTCGGGATCCTCATGGCCGCCGTCACACCGCCCAAACGCGCACTGTGGCTGGTCATCGTCGTTTCCCTGCCCCGCTGGGCGGCCACCGGCCTCGCGGGACTGACCGGCGCCCAGTGGCTCACGCACGCAGCCGGCGGCCTCGGCCTCCTGGTCGCGCTCGTCGCCGGATACGCGGCGTTCGCGCTGATGCTGGAGGACATGCGCGGTGAGCAGGTCCTTCCCATCGGCCGCAGTGGACCCGCCCACACCGCCGTGGAGGGCGACCTCGCAGTCCAGCTGCGCAACCTGGAGCGCCAGGCCGGTGTACGTCGCACCCTCTGAGCAGGCTCGGAAGCTGCTGCTCCATGGATCTCGGCACACGTGAGTTCGAGGTCGCCGAATCGGAAGGATGGTCTTCTGGCCGGCCGGGAGTGAGCGAGGCTCCCGCGCAGCTCGTGGATGTCGAATCCGACCGAGCAACAGCAGACCCCTGGTGCCGCGGTCATCCGCGTCGGCGCCCAAACCGTTTCAACTCGGCCTCCCTGTCGCGTGATCGTCTCGATGACCTCTTCGGGAGCGCCGGGGGCCTGCCGCCAGGCGACCGGAGTACCCGTCCGACGTGAGTGACCTGGAGTGGGCCGTCGTACGCGAGGCGATGCCGGTGCCCGGCCGGCTGGACGGCCGAGGCGGGCAGCCGGAGAGTCGGCGCCACCGGCAGATGGCTGACGCGGTGCGTCACCTGGTCGCGGGCGGCATCACCCGAGAGGCGGTGCGGGCGAACTTCTCCGCGGAGGACCGCGTCAACGCCTCCGGCACAGACCCCAAGCGCAAGGGAGCCTCCCGGTCCCGGCCCCGCCTTGCCGTACACGCCCAGCGCTCCCTGCGTCGGTGAGCCGGGAGCCGGACCGGCCCCTGCCATACGCCGTGCCCCCTCTTCGGGCGGCAGCCCACACGACCTCCGAAGGCATTCGTGAATCCGTTCCCCTACCAGCCCCCCGGGCGGCATCCCTCCCAGGCACCGCTGGTGATCCAGGCCCAGGTGCGTACCTTGTCCGTCACACAGGAGCACGGCAGGCTCGCCTTCCCGGCAACTGTGCTCTACGACTCCTCAGACCCCTACGCCGTTCACATCCGCTTCCCCACCTTCGACCCACAGCGCTCGGCGACCACGTGGACATTCGCCAGGGAACTCCTGGCCAAGGGGCAGGACACCTGCGCCGGTGAAGGCGATGTGCATCTTTGCCCTCATGATGCCCAGTGGACGCACCTGCGCCTGAGCGGCAGCACGGGTACCGCCGTCCTCCTGCTCGAGCGAACTCCGCTGCAGCGCTTCGTCGACGACATCTACCGCTGGGTTCCCCAGGGGAAGGAACGCGGACTGCTCCGCCTGGACGAAGGACTCGCGGAGATCCTGGGAGAAGCGGGTTGAGTTCCCGGTCCCGAAGCCAAGCAGACCTCCGCCGCCGCACCGGGGCCAGTCACCCTTCGGCCCGAAGCAGCATGCACCGTCCGACATGCCGCGTTGCGAAGCAGCAGGGCATGCACGGAGCAGCCTCTGGTGTGCAGGGTGCGAGTGCACCCCCAATACGAGTGCACCCCCACGAAAGCGCGAAGCTGACCGTCCGCAGCGCTTCCCCGACGTCTGTGGCACCACCCCGCACCTGCTGTGCGCCGTTCGCAAATGCTCCGACATTCGCTGAACCGCCCGTGGCTCTCTCCGGCAGGAGAGACGATCTGCAGGCCTCGCGGCTGCTTCCGCCCCGCTGAGCACAGGCCGCAACCAGGGGAAGGGACCTGCGAATCGCCGCCACCGGCGCACCGGAACAACCCCACCGCATGCTCCGGGCCGAGCGCGTGCACCCCACAGCGACCTCGCCGTCAGGCCGAGCAAATCACCGCGAAGGCCACTTCCGCCCACACCTGGCTCGACCCGCAGCCGGCGGTTGAGGCCGCAGGCCCCTGATGGCGCGTGCACCGTTCCTGGCTGTGCCCGCACCGTTCCTGGCTCTGCCCGCACTCTTCCTGTCCGGCACCGATCCCGGTGACCCGCGCAGAGGAGCGCCGTTGGGTGACAGGCGGGCAGCACCGGCGGCGCGGGACGGCATGACCTTCAGGCCTCCGTCCCGCGATGCTTGCCGGTGCCGGCGGCACGTGGGCGCCAATCCGGCCTAGGAGCGGGTTCGTCCGCGGTGCTCGTGCCGATCACGTCTGGCGGACTGGTTCGCCTCGTGGCATGCGCCCGCCAGGAGGGTTGCAGATCGACATGCCCGGCCGCGCCCGCGTCACGGGCGGGTGGTCGGCGCAGCGACGCGGGGAAGTGACGGTCGCCGCAGTGGTGGGAGAGTAATGAAGCTGTCGGGAGCGACGGCGGCTTGGGCGCGGGGCGGGCATGACCAGGCCGGACATGGGGCTGGGGGGCTGGGTCGTAGATGACCGGTGAACGCGATTCGTTCGGTGCGCTGTTGCGTGAGCAGCGCATGGCGAGATCTCTGACGATGGAGGGGCTCGCCGAGCTGTCGGGGGTGAGCGTTCGGGGCATCAGCGATCTGGAGCGGGGGCGAACGGCCGCTCCTCAGCGGGGCACCGTGGCCGCGCTCGCCGACGGCCTGAGCCTCGGTGAGCGGGAGCGCCGACAGCTGCTGTCCGCTGCCCGGGGCGGGCGCCGGCCCCGGTACCTGCCTGCCGGGGTGCGGTCTTTCCCGCGTGGCATCGACGACTTCACCGGCCGCCGCGAGGAGGTGGGCCGTCTCGCGGATCTGGCTGCCCGGGCCGCCGCACGGGCGGTGGCCCCGGGCGCGGCCCCCTCGCTGACCCACCCGGTGGTCGCTTCCGTCCACGGGCCGCCCGGCGTGGGCAAGACGACCCTGGCCCTGCACACGGCCCGGGAATGGGCCGCTCTGTTCCCGGACGGGCAGCTGCTGGTCGACCTGCGTGGCACCGACCCGGCCCCTCCGGGGCCCGCCGAGCTGATCGTCACCGTCCTCAAGGCACTGAACGTCTCCGACCGCGATCTTGCGAAGGCGGGCCCTGAGTCGCACGGCAACCTCTACCGGCAGGTCCTGGCTGAACGGCGTCTGCTGCTGGTTCTGGACAACGCCTGCGACGAGTCCCAGGTGCGGCCGCTGCTACCCGGAGCCGGGGCGACCCTGACGGTGATCACCAGCAGGCGTTTGCTGTCCGGGCTGGTCGACGTGGACCGCATCCAGGTCGGCGAGCTCACCCCCGAGGAGGCCGCCAACCTGCTGACCTCCCTGGCCGGCACCGACAGGGCCGCGGCCGACGCACAAGCACTGGCGGACGTGGCCCGACAGTGCGGTCACCTCCCACTCGCCCTGCGGGTGGCCGGCAACCTCCTCGCCACCCGCACCGGTTGGTCCGTGCGGCGCCTGGCGGAGCGCCTGGCCCAGGAGGAACGCCGGCTGGACGTCCTGACCGCCGGGGACCTGCGCGTGACAGCTGCCTTCGACCTCTCCTACCACCAACTCACCCCCGACGCCGCCCGGCTCTTCCGCCGCCTTGCCTTGATACCGGCACCCGACACCAGCACCGCCTGCGCCGCCTCTCTCACTGGCCAGGACCTCCACGACACCGAGGACACCCTGGAGGAACTCGTCGAGACCGGGCTGCTGAGCACCGACCGCGATCGCTACCGACTCCACGATCTGCTGCGCCTGTATGCCCGCTCCAAGCTCCTGGCTCAGGAACCGACCGCCGATATCGAGAACGCCACACGGCAGCTGCACCGCTGGCTGCTGGACACCGCCGTCGTCGCGGGCCGCTGGTACGAGCCCGACCACGGCGCCCCGCCACCGTCCTGGCGCGGCACCGTCGACCTGAGCAGCGCCGACCGGGCACGCCTGTGGCTCCAGGCCGAGGGCGTGAACTGGCTGGCGGCCCTGAAGGACGCGGCACACACCGGCCAGCACGCACAAGTGGTGGAGGTGGCCGAGTCCCTGCACTGGTTCTCGGACTACTGGATCTTCTGGGGCCACTGGACAGAGGTCTTCGGCCTGTCAGCCCGCTCGGCACAGGCACTCGGCGACCCGCTCCTGGAGGCCACCCACCTCTCCTACCTGGCCTGGGCGGTGATCCTTTGTGAGGGTCGGCCCGAGGAGAGCCTGAGCATCAGCGCCCGAGCCCTCCGAGCGGCCCGGCGTGCCGGAGACTTCCAACAGCAGGCGTGGGCGCACCAGTACGCCGCTTGGGCCCACCGCCTGCTGAAGAACGGCGACCAAGCCTTCCACCACTGCGACGAGGCCACTCGCCTCTTCCGGCTCGCCGGCGACCTCCACGGTCAACTCCAGGTGATGATCCAGCGCGCCCAGCTGCTGGAAAACCTGAATCGCATCGAGGAAGCCCTCGCGGACTTTCAAAACACTTTGGCGTGGATGGAGGCCAGCGGAGACCGGATCGCACCGCACATCGCCGCAGTCGCCCGGATCAGCCTGCATGCCGGGTTGGGCCGCAGTCACACGGTGCTCCACCGGTGGGACGAGGCCGTCACCCACTACCACACAGCGCTGGAAGTGTGCCAGAAGGTGTCGAACATAGGATTGATGAGCCGGCAACTGCTCTGTCTCGGCGAGACACTTCTCGCCGCCGGCCGCCCCACCGAGGCACGCCAGGTACTGACCCGCTGCCTGGCTCTTGGCCCCGAAGCCAACCCTCAATGCCTCTCCGACGCCGCCAGGCACCTCGCCGCCCTCGACGGACCTGGCTGACCAACTCCGCAGCACCACGGTCTCAGAAATCATGGCGGAGCCGGCTCCAATCTTCGCCACGGGACGAACTCCACCCGATCTGCCGGCCGCGCCGAGGTCTGCGCAGAATTCTGCATGCTTCCTGCCTGGAGGTGCCCGCAGCGCACTGATTGGCTGGTCACCACGGGCGAAGGGCAGCTCAACCCCGCCCGCACCAAGCACTGATCCCCCACGACGTGCGCGTATCAGAAGACTCGTCCGCTTCGACGTGGAAAGGGCACCCCATGCACCAGGCACTGACGACACGCGGCGCTTGCCGCCAAGTACGCGCCGGCAGCGGGAACACAACCCACAGCAGCCCTTCCGCACCGAAGGGCATCATCTTCGAGCACGGGCGGCGGACCGCCACGGGGAACGCCGCCCGAAGCCGCGAACACATCGAGATCGCCGACCACGCCCCGACACAGCGCCCCGGCGGCACGCACGGCCCAACCGGGCTCCCCAACCGCCCCACCAGGGAACCGTACGCCCTCGCCGGCATGGCGCAGCACCCCCCTTCTGAGGCCGATAGAGCGCTCCCACAGCCACCAGGAGCACCCGGCCACGCTGTCAGGACCCACGCCCCCGGAGGGCGGCAGCGATGAAGGTCTTCGATTCCGCGGACGTGGATCCGGCCGACCGGGTCGATGCCTGTGACGAGATGATCCGCACCTTCACCGCTCCGTGCGACATCGTCCACGAAAAGCCCGGCCCCGACGTTCAAATGCGCCTGGACGTCACCCGGTACGGCCCGGTGTCCGTGGTGTGCGGGTCCGGGACGGGCGTCCAGGTCACCCGCACCCCCCGGCACCTGCGCGAGATCACCCGGCCGACGGTGTCGATCGCGATCCAGACGTCCGGCCAGGCCCACCACGAGTGGGGCGGCACCATGACACAGCTGAAGGCGTCGGACGCCGTCCTCATCGACGGGACCCGCAGCCAGTCCTACGGATGGACGGGCCACGGCGCCGTGCGGACCCTCGTGGCGGAGTCCTCCGCGATCGCCCTTCCACCGGACGTGATCCGCACAGCAGTCCCTCTGGCACCCATGAGCCCACTGACCCCACTCCTCGTGCACCACGCGGGGGTCCTCGCCGGCGAGGCAGGACCGATCGCCCGCCAAGGCCCCGGCGTCCAGGCCCTCGGACACGCCACCCTCGACCTGATGCGAGCACTGATCATGTCCGTCGTCGAGGACAGCGCTCTGCGCCGCTCAGTGGCTCGTCAAACACTGCTGGAACGCGTCCTGGCCTACACACACCTCCACCTGGCCGACCCGGACCTGAACGCCGAGCGGATCGCCGCGGCCCACTTCGTCTCCCCTCGCACCGTCTTCCGGGTCTGCGCCGAAGCCGGGATCAGCCTGGAACAGGAAATCATCGACGGTCGCCTCAGAGCCGTCCGCAGAGCTTTGGAGGACCCGGCGAACCGTCACCGCACGATCGACGCCATCGCCCGCTCCCAGGGCTTCCAGAACATCACATTCTTCAACCGCCGCTTCCGCCTCGCCTTCGGAACCACCCCCAGGGAGTGGCGTAACCTGCCCGCCCTCGTACCGGTGTAGGTCCTGTCCGATGGGTCGCATGAGCTGGTCAGGGACGTGACCTACTGCCCCCTGCTTCAACTGCATCGCGTGCCATGCGGCCCCCTGGTGGCGTGCCCAGGCCGGAGGGGTGCCGCCGAAGGGTACGCCCCTGCCGAGGGCAGGGGCGGCTTCGAGGTCGGGGACACCTGCGGAGGGGCCCCTGCTCAGGCGGCGTTCTGCGAGGCGGACGAAGCGGTCCCAGTCGGAGCGGACCTTCGGGGGAGAGCTTGTAGATGCCGCGCCCGCGCGGAAGGGGGAGTGGTGAGGTGAGGGGGGCGTCGCCGGGGTCGGTGTCGCCGGGGCTGGTGACGGTCACCGTGACTGGTGTGGGCGGGACCTGTGTCCAGGGCTCCTCGGCGGGCTGGGCCGGCTGGTTGCAGGGCGCAGCAGGTCGGCGAACGCTTCATAGTCGGCCTCGGGCAGGGACTGAACGAGGATGTCGGCTCCGACGGCCTCGACGTGCCGGGGCACGGTGGTGCCGACGGCGAGCTGGACGGTTCGTCGAAGGCGCCAAAGTCGCCGGCGGTTCCCTGGGCGGGCAGAACGAGGGCCACGGGCAGTTCGCGGGCGGCGGCGAGGGTGTCGGCCAAGAGCTTGGCCTCGTCTTCCTCCATGTCGCTGCGCACACCAGGGTCCAGGGCATGCGGGGTGGGGCGTCCTCGGCGCCGGCCACCTGCCGCTGCTCCAGGAGGAGCTCGGCGAGGTCGGTGCGGGCGGCGGCCAGGTGGGGTGCGGTACGCAGCCGGTTCCGCGACAGAAGGTGGGGTAGCTCGTCGCCGAGGCCGACGGTGATGAGCTCGGCGTGGTCGCCCCGGGTGCTGGTGGCCGCGGCGGTGATCAGCAGCCGGCGGGCGCCGGGGTAGTCGTGCCGGCCGCGGGTCTACCACCAGCGCCGGATTGAGGCAACGGCGAACGCCGCCGTGTCGTGATCGGAGCCGATGCTGACCCAGCCGGTGTTCGCGGCCAGCCGCCGGATCGGGCTGTCGAACTGTTGGGCTGGGACGCGGGGAGGTCTCGGCCGCGGATCCGTACACATGGCTCGCGGCCGGCGGTTTCCGGAGCCCGGGCTACGAGAGTGGGATGCCGAGGATCGTCACGACGGACAGTCCGATCGTGGCCGCCAGGGCGGCGAGCCCGCCGAGGAGGAAACAGGGCCCCAGAGTGATGTCGAAGAAGCGTGTGGACGGCTCCTGGAGGACGAGGACGTCCGACGGGTTGCGCGGGGCGTAGCTCACCTGGATCGACGGGGCGGTGCCCGGATGGATCAGCACGCGTGTCGTACCCGTGGCGTCGGTGTACTCGTACGCCCCCGCTCCGTCCGCCGACCGCACGGCGACCACGGTCACACCGTGCCGGCGCAACCGTGTCTCGCGCCACCAAGGTCCGATGCAGACGGCGCCGAGCCACAGGCCGACGAGGGCCATGCCGCCGAACGGCATCATGAAGACAGCCCCGGCGACGGCCGTCTTCTCGTCGCCCACGACGGCGGTGACCACGGCCAGGACGAGGATGCCGCCCAGGAGCCAGAGCAGGACGCGCCCGACCTTGCCTCGGTACGTCTCGACCCAAGTCCTGGTGAAGGCGCGCACCACGACGAGGGCTGCCCCGTCGACGTCCTCGGCCGACCGGGGGAGCAGGGCGTTCACGGTGTCGGCGAAGGCGACCGCCGCGGCCGCGCTCACCTCCTCGATCCGGTGGACGGCCGGCGTGGCCCCGGCAAGGGCCCGCAGCTCGACCGTGACGCTCCGGGCCTCCGCGTTCACGCGGGCGATCGCCCCGAAGGGGATCGTCAGCCTTCCGTCGGTGCGTTCCAGCACGAGCCCTTCACGGTCCGTGCTCAGAACGACGGAACCGCGCCCTCGCAGAACGGGTATGGAAGACATGCTCGACATGGCGTTGATCGTACGGCCATCCGTCCGGCGGTCGGCCATCAGGGACCTTCACCCACCCGCCTCTGTACACGCGGGGCCGTCGCGGAGGCCGCGTGCGCCTTCCCACGCGCACCGCTCGTCCCGTCCACATCCACGACGCCCTCGGACGTGCGTCGTTCACGGCCCCGGCACGACTCAGCCTACGGCGAGGGCCCTGGCTGCCCGGGGTGGGCACGGCATTCGTCCGCGTCCCCGGCCTGCTTGAATGCGAGTGTGATCGAACTGATGATGGGTTTCGTCGCCGCAGCCTGCGTCGGGTGGTTGCTGCGCAGGAAGCAGAAGCGGCGGTCGGCTGCGGCAGCCGCCGGGGAGCCGGTCGGGCTGCCGTGCATGCTCAAGTGGTCCGCTCAGGGGTCTCGTTGGAAACCGGGGCGCTTGCTGACCGGCGCCGATCACCTGTTCTGGAACCCCTCCTGGGGTGGGCGGAGCATCGCCCTGCCGGCCGATCTGCGTCAGGTCGGGGTGCGCTCCCCCTCCATGCGCGAGGGGATGGTGATCAATCCGGGATCCCGGATCGTGACCTGCGACTCGTCCGACGGGGAGGTCCTGGTCGCGGTCATGCCGCCAGAACTGGACCACGTGATCAAGGCTCTGGAGCGGGTATAGCTCGGTGCTCGGGTCGGCACCGGTGCTCGCCGAGGGTCGAGGGCGCGTCGACCCCGGACGGGCTGTCTCAGGAAGGCGTGCGACTGCCTTCCGTGCGTTCCTGGCAGCGACCCACCCATGCCGAACAGGAGCAGACCCACTGGCAGCGCGGAAGAACGAGGTCGGCCCGCACCTTCGAGGTGGGGCCGACGTTGCATTCCGGTCAGGTCCGGGGTGCGGTCAGCCGCTCAGAGGGCGGACCGCAGTGGTGTACACCGGCGGGTCAGGAAACGGCTTCTGATCGCCGATGTTCACGTACCCCTCGTACAGAGCCTTCACCTTGGCGTGGGTCGGCTCCACCAGGAGTGTCATACGCTCCTCCTCCCGGACGGACAACAGCTCCTCGTGGATGCGGTGAGCCGTCCCGGTCTTCCGCCACGGCTTGCGCACCATCAGCTCGAAGAGCGCCATTTGGTGCGGTACACGCCTCCGGCAGGAACTTCGCCGAGGAGCACCGCCACCCGCTCGTGCCGGGCAATCGCCGCTTCTTCGCACGCCGCGCTGCGCTCCGCGTCCTGCGCATCCCGCCGGTCCCCTCACGCGGAAAGGGGCACCATCTGCTCGCCCAGCTCCTCCACTCGCGCCTGGTCGGCCGCCCGCTTCACCGCACGGGCCTATCCGGACTCCACCCTCGCCACGGCCTCATGGTCCAGACGCTCGACCAGGGCGCCGACGCGCTCGCCCACCTTCTCCTTTGCTGGTACGGCTCAGGCGGCGGGCCCGGCGAAGACCGAGGCCATCTTCTCGGCGGACTTCAGCCCCGTCCCGGTAAGGACGACCACGGTCGTCTCGTCGGGCGCGATGTCGCCCGTCGCAAGGAAGTGATCGAGGGTCGCCGCGGCAACGCTGCTGGTCGGCTCGGCGAACAGACCTCGCGAGCTCAGAGCGCGGACCGCGGCGTGGATCTCCGCCTCCGGAACAGCGTAGGCGGCGCCGTGTGAGCGGCGGATGGCCTCCACCGCCTCGGGCAGCCGGACCGGGCGGGCGATCGAAGCGCCCTCGGCGATCGTCGGCATCCGCGCGCCACGGTGGGCGGGGTCGACGCCGTTGAACGTATCGGCAATGGTCGCCCAGTGTTCGGGCTGCCCGACGAACAGGCGCGGGCGGCGGTCGATCTGTCCGGCGCCGAGCAGCTCGCCGAAGGCGAGGTCGCACCCGAGGATGGTGCTGCCCGCGCCGGCCACCAGGACGACGTTGTCGGGTGCCGTGAAGCCGAGGGACTCCCATATCTCGTAGGCGATGGTCTTGGTGCCCTGGATGAACATGGGATGCCAGTTGTGGCTGGCGTAGGGGACCTTCTCCGCCTGGCGGATCGCCTCGTCCGCGACCTCGTCGCGGGTGCCGCTCACGATCTCGATCTCCGCTCCGTAGGCGCGGGCCTGGAGGATCTTGGCCTCCGAGGTGGCGGCGGGAGCGATGATCTTGGCGCGGACGCCGGCGGCGGCGGCGTAGGCGGCCACCGCGCAGCCGCCGTTGCCCGAACTGTCCTCCAGTACGCGGTCGGCGCCGAGAGCCACGAGGTGAGACATCATCACCGACACGCCCCGGTCCTTGAAGCTGGAAGTCGGGTTGAACCACTCGAGCTTGAAGTGGACGCGTCGACCGGCCCAGTGGACCGGGATCATCGGCGTACATCCTTCGCCCAGGCTCACCCGGCGGGCTGCATCGACGGGTAGGGCAGCGCGGTAGCGCCACAGGGACCGTTCGGCGGTGTCGATCTGCTCGGGGCGCAGGCCCGGCAGTGCAGCGACGGCGAGAGGGCTGCCGTCCTCGCCTCGCCAGCGGAGCTCATCCAGGGGATAGCGCCTTCCGGACCGGTCGAACAAGTCGTAGACGGTCGAGTGCTGTTCGGCATTCATGGACGGTTCCGACTTCCCCTCGCTCGACGTGCCGTCACAGGGCCCTATGACCCGACAGGCGCCCTGCCCCTCATGCTAGACGAGCTGTCGACAGCCGAACGATAAGTCCACTGGCGATTCCTACAAGATGAGGGCGGTCGTCGACCGGGTCAAGGCCGACGTCGAGCTGTCGACACCGGGCTTCCGTACCTCGGTCCCGGCCCGGAGGGCGCCAGCCCCGCCCGCTTCACGGAGACCGTGCGGGCGCGGACGGTGGAGCCGAAACCTCGACGAGTCGACCACTGCGGGGTCGACTCGCCGGGCACCGGGCCGGAGGTCGGTGCGCGCCCGGTAAAGAGGTGGGCGGGCGACAACCTGGCGGCGGTCCTGCGAATCTGTGCGCTGACAGATCGTCGGATCCTTGTACTTTTGGGCTGACCACGTATGCGGGGGCCGGACGCGCTTCACGTCTGGAGGACCACTTCCACCCAGAGGTCGTAGGGGCTGATCGTGGGAGAGGCGCTGTTGGGCGGTGAGAAGCTCAAGCTGGGCGTCGGCAGAATGACGAAGTGCAGCTGTCCCCGCCCGGGCGGGGATGGACCCCTTGCGGGCGCTGCGGACGGTGGGTGTGGTCAGTGGGGGAGAGGTCGTCATGGTCGCTCGTCACCGAGCGCGGCGGCACTCACCATCGTGCATACCACCGAACTCGCCATGCCCGGGTTGCTGTCTTCGAAGCCGGCGAGCGGCCTCGTCCCCGGGTCGAGGGCATCTGTTGAAAGGGTCTCCGCTGTCAGAGGGGATGGCAGGAACGCTCCCACCCACCGAGCTGCCACCCCATCACGCAGCCCGCCCCTTTGGCCGACGGAGACCCACCCTGACGATGCCAAGGTGGGCGGGCACCAACTGCGGCTGAAGAATTGGTGCTGACCAGCGACGCGCGACCCTCATAGCCGATACGGCGTCGTTGCCCCGCACCCGACGGTGTCGACCCCCAGGGCAGAGCCACCCGAAGAGGCCAGGTGCTCGACCAGCCGGATACCACCCGGTCGCCCTCACACCCTCGACCCGCCTCTTACCGCCGTCGCACTGCACGACCTGCTCGACGACGTACGCCAGACCATCCCGCTGCCCGCGATCGCTCCCCGGTCGGCATCCCGCTGCACCGGGCGCCACGTCCGCGCCCCCACCAGTTCGCCTGCGGCCCGTTCGTGGTGCGCTGCCCGCACCAGGTGCGCCACTGCTCCGGGCGAGTGGCCGTGTGCTGGGTCCTCGGAATCGGGGTGGGCTCCGGTCGACGGGGTGCCGGGACAGCAGGCAGATGACGAGGGCCGTGCTGGTACTCAGGTTGCGCGCGAGCTGGGCGACGGAGAAGTCGCCACGGGGCACGGCTCGGTGGAGCATTGCGACGGCGATGCTGTCCGGTTTGGGGCCGGGCAGTGCGAGGTGGCGCAGGGTGTGGGTGCCGGCGGTGGTGTCCAGCGCTTCACGGCCTGGGCGGCGTGGGGACGGATGCCGTACGCGGGGTGGTCGGGGCCGGGGACGAAAGGGCCTGCGGCCGCAGCTTTCCACAACTCCCCCGCACGGTTCTTACACGCGCTCGTACAACCGTGGTGTGGATCACGTCCGTTAGCGGCGGATAGAGACGAACTGCCCATGTTGAGACCGCTGTTGATGACTCGTCAATCCACGTAGGAAGGAGGGCGGCGCGACACACCAGCAATGTCCTGCCTCCGGAGTGCGGGGGTGGGGCCAGAAGGGACATGTCTTGTCTGGCACGTCCAAATTCAGAAGGAAAAACGTTCTTTCCCGGGTGGCTGTAGGCACGGCGGCGATGCTGCTGTTCAGTGCCGTCGGGGTGGCCGAGGCCGCAGAGGCCCCGGCCGCGGCCGCGAAGCCCGACCCCAACGCGGCACCGCCCAAGGTGCACGGGCCGGAGCAGTCGACGCGGGCCGCCACGGCGGGCGCGCGTCCTGCCTCCGGCAAGACTCCCAAGGCCGCGCCGCTGTCGCGGAACGCGGCGCCTGGCGGCTTCCAGCGGGTGACCTCGCAGAAGGTGCAGCTCACGAACACGGTGACCGACCCCGACGGGGATCAGGCCAACCTCACGTTCGAGGTGTGGACGGCGGATGCCGCCGGGAAGCCGCTCACCAAGGTCAAACTGAACGACTCCACCTATGGGGTCATCGTCTCCCCGTATGTGGCATCGGGGGGCACGGCGAAGGTCGACGTGCCGGCGGGCAGGCTGGCGCTGAACACGAACTACGTGTTCCGCACCAACGCCTACGACGGCTCGCTCTACGAGACGGTGTGGTCTCCGTGGGCAAAGTTCCGTGTGGAGCTGCCCGTGGATCTCACCCTGCCGACACCGAACTACGCGAGCCCGAACCCGAACCACTTCGACGCGCAGCAGCCGCACTACTACCAGACGAAGCCTCTCGGCCAGCCGGGTACGCCGCTGTCGGCGCGGGCCACGGCCGCGGCGAAGGACGCGGTGGAGCAGTGCGGTGAGCCGGATGAGACCGGCCGTCAGGTGTGCTTCGGAAAGTCGACCCCCGCGCCTGAGGGCAAGGCGCCCCACGCGTCCGCGAAGCCGGGTGCGGCCGCGGCGACGGCCGGGGTGGAGTGGTGCAACACCGACTTCGAATCGATCCTCGCGACGCGGTTCGTCGAGTGCGATGTGCGATCGGTGCCGGTGATCATCAGCATGGACGGTGTGCCGCAGGCTGTGGCGCAGTTCATGTTCCTGCGGATGATCGAGCTTGACGGACAGAACACGTTCACCGAACACCTGACGATCGAGCCCGCGCAGCAGATCCCGCCCGCGTTCCGTGAGATCAACTTCGTGGGCTGGAACCACCTGTGTGAGAACTTCTGCACTCCGCAGGAGCAGCCGGTGACGGCGTGGAAGGGCAAGCCGTGGTGGGTGCCGGGTGAGATGCACTCGGCGACGCTGACGACGCCGTACACGTGGGATACGTCGCTGTCCGGCACGGACTACCGGTTCAAGCCGGACATTCAGATCGACGCGAACATCCTCCCCGCCGATGGGAAGATCCGCCCGTTCAAGACCGGCTACCAGTGGTCGCTCGACTACGACGGCGGCACCGAGGATCTCGACCGGATCCGCTGCGACACCCCTGCCGCGGACGCTCCGGCCGGGTCCGTTCCGGGCTGCGTGTTCGTGAATGTCGCTCCGACGTACACGTTCAACGCGAAGGCGTTCCCGCAGGCCGCCGCGCACGCGTGGCTGGTCCAGAGGGCCACGCCGAAGCACCCGGGTTCGATGTCGGATCAAAAGCCCCTGTATTACATGGGCGACGAGGCGCAGAACACCCGTTCCCGTGGCCGGATCTGTCCCACCGGGTGGGCCGCGGACAATGGTGATGCCTCCGCGCTGGTCGATGTGAGCGACACTCTGAACTGTGACGAGTTCGCGTTTGCCTCGTCGTACAACAGTGGCGGCATGTCGTCCGCCGAGGGCGGGATCAACCCGGCGATCCCGCCGGGGAAGACCACGCCCAGCGGGGATGCGTGCATTTCGATGTACGCGAAGAAGCACGACAGCATGATTCACCTGTTCTCGCGGAACGGGGCTGACCCCACGTTCAACGAGGTGTGTGGCCGGGCGGCGATCTCGGGCATGCACAACCAGGAATCCATGGGCGGCCACTTCGCGAACTTCATGAAGCAGATGCGTATCAAGGACAAGGATGCGTACTGGCTGGATACGCGGATCGATGACGGCGGCACCTGTACGTACGGTGTCGGCGGCGGTCAGCCGGTGATCTGCCGGCTCGCTGCGCAGTAACGCCCGGCGCAACAGCGAGCGGCCCCCACCCGGGTTCTTGAGTTCTGGGTGGGGGCCGTTTCTGTGCGCGTAGGGTCAGGGCATCAGGAGGTGGACGGCGGGGAGGGCACCGGCCGTCACGGTGGCCTGGTCGATGACGACGTGGGTGTACTTGCCGACGGCGGTGAACACCAGCTCCGGCAGGCGCGGCCCGTGCTCCTCGTGGTGGGCCACCACCTCGGCCTCACTGACATCGGGGAGCGAGGGGAACACGGCGCCCTCGGCGGTCAGCGCCAGGTCGAGCAGGCCGCCCCGGCCGGTGGCGGTGCCGAACTCGGCCCGGTAGGCGCGCCCGTCACCGGGGGCGTGGATGAGCGCGGCGGGTGGGCTGTACCGGTTGACGGTCAGGCACAGGATCTCTTCGTCCGGGCAGGGCGTCATGGATTCGACCTTGCCTTGGTAGCCGCCTGCCCAGGTGGCCATGTGGTCGTTCTCCAGCACGTACGTCCACTCTCCGCACGTGCCGTACATGGCGTAGCCGAACTGTGCGGTGGGCGGCGCGTCGGGCAGGGGCCGGGTGCGCAGCTCGGCCAGGGGAACGCGCTCGCCCAGCTCGTCGAGGTCGGCGCCGAGGTTGATGAGGAACTCGTCCTGATCGACGCCTCGGGCGAGGGTGAGGGAGATCCCGGCGTACATGCCACGGGTACCGGGCGGGGTGGGGGTGGTCTGCTGTGCGCCTATCCACGCGATGCCGTCGCTCATGGCGGTCACACTATCGGGCCGGTCCGACAGGGCGGGCGGGGAGCAGACCGCCCCCACCTCAAGAACGGGCGGTTCCTCATCAGGCTCCGCACCGGCCCCGCCCGCGCCATCCAGCTCCTGCGATCCCGTTTCCGTGCCATCGATGGTGGCTGCTCGTGTCCCGTCTTCCGGCTGCCCCGTCCGGGCGTAGGTACCCGGTTTCAGCGAGGCGAGGCGAGGCGAGGCGAGGGCCGGTCCGGCCGGCAGCCACGGCCGAGCTCTCGGACATCGCTGTCGAGTTCGTCGAGCTCGCCCTGGACCCGGCTGACACTCCGAGTGGTCACAGCCCCCCGTCTCCCCGGCCCCTGCCGGGGGAGGAGAAGACAGAGGATCCCGGCCGGTCGGTACGGCGTGAGATCGTGGCAGTGGTGTCGTCGGTGCTGCCTCGCGCGGGATGGCGGTCGTGCGGCTTCTGTGTCTTGACCGAGGTCGCGCATGGCGGCGAGGGTGCTGTGTTGGTGGTGGTTCAGCCTGGTGCGGGCGGTCAATGCCTTCGATTTACGGCTGCGATGCTGAACCGGATAGCCGCGGTCAGGTTCCCGCGGGGGGTATGACGCCAAGGACATTGAGACGGGCGCTGGCAGCGGCATCAGCAGCTCCTTGCGCTTGTCTGCGGGGTGGTCTCCAGTCGTGGAACCAGCGGTGCTGACCCGGAGACTGCTCCCCGCGCTCGTGGCTATGGGCCCTCGTCCCCCAGGTCTTCGACGACCTGGTGGCGCTGCTCTTCGCACGCGCGGGGATGGCTCCTGGTCTCGCACCATGACCGGGATGGCATTTGCCTGCTCCCCATAAGCGCGGGGATGGCCCCGGCACGGCTCGCTGCGCGGCGCGGACGCTGGGCTGCTCCCCGCCCGCGGGGATGGCCCCGCCACCAGCGCGCACCCTCGCTGGCACATCCTGAACCCGACTTGACGAACTACACCCTGCTTGAGGAGCAGTCATACAACCTTGAACGGCCCTCAGGAGTCGATGCGGAAGTGGATCAAGCACACCACGCCCGCAACTTGTACAGGAGGAACCTCTCGCAGTCTTCCGGCTGGCCGGCATGCGGTGCACCCTGCCAGATCACCACCGCGCCGGAGGCCGCGTACAGCCGTGCCGCTGTTCCCTCGGTCGAGACCCGGTCCCTGACCGCCGCCCCGGCGCCGCATGGTCAGGAGGAACCGGAAGCCCTCCGCGCTGGCGCAATCCGAAGGGCAGCGGGCTGACCCTGTTCCGCAGAAACCCCCGAAGCCGGCGCCCCCGACAGACCCTGATCACCCCTCAACAACTCCTGGAGGAACAACACCTGTGAAGCACCACAGAATCAGTGCCCCACGCGTTCTGAGCGCGGCTGTCGCTGTCGTCCTCGCCGTGACGGCCGGCGCCCTGACGACGCCCCCGGCCTTCGCCGCGGTCGACTCCCCGGTGACCGCGCCGGCAGGCACGGAGCAGGAACTGCCCCTCCTCAAGGACGACAGCCGCCTGATGGGCGCTGGTCCCTCCGGCTTTCTGAGCTGGTACGGCGGGGCGGGCGTGCCGGTCACGTACACGTGGACGCGGTACGCGGACCGCTCCACCACGGAACTGCCCACCCAGGTGGGCCTCTTCCAGACCGCGGGAACCGACCTGCTCACCGAGCCCGTCCTGGGGGCGGCCCACACCGTCTTCGAGATGGGTACAGGCGCCCTGCCCGTGGTCCTGGATCTTTCCACGCTCGGAGACGGCTTCCAGCGGGGGCGGGCCGTCTCACCGTCCTCGGTGTTCGTACGGCGGGCCGATCCGGTCGGCGGTGACTCCCTGCACGTCGTCACCAAGACGGAGGGCGGTCTGAAGGACGAGGTGATCGCCGGAATTCCCGCCGGCGCCGACATCATGCTCGTCGGCGACCTGACCACCGGCACCGCTCTCGTGAAGTACACGGACCCTGCCGCGACGGCCCAGGGCGGCACCCGGCTCGCCGTCGTCGATATCGCGCGGCGCACGGTCGTGGAGGAAGTGACGCCCGCCCACGCCCTCGGAAGCGTCGCCGTCTCACCCACGCACCTCGCCTGGGTCGAACGGCCCACGGACACCACAGCCACCGTAGTCGTCACCCGTCGAGGATCAGCTGCCGCACCGCTGCGCATCCCCCTGACCAAGGCGGGGGACGTGCAGGTCGAGCTGGTCGACGGGTGGGTGCTGTACGGGCAGGCCGGCCACGACACGCCGTACACCGGCCGGAACCCGCTGTACGCCGTCACCGCCCGCTCCCTGACGGACGAGAGGTCTCTCAAGGTCCTCGACGCCTACTCCCGGTCCACGGCCGGCCCGGACGGCACCGTCCTTGTGCAGGGCGGCACCCTCACCGGAGGTGAGGGCGTGTACCGGATCGCGCCGGGCGCCGATGGCGTACCGGCGGCGCGGCAGGTGGCGAGCACCGGCCGCCCCACCGCACTGACGCTGCTGAGCGCCGACATCCCGGCCGTCATGGACTTCGACCAGCAGGACCCGGCGACCCTCGCCTGGCGCCTCAGCACCACCAACGCATCCACGACCGTCACCCTCACCCACGTGGCGACCGGGCGGACCGTCTTGCTGGACCTCTACTCCTCCGCAGGCGTCAAGAAGGAGACCTGGAACGGCGAGTTCGACAACGGCATCGCCGCCTACAACGGCGCCTGGACCTGGCGTCTGACCGCAAAGCCGAGCAACGGAATCGGCCCGAACCTGGACGTGACCGGCGCCTTCCGCGTGCAGCGCGCGGCTGTCCCGCACGACTTCGACGACAACGGCCTCCCCGACGTCCTGGGCCTCTCCGAGAACGGCACGTTCGAACGGCACACCGTCGTCGACGCCGCCACCGACTGGTACGCCGAGCACGCCCAGAGCACGGTCCTGGGCACCGGCTGGAACGTGTACGACCGGATCGTCCCCACGGCGAACCTGGGCGGCGCGGCTCACGCCGACATCCTCACGCGCGACCGCGCCGGCGTGCTCTGGCTGCACCAGGGCAACGGCAGGAACCTGGACCACCGGGTCAGGATCGGCGGCGGCTGGCAGGTGTACGACCAGCTCACCTCCGCCGCCGACCTCACCGGCGACGGCCGCACCGACCTGGTCGCCACCGACAAGACCGGCGCCCTGTGGCTGTACAAGGGCACCGGGAAGGCCACCGCCCCCCTCGGCGCACGCACCCGCGTCGGCGGCGGCTGGAACACCTACGACAAGATCGCCGCCGTCGGCAACCTCGCCGGCGCCCCCGCCGGCGACCTCGTCGCCCGCGACCGCGCCGGCGACCTGTGGCTCTACCTCGGCAAGGGCGACGGCACCTTCGCCGCCCGCACCCGCCTCGGCGGCGGCTGGCAGGACTTCACCCAGATCATCGGCGTCGGCGACCAGGACCGCGACGGCCGCGGCGACCTCATGGCGGTCGACAGGAACGGCCCGGCCCTCTACCGCGGCACCGGCGACTGGAAGAAACCCCTCGCCGCACGCCGGCACATGCTCGACTACCACCTTCCGTGGGGCATTTACTACTGAGACCCCTGGGTCAGGGCGAGCGGGACCGCATGCTCCCGGGATCGCGAGTCAGCGTGCGAGGGAGAGCACGCCTACGGCTGTGGAGGCGACCAACGCGCTGAATGCCGCGACGACCTGCCACCATTCCGGTCGCTTCCACCACTGTGGGTCGAACGGTCGGTTTCCTGGGAGGGCGCCGTCGTGCCGGGTGTGAGGTGGCCGGCCGGCCAGGACGACGTGCCTCATGCGCATCTGCATGTGAACCCATCCGTTCTTGATCACTTGGTCATCGGGCGTGTTCCGCCCGATGACGAGAACGATCACGAGTCGGGGAGGTTGCGGAATGAGATTCAGGAATGAGGTTCAGGGTGGCGGGCCGAAACGCCCGATTCCGTGCGCGTAACTGGTGGTTGCCTTGGTCGTTATGGTTCGCATCCTCGCGCCTGCGGGGATGGTCCCGAGATTCAGGACATGCCGAAAGGTTCCCCGCGTTCGCGGGGTTGTCTGTCCTGCTGCAGCGGGATCCTGGGTGGGCTCCCAGGCTCCCGCGGGCGTGGGGATGCAGTGTTGAGGGACGGCTTGTGCCGTCAGCCGGCGGAAGTTGCCGGCTGTCCCTGGGGTTGGTGTGTGGGGGGTGGTGCGAGGGTGAGGAGGCCGCAGCCGTAGGCCTTGGAGTGGCCGATGCCGGTGATGAGGGTGCGGGCCAGGGCGACGGGGTCGGTGACGCGGAGGGTTCCTTCGAAGGTGGCGGTGGCGACGGTGACTTTCGTCGTTCCTCCGGTCTTCGTTCCGGTCCGGTCGGTGCGGTCTTTGGTGAAGGTGTGTGAGGTGTGGCGGGCGACGCGGATGTCGGGGATGGGTTCGGTGGTCGCCTCGGTGTCGGTGAAGGGGTAGATGCCGGGTGCCGGGTCGGCGGTGCCGGGGACGGGCAGCAGCTCGAAGCCGTACTGGGGGATGCGCGCGGTCAGCCAGGCGATCTGTGTCTCGGTGGTGCGGTGGGCGACGCGGTGTGAGAGGCGGATCTTGGGGTTGCCGCTTTCGAGGTCCTTCTTCTGGCGGGCGATCTGGGTGGGGTTGAGCAGGTCGGCGCGCTTGGTGGACATGACGGGGGAGGCGGTGAGCCGGAAGGCGTATTCCTGGCCGGTCTGGAGGCGGGCCAGGAGGGGCTTGTACGGGGCGACGGCCGGCTTGGCGTGGGCGTGGTCGACGCTCCAGCCGGCCTGTTCGACGAAGGCGGTCCAGTCGGGCTGCGGCTGGGTCAGGACGTACAGGTAGGGGCGGTGGGCGTTGTCGGCGTCCAGGCGCCACAGGGTGCGGCCCGGTTCGGGATGGTAGGCCACCGCGCCGAGGACGGCGGCGTGCATGGCCTGGGGGGAGCGCAGGAGTTTGCGGGCCCCGGCGCGCAGCGGGGCGATGGGGATGCGGGAGAGGTAGGCCATGGTCACCATCCGAGGAGTGCGAGGGGGTCGTGTTCCGCGCCGGCGGGGGTGCCGGGCGTGGGGGTGAACCCGGTGGACAGAGTGATCAGCTGGTGGGTGACGTGGCGCGTGGTGTGTCGCCCTGTGCCGAAGGCGTAGTCGAGGGGCTGGTCGCCCAGGACGGTGTCGCCTTCGGGGTCGTCGATGGTGGCGGGCACGTCGATGGTGGCGGGTGCGGCGCCGCGGTTGCGTTTCTGCCAGACGCCGCGGGCGTGGGGGGAGGCCAGCCAGTCGTGTTCGGCCAGGGCGTCGCCGAGTGAGGCGGAGGTGAGGCCGAGGACGAGGGGGAAGGTGGGAGGGCAGGAGCGGCGGCCGAGGCTGAGCAGGCAGGCCGGCTTCCTCGCCGCCGTGGCGAGGTCGTCCACGAGGTCGGCCGGCCCGTGTACGCCGACGAGGAAGGCGGCGTCCTGGAGGTAGAAGCGTTCTGTCGGCTGGATGTAGCGGGGCTTGCTGGTGGGCTTCTGTCGGCCTTTCGAGTTGAGGTTCGCGGACAGCAGCGGCACGCCGCGGTAGTCGCTGACGGTGTGGTAGTCGCGCAGGAGGGTGCCGGGCACGTCGGTTCGGACGCCCATGGTGAGCCCGGCGAGTGGGCCGAGGGGTTCGTCGCGGTCTCGGCCGAGGGCGGCGGCGAGGAGTCCGATGACGCCGGACTTGGTGGGCTGGGGGGCGGTGTGCCGGGTGTCGAGTGCCGCGCGGTGGTCCCCCCACGACTGCAGGGGTCCGGCGAGGCGCAGCAGCAGGGTGGCGGTGGAGGTCATCGGGTGAGTTCCGTCGCCAGCGCGTCGAGCATGCCGGGGAAGGTGCGGGCCTCGCCGAACGCCCCGTCGAGGGCCTTCGCGGTGTCGTCGGTGAAGGAGTGGGTGACGCCGGTCCACAGGGCGGGCGCGCCCCAGGTGGTGGCGATGGTGTGCTGTTCGGTGGCGAGTGCCTTGGCGGAGGGGGCGGCGTAGCCGGTGGCCCCGTACGCGGTGACCGGCTTCTCGAAGGCCGTGACGAGGTTGACGGGCTGGTCGTCGCGGACGGTGAGGGCGACGAGCTGGGGCATGGTGCGGTGGGCGAAGGAGTTGCCGTAACCCGTGGGCATGGAGCGTACAAAGGCGGAGACGAAGGCCGTGGCGGCCTGGACGGCGGCTGCCGGGTCGCTCAGGTTCGTTTCGAGCTGGTGCAGGGAGACGGCGCCGTAACGGTAGAAGGTGGCCGAGTTGAAGCCGATCCGGCCCATCATGCCGGCGCCCTTGCTGTCGGCCGCCTGCCGGTCGTCGACGGCGGTGTAGAAGTCGAACTCGAGCTCGGCGCCGTGGGTGGCGATGGCGTGGGCGACCTGGCAGGCGGCGTTGACGTCGATGTCCGGCACGTTGGCGACCATGCGGCCGAAGAGGGCGACGTCGATGGGGTGCCCGGTCATCAGCGCGGTGCGTGCCTGGGCGGAGGTGAACGCGGCGGCGAGCTGCTTGTCGTCCAAAGCGGTGAGTTCGGCGGTGCGGTCGGCGACCAGGTCCACGAGCTGGTCGATCTGCTTGTTGCCGTAGAAGAGCAGGTACGCGCTCTCCTCCTCCTTGTTCTTGTTCGCGGTGATGCCCAGCGGTGCGATGACCGCGGCCGCGAGGCGGGCGGCGGAGGCGTCGTCGAGGCCGGTGCGGTCCGCGATGCGGCCGGCGAGGTGGTCGGCGATCTGCTTGGTGCGGGTGCCGAGCTGGTCCTGGTCGATGCCGAGGGAGGCGAAGGCGATGCGGGTGGCGCGCTTCCACGCCTGGGAGGAGGCCCTCGGGCGGCGGACGCCGCCGTAGGTGGCTTCCTTCGGGGCTCCCGCGTCGTCGCGGTTGAGGTTGGACGGCGGCACGGTCTGCAGCACGTGGACGTCGAGGTACCGGCGGCGGGGTGAGGTGGTGGTCATGGGCGACGTCACTCCTTGTGAGGGTCGGTGGCTGGGGTGAGCGGGTCAGTTCGCGGAGGGTCCGGTCCATGCGTGGTAGCTGGACCCCCAGGCCCGGACGGTGCGGGCGCGGGACTCCGGGAAGGGCCAGGAGCGCAGGTCGTCCAGGAGCCTGGTGTAGTCGAGGGGCTGGCCGATGACGGCCAGCTGGGAGACCACGCCACGCAGGTGGTTGAAGACCGCGTTCAAGCTGCGGGCCTGGGCGGCGGCGGCCATCCGGCTGTCGACGCCCTCGCGGCTGAAGCGGTCGTGCAGAGCCCGTGCGGCG
This sequence comes from Streptomyces sp. NPDC014861, assembly GCF_043081625.1. Classification (NCBI taxonomy): domain Bacteria; kingdom Bacillati; phylum Actinomycetota; class Actinomycetes; order Kitasatosporales; family Streptomycetaceae; genus Streptomyces; species Streptomyces sp. NPDC014861. The sequence continues at coordinate 182,886 of NZ_JBIBWV010000010.1, forward strand.
GTGCCGAAGGACACGTCGGGCCGGTGCATGAGCCGGGACTGGCCCTGCTGATGTGAGGCGAACAGGGCGAGGGCCATGTGCTCCGCGACCAACCGGTCGGAGACCAGGCCCCGGGCGGCCCGCGCGTCGTCGACGCGGGTGCGGTAGTAGGGCCACATCTGCGGGGCCTGCCCGGCGGGGACGGTCAGGCCCAGGCGCAGGGCTGCCAGGTCGCCGCCCCGGGGCATGGCGCCGCTTTCGCGTCGGCCGGACTCGAACTGGGCCCAGTACCACGGCGCCTCTTTGCGGGAGGACGGGCGGGATGCGGAGGTGGTCACGCTGCGGTCTCCTCGGCTGGGGGCGTCTGCGGATACAGATGGGTCAGGGTCTTGCGTACGGCGGAGTGGAAGAACCGTTCGGCGCTCGCCTGCTGATAGGTGTGGGTGACCGTCTTGCCCTGTTCCTTCTTGGTGACGGTCCGCCCGGTGAACGCCCTGCCGGGGAGGCGGTGGAGAAGCTCTTCCGCCGCGGCGAAGGCCGCGCGCTCCGCGAGCGTCTCGAAGGCCCTGTGCGCCTTCTCGAGTTCGTCGTCGGACGGATCGTGCTGGCACCCGGTCAGGAACCGGCGCACCAGAGGGTCGAGCACGTGCAGCAGTTTGGTGCCCGGTTGCTGGCCCTTGCCGCGGGCGGGCGGCTCGCCTCCCACCGCCCGGATCAGGTTCGCGGCCAGGTGGTCGACCGTACGCGCGAGTGCCCGAGCCTGCTCGCACACCCGGATCACGGAGCCGCGCACCGCGTGGTCGGCGCGCAGCGCGGCGACGGGCAGCGGCATGTCGTCGGCCAGGATGTCGGAGACGATGGCGTCCTGGGTGCCGTACACGAGGCCGCAGGTGGCGACCCGCAGAGGGTAGTTCGACGGCAGGTCGCCCATGAGCGTCGCGGTCGCCGTCTGGACGAGGAGTCCGGACGTCTCGAAGCCGGTGGTGTCCCGCTCGACGGCCAGCAGCGCGTCCAGTCCCTGCCAGCCCATCAGCCCCGGCAGATGGCGTCGTGGATACCGGATGCTCCCCTTGTTCTTGTCCTGTCTGATCGTCCAACAGGTGTGCGGATCCTCCGGCTGCGGGCCGTCGATCCGGTCGCCGGCCGACAGCACGACCCACCGCACCCGCACCTGCCCGTCGGCTTCGGGCTCGTCCGGGACCAGCCGGACGCGACGGCCCTGCCAGGTGAACAGGTCCAGCACGCCCGTGGGCGTCCTCAGCTGCCAGGAGGGCTTCATCGTCGGCCGGGCCCACTGCGGCCGGTCGCCGGCGGCGCGCACACCCTGGGGCATGTTCAGCACGATCGTCTCGAACAGTGTGGTGCCCAGCGGCGTCACCACGCCGAGCCTCCCCAGCGGACCGGTACGGTTGCCCGTGGTCTTGCCCGCCTTGACCTGAGGGTCGTCGACCGCGGCCGTCTTGATCGCGGCCGTGTCCCAGCACTGCGCGTGCAGCATCCACCGCACCGCCGCCCCCAGAGGCAGGGGCACCGGGTCGCAGGCCAGGCGGGCGTCCCACAGCGGTGTGTTGTTGCCTGTCGCCACGTGGGGCATCAGTACCGACACCGGGTGGACCTTCCCGCCCGGATGCTCGAGCCCGGCCACCTGGCCGAACGGCACGGCGGCGTCCAACGCGCCGAAACGCGGCAGGTGTTCGTCCAGGTACCGGCCGATCACCCGCTTCTGCTCCGCGGTGAACTCACCCGCGTCCATGAGCTCGGCCCACAGCTCGCCGTCGACGTCACCCAGGGCGTCCAGAACCACGGGCACGAGGACCTGCCGGAGCAGGACGGGCAGCATCGTCGGCATGTCCGGCACGAGCTCCGTGAAGATGTGTGAGCCGAGCAGAGCCTCACGCAGGGGGACCTCCTTCGGACCGTCGGCCCCCAGCACCGGAATCCAGCCGACCTGATCGACCAGACACCCCCTTGGATCGGACAAAGTCCCTCCCTCGCAACGGACTTGAGCAAGCCGGAATCAAGATCGCCGCAGAGCCGGACGACCTGAGGACATGAATACAGGAGGGGTCTGACAGAAGGGTCTGTTTCCGGTAATTCCCCTGTTCAGGGGCCTAAAGCAGGGTATGGACCCAAGCTGTGCCGGCAGCCTTGAGCACCATGCGTGAGGGCATGGCGAAGCCGCGCCCCCGTCGATCCGCGCCGAGAAGACGGCGACCTCACAGCGGACGCGACCCGGTCAGATGTCCTCCTTCCTGTGGGCGAGCCCCGTCTCGTGCGCGTACACGAGGGTGAACCCGCCGAGGCGTGCGCAGAGCGCGGTGTCGAGCACCAGAGCCCGGGTGTGGCGCAGCCAGGCGTGGTCGCTCCACCCGGGCAGGGGAGCGAGGTGCTCGAGCGCGGCGGAGGTGAGGGCCTGAGGAAGGCGCATCATGTCCCCGGCGAGAGCGTCCAGGTCATCGCTCGTGGGGAGCCCGGCCGGTCCCAGCGACCGGCCGGCGAGCGTGCGGAACCCCTGCTCATCGCGGACGACGAGCACGACCTCGATCGACATGTCGCCGTCCCGGACCGTGGCGGCGAGCTGCTCCTCACTTGCGGCATCGGTCGCCGCGTAATGCAGGCCATCGAGGTGGGGGACGGCATGCTCGCCGGGGCGGGACAGCAGGAAGGGCACGGCGGCCTCACGGCGCTTGTTCTCGCTCGTCTCCCACGCCTCCCGAGCCTGCCCGGCGGCGGCGTGCCACGCCTCGGGCACCAGATCGCCGTCCCCGTACACATTCGCCACAAGGGCAGGAACCTGCGAGGGAACCGACCAGCCGTCGGCGCTCTCCGCCCGCGACACCAGTGAGGCGGTACGCAGCAGAAGGTGTCGGCCGTAAACGGCCTCGGCCCCACCGTCGAACCTGGGTGGCCGGTCGTCGCGGGGCTCCAGAGCCGTCACGTACACCATCGGACGCCGCAGATGACCGAGACGCACCGTCGTGCTGTGCCGGTGAAGACGCCCGATGCGCTGCAGGAGCAGGTCCACCGGGGCGATATCGGTGACGAGCAGGTCGGCGTCGATGTCGAAGGACTGCTCGGCCACCTGGGTGGCGACCAGAATCAGCCGCTTGGGCCGGGGCACGGTGCTCGGACCGAGCTGATCGAGCAGCCGCTCGGTTCGGTCCGCCCGGGCACTGGTCGTGAGCCGGCCGTGCAGGATCACCCGATCGTCGGGAAAGGCCGAGGCGAGTGCGCGGTACGTGCGCTGGGCACGGCTGACCGTGTTGCGGATGACGAGTGCGACGCCCTGCTCCGCGAGCTCACGCTCCAGGAGCTCGATGACAGGCCGCTCCTGGCTCCGCTCCCGGTCCGGCTCGCCCGCTGGACCGGAGACCGCGCCACCACCCCGCACGCGCGGTTCGGGCAGCACTTTCACCTGGACCGGCAGATCCTCACGCCACGTCGGCGCATGCGCGACGACCGGGGCCGGCATCCCGGGCCACACCGCGGTCACATTCGGATACCCGCCGGGAGCGGGCAGCTCCAGCGCACACGGTTCGCCCGTCGCACCGGACATGTAGGCGTCGGCGAGCTCCGCGCGCTGCGCCGGCGGCAGGGTCGCGGACAGCAGCAGAACCGGCACACGCGCCTGCCCCAGCCAGTACAGGGCCTCCTTCAGGAACTGCGACATGTAGACGTCGCACGCGTGGACCTCGTCGAGGATGACGACCTTCCCGGCGAGCCCGGCCGTCCGCAGCATCACGTGTCGCGTCCGGGTCGCCGCGTACAGGAGCTGGTCGACCGTGCCCACCGTGAGATGGGCGAGCAGACCACGCTTGGGACCGAGGAACCAGTCGGCCGGCCCCCTGCGGTGGGCACAGCACGCGCCCTCGGCGTCCTCGGCATCCTCGTGCACCGACCGGAATCGGGCGTCCGCCGTCACCCAGTCCCCGTCCCGCATCGCCTTCCACTCCGGGTTGAAAGCGCGCTTGCCGTGCAGCAGCACGGCGTCGTCCTCACTCCCCGGATCCGCGGCGGCCGCCCACGCGCGCACCTGGGTGAACATCGGGTCGGCCGTGGCCTGCGTGGGCATGCCCACGAACACGCCGGACAGACCGAACCGCTCCGCCAGCACCTCCGCCGCCGCGAGCGCAGTCTTCGTCTTCCCCTCACCCATCGGCGCCTCCAGGAACACCAGCCCCGGCGCGCCCATCGCCCGCACCACGTCGATGGCCAGGGACTGCGAGGCACGAGCGCTGTGACCGAACCGCAGCTCGATCACATCGGCGTCACCGGTCGGCCGGAGCGCACGCATCCCGCCGCCGAGCCGCTCCTCCCGCCAGGCATCCGCCGCCCGCCCCCGCGACGCGGCGAGCGAGACCCGTGCGAGCTCGGGAACGCCGGGAAACCGCGTCGAGTCGGAGGCGATCCAGTCGGCCATCACCACGAACCCGAGAAGACCGAGCTGCTCCGCACGCGACGGCGCGACGACCGGCTGAACGTCCGCGAGGGACTCGAAGCCGAGCGCGGCGGTGAACACCTCCACCACCAGATCCTGCGCACGCCGCCACTCCGGCGACTTGCCATGAGCCTCGCCGTGAGCATGCTCGACGTCCTTCTGCGTGGCACCGCGCAAGGTGCCGTGATGACCGGACACCATCGGACACACCCAGTTCAGGTGCGGCCGCTTCCACCCGCCCTTCGACCGCAGCGCCTGGCGCAGCAGGAACGCCCCCGCCTTGTCATGGCTCCACTGCCGCGACGTCTCGGCCGTCACCATCCCGGCACGCCACCCCAGGCCGACACCGGACAGCACCGCGGCCTCGGCCGCGGACTTCCGCTGGAAGGCGGGCGTCGCCTTCCCGCAGTCGTGCATCCCGCAGATCCAGGCGAAGAACCTGCGCCCTCTGCCCCCCGACACCCGGTCGAGCATGTCCCTCGTGGCCGGCGCCAGATAGTGGTCGAACATGAACTCCGCGACCGCGGCGGTGTCGAGCATGTGACACAACAGGAGGGACATCGTCCCCCCGCCCTTCTCCGCGGACTTCCCCCACAGGGCCCCCAGCCAGGCCGTCTCCTGGGGCGAAAGACCCAGTCGGGCACAGATCCTCAGCATGCCCGGGACGCTACAACCGGGCACTGACAACGGCCGGTTCGCGTTCCGGGCCGCTCTTGCCCTCCAGGTGCTCCATGACGACCTGATGGGCTCGCCAGCCGTCCGGGAACTTCGGCGGCACGTCGAGGTAGACCGGGCTGCTGCGGGGGTGGCGGTCCAGGAGGTCCGTGATGCCGTCGCGGGCCACGACGACGCACGCGAAGCGGTGGCGCGAGAGGAGGACGCACAGGCGGCCCGTCTCCAGGTGGAAGTCGGAGGCGTCCTGCCGGCCGGAGAGCGGATGCCAGACCAGGGTGACGTCGAACTCGCGGCCCTGGAGACGGTTGGCGGTGTCCACGGTCACGGCGGCCAGACCGCGCTTCTCCAGGCGGGCGCGGACCGCCTCCGCCTGGACCGTGCGGGCCGTCCCGATGGCGATGCGGGACTCGGCGAGCGGTTCGCCGTTGACGAGGGCTCCGCGTTCCAGGAGGCGTGCCGCCGTGTCCGCCAGGGCTTCGGCGACTTCGGGGTCGTCGTCGAGGGCGTGCTGGGCGGGGAGTCGCAGCAGACCCCACCCCGACTCGGCCGCGCGGGCGAGGACGTCGTCCACCGCTGTCGCCCGGTGGCGGGTGGTGCGGTAGGTGAGGACGCGCTCCGCCGCCCGTGTCCCGGAGGTGAACGGGTAGAACGGGTAGAAGGCCTTTTGCACCAGAGGAGCCGCCATCTCCGGGAGTCGCCAGGAGACGGGGAGCTGGTGCCGCAGCAAGCCGGGGTTGTGCGCCAGCGTCACGTCGACGGCGTTGCGGAGCGGATCCCAGGTCAGGCCCTGCCAGCGGTCGGTGTCGACCGTGGCGAAGGGGTCCAGCTGGCCTGGGTCGCCCACGAAGAGGACCTGGGACTCCGGCCGCGAGAACATCCGGGCCGTCGCGAGCAGCGCGTCCGAGCGCATCTGGTACGCCTCGTCCACGATGGCCCAGCGCCACGGCGCGCACTTCTCCGGGGTGACGTACGACCACTTCTTGGCCGTCGAGACCACGACCGGCAGCCGGCGGAGGTCGGCCGCGTCCCGGCTGCCTCGTACGTTGTCGTGCCGGCGCACGCGTGCGGGCAGGGTGAAGTCGGCCGCGTGCAGGCGTCCGACCGGAAGCGCCGGGTACTCCCGGGCGATGTTGTCGACCAGATCGTCCACCTGTTCGTTGGTCTGCGCGACGATCATCACCTGGTGCCCGGCCGAGGTCAGATGGCCGGTGGCCCGCTTGACCAGGGTGGACTTGCCGGCGCCGGGCGGGGAGTCCACGACCACGCCCCGACCCGTCGTCGTGTCCAGGTCGGCCAGGACTCCGGCGACGGCCCGGTCGGCGCGAGCGCCGGGCGTCGTGTCGTCGTCGGCCTCCGGAGTGGCTGTCATGCCCAGACCTCTTCCGCGTCCTCGTCGGTGGGTTCGTACGCATCGGGCGGACCGCCGTGGGTCCAGGGGGTGTCCTCGTCGTCGGGGAGGGAGGAGGGCAGGTTCTGGGGGTCGACGGAGGTGAAGGTGACCTCCTCGCCGAGGAGTGCCAGCGTGCCGGGCGGCGCCGGTGGTCTCTGCTTCCTGTCGAAGCCGCCGTTCAGCTGGATCAGTACGGCGGCTCCAGTGCCGTGCGGGGTGACCTCGAGGACCTCGGCCTTCTGCTTCGGCCGCGCCGGGGACTTGACCGCCGTTCCCGGGGCCATGGACACCGGGAGGTCGCAGTGGACGGTGACGGTCGGGCGCCACAGCGTGGATCCGGGCCGCTTCCCAGGAATGACGTGCTCCTCGTCGCGCGCCGCGACGGCACCCGTGAACGCCTCGCCCGTCAGCTCGTACTCCGCCATCACCAGGGGGTCGTCGTAGGCGCGTTCGGCTTCGTACCGCGCCTGGGTCTCCTCCATGCGGGCGAGACGGCGGGCGGCTCCCACCGCGTGATCGCGACGGGCCTGCGGGCGCCCGTCGTCGTCCAGGTAGGCGCCGTACTCGCCGAACTGGCGGCGGTCGTACGCCCAGCGGTCGGCGACGTGTGCTCCGGGCGGAAGGTCGCGCAGCAGTCGCACGCTGTGCCACATCAGCTGCCAGGTCGGCAGCATCTGGGCGTGCAGTTCGCGGTCGATCTCGCTTGCCGCGGCGTCGCGGACCCGTGATCCGGTCGCCCCCTCGTACCGGGCGACGAGTTCGTCCAGAGTGAGGTCGAAGGCGGGGTCGGTCGCCGGTCCGGACGGAGGCCAGGCCGCCGGGTTCTCCCGCTCGCGGGCGGTCTCGGCTCCGGTGCATCCGTCCGGCGGGTCGATCCAGCCGAGCAGCGGGGCCAGGTGTGCGTCCTCGGCGGGGCTCTGGCCGGTGGCCCAGTGCGCGGAGAGGGTCCGGGTCATGGCCTGGAGCAGGCCGCAGCCCCGGAACTCGGCCCGTTCGGCGAACCAGGTCAGCCACTTTCCGAGTACGGGTACGGACGGGGCGACGGCGTGCGGCCCCTCCGTGGCCCGCAGTCGGGTCAGTCGGCCGAGGCGCCGTACGTAGGTGATTCCGCCGGCGTTCGGGACGAGGAGCTGCGGTGCGCGCAGGGGGCGCTCACGTTCCACCTTCTCCTTGCCGCGCTTGGCCGTGTACGGCTCCGTCGGTCCCGAACGGCACTCCTCGATGTGGGGGAGGAGGAGATCCGCCAGCCGCTCGGCGAAGCCGAAGCGTTCGGCACGGTCATGGGGGGACCGGACCGTCAGGAGCACCGGGTGGTCGGGGTCCGTACCGGCGAGCGCGGCCAGCGGCGCGCACGCCTCGCCCGCGAGGGTGAGCGGGACGAGGACGAACGGGGCGTCGTCCAGGTGCGCGTGACGCACGGTCGTCAGTGGTTCCGCGTGGCCGGATTCGGCGGCCCGGAGCGCGGCCACGGTGGTGAGCACGCTCATGCCGTCCTGCCTCCCCGCAGTCGGCGGAGCCGTTCGGCGGCCCGCAGTCGGGCGATGACCGCTTCCTCGGCGGTACCGGGAGCGATGGTGCCGTCGAGGTACCGGAGGGCGGTCCGGGTGGAGTCGATGCCGGGCAGACCGTTGCGGACGGCGCCGCCGAGACGGGCGGGGGACGCGCAGGCGACGGCCTCGTCGCGGCAGTAGCGGGCCATTTCGCAGAAGGAGAGGCAGTCGGGGGTGTAGCTGGCGTCCAGCTCCCGCATGGTCGCGTCGACCTCGGCCGGGGGCCGCTCGGCGTCAAGAGTGGCGTCGGGGGAGAGCGCGAGGGCCAGGTCGCCTGCCCGGGGCAGCCGGGACAACTGGAATTGGAGGGCCTGGAGTTCCTGGCGGAGGTCGATCAGCCGACCGTAGGGGCGGTTGGAGAAGTCCTTGGGGCAGACGAGCAGGAAAGAGTCGGCGATCGCGGAGGGATCGAGTCCGAGTCCGGTGAAGGCGCGGCGGAGGGCGAGGACGGAGACGGCGGCCTGCTTCGTGGTCTCGGCGACCGCCTTCGGGTCCGCCTGGCCGTCGATGGCCGGGAAGGAGCGGATCTCCACCACGTGGAACTGTCCGCCGACCCGGTGGCTGAGGGCCTGCGGTATGACGTGGGCGGTCTGGCCGGCGACGTCCAGGGTCAGGACGGGGTGGTCGAGGATCAGCCGTTCGTCGGTGCCGGCGGCCAGACGACCGAGCAGTCGCCGGGTTTCGCCGGCCCGGACGGCGAGAGAGGTGTCACCGCCGACCTCGCGCAGATCGGCGACTGCGGCCTCCTCGACGGGTGCGTCGAGCTCCTCCCGCAGCAGGCGGATGAGCTCGGCGTAACCGCCCCAGGTGACCAGGGCCTCGAAGCTCAGCTCGCGCCGGATCGCGAAGGGCGACCGGCCGAAGCGCGGCTCGTGGCCCAGGCGCTGGGCCAGTAACGCCTTGTCGACGCCGGCGGCGTCGAGCACGGCGCGGCGGGCGCAGGCCGGGTTGGCGGTGAGGGCGGTGATCTTGCGCGCCGTGTACTCCTGCGGGGGACGTGCGCCGCGCAGGACGGCGAGCCTCTCCGAGGAGGGTGCGGGAGGGTGCTGCGGAGGCATCTTCTCTTCTTGTGTGAATCTGCGGGGTGTGTGGCGGCACGGGAGGCACCCTGTGAGTGGTCCCTCAGGAGGCGAGACGGCCCGTCACGAGGTGAGGTCGCCCGCACCGCGCAGGGCGTCGTGCAGGGGCGGTGCCCCGAAGAGTTGCTGTACGTCGGTGAGTTGACCGCGCGCCCGGACGGCGGCGGTGCGGCGCTGGGTGTCGTCCGCCTCGCGGTGCACCTTGGCTTCCGCCCGTGCCGCGGAGATCACGCGCTCGGGGTCGGCGTCTTCGCCGTCGCGAGCGCCGTCGTATCCACCGGGGACGTTGAGCGCGAACCGGCGCAGGAGCTGCCGGGCCGCCGCGGACGGCGGGTAACCGGCGGTGTCGAGCCGCTGGATCTGCTCGGCGGTGCCGATTGCGTGGACCAGGAAGTCGGTCCGTGGGCTGAGCGGGGCGATGACGCGCCGTTCCAGGGGCCAGACGGAGACGGCGAGGAGACCGCGGGCCGGAGTGAGGCGGTCGTGGGTGAGGGCGGCACAGATGTAGTACGGGCGGGAGTGGCCCTGCGCGGTGAAGGAACGTTCCTCGTCTCGGCGGAGCGAGGCGAGCTTCGTCGCGATCAGCGGCTCGCTGAAGAACGCCTCGTACACGGAGGAGATGAGCTTCGGTGAGGCCGGAGCGCCGAGCAGGGTGAGTGCCTGGTGCACCTGCTCACGGACCGGTACGGCGCCGTGGCCGGCGTGCTTCCCGGGTGCCCGCGGCCGGGAGGGTGGGGCGGCCTCGGGAGCGGTGGGCGGCACGGGAGGTGCGGGGGGTGCGGTCGGTGGGGTGCCCTCAACCGTCTCCTCCGAGTCCAGGGCCCGGTCCCACGCGGCCTCCACCTCGCGCAGTTCGGCGCGGACGAGGGAGGCGGCGGCGGAGTCCCGGGCCCGTCGGGCCTCTCGCAAGCGGGCGCGCAGGTCCGCCATGCGTTCCTCGAGCTCCTCCAGCGATGCGGTCATGCGGGGCACTGTACCTCCGCTCCCCGGGAAATCCAAGAAGCTCCAAAGAGTTCCAAAGTCTGCGCTACTGTCGGCGGCACGCTCGGCGCGGTGGGTGACGATCCGCGCCGGGGTGAAGCGAACGCGAACGAGAGAACGAGAGCCGGGGAGACGGGAATGGCGGCGCCCAGTACAGAGGCCGTGGAGGGAGGCGTCCGGGCTGCGGACGCGCTCTTCGCCCAGAACGAGACGGGCGCGGTGACCGACGTGCCCGACCCGGAAGGGGACGTGGCGACGGCTGCCGCGGTCGAGCGGCTGGGGGAGCGGTTCGGAGAACTTCCCTGGCGGTTCCGCCGCGCCTTCGACCGGACGAAGAACCATGCGGGGAACCTGTCCAGCGACCGCCTCCAGGGGCTCTCCGAGATCGTCCAGAACGCGGAGGACCTCGGCGCCACCGACGTGCGGATCCTCACCCGGGACCGGGACCTCCTCGTCGCCCACAACGGCGCCCCGGTGCGGCTGCGGGACGTCGTGGACATGGCCACGCCGTGGCTGTCCAGCAAGGAGGACCAGGCCGAGTCCACCGGCCGGTTCGGCATCGGACTGATGACGTTGCAGTCCCTCTCGCCCCATGTGGAGGTGCATCACGGTCACTTCCGCGTCCGGCTCGGAGACCCGTACGTCTCCGTCGCCGATCCGATCACCGTGCCCGACTGGTTCGCTGACGACGCCTGGACGGTGCTGCGCGTCCCGCTCGCGGAGGGCGCGCTCGACGCACGGACCGTGGACGAGTGGCTCGACGCCTGGTCGTCCGGCGCGCTGCTCTTTCTCGGCCAGGTCGCCACCGTCACCCACTTCGACGCGCGGGGAGGCGTCCGGCACCGGCTCGGCCTGACCAGGGAATCCGAGGACGGCTTCGAGGTCGAGATCGGCGGCGGACAAGCCGAGGTGAGGGCCTGCTTGAGCGGGTCCGCCGACGGCCGCCGGTGGCTCGTCTGCCGCGCCACCGTGCCGAGTCCGGCCGGGGTCGAACGGGCCCACAAGGCTGCCGGCGCCACCACCGGCATCGCCGTCGCCCTTCCCGTGGGCCACGGCGGCGCCGGGCGGATCCACGTCGGCCTGCCGGTCGAGACGACCGGCCCGGCGTTCTGGGCGCACGCGCAGTTCGATCCGCTCGTCAGCCGACAGGCCCTCGACGACACCCCGTGGAACCGCGCGCTCGTCCCGCTCCTCGCCGACCTGTGGGCGGCGGCGGTTCTGCGCCGGTTCCGGCAGGATCCCGCCCACGCGTGGAGCGCCGTTCCGCTGCCGGACGAAGTCCGTGCCGGACAGGGACCGGCCGCCGACCTGGAACGCGCGCTGCTCGACCGGGCCCGGCGCGTGGTGGCGGCGCACCTGGTCCTGGACATCCCGGGAAAGGGACCGTTCGATCTCGCCGCCCTCGCCGTGGAGGAACCGGGACTCGAGGGCGTCGTCACGGAGGAGGAGGTCGCCCGCCTGGCCAAGGTGCGCTCCGCCCTGCCCGGAGCGGCGCGGGACGCCGAGGGCCGCTGGCGGAGCGTGCTGTGGGACTGGGAGGAGCACGGCGCCGGAGCACCCTCCCGGGTGGACGTCCTGGACACGCTGAAGCTCCTCGACGACAGGACCCGTACCCCCGAGGCCACGGTGCGACTGGCCGCCCACGTCATCGAGGCGGGCTGGGGGACCTTCCTGCGGTCACGCGCCTGGCTGATGGACGGCTCGGGCGACCGGTTCAGCGTGCGGGGCGCCGTCCCGGTCCTGTTCGCTCAGGCACCGCGCGGCCTCGGCCTCGACCTCGGGCTCACGAAGGAGATCCATCCGGCGTTCCTCGCCGACACAGCCGACGCCCGGACGGTGCGCGAATGGCTCGCCAAGCAGGGCGTACTCCTCGAGGACGACGATCCCGCGGCGGCGATCCGGTGCCTCGCGGACTTCGGCGAGCGCGAGAACGTCACCGGCCTCTCCCTCACGGACGCCCAGCTCGTCGCCCTGCGCCACGGCTTCACCGCTCTGCCGGAGAAACACCGTCAGGCCTGGGGCGGAAAGGTCGGCGCGGCCATCCGGCTCCAGGGCTACCGCTACACGGCCGACGGCACGCGGGAGAATGTCGAGACCGCCCCCGTCGACGCCTACCTGCCGACCAGCCTGGACAGCGCCGAGCGCGACGAGAGCTTCGGCTTCGCCGCCGGGGGAACGGCCGGCCCCGTGTGGCTCAAGGCGAGGTACGCCGACGTGCTCCAGGGAGGCCGCGGCGGCCTCGGCGCCATCAAGTTCCTCCGTCTGCTGGGTGCCGAGACGGCGCCCGCACCGCGCGAACACCCCGAGCTGTACGCCCGCTTCGCGTCCGGACCCGCCGGACTGCGGGCCGGCGCGGGCCCGGAGGCGCGCGGAAAGGCACTGGACGCCCTGTACGCGACGTACACCGTCGACGACCACGACTGCCCCGACCTTCACGCCGTCGCCTCCGACATCGCCGCCGACCCCGATGCCGTACGCCGGCGGCGCAGGGCGGCCGCGCTGCTGCACGTCCTCGGCCGGTCCTGGAGCCGCCTCTCCGAACACGCCGAGGTCGACGCGGCGTACCCGCGCCGCAGCTGGCAGGACCGGGGGCGCACCGCGGCCTTCTGGCTCTGGCAGCTGCGCGACGTGGCCTGGCTGGACGACCGCGAGGGCGTCCCGGCGAAGCCGCCCCGGCTCCGCATGCGGACCCACGGGACCGTAGCCGTGTACGGGGACGGCGACGCCCACTTCCTGCACCCGGACATCCAGAAGGCGGCCGGGCGGCGCGACGACGTGCTGCGGGCGCTGGAGATCGCCGGGGACGCGCGCACCCGCGATCTGGTCGAGTGCCTGCGACGGCTCCGCCGGGAGGAGAGGGCGGGAGCCGACCGTGACGCTCCCGCCGCGCGCATCGTCTACGAGGCGCTGGCCGAGCGTCTCACCGGCAGGGAGGCTCCGGGCGCGGCGGGAGCGATGTCCCGCCTGGAGGTGGAGCGCGCCTTCGCCGAGGGCGAGGGCCTTGTTCTCACGGGTTCCGGCTGGCGGCGCCCGGCCGACTGCCTCCTCGGCCAGCCGCTCTTCGGCTCCGCCCGGGACTTCGCTCCCGTGTTCCGGGGCAGCGACGCGTTCTGGGGACGGCTCGGAGTCCGGCGGCCCACCGTCGACGACGCGAAGGCGGTGATCCGCGACCTTGCGGGGCGGGACAGGGCCGTGCGGCGGGAGGTTCCGGAGGGCCCCACCCAGTCGGTCGTCCTGGAGACGTTCAAGATGCTGCGTGACCTCGTCGACACCGCACCGGAGGAAGTGACGCCCGGCAAGCTGGGCCGGCTGCCCCTGGTCACCGGCGAGGGCTGGCGCACCAAGCGGCCGGTGTACGCCGTTGAGGACCCTCTCGTCGCGGACGGCCTGGGTCGCGGGCACGCGGTCTGGCGCCCCGGAGCCGAACTGGAGCAGTTCCGCCCCCTGGCCAGGGCGCTGCGCCTCACCTGGATCGGGTCCGACGAGCTCACGGTGTGCGAAGCGGTCGCCAGACACGACGCCGACGCCACGGACCTGGTCCGCGCGGCTGTCGCCCATCTCCGTGAGGATCTGCGGCGCGACGCGCCGGATGTCGCGCGGAGCCTGGACCGGTCGTGGGACGAACTGGCCGCGCTCACGGTGTCCGTGGCGCCTGAGCTGTCCTGTCGCGTCGTGCTTCCCGGCGCCGACACGACGGAGGAGGTGCCCGTCGTCGCCGGGGTCGACTGGGTCTCCGGCACCCTGTACGTCCGCGACGTCACGGCGATCGGCCGCCCTTCCGTGGGCGGTGCCGCCATCGCCGCCCGCTTCCCCGGCAATCGCCGAGGGGCGGCCCTCGCCTGGGGCGCCGCGTGCGACCGCGCGGAGCAGGGCCGTTCCGCCGTGGACCTGAGCCTCGCGGAGGACCGGGTGCGCGGCGAGCAGGAGGCCGCCGAGGCCGAGCGCGAGCGCAGGCTCAGGGACCTCGACGACGACGCGAGGGGCCGGGTACGGACGCGGGGAGCGGGCGGACGTCCGGCCGCGGGCAGCACCGGCCCGGCCGTGGGCACGGCGGCAGCGGCAACCACGCCGAACTCCGCGCGCACGCAGGAGACCGCACCCACCACGCCCGTGCGCAGACTGGTGGACCCCAGTGCCCTCCGCCTCGTCGTGGATCGTGCGGGCCTCGTGACACCGGCGACGGGAATCGGGCGGTCGGGCGCCGGCACGAGGAAGGGGCGGACCGGCCTGCCGCAGCCCCGGCCGGGCTCGGCCGTCCCGCAGCAGCGGACCGCCATGAGCGGGTACACGACGCTGGACCAGGAGACGGTGGCGATGGACGTCGTGCGCACGGCCCTCGGCCGTGACCTCTCCGAACTGCGCGACCTCCGGGCCCAGCACGGTCTCGGCGCGGACGCCGTGGACGAACTCGCCCGGTTCTTCGAGCTCAAGACGTACCGCAGGTCCGAGCCGGACACGATCTCGCTCACCCCCGCCGAGTTCCGGCGGGCCGTCGAGAGCGAGGACTTCTTCCTCGTCGTCGTCTCCGGTCTGGAGGTCGGGACCGTGCCGACGACCGTACGCATCATCCTGGACCCGTTGAAGCACCTGCCGGTCTGGCCGAGCGGCACGGTGAACGTATCCGGCATCAAGGGCGCGCAGAGCCTTGTCTACCCGTTCGAGAGCGCGGAGTAGGCATCGGCCATGGCGGAGTCGTCAGGCTCCTGGAGGAGGGGAGGTTCGGAGATGCGCAGGGTTCCACCGGACATGTTCCGGTTCACGACGGGGGAGAGGTCCGACCTGAACGGCGCCGTGCTGGAGGCCTTCGGCGTCGCCGGCGAGCACCTTGAGACGGCGCTCGGGCTCGACGGCGTCCGCGAACGCCTGCGCGCGGTGGGCTGGCTCGCCGACCTGGCGGACGAGGAACTCCACGACAGCCTGAAGCGGCTCGTCGAATGGGACCTCCTCGACGTGGTCCACAACCACGCCGAGAACTACCGCACGGCCGAGGAGTACGAGCGGCGCAACCTCCAGTACTCGCTGACCCGACGAGGCGAGGCCGCCCTCGCCGGGGTGCGCCACGCCCTGGAAGTGCTGGCCTCGACGGGTGCGCTCCAGACCGCGGTCCTCGAGGCGATCGCCGACCGACTTGACGAACTCAGCGTGCTGTCCGGCGAGAGCTCCGCCGCCGACCGCCGGATCTTCAGCACCCTGCGGGAACTGGAAGCCCACCTGGAGTCACTGGTGGAGAACACCAAGTCGTTCAACGGGCAGCTCCAGCGCCTTCTCCGCGCCGAGGGCGCGGACCTGGACGTCTTCCGCGAGGTCAAGTCCGCCACCGTCGCCTACCTCCAGGAGTTCCTCGTCGACCTCGACCGACGGGGCGAGTCCGTCACCGCGGCCGTGGCACGCGTGGAGGACCGGGGCATCGCCGCCCTGCGCGAACGGGCCCTGCGCGGCGCCGAACTGCCGCCGATGCCGGGAGCGGACCCCGGTGCCGCCTGGCTGGAGAGCCGGCGGGCCCGCTGGGCGGGC
This sequence comes from Streptomyces sp. NPDC014861, assembly GCF_043081625.1. Taxonomy (NCBI): domain Bacteria; kingdom Bacillati; phylum Actinomycetota; class Actinomycetes; order Kitasatosporales; family Streptomycetaceae; genus Streptomyces; species Streptomyces sp. NPDC014861. The sequence goes on from NZ_JBIBWV010000010.1 coordinate 198,492, forward strand.
CTGCGGGCCTGGTTCCTGCCGGGCGACGGGGCACGCCCCCGCATCGAGCAGCTGCACGACATCGCCCGGCGGGCCATCGTCTCCCTCCTCCAGGTCCTCGAGCGGATCAACGAGTCCCGGCGCCGTTCCTCCAGCGCCGTACAGGACTTCCGCGAACTGGCACGCTGGTTCGCCGCCGCCCCCACCGAGGACGACCTGCACCGGCTGTGGTCGACCGCCTTCGGCCTCGGTCCCTCCCGCCATGCCCACCTCGCCCACCCCGACCCCGAGCTGATCCCCGCCTCCCGTTCCTGGGCCGAGACCCCGCCCGTGGAAGTGTCGGCCCTGCTGCGGACGAAGGGACGGACCGAGCGTTTCACCCGAACGGGCAAGGTGCGCGACGTGGCGGCCGTGCGGGCCGAACGAGCCGAGCGGGCCCGCGCGCAGCGGGCCGAACTGGCCCGCGCCTGGCAGGCCCTGGAGACAGAAGGACCCGTGCGGCTCTCCTCCTTCGGCACCCTCGACCCCGCCGTCCTGGAGCGCCTTCTCGACCTTCTCGGCCGGGGCCTGGCCGCCCGGCCGGACGCCATGGGACTGCGGCGTGCCACCACCGGCGACGGTCGTGTGGAGGTCGTCCTCTCCCCGCCGCCGGACGCGCGCACCGCCGTCCTGAGCACCGCGACGGGAACACTGACCGGCCCCGACTACATCGTCCACATCACGGCGGCCGGCGGAGCCGCCGCCTTCCCGCCCGCCCGTACCACCCCGCAGGAGGCGACAGGATGAGCACCCTCGCCAATCAGCTCGCGTCCGCCGAACGGGAGGAGGTCGCCCGGGCGATCCGCCTCCTCCTGGCCCGCCCCCTGCTCACCGCGTCCGCCGATCCCGCCGGCTTCGACCTCGTACGCCGCCGTCGAGATCCCCTCGCCCGGTGGTTCGACCACACGTGCGGTTGGAACCTGGCCGTGGAGCCCCGCCGCGGATACGCCCGCCTGACCAAGATCCGCGCGAACCCGGACGGCTCCCGCCCGGCGCGCAGGGCGCGCTCCGGCCGTGCGCCCTTCGACCGCCGGCGGTACGTCCTGCTGTGCGTCACCGCCGCCGAACTGCTCTCGATGCCGATGACGACCATCGGGATGCTCGCCGACCGCGTCGTCCAGGCCACCGCGGCCGACCGGGCGCTGCCCCGCTTCGATCCGGTCCAGCGGGCGGAACGGGTGGCCTTCGTCGACGTGCTGAAGCTGCTGGAGTCGTACGACGTGCTGCGTGCGGTGGACGGGACGACCGACGCGTACGCCGAGACCGCCGACGCGAAAGTGCTGTACCGCGTGGACGCCACACTGCTGATGCGGCTGCCGGCCGCGCCCGTCGGCGCCTCCCGGCTCGCCGTACCACCGGAGGAAGTGCCCACGCGGTTCGAGGAACTGCTCGCCGCGCTGGTGCGGGAGCGCCGGTACGGCGGATCGGCCGCCGCCACCGACAGCGAGACGGACTCCCGGACCGACGCCGAGACCGCCACCACCGACGCCCAGCGCAACCTCCGCCTGCGCCACTCGGTGCTGCGCCGGCTCTTCGACGACCCGGTTCTGTACCGGGACGACCTCACCGAGGACGAGCTCGCCTACATCACCTCCCTGACCGGCCGGCAGATCCTGCGCCGCTCGGTCGAACAGGCGGGATTCCTGCTGGAGGAACGCACCGAGGGGTTCCTGCTCGTCGACCCGGACGCCCTCGCCACGGACGTCCGCTTCCCCGACGACACCTCCTCCGCGCGCGTCGCCGCACTGCTCCTCCTCGAACCGCTCTGCGCCGCCCCGGCGGGGATGCTGCCCGAACAGCTGGCCGAGGCGGGAGCGGAGCTCCTGCGCCGCTTTCCCGGCTGGGCGAAGGCGTACCAGTCGGAGGACGGAGCGGGCCGGCTGGCCGCAGACGCCGTACGGGTCCTGCTCGACGCCGGTCTGGCGGGCCGCGCCGGCGACCGCGTCCTGGCGCGACCGGCCGCGCACCGCTACCGCCTCACGGAGGCCACCGGCCCGGCCCCGGCGCACGACACGGAGACCACGAGCCTCGCCCCGGAGCACGACGCGCAGGGCACCCCCGCTTCCGGCGGCGACGCCGCAGAAGGAGAACCGCAGTGACCGTGACCGACTTCCCCCTCCAGCGCCGATCCGAGGATCCCGCCGAGCCGGCGGTGACCAGTCCGGACGGGGGCTCCGGCCGCTGGCTGCCCCACCGAGCGGGCATCCTCAACGTCTGGCGCTACTACGACGAGACGTTCACCTTCCACCAGGGCCGCCTGCTGCTGCGCGGACAGAACGGCACCGGCAAGTCCAAGGCCCTGGAATTGCTGCTCCCGTTCCTCTTCGACGCCAGCCTGCGCCCCAACCGCCTCTCCACGTTCGGCGGCTCGGAGCGCACCATGCACTGGAACCTGATGGGCGCGGGAGCGTCCGGCAAGACCCGCGTGGGGTACGTGTGGATGGAGTTCCGCCGCGTCGGCGAGGACGGCGCGGAGCGGTGGTTCGGCTGCGGAGCCCGCCTGCAGGCGAGCGTGCACACCAGTACGGCACACGCCGACTACTTCACCACCCGCTCGCGGATCAACCACCCCGACGGCGTGCGGCTGGTCAACGAGGCGGAGCAGCCCCTGCCCAAGGCGGCGCTCACCGAGTCCCTGCGCGACCGCGGCGAGGTGCACCTCTCACCCGGGGACTACCGCTCCGCCGTGCGACGCGAGCTCTTCCCCGGCATGGGGGAGCAGCGATACGACTCCCTGTTGTCCGCCCTGCTCCAGCTCCGTCAGCCCAAACTCTCCGAACGGCTCGACCCGTCCCTCCTGTCCACCCTCCTCTCCCGCGCCCTGCCCCCGCTCGGGGAAGGGGAGATCGCCGAACTCGCCGAGGGTTTCGAGCGCCTGGACCGGCAGCGCGACCACCTCGACCGCCTCGACGCCGAGGTGACGGCCGCCGAGACCGTCGCCTCCCGGCAGCGGGCCTACGCGCGCCGGGTCCTGAGGGCCGGCGCCGCCAGGCTGATCTCCGCCACCACCGACATGGACGAGCTCACCCGGGCGGCCCGCGAAAGCGCCGCCGCCCTCGACGAAACGCTCGCCGAGCGCGCGGCGACCCACGCCCGCCGCGAAGAACTCGAACTGAAGGTGCACACCCTCGACGAGACCGTCGAAGGGCTCCGCGAGAGCGACGCGTACCGGCAGGGGGAGGAACTGGACCGGCTCCGCCACCGCGCCGGGCAGCTCGCCACCACCGCCCGGGAACGGCGCGCGACGGCCCGGTCCGCCGAGGCGGAGGCGGGGGAGCACCGGAAGCACGCCGACGAGGCCGCGAGGCACGCCCGTGCTCGCGGCGAACACGCCGGCGAAGCAGGGGCCGAAGCCCACCGCGCGGCGCGGGCGGCGGGCCTGGAGACCCTGCACCATGAGATGCGCGCCCTCCTGGATGCCGAGCCGGGTTCCCCTGGGACGGACGAGGGCGCGGACGCGCGCACGCCGGCCGAGGACGCCGCCCCCCGGGCCCGCCGCCTGCTCAGGGGCGCGGTCACCGCCCGCCGGGAGCAGGTCGCCCGTGTCACCGAGGCGATCGACGACCACGCCCGCGCCGTACGCGACCGCCGCGCCGCGGAGGAACACCTGGACGACGCGCGGACCCGCCTGGCGGAGGCGCGGGTCCACCGGGACGAGGCCGCGGGCGCCTGGGACGACGCCGTCACGGCGCAGGGCGAACGACTGCTCGCCTGGGCCGACGGCTGCGCGGAGCTGCGCCTCGGCGACGCCGACGAGCTGGTCGCCAGGGCGGCCGACGAGGCCGGCGTCAGGACGCTCGTCGACGCCGCCGCGCGTCCGCTCGATCAGGAGGTCGCCGCAGCGAGGGCAGAGGTTCGCACCGCGCGCCAGGCGCGGGGCGAGGAGCGTTCCGTGCTCGAGAAGCGCATGCGGGATCTCAGCCACGAGACCGACCTCCCGCCCTCCCCGCCGCCGACCCGCACGACCGTCCGGACGCCCATGGCGGGCGCACCGCTGTGGCGGCTGGTGACCTTCCGCGAGGGAGTCCCGCTCCCCGTACAGGCCGGTGTGGAAGCGGCCCTGGAGGCCTCGGGCCTCCTCGACGCCTGGGTCGGCGCCTCGGAAGGGATCACACTGCCCGGACACGACACGCGCGTCGAGGCAGCCCTCGCGACGCCCGTGCCGAGCTCGAGCCTCCTGGACGTGCTGAGGCCCGAGGAGGACATCCCGGTACCGGCAGACATCGTGACCCGGGTCCTCGGCGGCATCGCGTACGGCACGGTCCTGCCCGGGGGACACGCCGCCGCCGTCTCCGCGGACGGAGGCTGGCGACTCGCGCCCGCCACCGGCACGTGGGAGAAGCCGGAACCCGCCCACATCGGAACGGTCGCCCGGGAGCGGGCCCGGCAGCGCGGGATCGCCGAACTCGGCGACCGCCTCCGCGAGACGGACGCCGCGCTCGCCGCCCTCGACGACCGGCTGCGCGAGCTGGACGCCCGCACCGCCCGGCTCGAGGCCGACCTGGCGTCCCGGCCCGACCACCGGGAACTCGACGCCTGCCGCAGGGCATGGGACGGGGCCGAGCAGGGCGTGGCCGCCAGGGACGACGCCGTACGCTACGCGACCGGGCACCTCGCCCGACGTGAGACCGAGGTGACGACCGCCCTGCGGGCGCTGAGCCGCCGGGCCGCTGAGCACGGACTGCCCACCGACCGCGACCGGCTCACCGCCCTCCTCGAAGGCGTCGAGAGGTTCCGGGAGCTCGCCGACACCTGGGTGTACGCCCACCTCACGGCGGCGAGCGCCACCGAGCGCGCCGAGGAGACTGCGGCGCAGGCGGACCGGTCACGCTCCACCGCCGAGGAACGGGCCGAAGAGGCTGCCGTCGCCGAGACGGAGGCGGCCGGAACGGCGGCGCGCCTGGCAGCGGTGGAGGCGACCGTCGGCGAGGACTACCGCCAGATCGTCGCCCGCGTCGCGACCGCCCGCGCCGAACGCGACCGCTGCCGCACCGAAGCCCGCGAGGCCTCTGGGCTACTGGTGGACCTGGAAGGACGGATCGGAGAGCTCCGCGCCACCAGCGGCCAGGACGCCGAACGCCGGGAGGAGGCCGTCGCGCTCAGGGACGGCGCCGCACACCGCCTGCGGCACCTGTGCCTGATCGGTCTGGCCGAGGACGCCGGCGTCGCACCGGAACTCGACGCCGACGACGGCACCAAGGCCACCCTGGAGGCGGCCCGCGCCATCGCGGTCCGCTGGCCGGGCGTCCCGCACGCCGCGCACCACCTCGGCGACGCCGCGCACCGCCTTTCCGAGGCCGTCCACGGCGCCCGGGAGAAGCTCGGTGTCCGCGCGGACCTGGACCTGGAACCGGACGACGACATCCAGCTCTTCACCGCGACACTCGACGGCGTCCGCGTCGGGGCCACCGGCCTGCTCACCACCCTCACGCAGGAACGCGACCGCAGCCGCGACGACATCAGCACCGCCGAGCGCCGTCTCTTCGACCAGATCCTCACCGGCGACATCCGCCGCCACCTCGCGGCCCGCATCCGGCGTGCCGGCGACCTCGTCGACCGCATGAACGGGCACCTGGAGAGCGTCCGCACCGCTTCCAAGGTGGCCGTGCAACTCGTCTGGGACGTCCGACCCGATCTCCCCGACAGCACACGCACCGCCCGCCAGCTCCTCCTGAAGGACCCGGGGCGCGTCACCGAGTCCGACCGGGAGGCCCTGCACGCCTTCTTCCGCGCCCGCATCGAGGAGGCCAAGGGCAGTGACACGGCCACGAGCTGGGAGGAGCACCTCGGCGAGGTGCTCGACTACACCGCCTGGCACCGCTTCACGGTCCGCCTCGACCGGGCCGACGGAACGGACTGGCAGCCGCTGACCAAGAAGCTGCACGGCGCGCTCTCCGGTGGAGAGAAGGCCATCGCCCTGCACCTCCCCCTGTTCGCCGCCGTCGCCGCCCACTACGAGGACGTGCCCCTGGCACCTCGCCCGATCCTCCTCGACGAGGTCTTCGTCGGCGTCGACACCGTCAACCGCGGGCAGGTCTTCGCGCTCCTCACCGCACTCGACCTGGACCTCATGATCACCTCCGACCACGAGTGGGCCACCTACACCGAGCTGCCCGGCATCGCCGTCCACCAGCTCCTCACCGACGGCGACGACGACGCCGTCACCAGTGCCCGCTTCGTCTGGAACGGCACCGGCATGGAGGAAGGATGACCCCGCGCGAGCAGCGGCCGTACCCGGCCGGCTCCACGCTCCACAACCCCGACCTCCGAGGCGTCTGGCACACCCTGCACACCCGTCTCTCGACCGGCCGCCCCGTCACCCGCGTACGCCTCGGCCCCCTCGACGACCCCCAGCGCGAAGCCCTGGCCGACCTCCTCGGCCTCGACCGGCTCCCGGACCCCCGGCCCTCCATCCCCTTGGCCCGCCTCGAAGAGGCCGTCACAGAGCTGTCGGGCCGTACGGTACGCGAGCTGCTCACCGAACTGGTCGGCCCGCTCGGCGACACGGCGGGCGACCGTCGCCGCAGGAACGACGCACGCGCCGACCTCTGGGCCTGGCTCGCCGGGCATCCCACGGTACGCGCCCAGCCGGCACTCATCGACTGGACCGCAGCCTGCCAGTCCTCCGGCCTGATGGGCGGCTCGGTGGAACGCACCCGCGCACTGCTCACCGACGCGCTGAACGTGCTCGCGGACATCCCCTGCCAGGCCGAACCCCTCCCGGTCTTCGCCGCCCGCGTCCTGAACGGCCACGCCCACGCGCTCGACGACGGCACGCCCCTCTCCACACTCGTTCTCCGCGCCCTGGCCACTCTCTACGGCACCGACCCGCCCCAGTCCGCGGCCGAGCGACGCGCCCTCTGGACCCGCGCGGGCGTCGCCGACGACGAACTCTCCGCCACCGTCCTCACCGCCGGACTCCGACCGGCCGGAGACGGCCTGCTCGCCCGCCTCACGAGCGCCTGCACGGAAGCCGGCCACGCCACCAGCCTGACCCTGGCACACGTGCGTACTCCGGGCGCCTTCAACCTCCCCCGGCCCTTCGCCGTGCATGTGACGGAGAACCCCAGCATCCTCGCCCTCGCCCTCCGCCGCTTCGGCCCCGACTGCCCGCCGCTCGTCTGCACCTCCGGCTGGCCCAACAGCGCCGCCGTCCAGTTGCTGCGCCTGCTCGCGGAGCACGGAGCCGAACTGCGCTACCACGGCGACTTCGACGGCGAGGGCATCCGCATCGCCGCCTACGTCATGGCGAAGACACCGGCCCGCCCCTGGCGCATGTCGGCTGCCGACTACCGGACGGCGCTCACCCACAGCCCGAACGGACCCGACGCGGGCCGCGTCACCCCGGCACCCTGGGACGACGACCTGACCCGCGCCCTGGCCGACCACGGCACCGCGGTGGTCGAAGAACTGGTCGCCGACACCCTGCTCAAGGACCTGGCCGCACAGTCCACAACCCTGGGGACACAGGACGTCCGCTGAGCGAGGCGCCGCGCCTGCCGTCGGGGGAGGATGGGCGGTTCGCCCTGTTCGGCGAACACGTAGGGACCGCCAGGGGACTGTCCCCCGACGGCGCACGTCTCCGCACGGCAGCGTTCGCAGACCTACTTGCACGGGGCTGCGGGAGCGACCCGCTTCCGTTCAGTAGGCACAGCGGACTTCAGCTCCGCGACCAGCGCGGATGTGCCCTTCCCCATCAGCCTGGCCTGGACGCCGCCGTCCGAGACGTGGTCGTCGGCCTTCGCGTCTGCCTGGGCCGGCGTGCGCACCGCCCCTTCGAACTCCCCCTGACCGATGGTCGCGGAGTCGAACGGAATGACAGCGCCGCTGCCGAGACCGCCCCACTGGGCGGGAGTGACGCCATCTCCTTCGCTGCACCGCGCCTCTTCCCAGATGATGGCCATGACGTAGCTGTGGCCCATCTCGATGCGCGGGGCACCGTGTGACGCCATTTTGGTCTTCCTGCCCGTATCACCGTTCTTGAAGCTCCAGCCCCAGGCGAGCCAGTCGAAACTCTTGGGGGTGGGCTGAGCTGCCTTCGGGCTCGACCAAAGGGTTGCGTCGACGCGGAGCTCGAGCTCGCGGAGGACGACCCCCTCGCCTCGCTCGCGGTCCTCGGCGCTGATGCTCTGGTCTCTCTCCGCCGTGGGAGTCACGACGACCACGTGGTCCGCGTAGGTGACCCAGTCGGTCACGCTCTGATTCGGGTACGAGTCGCTGGCGCTCGCGAACGATATCTCGCGATCGGAGGCCGAGTCATTGCGTACTGAGAAGACCACGATCAGTCCCGCGGTCACCGCGAGCGCGGCGCAAAGAACCGCAAATTGCAGACGATGCTTCACGTTATTACCTCGGATCTCATTCTCGACCATCCGCTCTGGGTGCGATGGCGCGGCGGCCGCCCGCACGAGTACCAGGCCGCGTGAGGCGGCCGCGGCCACGGGGTCGGCTAGCGCACGATGTCCTGGCTCACGGGCTATCGCCGGCTCAACCACCGCTACGAACGCATCCCCGCCACTACCTGGCTTCCTCGGCTCGCCGCCATTGCCGCTACAGCGACTCGTCCGCCTCACCACGTAGGACAGACAGGGACGCGCGCACCCGCACCCGGGAGCGCGTGCCCTACCGTGCTTTCGCGGCCGGCAGGCCCGCCGTGAACACAAAGGATTCAGGTGAATCGGCCTCTGTGTCCGCTGCCGGAGGCGGACTCACAGGTACGGGCACAGCGGGAACCCTCCGTGCCCGCCCTGCCGCGCCCTCGCCGTGGCCACCGGACCAAGACGAAGGGCACGCCTCTGGCGTCGAGGGAGTGTGATGAAGGCGCCTCGGTCGGCACAACCGAGGAACCCGCGTCAGCGGGGCCCGGCCTCCGGGCGGAGGAGCATCGGGTCGTAGACCGGCGACTCCTCGGCGTGCTTGATCGTCCGGGGGAGGACCTCGTACCCCCAGCGCGGGTAGGCGTCCCTGGCCGGCTGGTTGTCCCAGATGCACGTGAGCGTCGTCCAGGACTCCGCGCGTCCGGCGAGCACCTCGTCGTGGAGGGCCCGCCCGATGCCCTGGTTCGTGCGGTCGGGGAGGACCATCAGCTCCCGGAGCCAGAAGACGTCGCCGGCCTCCGCGGCCTTCCTCGCCTCGGCCGGGATGATGTCCTGGATGGTGCCCCACCACGGACGGTCTGTGGTGAGGGTGACGCCGTGGACGTACCCGGCCAAAGTTCCGTCCTCGAGGTGACCGGTGACGACCTCGAAGCCCGGCATCTCGAAGGCGGCCGTGAGCCGGGAGCGGAACGTCTCGACGGAGAAGAACGGGTCACCGATGTACGGCGGTACGTCGTAGACCTTCGCGTAGACGTCGGTCAGCTCGTCCATGATGTCCGGCGCGTCGCGGCCGTTGCGGTGTGTGAAGGTGAGCGTGGGCGTGGTGCGGCCGGGCACGGGTGGACTCCTCGGGTCAGGCGATGTGGTGGTCGAGCAGGTCGAACGTCTCGCGCAGGGGCGGGCTGGTCTTGTGCCCGCCGAGGTTGTCGCGGACGACGGCAAGCTGCCGGCGGGTGCGGGCCGAGGACTGGCCGCCCTCGATGAGGCGCAGGGACTCCAGGGCGGCGTCAGTGGTGCGGTCGTAGTCGCGATCGGAGACGGCGGCCCTCGCGAGGCGGGCCAGGCACATGCCACGGTTGCGGGAGTGCTCGATGGCCTGGAGGGAGGCAGAGCGGTCCAGGAGACGGATTGCCCGCTTGTGCTGCCCGAGGTCGGCCCGGGCCATCCCCTCCAAGCAGGTCAACTCCGCCTCGTTCAGGAAGGTCGTCCACTCCGGATCCCGGTCCGTGGGGCCCTGGTCGAAAGAGCTCCACGCGCGCTTCACGCTGACGGAGGCGCTCAGCTCGTCGCCGGCACTGGCGTACCCCTGGGCGGCCCGGATGTGCAGGAGCGCGCTGACGCGGGGCGGGGCGCCCCACTTCTTGGAGTACTGCTCGGCGGTCTTGGCGAAGCGGACGGCCTCTCTCGGCTTGTTCAGGTCGATGCACTGGCGGGACATGTTGGACAGGGTCCGCGTCGCCAGGGGGTGGTCGCCGGTGAGCATGGCTGCGTTGAGGGCTTCCGAAAAATAGACGCGCGCTTCGGTCTGCTCGTCCGCGTCGTAGCAGAACCACGCGACGCTGGTGGTGAGTTGCCCGGCGATGGCGTGGAGGCGCCGGCCGATCTCCTCGGCGTAGACGCCGTGGTCTATCACGTAGTGGATGTAGCTCAGGTGCAACTTGGCGCTGCGCCACAGCCGGTCCCCGCCCCATCTCTGGTCGATCGCGTCCAGGTCGGCGGCGGTTGCCTGGAGCACGGCGATCTCCTCCTCCCCGATGCGCAGGTCGGAGGCGCCCGTGCGGCTGGGCGTGGAGGCGTTGAGCCAGGGCAGGCCGATAGCGGCGACCCCGGCACCGAGAGCGGTGCGGCGTTTCACAGGGGGGATGATGACGGGCGGATCGGAGGGGATGTCAACCGGCGTGCCGTACAGCGGCTGGAACCCCAAGGACTCCGGACCCCGCCCGAAAGCGGCTCGAATCGCGGTCGCCTGGTCCGGTCGGGGCCACCCGGGACTCGCGGATTCCCACCGTCGGAAGGTACGCACGGACACCTCGTAGTGAGGGTCGCCCAGGGCCTCCCTTCCCGCGTTGCTGACGCCTTTCGCGGCGCTCTCCTGGGAGAACCACCCCCTCGCGACACGGGCGGCGAACAGCGCCTCGTTTGCCGGAGTTCTCATCGGCGACCCCCTGAATTCTGCTCTTGAGCTCACGGTAGGGCGTAACGGCCGACGAGGGTTGTCCGTGGCGCGAATCACTCCCTCCGCGCCTCGTCGCGGCCGTTCAATGGCCGCTGAATGGCCGCTCGGTGACCTCGTCGGCCGCTCCGTGCGGAGAGACATTGGTGTCTCTCCGGCCGACCTGTCACCCCGAACGTCTGGGGCCAGGCCGTGGCCGACCTGACGAATGCTGCGGAGACACCCATGAGCCAGCCGGTGAGCCCCACCCGCCGCCCCCAGGGGACGACGGATGCGGGAGGACCGACGGTGCCCGAGAGGCCGGCGCCAGCCTCTCGGGACGTGATGGCGCGCGACTGCGCCACGGCCTTGACCTTTTCGGAGTACGGAATCCCGCCCGGCCCGACCTCCGACCAGCTCCGCGCGCGTCTGCGCAGCTACATCCAGGACCACCTGGCCGAACCGGGCCGGGAGTACGCTGCCTCCCTGACGGACGAGCGAGCCAGGGAGATCGCGCAGAACACCGTCGAGCACGCGCTGAGCGTCGCCGCCGACCGGGGCGGCAGCGCGCGCACGAACCTCCGCCTGTTGGGGAAGGCCGCGTGCGTGCTCATGCGGTACACGGCCGGCCGAAGCGAGCAGTGAGCGCCCCCGCCGCCGTGGTCCATGCCGGTCGGTCCGTCACGAGGCCCCGCACCTGAGGAGCAGCAACCGCACCTGGCCTCTCGCGTCTTCGCCTTCGCCGACCGGCGCCTGGACCCCACGGGGGTGCCCATGGCCCGGGTCATGGCGCGCCAGGGATCCCCGGACCGGTCCAAGCCCGGCTCGGACGTGCTCGCCGCCGGACGGTGCGCCATGGCGCATGCCGGCCTGGACGGGGTGCACGCGCACATGGACCAGCAGCCCCAAGCCGGCGAGCTGCGGAGCGGCACGACCGCGTCGCGCCACTCGATCCCGGCGGCCCGGCTCGACCTCCCCCAGACCTCCTGGCCGAGGTCCGTCCCCACGACGGCCGCCGGTCCGCCCCTCGATCCGCCCGGCCGACGGCGATGAAAAATGGACCACGCCCCTCGACGCCCGCAGCGGTGTACTCACCGACGCGAGCGTGACGATCACGGCCACCGAGCCGATGGTGCTGCAGGTCGACGAAGGCGACCGAGGCATCGAGGCCTTCCTCACCTTCGGGCCGGACGGCCGCCCCGGGGCAGCCCTCCAGGTCACCGACGCCGACTACGGATCGATCGGCACCGACGTGGCCGTCTCCGACGGACGGCTCTTCGCGTTCACCAACGGCGGCGAGTCGGGATTCCTCGCAGCCTTCGACCTGACGACCGGCCATGAACTCTGGAGGGAAGGCCTCGACGGCAGCCCCTTCTCCGCAGACCGGGGACTGCACGCCGAGGCCGGCCAGGTCATGTTCGTGAACAACTCCCGCCACGGGGACAGCCTGTACGTCTTCGACGCTGCCACCGGCGACGAAAAGGAACACCGCGACTTCCGCGACGACACGGAAGAAGTCGACGACCTGCTTTCCGTACGAGGACCGGATCATCGCCGTCCGCTCCGGCAGCTACAACGAGCCCTTCACCGGCTACGAACGCTGGTGACGGGCGCCGCGATGAGCGACACCGGACGACAGCGGGTCAGGAGGACGGCTCCCCGCGCCTGCGGGGTCGGCCCCGGCGGCCGCCGGTACCCGCCGAGGCCGAATGCCTGCCCCTCGCGTCTGCGGGTGATGCCGAGGGATGCTTCGTCGGTGGGCATGTCGAGGAGTTCGTGCACCTCACGGGCTCGGAACACCTGGTCTGGGTGCTGGTTGAAGGTGTTCACGATCGCCTCGTAGGTGGTGTTCGTCTCGGATGGATCGGTGTCGCTTCCAGCCGGCGCGAGTTCGGCGAAGATTTTCGCGGTGGTGGCCATGTCCGCCCGTCGGGCTTCGGTCTCGACCCCGAGGAAGACCGCGGACTTGACGTCCACTCAGGCCGGCCAGGTACCCGTCAGCCGGCGGGTCGCAATGGCTCCGGAGCGGTCCACGGCTGCCCTGACCACCGCGAATATCGCGCCCTGGACGGCCGCGGCCAGCAGGATCTCCGTCCAGTCCCGGCCCTCGTCCTTGGGGTCGGGGGCGTCGTCCTCGTCGGCTATGGCCTTCCACGCACGCTTGAAGGCGGCGCTGGCGAGGAGACCGCCGCCGAGACCGAGCGCCATGCCGATCGGCTTGTACACCATCCCGACGCGCTTCATCGCCGCCTCCGGTTGCCCAGCAGCAACAGCAGCGCGGCGACCGCAACGGCGGCGGCGACGAGGACCGCTCCCCGGTGGTCGCGCGCCGCCGCGGCGGCATGCTCCGTCCCGTCGCGCACCGTCTTCGGGGCCTTCGCCTCGATCTCCGCCGCCTTCTCGCGAAGCTGGTCGCCGACGAGCGCGGCGCGAACGGCCGCCTGCTCCTTGACCTCGGCGGCATGCTCCTTGAGGACGGCGGCCTTGTCCTTGGCCTGCTCGGTGACCTCGACGGCCTTCACCTTCGCGTGGCCCTTCGCCTCGGCAACCTTTTCCTTGACCTCGGCCGCCTTCTCCTTCGCCTGGGCCTTGACGTCGGCCTTGGCCGCCAGCTCCTCCACGGTCCTGCCGAGTTCCTCACGGGTGTGCTCGATACGCACGCGCAACTCCTCAGGGGTCGGAGCCGAGCCCTCGCCCTCGCTCTGATGACTCATCGGTGTGCCTTCTCCTTGATCTCGGCCACATCGGCCTTGACGTTCTCGACGGTCTGTTCCGGCACCGGGGGGACGCCCCGCGCGATCTGCTTCCGCCCCGCGATGCCCATCACCGCCGCCACCGCACCCAGTACAGCGCCGACGACCAGCGCGGACGCCCACACGGCAGGGCCAGAGCGAGTGCCGCCATGCCTGCCGCGACCAGCGCCTGGAGAGCCAGGATGCCGACCAGGCCCGCCCCGCCGAGAAGGCCGCCACCCCGGCCCAACCGCCTGCCCCTCTGCGTCAGCTCCGCTCTGCCCAGCTGCATCTCCTCCCGGACCAACTCGGAGATCTGCCCGGACGCGCGCGTCACCAGGTCGCCCATCGAGTCGCCGCTGCCCGGCTGCCGTTCGACGGCGCTCATGGCACCGTCTCCTTCCCTCCACGAACCTCTCCGTACGGTCAGACCCCTCGGCCGCGCCGCGAGGGTGCTCCGCGACCCTTCGCGAGACACCCTCCCGGTCGCCCACGGGAGCCTTGGCGCGCGTCTACCCAGCCCTCTGACGCTCATCCCCCTTCCCTCCGGACCCGCAGGGGAGCCGGGCGCCCGCCGGCTCCGGAGACCTCCGCGCGGTCACCCGTCCGGCACAGCCCCGGGGAAGCGCTCGATCTCCTCGTACGGCACGACGACGACACGCTCGCCACCACGCCGGTCACTCCTTCACCGGCCGCGACGAAGAGGCCGTCACACCGTTCACCGGCCGGATCCGGGCCGACCACCTCGTCGACCCCGGCCGCGTCGAGGAGGCCCTGGCCCTCGGGGTGCGCGCGGGCCCCTTCGCCACCGCTCCTGCCGACGACGCACCTGTGACCCGACGGGCCACCCTCCCGGAGCCCTGACCGGGTACGACTGGTGTCCGCCCGTCATCAGACGGCCGGGCCGGGCTGCCTCGCGGTGGACTTCCCCGCGCCCTGACCTCCCGTCCACACCCCGTTTCTGCGGGCGCGGTGCTCCCGCCGTCCCCGCCCACGAGGTCGAACCTCCCGAGCCCTCCGCCGCCCACGCCCCAGATCCCGCCCGGCATCGCTTCCGCGAGCGCCTGCCGGCAGTCCTGTTTCGCGCCCGCGACCGGGGGCATCCGGCGGCCATGGACACCTCAACGCATACCGCGGACGCGGTGAAAACCCGAGGCGAGGAGCAGCACCTCGTTCTCGCGGCTGACACGAACGGAGACGGCAAGCCCGACATCTGGATGACGGACACCACCGGCGACGGCACTGCCGACCTCTACCAGTTCGACACCACGGGCGACGGGCGGGTCGACGTGAGCGTCGTCGACCTCGCGGACGAGCCCGGCGCCGACCGCCTGGTCGTCGAGGGGGATGCCGGCCATCCCCCACAGGAATGACCCCTTCCGTCCCCACGCCCACGAACCGCTGCCCCGCCCCCTGCCGCGGGGGAGCAGGAATGCCGGCCACCCGGATCCGCGCTCCGCGTAACCCCTCATGCGTCTGGGGAGCGGCGGCCTTCCCCTCACAAGGAGTTCTTCCATGCTCGGTATCGCCGCCGCGGTGTTGTTCTTCCTCGCCTTCGTGCTCAACGCCGCGGACATCGCCACCAACGACGTCTTCTCCTCGACCAACATCACGCTCCTCGGGCTGACCGCCCTGGCTCTCCACCTCGCGGGCATCGGTGGTGACCGGTCCGGTCACGCCTCCAGACGCCGGCCCTGGTCCCGCCGTTGACGCCCGGGAACAGTCCCTGTCGGTGCCGGCCGACCCGCTCACGGGTCGGCCGGCCGCCGGCGACGGGGTTCACGAGGGAGAGCTGTCCGATGTCGTGCACCGACAGGGACACCCCTCGGACCCGACTCCCACGGTCGGCCCTACTTCGACGGATCGTCAGAAAGCGCGGAGCCGTATGAACCCCGATACCCCGACCCACACCGCTTCGGCCACCCACGATGCCGTGCTGGTCCCGCTGCTGTGCCTGTTCCTGGTCATGGGCCTCGTCCAGGTCGTACACCCCCGACTGCTCTGGAGAATGAACGCCCGCCTGCTGAAGGGCTGGGTGAGGAATCCTGACGCCACCGAGCCCACCAGCAAGGGCTATGCCCTGCAACGGGTGTCCGGGGTCGGCTTCCTCGCCGTGGCCACCTGGATGCTGATCCAGGTCCTGTGATCGACTCTGGCATCCCTTCTCGGCCACAGACCGGCTCGTGCTCCATCACCGCCCGGCCCGCGATGACGAAACCCGGCCCAACCGGTCCGAAGCGGCGGTCCACCGCGCCATGAGCGTGGCCTGCCGTCTCGCCGGCGAGACCACGGTTCCCTGGCGTGACGCTCTCCCGGGCGCGGAACGCGTGGCCGGTGGCGAGCGAGGCGTGGCCGAACAGGTGCTCCTCGGCCTACTGCCCGGTCATGAACATCCGCGCGATGACGTGACAGCCGTAGGCATCCTCCAGGGCGACGAGGTCCGCGGCGATCCCGGCGGCGGGCGCGGGAGGCGGAAGCACCCTTCGCGCGGCCCGCGCCCGGGAGCTCGACGGCGAGACCCTGCCCGACGGTGCCAGGCTGACCGCCGCCGTCGAGCCGGCCACCCTGCGCGTCCGGCTGCCCCGGCAGCCCGCGGCCACCCCGCCCCCGGACGCGGACGCCCCGACGCCCGTGCCACGGCGGGCCGGAGCCGCCATGGGGCCGCGCGCCGACGCGCGGGCGGCCGCCCCCTCCGGACCCCTCGCACCGCAGACCGCTGAACCACCACACAGTCAGGAAACCGATGGGAACCGCGACCCGGGTACCGCAGCGACGCGACGTGCGGGGCGATGAGCTGTCCGGCGACGAAGCGTGGGCCGCGCTACGCCGCTACGGCGGCTGGCGGCTGGCCCGGGACTCCTTCGTACGCTTCCGCTACGCGGACGGCTTCAGCCACTCCCGAGCCCTCGCCCTCCAGACCGTCCTGTCCCTCGTGCCCCTGGCCATCGCCGCGATCGGCCTGTCCGGCGTGTTGCACACCGAGGGCATCGGCCGCGTCGCCGAGCTGACGATCAGCCGGCTCGCCAGCGGACCGAGCCAGGAGATGGTCGACGAGGCGCTGGCCCACAGCCGGCGGCACGCTGGCGACGGCGGCCAGACCGCGCTGTGGCTGGGCCTGCTGTTCTCGGTCACGAACGTCACGACCGGCCTGTGTCAGGTCGAGCGCGGAGCCAACCGCATCTACGGCAACGAACGCGACCGGCCGTTCCTGCACAAGTACTTCCGTGGCCTGGTCATGGCCGTCCTGGCCGGCCTCCCGCTGGGGCTGAGCTTCGTCCTCATCGTGCTCGGCGCCGACCTGACCCACGCCTTCGCGGAGGTCTACGGCCTCGACCCGGCCACCACCCGGGCCTGGGGCCTGCTGCGCGTGCCGGTCGGCATCCTGCTGGCCGTGCTGGCCACCAGCGCGATCTTCCGCCTCTCGCCGCGCCGCGACCAGCCCGGCTACACCTGGCTCGCCTTCGGAGCCGTCGTGCACCTGCTGCTCTGGCTGACCGCGACCTGGGCTCTGAGCCTGTACGTCGGCGCGAGCAGCTCCTTCACCAGCGTGTACGGGCCGCTGAGCGCCGTCATGTCGCTGCTGCTGTGGTCCTACCTCACCTCGCTGGCCCTCTTCCTCGGCCTCTCCTTCGCGGCCCAGCTGGAAGCCGTGCGCGCAGGCACGAGGGAGCCCGTCAGCCAGGACCCGGGCGTCTGACCCATGTCCCGCCGTTCCCGCCCCGGACCCCGCCCCCGCCCCCGCCCCCGTCTCAGGCTCCGACCGCGAAGGGAGGCTGCGCCCTCCATGGCACAGCACATCATCCGGGCCCTCCTGTCCCGCCGAGCCGGGCCCGACGCGGCCTTCGGCCGGAGAATGGTGCTGACGGTGACGGCCACGGCCGTGGCGGCGGTGCCCTTCGCCCTCGCCCTCGTGCTCGTCGAGTCCGGGTGGGCGCCGCTGCACCGGCTCGACCGGGAGGCCGCGGAGGGGCTGCACCGGGCCGTCCTCGCCCACCCGGTGCTGGTACACCTCCTGGAGTTCCTCACCGGTGTCGTGTGGGACCCGGTGACGATGCGCCTGCTGGTGGCGGCCGTGGTGGTCTGGCTCCTGACCCGCCGGGCCTGGCGGCTGGCGGCCTGGGCCGGCGTCACGGCCACGGCCGGCGGGCTGATCGGCCTGCTGGTCAAGAACGTCGTGGAACGGGCGCGTCCGCACCTGCCGGACCCGGTGTCCCACGCGCCCGGCTTCTCCTTCCCGTCCGGACATGCCATGACGGCCACCACTTCCTGCGCCGTCCTGCTGCTCGTCCTGCTTCCGCTGGTCCCCCCGTCCCGGCGGCTCCTGGCCTGGAGCCTGGCGGTGATCAGCGTGGTCGGCGTCGGCTTCACCCGCGTCGCCCTCGGCGTGCACTGGGTCAGCGACGTGGTCGGGGGCTGGCTGCTCGGGCTGGCCGTGGTCACGGCGACCGCCCTCGTCTTCGAGGCGTGGCGGGCCGACATCGGCCTGCGGCGCACCGACCTCGCGGAGGAGGGCCTGGAACCCGAACTCCGCTCCACCTCCCCCGAACCCGCCCTCGACCTGCGCGACGGCCCCGACGACGGGACCGCCGGTCGTTCCGGCGCGACCCCCGACGCAGCACGCCACCGATGACCGGAGAGACCGTGGCCGAAGCCGGCGCGGCCGCGCGGTCTGAACCGCGCCCCGCGAGGGTGCTGCACGACCGCCTGATCGGCGAACCGGCGTCCGCGCCCGCACTGAAGGCCGCTGGCCGTCCGGTCAGGGGGCTGCCGCGGCCGTCGACGCGGCGACCGCGGGGGGCCGTTCCGGAGGATGAGAGGGGCCTCTTCCTGCCCGCGAGGGATCTGACCGCCGGGCAGAACCACGTCCACCTCGCGGAGGACCATGGTGCCGAGACCTCCCGCCGGACGGTCTCCACGATCACGGACGAAGTCATGGACGGCACGGCCGGGTGCCCAGCTGGCCAGGACGCCCAGGGTCTCGTCGACGTACCGCCAGGCGGTGACCCGCGATATCCCGAAGCCGGCTCCGAGCTGTGAGAACGTCTCGTTCTTCCGCAGGTGCACCAGCGTGAGACCCGTATGGCGCCCTCGTCGCCCGCGCTCACGATCTGGCCGGGGTTTTCGACGGGCTTGTCGTGGACGATGAATCCCGAATCCACGAAGAGAGCCTGACCGTCGGGGCCGGGCAGCTCGCGGGTGGGGCGTGGCCGCCGATGACGGCCGACCGACTCGTACAGGGCAGGTTGGGACCCTACGGCGCGGCCAGGGCTACACCCTGCGCATCACCGCAGTCCCAAGCCTTCCCGCTGTCGTGGTCCAGCCCGTGGCCACGACGAGCCGGACGCGCCTGGCCGCGGCGCTCGCCGCCCTGGTCCTCGTACTCGCCCGGCCGCCCGCTGCTCCCCGCTCGCGCGGGGATGGCCCCGAAACCCCGCGCCGGATCCTGGACGACCTCCGCTGCTCCCCGCACGCGCGGGGATGACCCTCGACGACCGGGCACCGCCCGATGTCAGACAGAGGGGCAAGGATAGGCTGCATGACGAAGACCGGAGCGGACTACGCATGGTTCGAGGACGACTTTCCAGACATCGCCGAGGCGTACTGCTTCACCCTGGTGCGCGATCTGTCGCCCACTGAGCTGACGTCCCGGCTCGAAGCACGACCGGAGGCATTCCTGCAGGGCATATCCGCGGTTGTCGACGCCACCTTCGCCCAGTACGACCTGGAGCAGGACCGGCAGCTGGTCGCCATGACGACGGTGGGTACCTGGACCCTGCTGATCGAGCCCAACGGCTACCTCGGGGTCACCGAAGAACAAGCGCTGCCAGCCTCCGCCGGAACGAGCTGGGTCTCCCACTTCACCAACATCAACGCCGTCGGCACCTTCCACTGGGCAGAAGACCAGGTGCTACGACTGTGCTTCGACCCCATGTTCCCGGAGGACCGCTGGGGCGCTGAGCCCGACGAACTCCTCGATGTCATGCGAAGGATCGGATTCCATCTCGAGGTGGAGGACCCGGAACCGGACTTCTCCCCGCAGGCGGCGTTCGCCCTGGCAGAACACCTGACCGGCGTCGCCGTCACCCCGGCACTGCTCCGGGACACGACGTTCACCTGCGCCACCGTACGGATCCGCTGACCGCTCCCCCCGAGCCCAGCACGATTTCAGCGAAGCCCCGTTGTCAGAAGTCGCCCCTATCGTGCGGGCACCGCGGGCAGCGTCTCTCGAGCCGCCGGACAAGCGCTGCTCTTCGTCATCGACAGAGCCCTGTGGGGATTGACCCGCGTCTGGTGACGCGGGCCGTGGACAGCGGCGTCACTGCTCCCCGCTCCTGCAGGGGTGGCCTCGCCCTCGACCCCGAGGCCAAGCAGTCCGTCCTGCTCCCCGCACGCGCGGGGATAACCCCCTCTCCTCGGCGCGATCGTCGCCGGAGTCATCCCTCTCCCACCCCGCTACGGGACGTGCCTGCGGCGGATCTATGGACGTTCACTCTGAAAGGACGCCGGCACCCGCACGCTGACGACCCGTGGCATCCGTTTCAGGAAACGCGACTATGTGGGGCCGTGGATGACAGGCCAGGCCGGCCTGCAGGTCCGCGTCCGTTTCATGCCCCACCGCGACCACCGCATCGAGGTCTACGACGCCACCACCGGCCGCTATCTCGGTCCTGCGGACCTGGCCGACCAGGCCATCGCCGAGCAGGTCAGCGCCGTACGGCGGGCCCGAGCCGCCCGCGCCCGCCACCTGAAGAAGGACCTCGAAGCTTCCCAGCGGGAACGCTACGCCGCCACGAGCCAGGCCGGGCCCCCGCAGCGGCTCGGTGTGCTGACCGGTGCGCAGGCCGATGCCGAACTCGCCCAGGCCACCGACACACATGTGTCGGATCTGGCGCTGCCGGACGTCGTCCCGCCCGCCGCGCCGCCGGCCGACTGGCATACCCCGGCCTCCCTTGCCGCGCGCACCCGTCCTGCCTGGACCGGCGCAGCGCCGCCCGCTCCCCACGACACGCCTGCCGACGGCCCGCCCGCCCCATCGGCCGCCGCACCGCCCCACTCCGCCAGACGCGTCGCGGGTCCGCCCGACAAGGCCGATACCGCCGCCGCCCACGTCCCGGCCGGGCACACCACGCATCCCCCCACCGAGGAAGACGGAGTTGTCTCATGACGGACACCACCTACCAGTACGTCGGTCTCCCGGACGCCTGCGTGGTCACCACCCGCGCCCTGCTCACCGCCTGGGAGAGCATCACCGACACCGTCGCGGCCCGCGCCATGATGTGTATCCACGGCGGCGCCGGCTTCGGCAAGACCCTCGCCGTCAACACGTGCCTGCGCGCACTCGAGCCCGCTGAGGACGTCCGCAAGATCACCTTCCGCTGCACGCTGATCCAGACCGGCACCGGTTCCTGCCGCTACCAGACCACCCAAGAATCCCTCTTCCCCACTGCGGACCAGGGAGTCTCCTTCTAGTCTTGTGGTCTGCTGAGCCGAGTAGAACCGTATGGATGATCATTGGGACGTGAGTACTGATTATGGGGTGGTCCTCGAGGACTCCGAGAGGGACCAGTGGCGTTATGCCCCATTCCAGACCATTGGGCCATTGGGCTTTGGAATGAGTCGGGAGGACGCCGTCGCCGCCATGGCAGGGCAGGGCTTCACTGCGAAGCAGCACAACATGGGGAGCTGGCACCTGACGGGCCGCACGGAATGGCGAGTTGCGTTCTTCAAGCCGCAGCCGGCCTGGAGTCGGCCAGCAGTGAAGTGCTACTTCGTCGAAGGCGCTGGACTGACGTGCGTGCTGGTGGATGGACGGCTCGGTCCACAGGTCACTCACGAGGGGATCCGTCTGATCGGCCGGGTTCCGTCGGAGCTTCTGGAGGACATGGAGTCCTACGCGGACCGGCACGACATGGGGCTCCGGTCGACCGGAGGCGGCGAGCTGGTCGTCGATGGCTTCGAGATTGAGCTGGGCGCACAGCGGGCCGGCGACACTGTGGTGACCTGGGCACTCTTCTGCAATCCGAGAGAGATCGCGGGCACCTCATGGGACGTTGCCCCCGCGGAAGTCTGGCACCACTGGTAGTACGCCTGACCGCAAGCCCAACCTGGCTCGTGCCGCCAACAACGCGGAGGGCTGGCCCCGCAGGGTCCAGCCCTCCGCCATGACAGGGGCAAGGCCCTGGCCGCGACTTGTCAGGGAGGCGACCCGGGCCCGCGACAACCAAGTTGTCGACACCCCAGCCCCGATCCCGGCGGACACTCCCCCCGGCCTCGCCCGGTCACCCGATCAGTGGCTCCCGATCCCGCCGAAGTGGCTTCCAGACTCACCGAAGAACACCGGCCTCGGGCGAGTACACCCCCGCCACGAACGGCTTACACCCGGCTCTGGTTCACACCGAAGCAGCGGCTCTCATATGACCCGACAAAATCAGGGTGCGGGTGCTGAAGTCGGGTTTTGGCGGTGGTGCTGTGTCGGTTCTTCGGTCGCTCAGGTCGCTGCTGTCGGTGGTCGTGGTGAGTGGGGGAGCGGTCATTGTGGTCGCTCACCACGGAACTCACCATGCCCGGGATCGCTCACCACGGGACTCACCACGGTGCTCCACCATGGGTGACGCCGCCTGGGGGTGTTTTGTCTGTTTCGGTGGAAGTTGCTAGGGAGCGGGCCGGCAGCGTGGAGAATTGCGGGTCAGGAAGTCTGCTCCCCGCGCCTGGGGATGGACCCGACAAGCTGCAGCGCCTGGCCACGCAGCGGGACTGCTCCCCGCACGTGGGGGGATGGCCCGCTTTCCGGCGGCCGCCGGGGCGGGTCCGTCCTCTGCTCCCCGCGCGCGCGGGGAGGGTCCCCATTCCAGGTCGCCGTCGTACGTACCCGCCGACGGCTCCCCGCGCCCGCGGGGAGGACGCGTCCGCCAGCTGTCTCCGTTTTCTGTTTTTTTGCGGCCGGGGGATGTCGGTGCTGCGGTCGGGGGTGTGGTGAGTGGGGGAGAGGTCGTCATGGTCGCTCGTCACCGAGTTCGGCGGTACTCACCACCGTGCTTACCAACGAGCTCACCATGCCCGGGGCTGCTCACCACGGGGCTCACCATGGGTGGTTCTCCGGACCCCTGGGGTCGTTTTGTCAGTTTCGGTGAAAGTTGCTCGGGAGCGTGTAGTCGTCGGGTAGAACTGCAGGTCAGGAAGGCTGCTCCCCGCACGCGCAGGGATGGCCCCAAGGCTTCGATGCTGGTAGCCGGAATGACCCACTGCTCCCCGCACGCGCAGGGATGGCCCCTTTCAACACAACTTGTAGTTGAGTTACAACTCCTGCTCCCCGCACGCGCAGGGATGGCCCTCCTCCTGCGGGCAGCGACACCCGGGTGGACGTCTGCTCCCCGCACGCGCAGGGATGGCCCCCGCCCCGGGCAGCGGCACCACAGTGGCGGCGGCTGCTCCCCGCACGCGCGGGGATGGCCCCTGGTTGAGGGCGAAGTACCAGATCCAGGAGGACTGCTCCCCGCATGCGCGGGGATGGCCCCCCAAGACCTCACCCGCGAGCGACGCGCTTGCCGAGATCCTGTTCATGGGCCGCCAGTTACGCCTCCACGTTCTGCTCGTCGCCCAATCCGCGACCGCCCGCGCGGCTCGGCGGCCCGGAGATGCGCGAGAACTTCTCCCCCCGCATCCTCGTCCGCTACACCATGAACGCCTGGAAGATGCTCGTCCCCAAAGTGGCCCCCGCCCCGAAGCCGACCCGGCACCCGGGTCGGGTCCAGGTCGTCCTCGGCGGCACCGCTCGCGAGACCCGGGTACTCAACCTCTCCGAAGCCGAAGCCGAAGCCGAAGCCGAAGCACCGACGCCGAGGATGTGGGTGAGGGTGAGCCGATCGGGCTTCGCCGGGCCCAGCAGGAACTGGGCGGGCTGAGTCTCGCAGGCCTGGGTTGGGCACGGATCAACGATCCGGAGTTCCCCGCCGTGATCGGAATGGCAGGCCAGGAACACCTATGCCGCCGTGGCGACCTGCACCGCTGGGCACGGAATCGGCCCTCGACCCGGCAGGCCTGATTCTGCGCCGGACGAGAAAGGCGCCAGGCACGGCTGAAATCAAAAGCCCCAAACCATCCTTTTCGGGCCTTCCTCCTGTGTCCACGGCCCGCCGGTGCTGAGGGGGGCGGTCC
The DNA here is from genome assembly GCF_043081625.1 of Streptomyces sp. NPDC014861. Classification (NCBI taxonomy): domain Bacteria; kingdom Bacillati; phylum Actinomycetota; class Actinomycetes; order Kitasatosporales; family Streptomycetaceae; genus Streptomyces; species Streptomyces sp. NPDC014861. The sequence continues at coordinate 222,146 of NZ_JBIBWV010000010.1, forward strand.
GACGGCTCCAGGATGGGCCTGTCCCGGCGCCCCCTGTGGCGGCCGGTCGTGTAAGGCCTCCCCCGCGAACGACCGCGAGGGCCCCAGGACCCAAGCGCAGGTCGTGGGGCCCTCGTGTCTGCGGCGGTGGGGTTACAGCAGGCCGGCGCCGAGTGCGGTCAGTGCCTGGGCGAACGCGGTGGTCGTCACGACGAGGGTGGGGCTGTCGTCGAGCTTGGAGTCGCGGACGCACTTCCAGTCGCGGATCGCGGCGATCTCGACGCACTCGTTGCCGCCGCCCCCGGAGTACGACGACTTCGAGAAGCGGGCCCCCGTCAGCTCTTCGGCGGAGGGCTTCAGTGTGCTCATGTCCCGTACTCCTTGCGGTATTCGCTCAAGACCTTCAGGGAAGCGGTTGTGTCCGCTGCCTGGCTGCGAAGGTAGTCCATTGCGGTGGTGTAGCGCGCGACCTGCTCGGCGGTATCCATGTACAGGCCGGTGCCCAGGAGTTCCGCGTAGGCGGAGGTGTAGCCGCCGGAGGTGATCGTGACGTAGTGCCCGGACGCTGCGGCCGCGTGCCCGCCGGAGGCGAGCGGCAGGATCTGGATCTCGATGTGCCGCAGCCGGCTCTGCGTGATGAGGTGGTCGAGCTGGGCGGCCATCACGGCGCGGTCGCCGACGACCCGCTGGAGGACGCTTTCGTCGAGGATCGCCCACAGGTGGAGCGGGGAGTTCTTGGCGAGGACCTCCTGCCGCTTTATGCGGGCGTCGACCTGCCGGGTGACGACGTCGAGCGGTTCGCGGACCTCCTGGCCGAGGTGGATGGCCATGGCGTACTCCCGGGTCTGGAGCAGGCCCGGGACGATCGACGGCGCGTAGGCGCACTCGACTTCGGCCTCCTGTTCCAGGCTGACGAGCGGGTGGAGCCACTCGGGGACGCCGCCCACCGCCCACCATCCCGCGGTCAGGCTCTCCGCCAGCGTCGTCAGTGCGGCGACTTCTTCCGGGGTGCCGCCGGCGGCACCCGCGATCGCCCGCACGTTGCGGGCCTTCGGCCGGGTCGCGGAGGTCCAGTCCTCATATCTCTGCACGGTGGACTTGCCGTAGCCGGAGGCCGCCGCGACCTCTTCGAGCGTCAGCCCCGAGCGCTCGCGCAGCTGTTGCAGGCCCTTGGCGATCTGTAGCCGCCTGGGTCCTTGAGGTGTCATGTGTGGGCCTCCCTGTGAGTGGTCGTCAGTCTCGTCAGCGGTGGGCGCCACGGCAAGCGCGATCGGGTCGAGCACGGCGTGCATATGCCACCTTCCATGGGATTCCCATTTTGGGATTCCCATTCTGGGAAACCCAGTGTCAGACTGCCAAGACCGCTACACACGGGCATGTGGCAATCACCGTGCGCGTTCGGCGGCTTGCCCGGAATGCCCATGAACGGAGCACCCACCATGCGGGCCCACTCCCAGCAGGACATCCGCGCCGCTGACGTGGACCTGCGCGTGATATCGCACGCCGAACGCGACCGGCTCCACGGCCGCGCATGCGCCCGGTGCGGCGCCCCCAGCCCCCACCGCCCCGCCGGCTACGCCTTCGCTGTCGGCCGCGACGGCGGACGGCTCGGCTGGCCCGTGCGGGTCTGCTCCAACTGCCCGACCTCAGGGGGTTGAACGCCATGCCCAAGGACCCGTCCGACGCCGGGGCCGTCTGGCTCGCCGAGTCCGCACGCGGAACGTCGTCGTGGGCCGTGTGGACCGAATGGTCCCGCCGGACCTACGCCGTACTGCCCACCGGAGTGAGCTGGGACGTCATCGCCGTCCCGCGAGCACGGTTCATCGCCGCCGCCCGCCGGCGGCCCGAGCTGTTGACTGACGTACCGGTCCTTGAAGACCTCGCCACCGGCTTCGCCTATGTGTGGGTCCCGCCCGGCACCCACACCGACTGGGACCTCCCCGGCACCACAGCCCTCGGGCACCCGTGGTTCGTCGCCGTCCCCCGCCCCGGCGGCCCCCAGGTCCCCGAACGCCGCTGGGCCCAGCCCCCCGGCCTCTTCCCCCGCCTCATGGACCCCGCCGACCTGCGCACCGCCCTCGACACCACATCCACCCCTCGCGACGGACGAGAGGACCACCGATGACTCACTCCCACCCGCGCCCCGCTCCACGGGCGATGACCCCGATCCCGTTCCACCACGCCCAACCGACCGCCGTGGTCCACTGCGAGGTCTGGGCCGGAGCCCCCGCCACGCCCTACACGTGGCTGCTGCTCCGCCGTGAGGCTGCAGGACCCGAAGCTGGCGTGCAGCATCTGCGGGCCGTCGGGCTCTGGCTCGCCGACCGCCTCGACACCGAAGAGCGCTCCCTCCTGGCGGAGCCGGCGGACGCCGTGAGGGACTGGACCGACAACGACGCCGCGCTCCAGGACCTCCGCGACCAGATCGCCCGCGGCAAGTACATCGCCGAGGCGCTCACGGTCCACGGCCACGACAACACCCTCTACACCCTGACCGCCATGCCCACGGCCGGATGCCCCTGCCGCCCCGTCGGAGCCCCAGCTCCTCGACCGGCGCGGCACCCTGCTCGTGCCCACCACACGCGCCCTTACCGGGGGAGCGGCATGACGCCCCCGGCCGTCGCCGACGTCCTGACGATGGCAGAAGGCCAGGTGCTCGCGGCGAGCCGGATCATCTGGCCGTACGCACCCGTCGTGCCTGGCCCGGTGGTCCCGTCCGTCACCAGCTACGTGCAGCAGCTCCACGTCGACGGACGCCCGCTCTACGCCAAGCTCTCCATCTGCGGCACCTCCCTGGTCTCCGTGACCTGCGGGGCGTGCGGCGACCTCGCGACCCTCAAGGCCCGCCAGGCCGCCTACCTCACCGCCCCCGGATCGCTCCCCGCGTGCGAGGCCGAGCAGCTGCGGACCCTGTCCGGCCCCGCCGGGCTCACCGCAGCCCCGCTCGCCGGATACGCCCGCGGCGTGCTGTTCACCGCCCCGGTGACCGGCCCGACACTCGCCGACCTCATCGCATCCGAACCCGGGCGGACCCGCGAACTGCTCGGCACGGTGGTCCGCGACCTTGCCGACGGCCTTGCCCGTGACGGCGTCGGCGAGGTCGTCGAGCGCGCGTCGATCCGCGAGCGCGGCATCGCGGGCACCTTCACCTGCAAGTTCAACGGGCTGTCCGGTACGGCCTACCTGCGCCGCACCGGCCACGGCGAGACGCTCTGCGCCGTCGCCGACCGGCTGCGGCGCGCGCGCCGGATCCCGCCGGCGCCGACGGCCACGGTCATCTTTGGGGACCTCAAGCCGGAGCACGTCGTGTTCTTCGACGACCGCCCCGTCTACCTCGACCCCGGCCTGATGCGCGGTCACACGGTCGCAGACACCGCCAAGCTCGTCTCCCGGCTCGTCCTCGCGCTGGTCGCGTCCCGACCCGCGCAGGCGGGCGTGGTGCTCGACGGCGCCGACTCCTTCGTCCGCTCCTCCGCCCGCCTGGCCGCCGGTGAGCGGGCCGCGTGGCTGCGTGAGCTCGTCCTCCTGGTCCTCATGGACACCCTCAACATCCTGTCCACCTACGTCACCACCCCACCCGGCCTGCCGCTGTCCGCGCACGTGGCCGCGGTCCAGGTTCGCGCCCGCCACGTCGCGGACCTCCTCGACCACGCCGCGGCCCCGCTCGCATCCACCGCTGACGGGACAACCCTGTGCGCCTGTACCTGACCCGCGTACGAGAGGCGGTAGCAGCATGAGGATCGGGCTGATCGGAGCCGGAGCGGTCGGGCAGAGCGTCGGCGCGCTCCTCGTCGCCTCCGGATGGTGCCGAGAACTCCTCGTCGCCTCCGGCACACCGGCCAGTGCCCGTGGGCTCGTCACCGATCTGGAGGACCAGACTCAGGTCACCGGAGCCCCCGTCCGGGTGGCTGTCGCCGTGCCGGAGGCCATGGGTGCCTGCGACGCCGTCGTGCTCTCCCCGCGCGCGCAGTTCGCCAACGCGCGCACCACCGACGTCCGGATGGCCGGGCTCTTCGCCAACGGGCCCCTCATCGTCAGCCTCGCCCGGCAGCTCACCGACTACGCCGGCGTCGCCGTCATGGTGACCAACCCGGTCGACGTCCTGGCCAGGGTGTTCGCGGAGCGGAGCGGCTGCCGGCGGGTCGTGGGCATCGGCGCCGCCACCGACACCGCCCGCTACCGTCTCACCCTCGCCCGCCACCTCGGCGTCCCGGTCGACGCGGTACAAGGACACGTGATCGGCGAGCACGGCGACGCCGCCGTCATCTGCGCCTCCACCACCACCGTCCACGGCCGCCCCGCCACCGTGCCGCTCCAGCGGGTCCGCGACGAACTCGCCGCCCGGCCCCGCCGGATCAGCCAGGGCATCGGCCGCACCCGCCTCGGGCCCGCCGGCGCCGTCATGCACGCCCTCACCCGCACCCTCGGCATCACCAGCGGTGTGACCGAGGTGTCCGTACGCCAGGAGGCGGGCGTCTGGCTCGGCATGCCCGTCCGCTACACCGGCGGCGCCGCGACGCCGTGCCCGCCCCCGCTCGACGACTCCGAGGCCGCCCAGCTCGACGCGGCCACGCACAAGCTCCACCACGCATACACCCGACTCAACCAGGAGATCTGACCGCATGAGCGCAGTACGCATCACCACCACCGACGGCCAGGCCGTCACCGTCACCAGCACGACCAGCACCGTCCCCGACTGGGCCACCCGCTACCTCGGCGGATGGTGGACCGCCGAGCCGACCACCGACCTCGACGGCCCCACCGTCTCCGCCGACACCGACGACACCGAACTCCTCGCCCTGGCCGGCGTCGTCGACAACGGCGACCCCGAGACGATCGAGTACGCCGGCAGCACCCTCCTCGCCGTCCGCGACGGCGACATGGTCACCGCCGTCCAGGAAGACCGCGCCCTGGCCTACCGCTGGGACGCCGAGTGGAGGGTGCTGCGGATCGTCGGCACCGACGAGACCACCCTCGCCGCAGCCGCGGCGCGCCTGGCCCGCGAGCTCGTGCGCGCCCAGCTCCTCGCCGACGGCTGGGCCATCCTCCACGCCTCCGCCGTGACCGACTCCGAGGGCTCCACCATCCTCACGCTCGGCGACAAGGGCGCCGGGAAGACCACCACCGCCATCACCCTGGCCCGCGCGGGATGGAGGCTCCTCGCCAACGACCGCGTCTTCGCCCGCGTCGACGACGCCGGCGTCGTGCGGGTCCTGCCCTGGCCGTCGGCCGCCGCCTTCGGCCTCGGACTCCTCGACGCCCTCGACCTGTACGACACCGTCCGCACCCGCCTCACCTCCGGCGAGACGATGCACCCCACCCAGCACCGGACCGTCACCGACGCCCTCCTCCAAGGCCGCCGCACCCCGCTGTGGAAGGCCTCCGGCAAGGAGCTCAAGCCCCAGTTCTGGCCCGACCAGCTCACGACCTGGCTCTCCATGCCGCTGGCCACCCAGGGCCACGCCACCGGCATCCTCTTCCCCCAGATCAGCCCCGGCGCCCCGCCCCGCCTCACGGACGGCACCCGCGGAGTGCAGGACACCGACTTCTTCACCGCCGAGACCGAGGACCGCTACCCCGACATCTTCGGCCTGCTGCCCCCGGCCGCAGACTGCCGCCGGCTCCGGGAGCACCTCGGCGCCCTGCCCCACCAGGGGCTCGTGATGGGCCACGACGCTGCCGAGAACGCCATCACCCTCAAGGGCGCCACGGCCCGCCTGGGAGCCTGACACCGGACCCGACCCGGCCCGGACTTCGGGTGCGTGCCGCAGATGCCCCTCCTCGCCCAGCCGCGTGAGGAGGGGCATCACGCGTTCCGTCCCCCGGAGTCGTCACGAGCTCGTGCACGGTCGGCGGTGAGACGTCGAGGGCTTCGGTGCCACCGGTGTTCACGGGGGTGAGGTGGTGGTCGGTGCGGGGGTCTGGCGTGCGGCGTCCGTCGGGGGTGGGCGGGGAGGTGCTGCCCGCACGCGAGGAACTCGCTTCCGGAGCCGGCGGGGTGGAGTGATGGCAGCAGCTCAGTCTGTGTCGTTCCACGTCCATGATGGGGCGGCGCTGCCGTCAGGCTCACGTCCGAATCGGAACTTTTCCCTGTTTCCTGCCAGAGCGATGAACCGGTCGAAGTGTCCTGCGGCAGGGAGCCGCTCGGCCAGGGTGGTGGCCTGTTTGTCCGCCCCGATCTTCCGCAGCTCCTCCAGCAGCGCGGCGAAGGAGAAGAAGCCGTCGGGGGTGACGTGCGCGGCGGGGTTGCGGGCCATCAGCACGCCGATCTGCTCGTCCGCCCCGGCCTCCCGTAGCTCCGTCAACAGTAGGGCGACGGCGTCCGGGTTGTTGAGGGAGGCGGTGTGTGTGACGACTCGTTCGGCCAGGGTCGTGACCTGCTCGGAAGCCCCGGCCTCCCACAGGGTCTCAAGCAGCAGGATGACGCCTCGCGCGTTGTTGAGGTGCGCGTGTGCGGCGGGGTCGCGGGCCAGGAGCACGCTGATCTGCTCGTCCGCCCCGGCCTTTCGCAGCTCTTCCAGCAGCCGGGCGACGGCTGCCGGGTTGTCGAGGGTGGTATGTGCGGCGGCCCGCTCAATCAGGGTCGCGGCCTGCCCGTCCGCCCCAGCCTCCCACAGCACCTCCAGCAGCCGGGCGACGATACCCGGGTTGTCGAGGGCGGCGTGTGCGGCGACCCGCTCAATCAGGGTCGCGGCCTGCTCGTCCGCCCCAGCCTCCCGCAGTACCTCCAGCAGATCGGCGACGGTGCCCGGGTTGTCGAGGGCGGCGTGTGCGGCGGCCCGCTCTATCAGGGTCGCGGCCTGCTCGTCCGCCCTGCCCTCCCACAGCACCTCCAGCAGCACGATGGCGGCCCGGTGGTCGAGGGGTATGTGTGCGGCGGCTCGTTCGGCCAGGACCGCGGCCTGCTCGTCCGCCCCGGCCTCCCACAGCGCCTCCAGCAGATCGGCGACGCCAGCCGGGTCGTCGGAGGCGACGTGCGCGACCGCCCACCGGGCAGCGTGGTGGTCGGTGAGATGCAGGTCGTGGAGACGGCTGACAAGGATGACCGCGGCGTGGCGGACTCCATGGGCGGTGGCCTGCCTGTGGAGTCGGGTGGCGTCGAGGTACAGGCCGCGTGCCCAGGCTGCGTCGCCGAGTTCGGTCATGTCGGTGGGGTGGGCGTGGTGGGCGGCAGCGGTCCAGAAGGCGATGGGCGGGATGGTTTCGGTGCGGTGGCGGCGGCCGTGCTGGTCGAGGTAGTCGGCGAGCAGGTAGTGCGGCCCCTGCAGGCCGGGGGCGGGCAGGTGAGCAGGGGCGCCGCTCGCGGCCGGGCGACGGCGGGTGCGCTGGTTGGGGGGACGGTGGGTGTTGACGGGGGTGAGGATGCCGGGGATGCCGTTGCGGCGTGTGGTGACGTAGGCGAGGGCCTCGTTCAGCCAGTCGGCGTCAAGAGCGCGGTACTCGGTTTCGGTGAGGTAGCCGGGAGCGGCGTCGGCGAGCCAGTCCAGCGGGATCTGGGGGCCGGCGCCGAGGCGGCGGGCGTCCATCGCGGCATGGATGAGGGCCCGGGTGGCGCCCCGGGCCGCGCTGTAGCGGCCCATCAGGACAGGAGCCCCGGCCAGGTACTGGGTGACCTGCGCATCGTCTGCCCGCCGGGCGGCCTCCGCGACCCGGGGGTCGGCACCCTCGCCGGCATCGAGTGCGGCAAGGTCGGCCGGGGTGAAGGCGTCCGGCACGTCGATCTTGTGCTCGCCGAGCAGTTCGCGGGCGCCGGCGTGCCGGTCGGAGGTGGTCAGGGTGTCCCAGTGGCCGGGCCACAGGGTGCCCAGGACAAGCACCGGGGCCCGTGACGGATCGTGCAGCAGCTCCCGCAGGCGCGCCGCGACCCGCTCACCCAGTGGATCCGGGCCCAGGTAGAGCTGCGTCTCGTTCAGCCAGACCACCGTCCTGGGGGCGACGTCCGCCAGTGCGGCCAGGACCGCGTCGGGGCGGTGGGACTCAGCGGATGCCACAGCCGCCAGCCGTCCGGCAACCCGCCGACCGCCTCCCACAACGCGCGGGTCTTGCCCGTCGACGACCCGCCGACCACAACCGCGAACGAGCTGCGCCCGGCCTTGGCCGCATCGACCACCGCCTCCAGGCGGGTGTCGTGATCCCGCCGGACATAGGCGGTCAGGGTCCCGAACCGGCCGCGGGCGCCGTCGGTGTCCAGCGCCGGGTGGACCCCCAGGCATCCGTCCAGGACGAGCCGGACATCGCCGCGGAAGTCGCCGACCGGGCGCCCCGCGCCCTGCGCCATCCGGGCCCGCACCCACAGCTCACGCACCCGCCCCATCAGGTCCGGTACGTCCCACCTGGCCTTGCGGGCCAGCACACCGGCCACGGCCACCACATCGGCCTGCTGTCCGGACCGTTCGCCGTCGGTGATGACGCGGTGGACCGTGTCCCGCTCCGGCGACCCGTCCAGGTCGTCGTCGGCGGCCACGCCTTCGGCGATCTCATCCAGGCTGGGAGCGCCGGCCGCCAGGTACACCTCGTACAGCAGCTCCTTGAGCTCGCGCAGCGCAGGCGGCCATCCCACCCGTGCCCGCCTCAGCGGCCGCGGCCGCTTCGGACTCCGCCCCTTCGCACCGGCCTCGTCGCCCGCGGCATCGCCACTCATCGCATCATCGTCTCCGATCCCGCCCTGCGCCGTGGCCTGAACAGCGGCAATGAGCAGGCCCGTTGACGGCACGTCGCAACCCGGAGTCGATCACCGCGCGGGGCTCAGCGTGGACAGCAAGCCGGCCGGCTGCCCATCCGCCCACCCCACTTCCTGTGGAGGACTCCATGTCCCGCACACGTCTGACCCGCCGCGGACGCCTCACCCTGGCCGCAGCAGCCCTCGGCGGCGCCGTCTCCGGCACCTTCCGCGCCGTCATCACCTGGCTCATGGAACACCTCACCTGATCCCACACCCCGGCCACAGGACGTCAGGCCAGGGCGAGGGTGCCCACGACCCTTGCCGCATCACTGCGGCAAGGGTGTGGACCTGGGGCAATGGCGTGCCGGCGAGCCCTTGATTGGCCCACATCTCTGTGTGACCATTGGTGTCACCATTGGTCTAATATTGTGAGCGGATGATGAGCAGAGCGGTGCAGAGGGTGGCTGCTGCGACGGCCGTGGCCGGAGCGGGCGCGGGGCTGGCGTGGGTATGGCGGCATCAGGGCGAGTTGGCGATGCGCAGGCCGTTGAACGAGTGGACCTTCACGCACATGGACCGACTGATGCCCACCGAGACGGTCACACGGTCCGGTCCAGTTCGTCCGTTGCCCTACCGGCCCGCCGTGCTGGACGTGGCCTATGAGTGGCGTGGCCGTCGAAGGACTCTGGAGGACCTGCATGCCTCCACGCTCACGACCGCGTTCGTGGTCCTGCATCGGGGGGCCATCGTGCATGAGAGCTTCCCTGGCCGGTTCGCCTCTCCGGCTACCCGGTTCCAGCTGTTCTCTCTGACGAAGTCGGTGACGTCGATGCTGATCGGCATCGCTCTCGCAGAGGGCTCGATCGCCAGTCTCGACGACCCGGTCGTACGCTACCGGCCGGACCTCGCAGGCAGCGCCTATGACGGCCCGACCGTCGAGCACCTTCTGCAGATGAGCAGCGGCGTCGGTGACCTGGAGGACTGGACTCTTCCGGACGCGTTGATCAACCGTTTCGAGCAGGCGGTCACCTCCGGCAGGCCGGTGCTGGAGGTGATCCGTTCCGCTCCGCGGGTGTGTGAACCTGGCGTCCGGTTCAACTACTCCACTCTCGACAGCCACGTGCTCGGCTGGGTCCTGGAAGCAGCGACCGGGATGTCGCTGGCCCGCTACGCGGCCGAACGTTTGTGGTCGCGGATCGGTGCCGAGCACGATGCCTTCTACTTCCTGACCCGAGGGCGCCCGCGGACCGCGCTGGGCGGGGGTTCCCTCAATGCCGCCGCCAGGGATCTGGCCCGTCTCGGCCTGCTGATGGCCCGCAGCGGGCAGATGGACGGGATACAGGTGCTCGACTCCGGCTGGGTGGAACGCAGCCGTTCCGGCGCAGCCACCTACCTGGATGTGGGCCGGCTCGGTCCCAGCGGCGCGCCTCACTACGGCTATGCCAACCAGTGGTGGACGCTGGGCGGTGAGCGCAGGGCCTTCACCGGCCTTGGTGTTCACGGCCAGTATCTGTGGGTCGACCCCGAGGCCGACGTGGTGATCGCCAAGACCAGCGCCTGGCCCACCCCCGACGACACCGAACGCGACGGCGAGACGGTTGCCGCCCTCACCGCCCTCACCGACCGGCTCGCGGCTCTCACCGACCGGCCGACAGGATGAACCGTCCCGGCGCACGCGCACCGGGAACTCTCCCCTCCACCCCAGGGAGCGCAGTCGGCAGGCGCATAGGATGACCGTCATGACCGGACAGGAGACCAGCGCCGAAAGGCCCACGAGGAACCGCCGCGGCAGGCCCTCGTCAACCGGTCTGAACCAGCAGGTCATCCTCGATGCTGCGCTGGCCATCGTCGAACAGGACGGACCCCACTCGCTCACCTTGCGCCGGCTGGGGACAGATCTCGGTGTCAACCACACCGCCGTGCTGCGTCATTTCTCCGACAAGGACGAGATCCTGCGTGGCCTGGCCGAACAACTCGTCAACCGCGCCCTGGAAGGCTTCGAGCCCGCCGCGAACTGGCGCGCCACCCTTACCGCGATGGCCCGCCGGATCCGCGCCGCCTGTGTCGCCCACCCCGGCGTGGCCGTCCTGGTCGCCACCCGGGTCTCTCGCCGCGAGGGAGAGTTCCGCGGAGCCGAGGCCGTAGTCGCCGCCCTGCGCGAGGCCGGCTTCGAGGACAGGGACGCGGCACGTTATTACCGGGCACTCGCCGACACCGCGCTGGCCGCCGGTGCGTACGAGGCCGCGTTCGCCAACCTCGACCCGGCAAGCCTCAAGGGTGACCGGGAGGCATGGCGCCGTGAGTACCTGCTCGCCTCCCCGGCGGCCTATCCCAACCTCGCGGCTGTCGCACCGTTCCTCGCCGATATCGATGAGGAAGAGATCTTCGAGACCACCCTCGGCCTGATCCTCGACGCTGTCGAACTGCGCAGCCGTCGAAACGGCTGACGTCAGGCCGACAGGGTCGTGGTGGTGGAGGGCATACCTGTCTCTGCGGCGCGGGCTGTTCCCAGGTAGCCCAAGGCTCGTACCGGCACCGGAACATCGGCACAGGACTTACCTCGGATCCGCGGGATCCTGACCGGACGCCGATGGGCGGGGACGGGGCACCGTCAGAAGCGGCGCGGGGTCAATCCGCGTCAACGGGCTGGAGTGCCTGATCGTTTCCCCGGTGAATTTACACCCCGGATGACGGACAACCTCGCGCGGACCGGCATGTCGCGGCAGCCGGTTCGGCAGGCTCTTCACTCATGATCAAGAACATGCTCCGCGGGTCCACCGCGATCCTGCTCGCCCTCGCCCCCCTCACCCTTCCCGCCACGGCCGGCGCCACAGCCCCCGGGCTCCCGGCCGCGCGCGCCGCCGCGGTGCTGCCGCTCGCGGACGCCGTCGAGCAGCTCCCGCTCGCGGACGAGTCCCGCACCGGCTACGACCGGGACGCCTTCAAGCACTGGAACGCCGGTGCCGCCCCGGCCGACGGCTGCAACACCCGCGCCGAAGTCCTCCTCGACGAGGCGGTCGAGGCCCCGGCTGTCGCGGCCGGCTGCAAGCTCTCTGGAGGCCGCTGGATCTCCTACTACGACGCGGCCGAGGTCACCGACCCGGGCAAGCTCGACATCGACCACATGGTGCCCCTGGCCGAGGCGTGGGACTCCGGCGCGAGCGGCTGGACCGCGCAGCGCCGCGAGGCCTACGCCAACGACCAGGACGCCGCGACGAGTCTGGTCGCGGTGACCGCGCGCACCAACCGGTCGAAGGCGGACAAGGACCCGGCCGAGTGGATGCCGCCGCTCCCGGACGCCCACTGCCGGTACGTGGGGGAGTGGACCGCCACGAAGCTGCGCTGGGGTCTTGCCGCCGACCAGGCGGAGGCCGACGCGCTGAAGGTCTACGCGGAGGCGTGTGAGACCACCGTGGTGCACTACACGCCCGCACCGTAGCGGCCACCCGCCGTGCGCCGGCCCCCGCTCGGGGAGATTCGGGGGACCGGCGACGGTCGAGCGGGGCGGCGGTCCTGTACGCCGTCCCCGCCGCGACCGTACGAGCCCAAGGAGCCCGCCGCAGTTCCTGATGGGCCGCCAGGCGCCGGGTTCACCCCGGTGGCCCGGTCCGGGGCACCGTACGAGCGCCATGTGGCAGCCGGACGCTGGGGTCACTTCCCCTGCTGGGCGCGCTGCCGAGGGAGTCGTTCCAGCGTAGGAGGGTTCTCGAAGGTCTCGGTCGATACCGGCCCGAGGATCACGTACGGCACGGTGACCCCTACACCGCACTCGGTCCCCGCATCGATCAGTCCCTCCCGCACCGACCCGAGCGGAGCAAGGCGCTTGGCGACTTCTTGTACGGTCCCCGAGTCGGAAAACTTGCCCAACCGGCGCATTGCGTCGTCGTAGCGGACCTTGTCCTCGATCTTCTGCATGATCTGGTGGGGGAGGCGGTTGCTGACGATTCGCAGGCTCGGCAGCAGCATGACGGAGAAGACCTCGCCCATGATTGCGTGCTCCCAGGTCAGGGACTTTTTGACGTCCTGGAGCACCTTCCGGTAGATGATGTTGAGCTGATGCGGCTGTCGGGCTTTGTGCATGTATTCAGCCTTGAACTCCACGACCCCGTCCGGGAGAGGAACGCGGTCGGGGTCCCGGCGAATCGGCTTTGAGACCACCGCCAGATCCACCGCCCGCCGGGCGGGCTTTCCGTTCTCACCTCTCGTGTCCAGACCGGTCCACTCCCTGCCGACATCCAGCCGCTTCCCGCTGAGTCGCCGATGCATCTCGTAGGCCACCCTGTCGCGGACGTGGTTCTCGATCAGCGAGGTCATCGCCAGGTACGCCAGCTCCCCCTCCCGGAATGACTGCCCCGCACTCTGAAGGCAGGAGTCGATGAAGTCCCCAGTGAGGTGCCACTGCTCCGGGTCTCGGAAGTTCGGGGGCTTGTGGCCGGCCGAGGCAGTCATTTCGGTCATGGCATGAATTTACGGTGCCGGTCTGACAGTCCCGCCGGGCCGCCGATGCTGATGAACGTGGGCTGGAGAGGCCATGGGCTACCCGAGGAGCGGCTCGCGGCAGGCACCCAGAGCTCCTGGCCGCGTTGGCCCGGCAGAGGCTCGCCCTTGCCCCCGTGTGTTCGTTCACGCGACCCTCCCACGCCCCGACACAGTGGGCGAGGTCCGTGCTCGGGGACGAGGCCAAGAAGCCGTACGCGCTGTGCTGGGGTCTTGCCGCCGACCAGGCGGAGGCCGACGCGGAGGCCTGCGAGACCACCGTGGTGCACTACACGCCCGCACCGCAGCGACCCGGTCGCGACACCCGCCGTGCGCCGGCCCCCGTTCGGGGGGATTCAGGGGGCCGGCGACGGTCGGGCGGGGGCGGCGGTCCTGTACGCCGTCCTCGCCGCGACCGTACGAGCCCCAGCGGCCATGCGCAGGTCCTGATGGGCCGCCAGGCTCCGGGTTCACCCCGGTGGCCCGGTCCGGGGCACCGTACGAGGTGTGTCACTCGCCCGTGGAATATGCGCGGATTCGGCTGCGGCGAGCGTCCGGCTTCCGCCACGGTGAGGGGCGGAGCCCTCGCCGACCGGCGGGGGCCCGGACCGAGTTCGTGAAAGGGGAGGACCATGTGGGAGCCGGACGGTGCGGAGGGGCATGTCGGCAGGGTGGGGGTGCTGCTGGAGGACGGAACAGTGCCCGGCCCGGTGTACATCGACATCGGCAGCGGGAGCGGCGGTGCGACCGTGACCGACTGGTTCTGCTACGACGGCAGCTTCGGCCGGCCGCGCGCGGACCGGATGCGCGCGGTCTGCGCCTGCGGCTGGGCGAGCGGCACGGCGTACCCGATCGACTGGGACCTCGTGCCCGACCTCCAGCCGCATCTCTTCGACACCTCCGCCCCCGAAGACGACTGGGCGGCCCACACCCGCGAGGTCGCCGCCGCGGCGGTGCAGCTGCCCGAGGACATCGCCCGCCTCATCTCCCAGGTCCGTGAACGGCTGGACCGGCTCGAAGACCGCGACCCGCTGACCGCGCTGCGGATCGTCACCGCCCTGGACGCCGTCATCGAGATCGACGGCACCGCCATCGCCCGCACCGCGGCCTACAAGCACACCGACCGCGAGATCGCCGCCGCGCTCGGCAGCACCGAGAAAGCCCTCACGGCCCGGCTGCGGCGGTACGGCGTCGAGCGGTTCTGACGGTGGGTGTCCACGAGGGCCCCTGCGTCATGCCAGGGCCTGGCCGAGGTGGTCGCGGGGGCGACCGGTGAGCCGCCGGTGGAGGTCTTCGGCCAGGGAGCGGATGAGCCCCTGCCGGTACCCGGCGGGGAGTTGGTCGAGAACGTCTGCTGCGATCTTGGCGGCCCCGACCGGGTCGCGATCAGCGTTGAGACAGGCAGCGGTGTCCAGGGCGAGCAGGGCCCGGGTCATGACGGACGGGGAGGTCGTCAGCGCGAGCGCCGCGTCCTGTGCTCGGCACGCGGCTCGGGTGTCGCCGAGCAGCAGGTGCTTGAGCGCTCACCGCGGTCGGCGCGGTGCAGGAGGCGGGTCGTCGTCCGGACAGCTGCGGGAAGCAACGGAGGCCCTGCTCCAGCTGCGCGACGCCGCCTCCGTCAGCGGCACCCGGGGAGGCTTCAGGTACGTCGCCAATCCGCAGCCCGCCGCCGACGACAGCCGGACGCCAGCGCCGCATAAGGTGGACGTCGAGGCGATGCGCAAGATGGGCGCCGCCCTCGCCAAGCCCATGCCCGGCCGTCCCTCCAAGGTCTCGGCGGCCGCCGCCCGCAGCCGCTCGACCACCAAGAAGTCGGTGAAGAAGCCCGGTGCCAACAGCACGGAGCAGGCAGCGCACCTGAGGCGTGAGGGGCCCGGGCAGTCTCCGTCCCCCAAGCCGCAGCGCTGACCCGTTCGGGGGGGGCCCCCCCCGGGGGGGGGCCCCCCCCCCCGGGGGGGGGGGGGGGGGGGATAAACCCCCGGGGGGGCGGGGGCGCCGCCGCCCCGGGGGGGGCGGGGGGGGGAGCCGGGCCG
>NZ_JBIBWV010000010.1:237305-238103 GCF_043081625.1 Streptomyces sp. NPDC014861
GTAGCCGCCGGGGCTCCGCCCCGGGGGGGGGGGGCCCCCCCTGGGGGGGGGGGGGGGGGGGGCCCGCCCCCCCCCCCCCCCCCCCCCCCCCCCCCGGGGGGGCCCCCCCCGGGGGGGGGGCCCCCCCCCCACGGCAGTTGGTCTGTCTGGCCAGATAACCCGCGCGCTGACGCGGCTCAGCCGCGCACTTCGTGGCAGCTTCGAGAGAACAGGGCCTGATCAGGCGGTGGGGTCGATGGCCTTCGCGGCCGCGCGGATGATCGCGTAGTGGGTTAAGGCCAGCGGGGGGAGGGCGTCCAGGGACCACCATTCGGCGCGGATGGCGTCGTCGCCCGCCTCGATGGAGGTGGCGGGGATGACCTCCAGGCAGTAGCCAACGGTGACGCACCGGCCGGGGCTCCGGTTGAGCCGTTCCCAGACACCAAGCTGCTTCACCTCCTCCTCCGACACGTACACACCGGCCTCTTCGGCCAGGCGGACGGCGGCGGCGCGGCTGGTCTCGCCGGGGTCGACGTGGCCGCCGGGCAGCGCCCACGCGTCCTTGTGCGGGGCCCGGTCGCGCTCGATCAGCAGCACATGCCGGTCGGTGGTGATGACGACGACGTCGGCGGTGTAGCGGATGGTCTCGGGGGTCTGCTCGGTCATGATCGGCCCTTTCGGGTGGGTGGGGCGCCCGGCGCTCTCCCGCCCCTGCGCAGACTAGCTAGTAGTGCTTTGTTAGGTGGTCTTGTCACGGCTTGTGTTCGGTAGTTCGCTGGCCGTATGAGGGCTGGGGAACTTGCTGGGGTGCGGGTCCGG
>NZ_JBIBWV010000011.1:0-200950 GCF_043081625.1 Streptomyces sp. NPDC014861
AACGACATCGCCCGTGACCTCACCATCTGGATGGCCGCCCGAGACTTCCCCGGACGGCCAAACAGGCAGGTCACCGCGTTCTAAAACACCGCCTAGACCGGCCG
Organism: Streptomyces sp. NPDC014861; assembly: GCF_043081625.1. NCBI lineage: Bacteria > Bacillati > Actinomycetota > Actinomycetes > Kitasatosporales > Streptomycetaceae > Streptomyces > Streptomyces sp. NPDC014861. Next base: position 105 of record NZ_JBIBWV010000011.1, read on the forward strand.
GGTCGCGACGAGGACGGTCGCGTACCGCTCCTCGCAGGAGACGAACCGGGGCGTCAGCCCGTGCGCGGCGACGGCGTCGGCCGCCGCGCCGGTCTGCCGCTCGCTCGTCTCGACCAGCAGGTGCCCTCCCGGCGCCAGCCACCGCGGCGCCTCGGCGGCCACCCGGCGCAGCACGTCGAGCCCGTCGGGCCCGCCGTCGAGCGCCACGAGCGGTTCGTGGTCGCGCGCCTCGGGCGGCAGCAGCCCGACCTCCTCGGTCGGGACGTACGGCACGTTGGCGACCAGCACCTCGACCCGCCCGCGCAGCTGCGCGGGCAGCGGGTCGAAGAGGTCGCCGCCTAGGACCAGGCCGCCGCGCGGCTCGATGTTGCGGCGCGCGCACGCCACCGCCGCGGGCTCGATGTCCGCCGCGTACACGCGGGCGTCCGGCACCGCGGAGAGGAGCACCGCGCCGGCCGCGCCCGAGCCGCAGCACAGGTCGACACAGAGCGCGCCGGGCGCGGCCAGTGCGACGGCCCGTTCGACCAGGAACTCGGTGCGCCGCCGGGGCACGAACACGCCCGGTTCGACGGTGATGCGCAGGCCGGCGAAGTCCGCCCAGCCGACGACGTGTTCCAGGGGGAGGCCGGCCGCGCGCCGCTCGACGAGGATGTCGAGCTCGGCGGCGTCACGGGCGGCGGAGAAGAGGAGTTCCGCCTCGTCCTCGGCGAACACGCAGCCCGCGGCGCGGAGTCGGGAGACGGTGGAGGAGCGGAGGGGGAGAGCGGGGTCGAGCGTCATGAAAGACCTTCCGGGAAGCCACGGGGAGGCTCCCTCGGTCACCACGACCGAACCACCGCTACGAGCGGACCGCCGGAACGGCCGTCGAGAGGGAGCATCCTGCCTGCGTCGTGCGGATGGAACCCACCTCCTCCGGTCGCCGTGTGCGGAACCCGATGATCGTACCCCAGGGGTGGTGCCGGACCCCGGCCCGGCACCACCCCGCGAAGGCCTCGGAGGGCCTCAGACGAGGAGCGCCTCGATCGCCGCGACGACCTCGGCGGCCTCCGGCTCGGTGCGCGGACGGAAGCGGGTGACGGTGCCGTCGGCGGAGATCAGGAACTTCTCGAAGTTCCACTGCACGTCGCCGGCCTCGCCGTCGGCGTCCGCGACGCGGGTCAGCTCGGTGTAGAGCGGGTGCCGGCCGTCGCCGTTGACCTCGATCTTCTCCAGCAGCGGGAAGGTGACGCCGTACGTCGTCGAGCAGAAGCTCTGGATCTCCTCCGCCGAACCGGGCTCCTGACCGAGGAACTGGTTGCAGGGGACGCCGACCACGGTCAGCCCGCGCTCCCCGTACGCCTTCTGCAGCCGCTCCAGCCCCTCGTACTGCGGGGTGAGACCGCACTTGGACGCCACGTTCACGACCAGCACGGCCTTGTCCCGGTAGTCGGCCAGGGAGACCGGCTCACCGGCCAGGTTCTTCAGCGGGATGTCGTACAGACTCATGGGGGGAGCTCCTCGTCGAGACTAAGGCGTAGATGACAACATGAGTGAAGAACACCTGGCAATCGCGGTCGATTCCGCCCCGGGCGCGTCGCGGCGCCTCGTCCGCTGCCGCCTCTGCGGCCGTCCGCTGACCGGAGCGGACTCCCGCCGTACGGGACTGGGGCCCACCTGCGACGCCAAGCTCCACCCCCCGGCCCCCGACATCCGCGCCCGCCGCCACGAGGTCGACCAGGACACCCTCCCGGGCCTGGAGTCCTAGACCCTCTCGCCCCGCTTACGTCACGTGGCGGCGGGCCCGCCCCGCCCGGCCGGGGCGACCAGCTCCGCGAAGGCGGCGTCCCGCTCCTCCTCGCCGAGTGCCAGCAGCGCGACCTTGCGGACGAGCAGCGGGTCGGGGTGACCGGAGAGCCGGTCGACGGCGTGCCCGACGAGCCAGACCCGGAGCTCGTCGAGGAGGGACTCGTCCGCCGACCAACCGATGACCTGGTCCCAGAGCAGGTCGTCGATCCAGCGCTCCACGAAGTCCGCCAGGTGCTGCTCCTCGACGCCGCCCCGGGGCGCGGCGGCCCACACGTCGAGGAGCGGGGCGACCGCCTGGTGGAAGTCCACGGACAGCTCCCACACCGCGTTCACGCCCTGCCGGGGTGCCGGATCGGCGAGGGTCTCCCGCCACCACGTGTCGAGGAAGCCCGCGATCGCCGCGGCCTGCTCGGCCGGCCACGTCTGCCAGGCGACCCGGCCGAGCCCGGTGGGCATGAACCCCATGCCGTCCACCCGCCCGGCCGCGAGACGGGCGAAGACCTCCGGCAGCAGCCGCCGGACCACCGCCGGATGGTCGGGGAAGTGGCTGGGCACCTCGTGGAAGAACGGGCCCAGCAGGTCGTCCCCCAGCGGCGCGCCCGGCACCGCCAGCAGCGCCAGGTGCTCCTCCCCGTAGCAGTACGTGCACCCCTCGGCGGGGGCCGTCATGCCGCCGAAGACGGCGTCGACGCGACGGAGGGCGGAGGTCAGTGCGGGAGAGGCCACGGCGTGGTCCTGACGGGACTCCGTCCGGGCGGCGCCCGGCGAAGATCGCGACGTTACCAGACGGCAAAAGCCGTGGGCAGGGATTTCACGGTCCGTCAGGATGATCGGCGATGAGAGCGAAACCCGAGCCAGCCGAACGACCGGAGTCCTGACACCATGTCCACCCTGCGCGTCACCGCCGAAGTCCTCACCGTCCATCCGCACCCGAACGCCGACGCCCTCGAACTGGCGCAGGTCGGGCTCTACCGGGCCGTCGTCGCCAAGGGCGCGTACCGGAGCGGGGACACCGCCGTCTACATCCCGGAGCAGGCCGTGCTGCCCGCCGCGCTCGTCGACGAGCTCGGGCTGACCGGGCGGCTGGCCGGGAAGGCCTCGGACCGGGTGAAGGCGGTGCGGCTGCGCGGGGAGCTGTCGCAGGGGATCGTCTGCCGGCCCGGCGCCCTGTCCGGCGTCGACCTGGACCGGGCCGCCGCCGACGGCACCGACTTCGCGGAGACGCTCGGGATCACCAAGTGGGTGCCGCCGATCCCGCCGACCATGAGCGGGGACGTCGAGGTCGCCCCCGATCTGCTGCCCTGGGTGGACATCGAGAACCTCCACCGCTACCCGGGCATCTTCGAGCCCGGCGAGGAGGTCGTCCTCACCGAGAAGATCCACGGCACCGCCTGCCTGCTCACCCACGTCGCCGACGGCGGCCGGACGCACGTCTCGTCCAAGGGCTTCGGCGCCAAGGGGCTCGCACTCCAGGAGGACCCGCGCAACCTGTACTGGCGCGCCGTCCACGCGCACGGCCTGCCCGCCGTCGCCGAGCGGCTCGCCGCCCGCCTGGGCGCCACCCGCGTCGGCTTCTTCGGCGAGGTGTACGGCTCCGGCGTGCAGGACCTCGCCTACGGCGCCGACGCCCGCCGCGAGGCCGTCGGCTACGCCCTCTTCGACATCTCCGCGGAGATCGACGGACAGGTCCGCTGGCTCGACCCGGTCCAGGTCCTGGAGCCCGGCGAGGTCCCGCTCGTGCCGCGCCTGTACGAGGGCCCGTACGACCTCGACACCGTCCTCGCCCACGCGAGCGGCGCCGAGACCGTCTCCGGCGGCTCCGCCCACCTGCGGGAGGGCGTCGTCGTCCGGCCGGCCGTCGAGCGGTACAGCCCGGTCACCGGGGGCCGGGCCGTCGCCAAGGCGGTCAGCCCGGCCTACCTGACCCGCAAGGGCGGCACCGAGTACGAGTGACCGGTCAGCCCAGGGAGCGGAACAGGCCCTCCTGGACCACCGAGACGAGCATCCGGCCCTCCCGGTCGTAGATCCGGCCCCGGGCCAGTCCCCGGCCGCCGGTCGCGACCGGGGACTCCTGCTCGTACAGGAACCACTCGTCGGCCCGGAAGGGACGGTGGAACCACATCGCGTGGTCCAGCGAGGCCATGTCGAAGCCGCGCGGGCCCCACAGCGGCTCGACCGGGATCCGCACCGCGTCCAGCAGGGTCATGTCGGAGGCGTACGTCACCGCGCAGGTGTGCACCAGCGGGTCGTCGCCCAGCGGTCCCACCGCGCGCATCCACACCGCGCTGCGCGGGTCCGCGGCCTCGACCTCGTCCTTCGTCCAGCGCAGCCGGTCGACGTAGCGGATGTCGAAGGGCATCCGCCGCGCCATCCGCTCCATCGACTCCGGCAGCCCGCCGAGGTGGTCGCGGACCTCGTCCGCCAGCCTCGGCAGGCTCTCCGGGTCCACCAGGTGCCTCGGCGGCAGCTGGTGCTCGAAGCCCGCCTCCTCCGGCAGGTGGAAGGAGGCCGTCAGATTGAAGATCGTCCGCCCCTCCTGGACCGCCGTGACCCGGCGGGTGGTGAACGACCGCCCGTCCCGCACCCGCTCCACCTGGTAGACGATCGGCACGCCCGGCCGGCCCGGCCGCAGGAAGTAGGCGTGCAGCGAGTGCACCGGCCGGTCCGCGTCCACCGTCCGCCCGGCCGCCACCAGCGCCTGGCCGGCGACCCGCCCGCCGAAGACCCGCTGGAGCGACTCCTGCGGGCTGCGGCCGCGGAAGATGTTCACCTCGATCCGCTCCAGATCGAGCAGGTCGACCAGCCTCTCGGCGGGATTGGTCACGACTGAACTCCTCTACAGCTGTCCGACGGACGTCACGCGGACGACCGCCCGCCCCTCCTCGTCGGAGGCGGCGAGATCCACCTCCGCGCCGATGCCCCAGTCATGGTCGCCGTTCGGGTCGGCGAAGGTCTGCCGGACGCGCCACAGGCCGTGCGCCGCGTCCTCCTCGATCGCGAGCAGCTTCGGACCGCGCGCGTCCGGGCCCGTGCCCAGGTCGTCGTACTCGTCCCAGTACGCGTCCATCGCCTCGCCCCACGCGTCCGCGTCCCAGCCGGACTCGCCGTCCAGCTCGCCCAGCTCGCCGACCTTGTCGAGCGCCGCCAGCTCCACCCGCCGGAACATCGCGTTGCGCACCAGCACCCGGAAGGCGCGGGCGTTCGCCGTGACCGGCTTGACCTGGTCGGCCTTCTCCTGCGCCTCCTCGGCCGTCTGGACCTCCGGGTTCGCCAGCTGCTCCCACTCGTCGAGCAGCGAGGAGTCCACCTGGCGCACCATCTCGCCCAGCCAGGCGATCAGGTCCTCCAGGTCGTCCGTCTTCAGGTCGTCCGGGATGGTGTGGTCGAGCGCCTTGTACGCGCTCGCCAGGTACCGCAGCACGATGCCCTCGGTCCGCGCCAGCTCGTAGTGCGAGGTGAACTCGGTGAAGGTCATCGCCCGTTCGTACATGTCACGGATGACGGACTTCGGCGACACCGGGTGGTCGCCGACCCACGGATGCGACTTCCGGTACACGTTGTACGCGTGCCAGAGCAGCTCCTCCAGCGGCTTCGGGTACGAGACGTCCTGGAGCCGCTCCATCCGCTCCTCGTACTCGACGCCGTCCGCCTTCATCTGCCCGACGGCCTCCCCGCGCGCCTTGTTCTGCATGGCGGCGAGGATCTGGCGCGGATCGTCCAGCGTCGACTCCACCACCGAGACCATGTCGAGCGCGTACGACGGGGACTCCGGGTCGAGCAGGTCGAACGCGGCCAGCGCGAAGGTGGACAGCGGCTGGTTCAGCGCGAAGTCCTGCTGGAGGTCGACGGTCAGCCGGATCGTGCGGCCCTCCGCGTCCGGCGTCTCCAACTGCTCCACCACACCGCCGTCGAGCAGCGAGCGGTAGATCGCGATGGCCCGGCGGATGTGCCGGAGCTGGTTGCGGCGCGGCTCGTGGTTGTCCTCCAGGAGCTTGCGCATCGCCTCGAAGGCGTTGCCCGGGCGGGCGATCACCGACAGCAGCATGATGTTGGTGACCTTGAAGCGGGAGGTCAGCGGCTCCGGCTCGGCGGTCTGCAGCTTCTCGAAGGTCGTGTCGCTCCAGGCGACGAAGCCCTCGGGCGCCTTCTTCCGGACCACCTTGCGGCGCTTCTTCGGGTCGTCGCCGGCCTTCGCCAGCGCCTTCTCGTTCTCGATGACGTGCTCGGGAGCCTGCGCCACCACGAAGCCGGCGGTGTCGAAGCCGGCCCGGCCGGCCCGGCCCGCGATCTGGTGGAACTCACGGGCGCGCAGCGTCCGCACCCGGTTGCCGTCGTACTTGGTGAGGGCGGTGAAGAGCACCGTGCGGATCGGCACGTTCACGCCGACGCCGAGGGTGTCCGTCCCGCAGATCACCTTCAGCAGGCCCGCCTGCGCCAGCTTCTCCACCAGCCGCCGGTACTTCGGCAGCATGCCGGCGTGGTGCACACCGATCCCGTGCCGCACGTACCGCGAGAGGTTCTGGCCGAACTTGGTGGTGAAGCGGAAGTTGCCGATCAGCTCGGCGATCTTGTCCTTCTCCTCGCGCGTGCACATGTTGATGCTCATCAGCGACTGCGCCCGCTCGACCGCCTGCGCCTGCGTGAAGTGCACGATGTAGACGGGCGCCTGCCTGGTCTCCAGGAGCTCGGTCAGCGTGTCGGTGATGGGCGTGAACCGGTACTCGTACGAGAGCGGCACCGGCCGGGTCGCCGAACGGACCACCGAGGTGGGGCGGCCGGTGCGCCGGGTCAGGTCCTTCTCGAACATCGACACGTCGCCGAGCGTCGCCGACATGAGCACGAACTGCGCCTGGGGGAGTTCCAGCAGCGGGATCTGCCAGGCCCACCCCCGGTCCGCCTCGGCGTAGAAGTGGAACTCGTCCATGACGACCTGGCCGATGTCCGCGTCCTTGCCGTCGCGCAGCGCGATCGAGGCCAGCACCTCCGCCGTACAGCAGATGACGGGCGCGTCCGCGTTCACGGACGCGTCGCCGGTCAGCATGCCGACGTTCTCGGTGCCGAAGATCTTGCACAGGTCGAAGAACTTCTCCGACACCAGCGCCTTGATCGGCGCCGTGTAGAAGGTGACCTGGTCGTTGGCGAGCGCCGTGAAGTGCGCCCCCGCGGCCACCAGCGACTTCCCGGACCCCGTGGGCGTCGACAGGATGACGTTCGCCCCCGAGACCACCTCGATCAGCGCCTCCTCCTGTGCCGGGTAGAGCGAGATGCCGCGCTCCTCGGCCCAGGCGGAGAAGGCCTCGAAGAGGGCGTCGGGGTCGGCGGTCGGCGGCAGCTGATCGATAAGGGTCACGTCCCCATCTTGCCTGCATTCCGCCCGGATGAGGGAACCGGCCGTCGAACGCGAAGATCACGCCCGATAGGCTGCTCCGTCGACCGGTCGTCAACTCGGCGCCGGCAGGGGAGAAACGGGGCGACACCGACCATGATGGGACCCGCGCACTCGCTGTCCGGAGCGGCGGCCTGGCTGGGCGTGGGAGCCGCCGCGGCCGCCCTGGACCACCCGATGCCCTGGCCGGTGCTCCTGGTCGGCGCCCTGATCTGCGCCGGCGCGGCCCTCGCCCCCGACCTCGACCACAAGTCGGCCACCATCTCGCGCGCCTTCGGCCCGGTCTCCCGGATCCTGTGCGAGGTCGTCGACAAGCTGTCGTACGCCGTCTACAAGGCGACCCGCAGCCCCCAGGACTCGCGCCGCACCGGCGGCCACCGCACCCTCACCCACACCTGGCTGTGGGCCGTCCTGATCGGCGGCGGCTGCTCGGCCGCGGCCGTCACCGGCGGGCGCTGGGCGGTCCTCGCGATCCTCTTCGTCCACCTCGTCCTCGCCGTCGAGGGGCTGCTGTGGCGGGCCGCCAGGATGTCCAGCGACATCCTGGTCTGGCTGCTCGGCGCGACCAGCGCCTGGATCCTCGCCGGCGTCCTCGACCAGCCGGGCAACGGCTCGGACTGGCTCTTCACCGCCCCCGGCCAGGAGTACCTGTGGCTGGGCCTGCCAGTCGTCCTCGGCGCCCTCGTCCACGACATCGGCGACGCGCTCACCGTCTCCGGCTGCCCGATCCTCTGGCCGATCCCCATCGCCCGCAAGCGCTGGTACCCCATCGGCCCGCCGAAGGGGATGCGCTTCCGGGCCGGCAGCTGGGTGGAGCTGAAGGTCCTCATGCCGGTCTTCATGCTCCTCGGCGGGGTCGGCGGAGCCTCCGCGCTCGGCTTCTTCTGATTCTTCCGACGCGGCCCGCGCGCGGGGATAACGCGGTGTTATGGCCGAACGGGATTACCCGGGGGCCCCGCGCGTGACGACCCTGGTTCCACCCACTCCCCCCCACAGGCGGCACTTCCGTGTGCCGTCGGAGACGAGGAACCTTGCGTACGCACCGCATATGGGCGTCGGCCGCCGCCGCCGCGCTCTCCGTGCTCGCCCTCTTCGCGCCCGCCGCCACCGCGTCGGAGCAGGCGCCCGCCCGCGCCGACGCCGTCGCCGTGCAGCCGATCATCGGCGGCGGCCAGGCCACGAGCGGCCCCTGGGCGGCCCGGCTCCTCTCCAACGGCCGCGAGACCTGTTCGGCCACGATCATCGCCCCCACCTGGATCCTCACGGCCAAGCACTGCGTCACCGGGGGCGGACTGTCCTTCCGGATCGGCAGCCTCGACCAGCACAGCGGCGGGACCCTCGCCAACGGCGTCCAGACCTACACCCACAGCTCCGACCTCGCGCTGGTGCGCCTGGACCGCTCCGTGACGGCCACCTACGCCCGGCTCGGCCAGCCCGGCTCCGTGAGCGTCGGACAGAGCGTCCAGGTCTACGGCTGGGGCGCCACCTCCCAGTGCGGCTCCGAGGCCAACTGCCAGTCCCGCTACCTCAAGGTCGCCAACGTGACGGTGACCGGGGGCTGCCGTGACGCGTACAACGGCTCGGCCATCTGCGCCCGGCGCGGCAACGGCATCACCGCCGGCGGGGACTCCGGCGGCCCGATGATGGCCAACGGCATCCAGGTCGGGGTCGCCTCCACCAGCGACCGCCAGACGACCACCGCCTACACCAACGTGACGGCCTACCGCTCCTGGATCCAGTCGATCGCGGGCGTCTGACCGCGGACCGGGGGGGGGGGGGGGGGGGCCGGCCCCCCCCCCCCCCCCCCCCCCCCCCCCCCCCCCCCCCCGCCCCCCGCGGCGGCGGCCCCGGCGCGGGGGTTGGGCCGGGGGGGGGGGGGGGGCGGGGGGGGGGGGGGGGCGGGCCCCGGGGCGGCGGGCGCCCCCCCCCCCCCCGGCTCCCGCTCCTGGCCCGGCTCAGCCGTGCCAGGAGCGCCACAGCGCCGCGTACGCGCCGTCCGCCCCGACGAGGTCGTCGTGGCTGCCCAGCTCGCTGATCCGGCCGTGCTCGACCACCGCGATCAGATCGGCGTCGTGCGCGGTGTGCAGCCGGTGCGCGATCGCCACCACCGTCCGCCCGTCCAGGACCCGCGCGAGCGAGCGCTCCAGATGGCGCGCGGCGCGCGGGTCCAGCAGCGAGGTCGCCTCGTCCAGGACCAGGGTGTGCGGATCGGCCAGGACCAGGCGGGCCAGCGCGACCTGCTGGGCCTGCGCCGGGGTCAGCGCCCGGCCGCCCGAACCGACCTCGGTGTCCAGGCCCGCGTCGAGACCCCGCGCCCACTCCTCCGCGTCCACCGCCGCCAGCGCCGCCCACAGCTCCGGGTCACCGGCCTCCGGACGGGCGAGCAGCAGGTTGTCGCGGAGCGTGCCGACGAAGACGTGGTGCTCCTGGTTGACCAGCGCCACGTGCTCGCGGACCCGCTCGGCCGGCATCCGCGCCAGCTCGGCGCCGCCGAGCGTGACCTCGCCGGCGCGCGGGCCGTAGATGCCCGCGAGGAGCCGGCCCAGCGTCGACTTGCCCGCCCCGGAGGGGCCGACCAGCGCGAGCCGGGTGCCCGGAGCCACCGCGAGGGACACGCCGTGCAGCACGTCCACCCCCTCCCGGTACCCGAAGCGCACGTCGGCCGCCTCGACCGACCGGCCGTCGGGCCGCACCGCCGCGTCGCCCGGCTCCGGCTCGATGTCCCGCACGCCCACCAGCCGCGCCAGCGACACCTGCGCCACCTGGAGCTCGTCGTACCAGCGCAGCACGATCCCGACCGGGTCCACCAGCATCTGCGCGAGCAGCGCGCCGGTCGTCAGCTGCCCCACGTCCATCCAGCCCCGGAAGACGCACACCCCGCCGATGGCGAGGACGCCGCACAGCACCGCGATGTGCGTCAGGTTGACGACCGGGAAGAGCACCGACCGCAGGAAGAGGGTGTACCGCTCCCAGCGCGTCCACTCCTGGATCCGCCGGTCCGAGAGCGCCACCCGGCGCGCGCCGAGCCGGTGCGCCTCGACCGTGCGGCCCGCGTCGACGGTCTCGGCGAGCGCGGAGGCGACCGCCGCGTACCCGGCCGCCTCCGAGCGGTAGGCGGAGGGCGCCCGCCTGAAGTACCAGCGGCAGCCGGCGATCAGCAGCGGGGCCGCGATCACCACGGCCAGGGCGAGCGGCGGCGCCGTGAGGGCGAGCCCGCCGACGAGCAGTCCCGCCCAGACCACGCCGATCACGAGCTGCGGCACGGCCTCCCGCATCGCGTTGGACAGCCGGTCCACGTCGGTGGTGATCCGGGAGAGCAGATCGCCGGTGCCGGCCCGCTCCAGGACACCCGGCGGCAGTCCGACCGCGCGGACCAGGAAGTCCTCCCGCAGGTCGGCGAGCATCTCCTCGCCGAGCATCGCCCCGCGCAGCCGGACCAGCCGCGTGAAGACCGTCTGCACCGCGAGCGCGACGGCGAACACCGCCACCGCGCCGCCCAGATGGAGCTCCCGGGCGCCGTCGGCGAGCCGGTCGACCACCTGGCCGAGGACGTACGGCCCCGCCATCGACGCGATCACGGCGACCGCGTTCACCCCGACGAGCAGCGCGAACGCCTTGCGGTGCCGCCGCAGCAGGCCGCCGACGTAGGCGCGGACCGTCGCGGAGGCGGCGACGGGGAGGGTGGTGGCGGTGGTGGGGGCCGCCGGGTCGTACGCGGGCGGCGCCAGGCCGATCATGCGGTTTCCCCTTCCAGTGCTGCGACACGCCGGGCCGTACGGGAGCGGTCGGGAGACCCCTCCGGCGTCGCCGCGGCGTGCTCGTCGTCGGTCTCCCGGGTGACGACCGCCCGGTAGCGGGGCTCGTCCGCCAGGAGCGCGCGGTGGGTGCCGTGGGCGACGGCCCGGCCCTCGTGGACCAGGACCACCCGGTCCGCCAGGTCCAGGAGGAGCGGCGACGAGGCCAGCACCACGGTGGTCGCGCCGGAGCGCAGCTTGCGGACGCCGGCCGCGACCCGGGACTCGGTGTGCGAGTCGACCGCCGAGGTCGGCTCGTCGAGGACGAGCACCTCGGGGTCGGTCACCAGGGACCGGGCCAGGGCGAGACGCTGGCGCTGCCCGCCGGAGAGCGAGCGGCCCCGCTCGGTGATGGGGGTCCGCATCGGGTCGCCCTCGCTGTCCGCCGACGCCTGCGCGAGCGCGTCGAGGACGTCGTCGCACTGGGCGGCGGCGAGCGCGTCCTCCGGCCGGACGCCGCCGGACGAGGGCACGTCGAGCAGCTCGCGGAGGGTGCCCGACAGCAGCACCGGCTCCTTGTCCTGGACGAGGACGGCCGTGCGGGCCGCGTCGAGGGACAGCTCGTCCAGCGGCACCCCGCCCAGCCGGACGGAGACGTGGTCGTCGCCCGGCTCGGCCGGATGCCCGCCGAGCCGGTCCGCGAGCCGGCCGGCCGCGTCCGGGTCCCCGCACACCACGGCAGTGAGCTGCCCGGCGGGGGCGATGAGACCGGTGACCGGGTCGTACAGGTCGCCGGACGCCTCGCGGGCGCGGTCACCGGACCCGCCGCCGGGATCGGTGGTGCGGCTGAGCGCCAGGACCCGCGCCGCGCGCTTCGCCGAAGGCCGGGAGAAGGCGTACGCCATGGCGATCTCCTCCACGTTCCGCAGCGGATGGTGGGTGAGCGCCACCGCGCCGTAGACCGTGACCAGCGCGCCGACCGTGATCCGGCCGTCGAGCGCCAGGCCCGCCCCGTACACCACCACGGCGATCAGCAGCAGGCCCGGCAGCAGCACCTGCACGGCGGCGATCAGCGCCCACATGCGGGCGCTGCGCACGGCCGTCCGGCGGACCTCCTGGGAGGCGGCCCGGTAGCGGGCGAGGAACAGCTCCTCGCCGCCGATGCCGCGCAGCACGCGCAGCCCGGCGACGGTGTCGGAGGCCAGCTCGGTGGCCTTGCCGGCCTTCTCGCGCTGCTCGTCGGCCCGGCGGGTCGCGCGCGGCAGCAGTGGCAGCGCGGCCAGGGCGAGCGCCGGGACGCCCACCGCGATGACGGCGCCGAGCGCGGGCTCGTAGACGACGAGCCCGACGCAGACGGCCAGCAGGGTGAGGACGGCGGCGGAGAACCGCGAGAACGCCTCCACGAACCAGCCGATCTTCTCGACGTCTCCGGTGGAGACGGCGACGACCTCGCCGGCCGCGACCCGCCGCGTCAGCAGCGAGCCCAGCGCGGCGGTCCTGCGGGCGAGGAGCTGCTGGACCCGCGCGGCGGCGGTGATCCAGTTGGTGACGGCGGTGCGGTGCTGCATCGTGTCGCCGACGGCGATGCCGGCGCCGAGCGCCACGAGCACACCGCAGCCGAGCGCGAGGCCGCCGCCGTCGCGGTCGATGACGGCCTGCACGGCCAGGCCGACGCCGATCGGCAGACCGGCGATGGACAGCTGGAGCAGCAGGCCCCACAGCAGCGATCGCACCTGCCCGCCGAGCTGCATGCGCCCGAGCCAGATCAGGAACCGGGTGCCCGACCGGACGTCGGGCACCCCCGGGTCGGCGTAGGGGAGTTGATGGATCTGCATGGACGTCCCCAGGGGTTGCTCGGGGGCGGACAGGGGGTGGGCCGGCGCACGCGGGCGCGGCTCGGCCGGGGCCCCGTCGAGGGACCCCGTGGGCACGGACCCCGGGGTGCGGGGTCCGTGCCAGGTTCGCCCCCCGGCCGGGACCGGGGCAACGGATTTTCCGGCTGCGAGGGGACGGAGCGGACCGATGCGCCCCGTCGGGAACCTCCCGTCACCCCTGTTCCGAGGGCTCCTCCGGCCGCCGCTGCCCGGGGACGCCCCGGTCGTTCTGGAGCTCCAGGAGCTCGCGGAAGAGTCCCGGCGCGCCGGAGAGTTCGTCGAAGGTGCCCTCCTGCACGATCCGGCCGTGGCCGAGCACGACGATCCGGTCGGCGACCGCCACGTTCGCCAGCCGGTGGGTCACGAGCACGACGGGCCGCCCCTCGGCGACCTCGCGCAGACCGGCGAAGATGCGGTGCTCGGCCCGGGCGTCGAGGGCGCTGGTGGGCTCGTCGAGGACGAGCACCCCGGGCCGGTAGAACGCCCGGGCGATGGCGAGTCGCTGCCACTGCCCGCCGGACAGCTCGACCCCGCCGAACCACTCCCGGGCGAGGAGCGTTCCCCAGCCGCTGCGCAGCCCGTCCACGACCTCGCCCGCGCCGGACCGCTCGGCGGCCCGCAGCAGCGCGTCGTGCCCGCCCCTCGGCTGCCCCAGGGTCACGTTCTCCTCGGCGGTCAGCGGCCAGTGCGCGAAGACCTGCGGGACGACCGCGGTGTGCCGCCACATGGCGTACGCGTCGAGCTCCCGGACGTCCCGGGCGTCCCAGGTCACCGTGCCCCCGGTCGGCAGGTACAGGCCGGTGAGCAGCCGGGAGAGGGTCGTCTTGCCGGAGCCGTTCTCACCGACGAGGGCGACGATCTCGCCCGCCCGCACCTCCAGGGTGACGTCGGTCAGGGCGGCCCGGTCGGCGTCGGGGTAGGTGTAGTGGAGGCGTTCGGCGCGGACGGTCCTCGGCGGATCGGGGACGATCCCGCCGCGGTCCAGGCGGTGGCCGCCCGCCTCGGCGATGAAGTCGGCCCAGTCGTCGACGTACAGCCCGGTGCGGAAGATCCGGGTGCCGTAGCCGACGATCCCGTACAGGTTGTTGCCGACGGTCTGGAGGGCGAAGACGGCGGTGCCGGCCGAGGCGAGCGTCATGCGCCCGGAGGCGAGCAGCAGCACCAGCGCGCCCCACATGACGGCGGAGGCGGCGCCGCCCGCCACCGAACCGGCCATCGCCCAGCGCGAGCCGCGGTGGATGGACCGGTCGGTGACGGCGTCCACGCGGGCGCCGATCTCGCGGTAGCGGCCGAGGAGGAAGCCGAACATGGTGCCGGAGCGGAGCTGGTCGGCGATCTGCCGGTCGGCGATGTACCAGCGCAGATGGCCGAGGGTGCGGCGCTCGGCGGAGACGGCCCGGCTGCTCTCCCACTGGAGGTGCGCCCCCTTCATCCGGGCGAGTGCCTGGGGGAGCACGGCCAGGACGAGGAGCGGCAGCAGCACGGGGTGGAGGACGGCGACGACGCCGGCGGCCGCGACGATCGAGGCGAGGCAGGACATCAGCATCTGGGACTCGGTGATGAGGTCCTTGGCGACGTCGGCGCCCCGGTCGGCGTGGTCCCACTTGTCGTTGAAGCCGGGGTGGTCGTACGCGGTGAGCTCGGCGTTGGCCGCCGCGTGCAGCATCTCCAGCTCGGCCTCGCGGGAGATGCGGGGGGAGAGGCGCGAGGAGACGTCGGAGATCACGATGCCGAGGACGGCCCGCAGGCCCACGGCGGCGGCGATGAGGGTGATGGCGGGGAGGGCCTGGACCAGCCGGTCGCGGATGTCGCCGGGGGCGACGAGCGAGGTGAGGGTGGCGCCGGTGGCGACGAGGCCGGTGGCCTCCAGGGCGGCGGAGAGGGCCTGGCAGGAGAGGAGCAGCGTGACGGCCCTGCGGTCGACCCGCCAGCCGAGCGCGAGCCCTCTGCGGACGAGCTGCGGGAGCCGGCGGGCCATCACCCAGGGCGAGGTGGGTCTGCCTTCGAGTGCGGCGAGCTTGCCCTGCTGGAAGCGGTACTCCTCGGCGGGCCGCTGGGGCCGGTCCTGGGGCGGTGCCGGGTCCGGCACGGCGCTGTCGGTGGTCTGCTCTGCGGTCACGGTGGTGTGTTCCCCCGTCCGGGTGGCGACACGGAAGGGGGGAGCTACCCAGCCGGGTCCCCGGAGCACCGCCCGGCGGGCGGTTCACCCGCCGGGGGGATCCGTTTCCGGACAGCTGCCGGCCGGGGCGTCTCCTCCCGTTCCCGCCGAATCAGGGGGCGTCCGTGGAGCGCGCCGTGAGCCCTGGATCCTGCGGGATCGGGAGGAGGCCCTAGGGGCGGGTGGCGCGCTCCAGGGCCAGGAGGGCGGAGGCGTACCGGCGGCCGGTGGCGCGGTCCATGCCGATCTCGCACATCCGGTTGGCGGAGAGGTGCGCGTCGAAGGGGCGGGCGGTGACCTCGGCGGCCTCGCGGGCGGTGGCGGAGGCGGTCAGTTCGGGATGGAGCATGCCCCGGTCCCCGGCGAAGGCGCAGCATTCGGCGTCGACGGGGACGACGACCTCCTCGGCGCAGAACCCGGCGATCTCGGTGAGCTTGTCCGCGTCGCCGAGGTGCCGCATCGAGCAGGTGGGGTGCACCACCGCGGACTCCACCCTGCGGCGGGCGTCGAGCCGGGGGAGGAGTTCGTCGGCGGCCCACACCAGGGAGTCCACCACGGTCAGTTCGGCGTGCAGCGCGCGGTTGTCGTCGGTGAGGTACGGGACGACCTCGTGGGCGATGCCGAGGGTGCACGAGGAGGCGTCGACGACCAGCGGGAGCCGGCCGCCGGCGGTCCATCCCCAGGCGGCCTCGACGATCCGGTTGGCCATCACCTCGTTGCCCGACGCGTAGCCCTTGGAGTGCCAGATGGTGGCGCAGCAGGTGCCGGCCACGTCGTCGGGGATCCAGACGGGTCGGCCGGCCCGGGCGGAGACGGCGACGACGGCCTCGGGCAGGGAGGGGCCCGTCACCCCGTCGGGGTTGCCGAAGATGCGGTTGACGCAGGCCGGGTAGTAGACCGCGGTGGCCGCCGGGCGGTGGGTGCGGGGCAGCCGGTGCCGGGCCGCGCCGGGGATCTCGGGCAGCCACTCCGGTACGAGGTCGGGCCGGACGGCCTTGCGGGCGAGGCCGGTCACCCGCTCCAGGAAGCCGTCGCCCATCCGGTCGGCGGCGCCGACGGCGAGCCGGGCGGCGCTCTCCACGGCCCGGAAGTGCCGGGCGGCGAGGGCCGCGATCCGCTCCTCGCGCGGGGAGTGCCGCTCGTGCCGGAACTCCTTCATCAGCGCGCCGGTGTCGATGCCGACGGGGCAGGCCAGCTTGCAGGTGGAGTCGCCGGCGCAGGTGTCGACGGCGTCGTAGCCGTACGCCTCCAGGAGCCGCTGTTCGACGGGGGAGCCGTCGGCCTGCCGGAGCATCTCCCGGCGCAGCACGATCCGCTGGCGCGGGGTGGTCGTCAGGTCGTGGCTGGGACAGGTCGGCTCGCAGAAGCCGCACTCGATGCACGGGTCGGCGATCCGCTCGACCGACGGGATGGTCTTCAGGCCGCGCAGGTGGGCCTGGGGGTCGCGGTCGAGGACGATCCGGGGGGCGAGGACCCCGTCGGGGTCGATGAGCTCCTTGGTCCGCCACATCAGCTCGGTCGCCTTGGGGCCCCATTCCAGCTCCAGGAAGGGGGCGATGTTGCGGCCGGTGGCGTGCTCGGCCTTCAGGGAGCCGTCGAAGCGCTCGACGGTGAGCTTGCAGAAGTCGTCCATGAAGGAGGCGTAGCGCTCGACGTCGGCCGGGTCGGCGGCGTCGAAGGCGAGGAGGAAGTGCAGGTTCCCGTGGGCGGCGTGGCCGGCGACGGCCGCGTCGAAGCCGTGCCGGCCCTGGAGGTCGAGCAGCTCCGCGCAGGCCTCGGCGAGCCGGGAGGGGGGCACCGCGAAGTCCTCGGTGATGAGGGTCGTACCGGACGGGCGGGAGCCGCCGACGGCGGTCACGAACGCCTTGCGGGCCCTCCAGTAGCCGCCGATGACGGCCGGGTCGCGGGTGAAGGCGTTGTCCACGGAGGGCACCGGGGCGACCAGGTCGAGTCCGGCCAGGACCTCGCCCGCCGCCCGCTCGTACGCGGTCAGGGACGGCTCGTCCGGGGCCCGGAACTCGACGAGCAGCGCCGTGGTGTCCTTGGGCAGCTCCGCCCAGTCGGCCGGGACGCCGGGCACCCGCACCGAGGCCCGCAGGGTGTTGCCGTCCATCAGTTCGACGGCGAGCGCCCCCGCCTCGTTGAAGCGGGGCACGGCCGCCGCGGCGGCGGGCAGGGTGGGGAAGAAGAGCAGCGCGGTGGAGACCATCCGGTCGAGCGGCAGGGTGTCGAAGACGACCTCGGAGAGGAAGCCGAGGGTGCCCTCGGAGCCGACCATCAGACCGCGCAGGATGCCCACCGGGGTGGCGGCGTCGAGGAAGGCGTCGAGCCGGTAGCCGTTGGTGTTCTTGATCTCGTACTTGGCCCGGATCCGGGCCGTCAGCGCGGCGTCGGCCTCGATCTCGGCCTTGAGGGCGAGGAGCCCCGCGCAGAGCCGGGGCTCGGCGCGGGCCAGGTCCTCGTCGGCGGAGGGGTCGGCGGTGTCGACGACCGTGCCGCTCGGGAGGACGAAGGTGAGCGAGGAGACCGTCCGGTACGAGTTGCGGGTGGTGCCGGCGGTCATCCCCGAGGCGTTGTTGGCGACGACCCCGCCGATGGTGCAGGCCACCGCGCTGGCCGGGTCGGGGCCGAGCACCCGTCCGTGCGGCGCGAGGGCGGCGTTGGCGCGGACCACGGTCGTGCCGGGGCGGATCCGGGCCCGCGCGCCGCCGTCCAGGGCCTCCACGCCCACCCAGTGGCGGCGGACGTCGACGAGGATGTCCTCACCCTGCGCCTGCCCGTTGAGGCTGGTCCCGGCGGCCCGGAAGACCACTTCGCGGCCCTTGCCGTGGGCGTAGGACAGCACGGCCGAGATGTCGTCGACGTCCTCGGCGACGACGACCACCTGGGGCAGGAACCGGTAGGGGCTGGCGTCGGAGGCGTACCGCACCAGGTCGGAGACGCCCGAGAGCACCTTCTCCGGCCCGATCAGCGCGGCCAGGTCCTCGCGCAGCCGCCTCGGGGTGCCCTTGGCCTGGAGGTCCGGGACCCGGTCGGGAGCCGGGGTCCGCTTCCGGCCCGGGCTGAGGGCCCGCGGGTTCGGTTCCAGCAGCGGCATGGCACGGCTCCCCTCGGCGCGGGCCCCGGAGGCGTCAGCGGCCGCCCTCCGGGACGGGCCCGGCCAGGGCGGTCAGCAGACCTCCGAGCACCTCGCGCTGGTCGACGGTCAATGGAGCCAGGATGTCCTCTGCGGCCGCCCGGCGCGCGCTGCGCAGCTCCCGCAGCGTGGCGCGCCCCTCGTCGGTGAGCTCGATCCGGATCACCCGGCGGTTGTCCGGATCGGGCACCCGGCGCACCCGTCCGGCCGCCTGCAGGCCGTCGACGAGGCTGGTCACGGCGCGGGGCACCACTTCGAGGCGGGCCGCGAGATCCGCCATCCGGGGCGGCGCGTCGCCGTAGTGGGCGACCACCCGCAGCAGCCGCGACTGGGCCGGGGTGATGCCGACCGGCTCCAGATGGCGCTTCTGGATGCGGTGGAGCCTGCGGGTGAGCCGGAGCAGCTGCTCGGCGAGGAGCCCGTCGGGGTCGGGGGCGCTCGCGGCGGGGGTGTCCATGGGGGAACATTATCAGGACCTTGTTCATTGTGAACATAGGTAAGAGTGAGTTACAGTCCGATGTGCACGCTCATGTCTCATTCCCCGAAGGAGCCCATGCGCCCCCACGACGAGTCCACCTGGACACCACCGCCGCGCGACCCCGCGCAGCCGCAGGAGCCCGCCCAGCTGCGCCGCATCCTCGGCCTCTTCCGCCCCTACCGCGCCCGCCTCGCGCTCGTCGGCCTCCTGGTCGGCGCCGCCTCGCTGGTCTCGGTCGCCACCCCGTTCCTCCTCAGGGAGATCCTCGACACCGCGATCCCCGAGGGGCGCACCGGGCTGCTCAGCCTGCTCGCCCTCGGCATGATCGCCACCGCCGTCCTCACCGGCGTCTTCGGGGTGCTCCAGACCCTGATCTCCACCACGGTCGGCCAGCGTGTCATGCACGACCTGCGCACCGCGGTGTACGGCCGGCTCCAGCGGATGCCGCTGGCCTTCTTCACCCGGACCAGGACCGGCGAGGTCCAGTCCCGGATCGCCAACGACATCGGCGGCATGCAGGCCACCGTCACCTCCACGGCCACCTCCCTGGTCTCCAACCTCACCGCCGTCGTCGCGACCGTCGTCGCCATGCTCGCCCTCGACTGGCGGCTCACCCTCTTCTCCCTGCTCCTGCTCCCCGTCTTCGTCTGGATCAGCCGCCGGGTCGGCGACGAGCGGAAGCGGATCACCACCCGGCGGCAGAAGCAGATGGCCGCCATGGCGGCGACCGTCACCGAGTCGCTCTCCGTCAGCGGCATCCTGCTCGGCCGCACGATGGGCCGCGCGGACTCGCTCACCGAGTCCTTCGCCCGGGAGTCCGAGCGCCTCGTCGACCTCGAAGTGCGCTCCTCCATGGCCGGACGCTGGCGGATGTCGGTCATCGGCATCGTCATGGCCGCCATGCCCGCCCTGCTGTACTGGGCGGCCGGCTTCGCCGTGCAGGCCGGCGGCGCCGCGATCTCCCTCGGCACCCTGGTCGCCTTCGTCACCCTCCAGCAGGGCCTCTTCCGGCCCACCGTGAGCCTGCTCTCCACCGGCGTCCAGATCCAGACCTCGCTCGCGCTCTTCCAGCGCATCTTCGAGTACCTCGACCTCCCGGTGGACATCACCGAGCCCGAGGAGCCCGTCCGCATCGGCGCCGTCCGCGGCGAGATCGGCTTCGAGAAGGTCCGCTTCCACTACGACCCCGAGCGAGCGGACCGGCCCACCCTCGACTCCGTCGACCTGACCGTGCCCGCAGGCGGCAGCCTCGCCGTGGTCGGCCCCACCGGCTCCGGCAAGTCCACGCTCAGCTACCTCGTCCCCCGGCTCTACGACGTGACCGAGGGCCGGGTCACCCTGGACGGCGTCGACGTGCGCGACCTGGGCTTCGACACCCTCGCCGCCGCGATCGGCGTCGTCTCCCAGGAGACGTACCTCTTCCACGCCTCGGTCGCCGACAACCTCCGCTTCGCCAAGCCCGACGCCACCGACGCGGAGCTGGAGGCCGCCGCCCGGGCGGCCCAGATCCACGACCACATCGCCTCGCTTCCCGACGGGTACGACACCCTGGTCGGCGAGCGCGGCTACCGCTTCTCCGGCGGCGAGAAGCAGCGCCTGGCCATCGCCCGCACGATCCTGCGCGACCCGCCGGTGCTCATCCTCGACGAGGCGACGAGCGCCCTCGACACCCGCACCGAGCACGCGGTCCAGCAGGCCATCGACGCCCTCTCGGCCGGCCGCACCACGATCACCATCGCCCACCGCCTCTCCACGGTCCGCGACGCCGACCGGATCGTCGTCCTGGAGGCGGGCCGGATCGAGGAGAGCGGCACCCACGCGGAGCTCATGGCCGCCGACGGCAAGTACGCCGCCCTGGTCCGCCGTGACGAACAGGCGAACGTGGGAGCGGTTGTTCCCACGAACGTGTGATCGTTCCGGGATTCGTTGCCCAACTCCCGTACGGCGTCGCAGGATTACGGTGCGCAAGCGACGGGCTGCAGACCGCGACTGCGCTGTCCCACGAAACACCTGTACGAGGAGAAGCACCACCATGAACGTCATCACCGATCTGCTCGCCGGCGTCCTCCACTTCCTGGGCTGGCTCGTCTGACGCTCGCAGTTCACGGCGCCGCCGGTTCCCCGTCCCAGGGAGCCGGCGGCGCCGCCGTGTGTGCCGGATCCGCGAAAGTCGCGCTCGACGGGCTGGCGATATCGACCGATTTGCGCGGTATCGAGAAGGCGTGCGGATCGTTGGGCAGCGCATGAAGCAGCTCAGACGACGTCGCTGGATCTGGTCTCCCATCACCTCCTGGCAGGCCAGACGGCTGGCCCGGGTGACCGGAGCGCACTTCGACGACGCCTGGGTCGAGATCCGGCTGACCACCCATCCGGACGAGCGGCACTTCGCGCTCGCCCACGACGTACTCACCCAGGTCCTGCTCGCCCGGAGCGCCGTCTGTCTGGAGGAGGGGGCGAGGCATGTGCCGGACACGGGGTCGCGATGGGCGCCGCAGAGCGGCTGGCGGCCGCGCGACGGTTCGCTGAGACGGTGACCGGTTCGCCGAGGCGGTGATCGGTTCGCCGGGACCGAGACCGGTTCGTCGAGGCGGTGATTGGTTCGCCGGGACCGAGACCGGTTCGTCGAGACGGTGATCGGTTCGCCGGGACCGGGACCGGGACCGGGACTGGGTCGCTGGGGCCGAGGTCGGTTCGCTCGGAGCGCGAGGGGTTCAGGGGCCAAGACCGTGACCGGCGGGTCAGGCCCTGGCCGGCTGGTCAGACCGTGACCGGCTCACCCGCGTGCCGCTCCTCGCGGGCGAGGAAGCGGCGGACCTCGTTCACCGCCGCCCGCCCCGCCCGGTTGGCGCCGATCGTCGAGGCCGACGGCCCGTACCCCACCAGGTGGACGCGCTCGTCCAGGAGCGCGCGGGTGCCCTCCATCCGGATCCCGCCGCCCGGGTCCCGCAGTCGCAGCGGGGTCAGATGGTCGATCGCCGGCCGGAAGCCGGTCGCCCACAGGATCACGTCCGCCTCCACCGTGCGCCCGTCCGCCCAGACGGCCCCGGTCGGCGTGATCCGCTCGAACATCGGCTGCCGGTCCAGGACGCCGTCGGCCAGCCCCTTGCGCAGGGCGTCGTTGAGCGGGAGACCGGTCACCGAGACCACGCTGCGCGGCGGCAGCCCCTGCCGTACCCGCTCCTCGACCAGGGCGACGGCCGCGCGCCCCTCGGCCTCGCCGAAGGGGCCCTCCCGGAAGACGGGCTCGCGCCGGGTCACCCAGGTCGTCGCGGCGGCGTGCCCGGCGATCTCCAGCAGGTGCTGGGTGGCCGAGGCGCCGCCGCCCACCACGATCACCCGCCGCCCGGCGAACGCCTCGGGACCGGGGTACCGCGCGGTGTGGAGCTGGAGGCCCCGGAAGGTCTCCTGGCCGGGGTAGCGCGGCCAGAACGGCCGGTCCCAGGTGCCGGTGGCGTTGATCAGGGCCCGGGTCGCGTACACCCCCTCGGAGGTCTCCACCCGCAGCCGCCCACCCTCGCCCTCCCGGACGGCGGTCACGTCCACCGGCCGGTGGACGCGCAGGCCGAAGTTCCGCTCGTACGTGTCGAAATAGGCGCCGATCACCTCGGAGGAGGGCCGGGCGGGATCCGCCCCGGTCAGCTCCATGCCGGGCAGCGCGTGCATGCCGTGCACCTTGCCGTAGGTCAGCGAGGGCCAGCGGAACTGCCAGGCGCCGCCGGGGCGGGGCGCGTGGTCGAGGACGACGAAGTCCCGGTCCGGCTCCAGACCGACGCGCCGCAGGTGGAAGGCGGCGGAGAGACCCGCCTGCCCGGCACCGATCACGACGACGTCCACCGCCCGGACCGTTGCTTCGACCGCTGTTTCGACCCCAGAATCGTTCACGTTTCTACCAACGGGGGTGGGGGCCGGGATCTTCCCGGACCCCACCTTCAGGGCGGTGGCCGGCGTCCGCCCCGTCCTCCCCCCGTCCTCCCCCCGTCCTTCACCCCCCGTCCTCCACCCCCCCGTCCCGCCGGGCGGGGGCGGCGTGTCCCGGCCCCCTCTCGCCCCCGCCGGGCGGTGGCTAGCGTCCGCCCCCGATCCCCGCCACCCCCGCGAGCAGCGGCGACGCGGGGATCGTCGTCAGGAGGCCGCGCTCCGCGAGCAGCGGGGTGACGCCCTCGCCGAACCAGTACGCCTCCTCCAGGTGCGGGTAGCCGGAGAGCACGAAGTGCTCCACGCCCAGGTCGTGGTACTCCTCGATGCGGTCGGCGACGTCCGCGTGGCTGCCGACGAGTGCCGTGCCGGCCCCGCCCCGGACGAGCCCCACACCCGCCCACAGGTTCGGCGAGATCTCCAGCCGGTCCCGGTCCAGCGCGCCGCCCCGGTGCAGGGCGAGCATCCGCTGCTGGCCCACGGACTCACTGCGGCCGAGCGCCGCCTGCGCCGCCGCGACCGTCTCGGCGTCCAGATCGGAGAGCAGTCGCTCGGCCGTCGTCCACGCCTCGCGGGAGGTGTCGCGCGAGATGGTGTGCAGCCGGATGCCGAAGCGCACGGTCCGGCCGCGCTCCTCCGCGAGCCGGCGGATCCAGTCGATCTTCTCCTTCACCTGCCACGGCGGTTCGCCCCAGGTGAGGTAGACGTCCGCGTGTTCGGCCGCGACCGGCCCGGCGGCGGGGGACGAGCCGCCGAAGAAGAGCTCCGGCAGCGGGTCCGGCGGCAGCGCGGTGAGCCCGCCCTCCACCTGGTAGTGCTCGCCGTGGAAGTCGTACGGGCGTCCGCTCCACGCGCCCCGGACGATCGACAGGAACTCGGCGGTCCGCGCGTACCGCTGGTCGTGGTCCAGGTGGTCGCCGAACCGCCGCTGCTCGACCGAGTCGCCGCCGGTCACCACGTTGAGCAGCAGCCTCCCCCGGGTGATCCGCTGGTAGGTCGCGGCCATCTGGGCGGCGAGCACCGGGGAGATCACCCCCGGTCGGAAGGCCACCAGGAACTTCAGCCGCTCGGTGTGCTGCGCCAGCGCGACCGTCGTCAGCCAGGCGTCCTCGCACCACGTGCCGGTGGGCGTCAGCACGGCCTCGAAGCCGAGCCGTTCGGCCGCCTTGGCGATCTGCGCCAGGTACTCGATGTCGGGCGCGCGGACCCCGGCGGTGGCGCCCGCGCGGTTCCGGGTGATGCCGCCGTCGGTGTAGGCGTGCCGGTCGACGAGGGTGCGCCCGTCGCCGCCGGTGGGCAGGAACCAGTGCAGGTGGACCGTCATGGTTCAGGAGTCCTTTCCGTAGGAGCGCGCCGGGGTGGTCGACGGCGGCAGGTCCTTGTCGAAGCGGTTGTCCACGAAGTCGGCGAAACGGAACCGCTTCGGGATGAGGCCGAGGCCGGCGAAGGTGTCGGCGATCTCCTGCTCGGAGGCGATCGCCGCCTCGTCGAGGGCGACCGGGATACGGGTGCCGTTGCTGCGCTTCACGGCGGCCAGCGCCACCTCGTACGGCAGCCCGGTCTCCTTCGCCCAGACCTTCGCCCACTCCTCCGGGTGCCCGAACACCCACTCCTGGGCGCGCCGCAGCCGCTCCACGAAGTCGCCGACGGCCTTCGACTTCTCCGGGTCCGCGAGTGCGGCGGGCGCGGCGACCTGGAAGCCGAGCCCGTTGACGACCCCGCGTCCGTCGGTGAGGACCCGCCCCGTACCGCTGTGCAGCACCTGGGAGGTGTACGGGTCCCAGACCGCCCACGCGTCGACCCGGCCGCTCGTGAAGGCGGCGAGCGCGTCGGCCGGCTGGAGGAGGGTGACCTGGACGTCCTTCAGCGTGAGACCGGCCTTCTCCAGTGCCCCGATCAGCTGGAAGTGCGCCGAACTGCCTTGCGCCACCGCGACCTTCCTCCCCTTCAGGTCGCGGGCGGAGCGGAGCGGCGAGCTCTTCGGGACGAGGATCGCCTCGCCGGCCGAGTCGCCGTGGGTCGCGGCGATGACGGTGATCTTCGATCCGGCGCCGGCGGCGAAGACCGGCGGGGTGTTGCCGACGCCGCCGATGTCGACGGCTCCGGCGCCGATGGCTTCGAGGAGTGGTGGCCCGGAGGTGAACGTGGACCATTTCACCTGGTAGGGCAGGTCGTCGAGCTCCCCTGCGGCGCGCAGCACGGCCTCGGCGCCGCCCTTCTGGTCGCCGACGTTCAGGACGAGATCGCCCTTGCCGTCGACGTTCCCGCCGGCGTCGGCGCCGGAGGCGGGGGAGCAGGCGGTGGCGGCGAGCAGCGCGAGCGGCAGGAGCAGCGCGGCGGAGAGGGCCTGGCGGAAGGACTTCACGGGGACTCCTAGGACTGGCCGACCGCGCTGGGAACGCGGGCGGCGGAAGAGGCGGAGGTGGGGGCGGGGGCGGGGGCGGAGGTGGGGACGGGGGCGGGATCGCCGGTGGATTCGCTCTCCTCCACGCCGAGTTCGGCGAGGAGTCGGCTCCGGAGGGCGGCGAACCCCGGCTCGGCGGGTGAGCGGGGCCGGTCGAGCGCGACCGGGGTGTCGTACGCGATGACGCCGTCGCGCATCACCAGCGCCCGGTCCGCGAGGAGCAGCGCCTCGTCCACGTCGTGGGTGACGAGGAGGACGGTGCAGCCGCGCCGGCGCCACAGTTCGGCGACGAGCCGCTGGGCCTTGATGCGGGTCAGCGCGTCGAGCGCGCCGAACGGCTCGTCGAGCAGCAGCAGGTCCGGGTCGCGTACCAGAGCACGTGCGAGGGAGGCTCGTTGGGCCTCGCCGCCGGACAGGGTCTTGGGCCAGGCGCCCGCCCGGTGGCCGAGCCCGACCTCCGCGAGGGCGCCGTCGGCGACGGTCCGGTCCGGGCGGCCGGGCAGCCCGAGGACCACGTTGCGCCAGACCCGCTTCCACGGCATCAGCCGGGGAGCCTGGAAGGCGACCGCGCGACGGCGGGGCACGAGGACGGTGCCGGAGATCTCCCGGTCGAGCCCGGCGAGCACCCGCAGCAGGGTGGACTTCCCGCAGCCGCTGTGCCCGAGCAGTGCGGTGAACTGGCCCGGTTCCAGGGTGAGATCGAGCCCGTCGACGACCGGCCGGCCGTCGAAGGAGCGGGTGAGGCCCTGGACGGTCACTGTCCGGTGAAGGTCGGTCGCCATTGCAGCAGCAGCCTTTCGAGAGTACGGACGACGGCGTCGGCGAGCAGGCCGAGGAAGGCGTAGACGACCAGGCAGACGACGATCACGTCGGTGCGGAAGAACTCGCGCGCCTGGTTCATCAGGAAGCCGATCCCGGCGTCGGCGTTGATGGACTCGCCGAAGACGAGGGCGAGCCAGGCGGTGGCGAGTGCGTACCGCAGCCCGGTCATCGCCCCGGGGAGCGCGCCCGGCAGCACCACGTGCCGGACGAGACCCCATCGCCCGAGTCCCAACGACTGCCCGGCCTCCACGAGTTGGGCGTCGACGCCACGGATCCCGGCGTACACGTTCAGATAGAGGTGGAAGGCGGTGCCCAGCGCGATCAGGGCGACCTTCGGCGCCTCGCCGATGCCCAGCCAGATGATCAGCAGCGGTATCAGCCCGACCCAGGGGACGGTGCGCAGCATCTGCACGGTCGCGTCGATCAGGTCCTCGCCGAGCCGCGAGAGCCCGGAGAGCAGGGCGAGCGTGACGCCGACGGCCCCGCCGATCAGCAGTCCGGCCGCGACCCGCTGGAGCGAGACCCCCATCGCGGTGGGCAGCGTCCCGTCCGCGATCAGCCCGCCGGCGGACCGCGCGATCGTGCCCGGCGAGGCGAGCACCTCCGGCGCGAGCACCCCGGTGGCGCTCGACACCTGCCAGACGAGCAGGAGCAGCACGGGCCCGACGGCCCGCCGCAGCCACCGCGGCACGACGATCCGACGACCGGTCCGGCGGGTGGAGGTGAGCGATTCGATCTCCGGAATATGCGATATATCCGGCTTCAAGGGCGCAGGGAGCGGTGGCGAGTGACCGACGGCCATGAGGAGACTCCGAGGGGAGGAAGGAAGAGGGGTACGCCTCGACGTCACCGCACGCGGAAGGCACACGCGTACGGTGAGGGGTTCAGGGCGTCAGGAAGCAGGCTCGGCCCGACGGGCGGACCGGAGGGAAGAAGGCGTCAGCAGCCGCGGGAACAGGTGGCGGAGGCCACCCGCAGCAGGTCGATGTGACCACGCGTGGTGAGCAGGGCTGTACGCGACATGGCGCGAACGTAGCGACCCACCGCCGACACGGTCAACGGCGTCTCGGAGCGTGGACGGGCGATCCTGCGCCTCGGACGGCAGGATGACCCCATGTCACACTCCTTCACCACCCGCGTCCTCGGCCTCACCACCGGCACCCGCGAGACCGTCACCGACCTCACCAAGGTCTGCGAGGACTTCCTGACCGAGGCGGCCACGGGCCGCGACGGCCTCCTCAATCTCTTCGTCCCCCACGCCACCGCCGGCCTCGCCGTCCTGGAGACCGGCGCCGGCAGCGACAGCGACCTCCTCTCCACCCTCCACCACCTGCTCCCCGCCGACGACCGCTGGCAGCACCGCCACGGCACCCCCGGCCACGGCCGCGACCACGTCCTCCCCGCCTTCCTCCCGCCCCACGCCACCCTCCCCGTCGTCGCGGGCCGCCTCGCCCTGGGCACCTGGCAGTCGGTCTGCCTGGTCGACACCAACGTCGACAACCCGGAGCGCCAGGTGCGGCTGAGCTTCCTGGGCTGAGCGGGCCGCCCGGGATCGCCCCGGTCGCGGCTACGGGGCCCAGCGGCCGACGGCCGCACGCGGGGGAGTGGACGGCCGTCGGGAGGGTCGTTCCGTCCGTCCTGTGACACGGACGGAACGACCGGGAGCGGGGCCGGCGCTCAGGCCGTCGCGACCGCGTCCAACCTGCCCGCCTTCGCCTCCTCGACGAGCGAGGCGAACTGGTCCGCGCTCATCTCCACCTTCTGCCCGAAGTCGTCGGTGATCACCACCCGGCGCTCCGGGGGTGCGCTCTCGTCCACGAACAGCTGCGGGCAGCCGCAGTCGCACTTGCCGCAGAACGTCGCCAGGGGCTCCAGAGAACCGATGTCAGCCATCGCCACACGCCCTTCCTGAGCACGCCCGCACCGGGGCGGCCCCGTGCCGTCTCCTCCTGCGGACGGAGGGGTCATGCCCGGTGGCGGGGAACCCACGCCCGCCCGGGGCGGTCCGTTCGGGGGAGCACCGGCCGGCCCCGCGCTCCGCGACGGGGGCCCGTCCCTGTACGGCCCCGCCTCGGCCGGGGGCCGCCGTCCCCGTACGGGCCCCGCCCCGGCCGGGGGCCGCCGTCCCTGTACGGTCCCGCCCCGGCCGGTGGCGCCGTCCCCGTACGGGCCCCGCCCCGGCCCGTCACGAGGTGTTTCTGAATCGGCAACAGGTACGCCCCCCGGCCCCGGCCTCGCGCCCCGGTCGCCTGAAGCGGGCCACCACAGCCGCGCCTCGCGCTCCCGACGGTGAGGAGGGCCTCCCGGTCCGTACGGGCCCGAGGACCCGCAGGGGCCCCGCTGTCCCGGTTCCGGCAACAAACGTTGTCCGTCCGCCGCGTCCGGTTCCAGCATGAGCGCTCACCCCGATCCGCCCGACCCCTCGTCACAGGACAGGAGTTCGTTCATGCGCCCCACGACCCCCCTGCCGTCCGGCGGAAGCCGATGAGCGTCCGCACCGACATCCCCGAGGCGACTCCCGGGAAGGGCCCTGACCGGCTGCCGTTCGCGGTCCACCTGCTCGCGTTCAGCCTCTTCGCCATGGGCAGCGCCGAGTTCCTGCTCGCCGGCGTCCTCCCGGACGTCGCCGACGACCTCGACGTCACGCTGTCCTCCGCCGGGGTGCTGATCTCGGCCTTCGCGATCGGCGTCGTCATCGGAGGGCCGCCCCTCGCGGTCCTCACCCTGCGCTGGCCGCGCCGCACCACCCTGGTGGTCTCGCAGGCCGTGTTCGCGATCTGCGTCGCCGTCGGCCTGGTCACCGACAGCTTCGCGCTGCTGACCGTCACCCGCTTCGTGTGCGGTCTCGCCTACGCGGGGTTCTGGGCGGTCGCCGCCGTCACCGCGATCAGCCTGGTCGCCCCCGACCGCACCGCGCGCGCCTCCGGAGTCGTCGTCAGCGGACTCAGCGTCGCCATGGTCGGAGGCGGCCCCGCCGGCGCCCTGCTCAGCCACTACACCGGCTGGCGGGGCGGGTTCTGGGCGGTGGTCGCCCTCACCGTCCTCGGCGCGGTCGCGACCGCCGTCGCCGTCCCGGCGACCAGACCGGCCCAGGAGCCCAGTGTCGGGCGGGAGTTGCGCACCATGCGCAAGCCGCAGCTGTGGGTCGTCTACGCCGCGACGCTGCTGAGCACCGCCGCGTACATGATCTCGTACAACTACCTCGCCGCCCTCCTCACCGACGTCACCGGCGTCGACGCGGTGTGGGTGCCCCCGATCCTGGTCCTCTTCGGCATCGGCGCCTTCGTCGGCCTCTCCGTCGGAGGCCGGATCGCCGACGGCCGTCCGCACCTGGCGCTCCTCGTCGGCGCTGTCGGCATCCTGGTCACCTCGGTGCCGCTCGCGCTCCTCGCCGACCACGCCATCCCGGTCGTCGTCCTGGTCCCGCTGCTGGGCGTCGCCGGATTCGTGCTCAACCCGGCCGTCTACGGACGGGTGTTCACGGTGGCGGCGGACGCGCCGACCCTCGCCGGTGCCACCGCCGTCTCCATGTTCCAGCTCGGCATCAGCCTCGTGCCTGCCCTCGCGGGGGTCGCGCTCGGCGCCGGCGCGGGACCGGCCTCCCTCCCCTGGCTGGGGGCGGCCCTGGCCGTCCTCACCGTCCCCGTCGTCCTGGTCGACCGGAGGATGACCCGCACCGGGGCGCGCGCCCTCCGCACGGGCGAGGAGTGACACCGTGCCCGCCGCCCGTCCGCGCCCCGCCCCCGATCCGTGGCGCGGGGACGCGGCCAGTCCGCACACCGGAGCTCCGACAGGGCTCCCCGCCGGGAGGAACACCTGATGCACCCCGCACCCGGCCACCCGCTCGACACCCGGGCGATGTCGCCCGCCGGCGGCGCACCCGCGCCTGCGACACACGCCGCCGGACGCTCTGCCGCGGGCGTGGAGCGGCCGTCGACCACAGCCCAGGTCGTGTCCGCCGTCGGCCCCCGGCTCAGGAAGGCCCGCACCGCCCGCGGCGTCACCCTCGCCGCGCTCGCGAGGACGACCGGCATCTCCAAGAGCACGCTGTCACGCCTGGAGGCGGGGCAGCGGCGCCCCGGCCTGGACCTGCTGCTGCCCATCGCCCAGGCGTTCCGGGTCCCGCTGGACGAACTGGTGGGCGCGCCGGAGGTGGGCGACCCGCGGGTCAGGCTCACACCGCACGCGGTCGGCGGGAACACCGTGCTGCCCCTGACACGACAGCCGGGACCCCTGCAGAGCTACAAGATGGTCCTGCCCGCCGGCCGGGACACACCCGACGTGTGCACGCACGAGGGGTTCGAGTGGCTGTACGTGCTCTCGGGCCGCCTCCGCCTCGTGCTGGCCGACCACGATCTGGTGCTCGACCCGGGGGAGGTGGCCGAGTTCGGCACCCGCCTGCCGCACTGGTTCGGCACCACGGGGCAGGGGCCGGTCGAGGTGCTGAGCCTCTTCGGGCGGCAGGGCGAGCGGATGCACGTCCGCGCCCGCCCCGCACACCGGACGCCCTCCTCCGGCACGTGAGCCGGAGGAGGAGGGCGGGGGCCCGGTCCCCGCCGCTGACGCGCGGTGCCGCCCGAGTCCGTGGCCGACAGGGCGTCGAGGGGTGAGGAGCGGGCGGGACGGGTAGCTCATGGGGCGTCGGGGGTGCGCCCGATTCGGCGTACGCGCGTTCGGTTAGGGTGGCCTTGCTGGATGTCCGGCTCGGTGACGGGGGCGGGTTCGGATGTCGGTACGGTGGGGTCCAGGCGACGGAACGGGCAGAGGCGGAGCGCAGGTGACAGGCGGAGACCGGGCTGGTGCCCGTCGTGGGACCGCTGGGGCGGGACGCTCGCCGCGGGTGACCAGGACGAGGCGCCGTGGGTGAGATCCTGCGCGTGGCCGGAGCCCTGTACGTGATCGTTCTGCTCAGGGCCGGAGGGACCTTCGCCGTCGGCTGGCTCACCGGCGCCGGCGCCAGGCGCGGCAGGTTCGCCGAGCGGATGGCCACCGCCAGGTTCCAGCGCGCCGAACGGGCCATCCAGCGCTGGGGCGCGCCCGTCGTGGCCGTCTCCTTCCTGACCGTGGGCTTCCAGACCGCCGCCAACTTCCTCGCCGGCACCATGCGGATGCCGCTGCCGCGCTACCTGCCCGCGCTGTTCGTGGGCGGAGCGGCCTGGGCCGTGATCTACGCCGTCTTCGGGATCGGCGCGCTCGCCGCGCTGGGCGCGCTGTTCGCCCGGCACACGGCGCTCGGCGTGGCCGGGGTGGCCGTCCTCCTCCTCGCCGTGTGCGGGGCCGTGGTCCACCACAGGCGACGGGCGGCGGCGGACGCCCCGGACACGGGCGCCGGGGCGGCCGGGCAGTCCTGAAGCGTCCGCCGCCCCGAGGGGCGGCGGATCCTCCGCTGCGCGGCCGGGGTCAGGAGACGCCGGCGTTCACCACGTGGAGGGCGGGCACCGGGCGGGGGGAGCCTTCGGCGTCGATGGCGACGAAGGTGAGGAAGGCGGTCGCGACCTCGGTGGCGGGGCCGGAGCTGTTCCAGCGCTCGGAGGTCACCCGGACGCCGACGGTCATGGAGGTCCGGCCCGCCCGTTCCAGACCGGCCTCCACGCTGAGCAGGTCCCCGGCCCGGACCGGGGCGAGGAAGGTCATCCGGTCCACCGACACGGTCACCGCCGGCCCGTCGGCGTGACGCCCGGCCGCTGCGGCGGCGGCGTCGTCGATCAGCTTCATCATGACGCCACCGTGGATGGTGCCGTACAGGTTCGTGTCGTGCTCGCTCATGATGTGGGCGAGCACCACCCGGGAGTCGTCCGGGGTCTTGGCGGGGCGGGCGGATGCGGAGACGGCACGATCGGCCACGTCAACTCTCCTTCGCGAGTCGCGGCGGGCTGCACCGCGCGCACGGGTCGCCGGCGCGCGGACAGCGGGCAGGTCTTCGGACTCGCGGGCACGCCCACCGGATCTCCACCCGGCGGACCCCTACTGGCCGTCGCTTCCCAGGTCCTCCCGGACCCAGTGCGTATGACGGCGGTCGTTCCCGCTCACCGCTGCGGGGCAGTCCCGGATTCCCACCGGGTTCCCTCTTACGACGCCTCCCGTACGGCGGACGGGGGCGAACCAGCTGCACCCGCCAGCGTACGCGCCGCACCCGCCCGCGCGGACCCTCCCCCCGGCCCGACCTGCTACTCCGTGCGCAGGGCCGTGGCCGTACGGGTCCTCGCCGCCCAGCCGGCGGGGAGGAGGGCGCCCAGGACGGCGATGAGGAGGCCGCCGAGGGCCAGGGGGACGAGTTCGGCGGCGCCGTACACGTCGAGGACGGAGGCGGGGAGGCGGAGCCCCACGCTGTCGGCCATCGCGGGCACGACCCGGCCGTGCAGGACCATCCCGAGAGGTACGCCCAGGGCGCCCGCGACCGTTCCGGTCACGGCGACCGAGGTGAGGACCGTCACCACGGGACGGGAGCAGCTGGACGCGCCGGCCGGACGGGTGCGGGACGCCGGGCTGCCGGTGTCGTCGGCGGTGACCGGCGCACCCCGGGAGCTGCCGTCCGGCATCGGGCGCGCCGCCTACCGGGGTGGTGCAGGAGGCGCATCCCCGCGCGGCGCAGCACGCGGCGGGCGCGACGTCCGCCGCGACCGTCGCGTACGGCCCGGACCGGCCACGGCTACGGGTTCCCCGCGCCCGTCGCCCCGCCGTGCGCCCGTGAGGCGCGTCTCACCGGCGTCCGCCCTTCTTGCTATGCAACCAGTTGCATAGCAAGATCGGAGGCATGGCGCTCGAACACGCGATCCTCGTGTCCCTGCTGGAGAAGCCGGGGTCCGGATACGAACTGGCCCGGCGGTTCGACCGGTCCATCGGCTACTTCTGGACCGCCACCCACCAGCAGATCTACCGCGTCCTCAAGCGGATGGAGAACGACGGCTGGGTCGCCGCCCGCGAAGTGCCGCAGCAGGGGCGGCCGGACAAGAAGGAGTACTCCGTCGCCGACCTCGGGCACGCGGCGCTCAGCTCCTGGCTGCACGAACCCATCGAACCCGAGAGCGTCCGGCACGACCTCGCCGTCAAGATCCGCGGCGCCGCCTTCGACGACCCCGCCGGTCTCGTCCGCGAGGTCGAGCGGCACCGGCGGACGCACACCGACCGCCTCGCCCACTACCTCGCGGGCGAGGCCCGGGACTTCCCGCCGCATGCCGCCGCGCCCACGCCCCCGGACGCCGCCCCCGCGCCCCCGCACGCCGCCGCCGCGCCCACGAGCGGAGCGCCGGACGCCGGCCCCGCCGCGCCCCCGGACGCCGAGCGCGAGCTCCAGCACGTCGTGCTGCGGGGCGGCATCGCGTACGAACGCATGATGATCGCGTGGCTCGACGACGTCCTCGCCACCCTGCACCGGTTCTGAGACCACCCGAGACCCCTCGTCCTTCCGGTCCACCCCCAAGCCCTCGCCCTCCCCACCACCCCCGGGCCTGCGCTCCCCCCATCCACCCCCAAGCCCTCGCCCCTCCCACCCACCCCTCCTTCCCTCAAGGCGGAACCCATGGCCGACGCGCTGCTCTTCAACCCCCGCACCTACGACCCCACGCACTTCGACCCGGAGACCCGCAGGCTGCTGCGCGCCACCGTCGACTGGTTCGAGGAGCGCGGCAAGCGCCGGATCATCGAGGACTACCGCACCCGCGCCTGGCTCGGCGACTTCCTCGACTTCGCCGCGAAGGAAGGGCTCTTCGCCACCTTCCTGACCCCCGCCGCCGAGGCCGGCGACCACGCCGACAAGCGCTGGGACACCGCCCGCATCGCCGCCCTCAACGAGATCCTCGGCTTCTACGGGCTCGACTACTGGTACGCCTGGCAGGTCACCATCCTCGGCCTCGGCCCGGTCTGGCAGAGCGACAACGCCGCCGCCCGCGCCCGCGCCGCCGAACTCCTCGACCAGGGCGAGGTGTTCGCCTTCGGCCTCTCCGAGAAGGCGCACGGCGCCGACATCTACTCCACCGACATGCTCCTCACCCCCGACGGCGAGGGCGGCTTCCGCGCCACCGGCTCCAAGTACTACATCGGCAACGGCAACAAGGCGGGGCTCGTCTCCGTCTTCGGCCGCCGCACCGACGTCGAGGGCCCCGACGGCTACGTCTTCTTCGCCGCGGACAGCCGCCACCCCGCCTACCACCTGGTCAAGAACGTCGTCGACTCCTCCAAGTTCGTCAGCGAGTTCCGCCTGGAGGAGTACCCGGTCGCCGCCGAGGACGTCCTGCACACCGGCCGCGCCGCCTTCGACGCCGCCCTCAACACCGTCAACGTCGGCAAGTTCAACCTCTGCACCGCCTCCATCGGCATCTGCGAGCACGCGATGTACGAGGCCGTCACCCACGCGCAGAACCGGATCCTGTACGGCCGCCCCGTCACCGCCTTCCCGCACGTGCGGCGCGAACTCACCGACGCCTACGTGCGGCTGGCCGGCATGAAGCTCTTCAGCGACCGCGCCGTCGACTACTTCCGCACCGCCGGACCCGACGACCGCCGCTACCTCCTCTTCAACCCGATGACGAAGATGAAGGTGACCACCGAGGGCGAGAAGGTCGTCGACCTCATGTGGGACGTCCTCGCCGCCAAGGGCTTCGAGAAGGACAACTACTTCGCCCAGGCGGCCGTCGAGATCCGCGGCCTGCCCAAGCTGGAGGGCACGGTCCACGTCAACCTCGCCCTCATCCTCAAGTTCCTCCGCAACCACCTCCTCGACCCGGTCGACCACCCGGCCGTCCCCACCCGTCTCGACGCCGCCGACGACGCCTTCCTCTTCCGCCAGGGCCCCGCCCGCGGCCTCGGCTCCGTCCGCTTCCACGACTGGCGGCCCGCCTTCGACGCGTACGACCGGCTCCCGAACGTCGTCCGCTTCCGCGAACAGGCCGACGCGCTCTGCGACTTCGTCCGCACCGCCGCCCCCGACGAGGCCCAGAGCCGCGACCTCGACCTGCTCCTCGCGGTCGGCCAGCTCTTCGCGCTCGTCGTCCACGCCCAGCTCGTGCTGGAGCAGGCCGCCCTCACCGGTCTCGACGACGACGTCCTCGACGAGCTCTTCGCCGTCCTCGTCCGGGACTTCTCCGCCCACGCCGTCGAGCTCCACGGCAAGGACTCCGCCACCGAGGCCCAGCAGACCTGGGCGCTCGGCGCGGTCCGGCGCCCCGTCGTCGACGAGGCCCGCACCGCCCGCGTCTGGTCCCGCGTCGAAGCCCTCTCCGGCGCGTACGAGATGCGGCCCTGACCCCCGCCGCCCGGGCGGCGCGCTCCGGCGCGCGGCCCGGGCCACCGGCTGTCACCCCCACCGCCTACGATGACCGCCCATGAGCACGAGTGACGACGACGGCAGACCTCTCGTCGACGGACGGTTCCGGCTGATCTCCCGCCTCGGCAGCGGCGGCATGGGCACGGTCTGGCGCGCCCGCGACATCGCCCTCGACCGGGACGTCGCCCTGAAAGAGGTCCGACCGCCGGATCCCGCCGCGGAGGCGGCCCACCCCGGGCTCACCGCCCAGCTGCGCGCCCGGGCGATCCGCGAGGCCAGGGCGCTCGCCCGCCTCTCCCACCCGCACGTCGTGACCGTCCACCACATCGTCGAGCCCGCCGACGGCTCCGCCCCGTGGATCGTCATGGAACTGGTCGAGGGGAACTCCGTCGCCGACCGGCTCGCCGCCGGGCCGCTCTCCGTCCCCGAGGCCGTCACCCTCGGCCGGCAGGTCCTCGGCGCCCTGCGCGCCGCCCACGCCGCCGGCATCCAGCACCGCGACGTCAAGCCCGCCAACGTCCTGCTGCGCGCCGGCGGCGGCGCCGTCCTCACCGACTTCGGCATCGCCGTCCTCGACGAGGCCACCTCCCGGCTCACCGCCTCCGGCGACCTCATCGGCTCCGCCGAGTTCATCGCCCCCGAGCGGGTGCGCGGCGAGGAGGGCAACCCGGCCTCCGACCTGTGGTCCCTCGGCATGCTCCTGTACGTGGCGACCGAGGGCCACCACCCGCTGCGCCGCGCCACCAGCCTCGCCACCGTCGTCGCCGTCCTCGACGACCCGATCCCGGCGCCGGTCCGCTCCGGCGCCCTCGGGCCCGTCCTCACCCGGCTCCTCGTCCGCGACCCCGCGCGGCGCCCCGACGGCGCCGAGCTCGACCGCCTCCTGGCCGAGGCGGCGAACGGGCCGGCGGACCCCAGGACCCCCGCCGACGCCGCTCCGGCCGTCCCCGCCGACGCCGCTCCGGCCGTCCCCGCCGACGCCGCCCCCGCGGGCTTCGGCCCCCCGACCCCGCCGACGTACACGCCCGCCCCGGCCCATCTGTACGCCCGGCCCCACCCCGCCTACCAGCCGCCCGCGCCGCACACCGTCGCCGCGGGCCGCGCCCCCGGGCCCTCCCGGAAGCGCCGGATCACGACCGCCGCGGCCGGCCTCGCCGTCGCCGCCGGCCTCACGGTCCTCGCCGCGCAGTACCTCCCGCTGGGGGACGACGACGGCGACAGCGGGAACCGGGACGCGAAGGGCGGGACCACCGCCTCCCGCACCCCCGGCACCACGACCACCACCGCGACGGCCCCCTCCGCGACTCCCACCACCCCGCCCGTCACCCCCGTCGCCACCGGCGACCTCCTCACCCCCGACGGCGTGCGGACCGTCATCGCGGCTTTCGAGCAGGCGACCGGCACCACCACCTTCAAGAACATGAACGTCTACGGCGAGTACGCCTTCGCCGAGATCCCCACCCGCCCCGGAGCCCGCTCCTACGACCGGTACGAGTACCGGAACGGCAAGGTGACGAAGTCCGACTTCGGCCGCGGCACCATCAGTTCCTCACCGGACGAGCAGCCGCTCGACGTCAAGGGCATGCCCTGGGACGACCTGCCCGCCCTGAGCAAGCGCGCCGACCGCGAGCTCAAGGTCGA
Organism: Streptomyces sp. NPDC014861; assembly: GCF_043081625.1. Classification (NCBI taxonomy): domain Bacteria; kingdom Bacillati; phylum Actinomycetota; class Actinomycetes; order Kitasatosporales; family Streptomycetaceae; genus Streptomyces; species Streptomyces sp. NPDC014861. The sequence continues at coordinate 36,700 of NZ_JBIBWV010000011.1, forward strand.
GGACCCCACCATGCGGTACCTGATCATCGACCGCTGGACCTTCAACGAGAACCGGCCCACCCTGCGCGTCTACCGCATCAACGAGTACAGCGCCACCGGCTACCTGGCCGTCGACACGAGCGGGAAGGTGGTGCACAAGGTGACCGCCGAGGACTGAGAGCCGCGCCCGGGGCGCACGGGGGACAATGGCCCGCGTGAACCAAGACGACCCGTACCTGTGGCTGGAAGACGTCGACGGCGAGGCGGCCCTCGCCTGGGTGGCCGAGCGGAACGCCGAGACGGAGGCCGAGCTCGCCGCCGGGCCCGGCTTCGACGCCTTCGCCGACCGCCTGCGCGAGGTGCTCGACGCCGTCGACCGCATCCCGTACACCACCCGCCGCGGCCCCTGGCTCTACAACTTCTGGCAGGACGCCGAGCACGTACGGGGCCTGTGGCGGCGCACCACCCTGGAGCAGTACCGCAAGGACGCCCCCGAGTGGGAGACCCTGCTCGACGTGGACGCGCTCGCCGAGGCCGAGGGCGAGAAGTGGGTGTGGGCCGGGGCCGGGGTGCGGCGTCCCGCCCACGACCGGGCACTGGTCCGCCTCTCCCGGGACGGCGGCGACGCCGTCGTGGTCCGCGAGTTCGACCTGACGTCCCTCGCCTTCGTCGAGGACGACGCCTTCACCGTGCCCGAGGCCAAGACCAGCATCGGCTGGATCGACGCCGACACCGTCTTCGTCGGCACCGACCACGGCCCCGGCTCGCTCACCGACTCCGGCTACCCCCGCACCGTCCGCCGCTGGCGGCGCGGCACCCCGCTCGCCGGGGCGCCCACCGTCTTCGAGGGCGCCGCCGCCGACGTCTCCGCCTGGGCCTGGCACGACGACACCCCCGGCTTCGAGCGCTCCTTCGTCGGCCGCTCCCTCGACTTCTTCCGCAGCGAGACCCACCTCCTCACCGAGGACGACCGGCTCGTCCGGATCGAGGTCCCGGAGGACGCCGAGGTCTACGCCCACCGGCGGCACCTGATCGTCACCCTCAAGTCGCCCTGGCTCGGCCACCCCGCCGGCGCCCTCCTCGCCTTCGGCTTCGACGCCTTCCTCGCCGGCGACCGCACCGCGGAGGCGCTCTTCACCCCCGACGAGCACACCGCCCTCGCCGGCCACTCCTGGACCCGCCACCACCTGGTCCTGGAAACCATGCGCGACGTCAGCACCCGCATCGAGGTGCTCACCCCGCGCGAGGAGGGCGGCTGGTCGCGCTCCCCCCTCGCCGACGTACCACCCCTGTCGGCGGTCGCCGTCACCGACACCGACCCGGACGTCTCCGACGAGTACTTCCTCGACGTCTCCGGCTTCCTCCAGCCCTCCACCCTCACCCGCGGCACCATCGGCGGCGACAGCGAGATCCTCCGCCAGGCCCCGGCCCGCTTCGACACCTCGGGCCTCTCCGTCGAGCAGGCCTTCGCCGTCTCCGACGACGGCACCCGCGTCCCCTACTTCGTCATCGGCCCCGACCGCGCCCAGGGCCCCGGCCCGACGCTCCTCTACGGCTACGGCGGCTTCGAGGTCTCCCTCACCCCGTCGTACGCGGCCCTCACCGGCCGCGGCTGGCTGGAGACCGGGGGCACGTACGTCATCGCCAACATCCGCGGCGGCGGCGAGTACGGCCCCGACTGGCACCAGGCCGCCCTCGGCGCCCACCGGCACCGCGCCTTCGAGGACTTCGCCGCCGTTGCCCGGGACCTCGTCGCCCGCGGTCTCACCACCCCGGCGCAGCTCGGCGCCGCCGGCGGCAGCAACGGCGGCCTGCTGATGGGCGCCATGCTCACCCGCTACCCGGAGCTGTTCGGCGCCATCGTCTGCCAGGTCCCGCTGCTCGACATGGTCCGCTTCCACAAGCTGCTCGCCGGCGCCTCCTGGATCGCCGAGTACGGCGACCCCGACGACGAGGCCGACCTGCCGCACCTGCGGGAGCTCTCCCCGTACCACCGGCTCGTCGCCGACGCCCCCTACCCGCCGGTGCTGCTCACCACCTCCACCCGCGACGACCGGGTCCACCCCGGGCACGCGCGCAAGGCGGCGGCGCGGCTGCGCGAACTGGGCCACCCGGTGCTCTTCCACGAGAACACCGGCGGCGGCCACGCGGGCGCCACGGACAACGCGCAGGCCGCCCGCAACAAGGCCCTGATGTACACCTTCCTGCGCCGGCACCTCGCCCCGGAGGCGTGAGGGAGGGGATCAGAGCCAGCCGTGCCGCTGGGCCTGGAGCGCCAGCTGGAAACGGTTGGTCGCACCCAGCCGGGCCATCAGCACCTGGATCCGGCGGAAGAGGGTGCGGCGGCTGACCCCGATCTCCCGGGCGATCACCTCGTCCGCCGCGCCCCCGGCGAGCAGCCACAGCAGCCGCCGGTCGGCCGGCGGCAGCCCGCCCGGGAGCGCGGTGCGGCCGTGCAGCGGCAGTGCGTCCCGCCAGGACTGCTCGAAGAGCGCCACCAGCGCCGAGAGCAGTCCGCAGGGCTGCACCACCAGCATCGTGTGGTGCACGTCGGCCTCCCTGATCGACAGCGAGACCAGCGCGTAGGCGTCGTCGATCAGCAGGAGCTTCACCGGCACCGAGGGCAGCACCCGGGCCTGCTCGCCCGCCGCGATCACCGGCTCGATCGACTCCTCCAGGTGCCCCGGCAGCTCCAGCGAGGCCCGCGAGTAGATCACCCGCTGGGTGACGCCCCGGGCGAGCGTCGCGAGGGCGTCCTCCGTCGAGCCGGGGATCACCAGGTACGGCGGCGAGTCCATCTGCCTGATCCGCTGCCGCGCGCTCGCCCAGGCCTGGCGCAGCCGGGGCGCGATCGCCTCCCCGGTCACCACCTCGACCGGATGGTCGTCGTACCCGGCGAGCCGCTGCCGCCGGAACGCCTCGAAGGCGCCGCCCACCGTGATCCGCGACTCGTCCAGCTCGGCGGCCCGGTGCCGGCCCAGGATCTCCAGGCCCGCCGCCGGCGGCACCGGCGCCACCGTCCCGCCGCGCTCCACCACCGGGCTCGCGAGCCCCGTGTCGACCAGCTCCCCGTACGCCTCCGCCAGCTCGGGACCGGTCAGACCGGCCGCCGCGCCGATCGCCTCCAGCGGCGCCGGAGCCCGCTCCAGGAGCGCGTGGTACACCCGCGCCGCCGGCTCGCCGAGGCCCAGGAGCCGCAGGGCCTCGCCCAGTCTCGCCTTCCTCATGACCCCCATTCTGGCCGTGACCGGCGCCGCCCGGTGTCCGATCGGTGCCACTGGCACGGACGGGCCCCACGGCCGTGCCCGGCGGTCTACGGTCCGTGACAGCCGCCGACGCACCGGCGGCCTCCCTGACACACCCCCACGCACGAAGGAGCCCGACGTGGCGAAGGGTCGCAAGAACGGCCTGTACACCGGCATCTCCGAGGAGCTGTCCGCGCTGATGCGGACCGGCTGGGCCGACACCGAGCGGCACGACCTCCAGCTCTCCGAGCAGGCGCCGTACGCCGCCGCCCGCCGTGCCGCGCTCTCCGCGCGGTTCCCCGGCGAGCGCCTCGTGATCCCCTCCGGCAACCTCAAGGTCCGCTCCAACGACGACACGTACCCCTTCCGCCCGTACTCCGGCTACGTCCACATGACCGGCGACCGGTCCCGCGACTGCGCGCTCGTGCTGGAACCCCGCGAGGACGGCGGCCACGACGCCCACTGCTACCAGCTGCCGCGCGACGGCCGGGACGACGACACCTTCTGGATCGGCTACACCGCCGAGCTCTGGATGGGGCGCCGCCTCTCCCTCGCCGAGGCCGAGACCGTCCTCGGACTGCCCTGCCGGGACGTCCGCGGGGCCGCCGCCGAGCTCGCCGCCGGTGCCGCCGTGCCCACCCGGATCGTCCGCGGCGTCGACCCCGCCCTGGAGGCGGCCGTCAGCACCGACGAGGAGCGGGACACGGACCTGGAGGACGTCCTCAGCGAGCTGCGCCTGGTCAAGGACGCCTGGGAGATCGGCGAGCTCCGCAAGGCCGTCGACTCCACGGTCCGCGGCTTCACCGACGCCATCGGCGACCTGTCCACGGCGGTCGCCACCTCCGAGCGCTGGATCGAGGGCACCTTCTTCCGCCGGGCCCGCCTGGAGGGCAACTCGGTCGGCTACGGCTCCATCTGCGCCGCCGGCGAGCACGCCACGATCATGCACTGGACGTCCAACGACGGCCCGGTCCGCCCTGGCGAGCTGCTGCTCTTCGACGCGGGTGTCGAGACGAACTCCCTCTACACCGCCGACGTCACCCGCACGCTCCCCATCAGCGGCACCTTCACCCCCGTCCAGCGGCAGGTGTACGACGCCGTGTACGAGGCCCAGCAGGCCGGCTTCGACGCGGTGAAGCCCGGCGCCCCCTACCGCGCCTTCCACGAGGCCGCCCAGCGACACCTGGCCGCCCGCCTCGTGGAGTGGGGCTTCATCGAGGGCCCGGTGGACCGCGCGTACGAGCTCGGCCTCCAGCGGCGCTTCACCATGGCGGGAACCGGCCACATGCTCGGTCTCGACGTGCACGACTGCGCCACGGCCCGCACCGAGGAGTACGTCGACGGCGTCCTCGTGCCGGGCATGGTCCTCACCGTCGAACCGGGTCTCTACTTCCAGCCCGACGACCTCACGGTGCCCGCCGAGTGGCGCGGGATCGGCGTCCGCATCGAGGACGACCTGCTGGTCACCGAGGCGGGCCACGAGAACCTGTCGGACGGTCTGCCCCGCACCTCCGCCGAGGTGGAGGAGTGGATGGCCCGCGTCGCGGGCTGAGCCCGACACTTCCCCGGCGGGCCGGAGCACGGCTCCGCCGGGGACGGCGGCGGCCACGCGCGCGCGTGCGAGGCCGCCGTCCGAGCCCCCGCCGGGCTCACGGTTCCCTCGCGGACACCCGGTCGACCAGCTCGGCCAGGGCGTCCGCGAGGGTGCCGAGCCCGGGATGTGCCGGGCCGCCCGGCTCCGCCATGTACAGGTCCCGGCGGATCTCCACCATCAGGGCGGTCACCTGCGGCTCCCGCCCGTGGTGCCGCAGCGGCACGTACGTCCCCGCGAAGGGGCTGTCGACCCCCGTCCCGCCGAACCCCGCGAACGCCTCCCGGGCCGCCTCCAGGAGCCACGCGGGCGTGTGGAAGGGGTCGGTGCCCAGGCAGACGGGCGGCCTCGGTCCGGCGCCGCGCAGCTCGTACGGCAGGGCCAGGGTCGGGTACGAGTGGACGTCGACGACCACCGCACGCCCGGTCGCGGCGAGCCGGCCGTCGACCGCCTCGGTCATCGCCCGCGCGTACGGCTCGAAGTACCGCTCGATCAGCGGCCGTCCGTCGAACCCGGCCGGCCGCAGCTCCTCGCCGTGGGTGGTCCGCGTGTACACCGCGCCCATCCCGCTCGCGAGCATCTCCTCCCGCTCGTCCGGGAACCGCTCGGGATCCACGACGAGCCGGGAGAGGCCGTTCACGAACCGCCAGGGCGCGAGCCCCGCCGACGCGGCGGCACGGGCGGCGATCTCCTCGGTGTGGGCGTCGGTGATGTGGTCGAGTTCGCGGCCGAGAGCCGCGTCGTCCAGCACGATCCCGGACCTCACCTCGGCCGGCATCTCCCGCGCGGAGTGCGGGACATGGAGGAGGACAGGGGAGTCGTCCGCCCCCGGGCGGAGCCGGAAGGGGACGGCGGGGGAGCGGGGGGCGGAGGGGGTGTCGGGCACGGCGTGCGTCTCCCTGCTGCTGGACCGGGACCTGCGCGTCAACCCGATGATCATGACACTCCGGGACCCGGGTGGTTTACGGATGATCTTCCTCGGATCGGTGATCACGACCGGCCCGCGAGCCGCGAGAGTGACGCCCGTGAACCCCCAGACCCCCCGTGACCCCCAGACCTTCCGCGCCCCCCAGAACCCCCGGAACGACCCGCACGGGACCGCTCCGGCCCGCCGCGCCGTGCTCGCCGGGACGGCCGCCCTCGCCGCCGCGTCCGCCGTCCCCGCGGCCGCCGCCGCTTCCTCCCCGGCACCCGCCGCCGCGCCCGGACGGGCCCCCGCCTCCGCCCCCTCCGCCGACTGGCAGACCTGCCTCACCGTCGCCCGGGCCGTCCTCGTCCGGGACGAGGACGACGAACCCCTCGTCCCGCGCTACCTCGACATCCTGGTGAACGGCGGTCTGCCGCGCTCGGGCCGCCGGCGCAGGAGGGTCCTCGTCGTCGGCGCGGGCCCCGCCGGACTCACCGCCGCCCACCTGCTGCGCGCCGCCGGCCACCGGGTCACCGTCGTGGAGGCCAACGCCAACCGGGTCGGCGGCCGGATCAAGACCTTCCGCACCGGCGGCCACGAGAACGCCGCGCAGCCCTTCGCGGACCCCCTCCAGTACGCCGAGGCCGGCGCCATGCGGATCCCGGGCAGCCACCCCCTGGTCACCGGGCTCGTCGCCGACCTCGGCCTCACCCTCCGCCCCTTCCACCTCGTCGACGTCGACGCCGAGGGCCGCCCCGCCTCCCGCACCTGGCTCCTCGTCAACGGCGTCCGGGTCCGCCGCGCCGACTACGCCCGCGACCCGCGCGCGGTCAACCGCTCGTTCGGTGTGCCCGCCGCGTACGAGACCGTGCCCGCCGCGCAGCTCGTCCGTGCCGCGCTCGCCCCGGTCCGCGCCGAGATCGACGGCAAGGAGGGGACCGCGCTCGTCGAGGGCTGGGCGCGGGTGATCCAGCGCTACGGCCACATGTCGATGTACCGCTTCCTCACCGACGAGGCGAAGCTCGACGAGCGGACCGTCGACCTGATCGGCACCGTCGAGAACCTCACCTCCCGGCTCCACCTCACCTTCCTCCACTCCTTCGTCAACGCCGCCCTGATCAGCCCCGACACCCGCTTCCACGAACTCCCCGGCGGCAGCGGCACCCTGGTCGACGCCCTGTACGAGCGGGTCCGCGACCTCGTGCGCCTCGACCGCAGGGCCACCCGGATCGTCCAGGACGAGGAGCGTGGCACGGTCACCGTGGAGACCGTCTCGGAGGGCCGCGGCGGCGCCCCCGTCGTCCGCGAGAGCTTCACCGCCGACGTCGCCGTCGTCACCGTCCCGTTCTCCGGACTGCGCCACATCCCGGTCAGCCCGCCGTTCTCGTACCACAAGCGCCGCGCCGTCACCGAGCTGCACTACGACGCCGCCACCAAGGTCCTCCTCGAATTCAGCCGCCGCTGGTGGGAGTTCGACGAGGACGACTGGCGGCGCGAGCTGGACTCCGTCCGCCCCGGCCTGTACGCCGACTACCGCCTCGGCCGCACCCCCACCGACGGCTCCCTGATCGGCTCCCACTCCTCGGTGCCGCGCGGCCACCTCACGCCCGCGCAGCGCGCCCACTACGCCGCCTGCCGGCCGGTGGCCCGCGACCAGCCCGAGGCGGCCGGCGTGATCGGCGGCGGCTCCGCCACCGACAACCCCAACCGCTTCGCCTACCAGCCCTCGCACCCGGTGGAGGGGAGCGAGGGCGGCGTCCTCCTCGCCTCCTACAGCTGGGCCGACGACGCCCTCAAGTGGGACTCCTTCGACGACGCCGAGCGCTACCCGCGCGCCCTGGCCGGGCTCGCGGAGCTGTACGGGCAGCGGGTGGAGGTCTTCTACACCGGCGTCGGGCGCACCCAGTCCTGGATGCGGGACCCGTACGCCTACGGCGAGGCGTCCGTGCTCCTCCCCGGCCAGCACACGGAGCTCTTCCCGCACGTCCGGGGCACCGAGGGCCGCCTCCACTTCGCCGGCTGCCACACCTCGGTCAAGCCGGCCTGGATCGAGGGCGCCCTGGAGTCGGCGGTACGGGTGGCCCTGGAGGTGCACCAGGCCGGGTGAGCCGCCGCCGGGCCGCCGCTCCGGCCGCCGGCGGGAACGGCACAATGCGATCATGATGCAGTCGTTCCTGCCCGTCCTCGAACGGGTCGCCGAGGAGATCGAGGGCCTGGCCGGCCGGGGCCGCCCGGCCGACTACATCCCGGCGCTCGCGGCCGGCGACCCCCGCAGCTTCGGGATGGCCGTGGCCGAGGTGGACGGCAGCGTGTACGGGGTGGGGGAGTGGCAGCGGCCCTTCTCCACCCAGTCCGTCACCAAGGTCTTCAGCCTCGCCCTCGCCCTCGCCAAGGAGGGCGAGGAGCTGTGGGAGCACGTGGGCCGCGAGCCCTCCGGCAACCCCTTCAACTCGCTCGTGCAGCTGGAGTACGAACAGGGCATCCCCCGCAACCCCTTCATCAACGCCGGCGCCCTCGTCGTCACCGACCGGCTCCACCGGCTCACCGGCGACGCCTCCGGCGTCCTGCGGGACTTCCTCCGCGCCGAGAGCGGCAACGACGACCTCGACTTCGACCGGGACGTGGCCGCCTCCGAGGGCGAGCACGGCGACCGCAACGCGGCCCTCGCCCACTTCATGGCCTCGTACGGCAACATCACCACGCCCGTCCCCACCCTGCTGCGCGAGTACTTCCGGCAGTGCTCGGTCGAGGCGTCCTGCGCCGACCTCGCCGTCGCCACCGGCTTCCTCGCCCGGCACGGCGTCCGTGCCGACGGCAGCCGGCTCCTCACCCGCAGCCAGGCCAAGCAGATCAACGCCGTCATGCTCACCTGCGGCACCTACGACGCCGCCGGCGACTTCGCCTACCGGGTGGGCCTGCCTGGCAAGAGCGGTGTCGGCGGCGGGATCATCGCCGTCGTGCCCGGCCGCTGCACCCTGTGCGTGTGGAGCCCCGGCCTCGACGAGCGGGGCAACTCGGTCGCCGGGGTCGCCGCCCTCGACCGCTTCACCACCATCACCGGCCTCTCCGTCTTCTGATCCGGGCCCCGCACCGTCGCCGTCCCCGCCCCGGCTGGCGGGGACGTCCCCCACGGGGTACAGATCCGATGGGGGCGCCGTGCGCGCCCGGAGCGAGGAGGTCGCCGTGGACAACCGCACCACCGGATTCGTGCAGTCCTTCAACCGCCGCGCCGGATACGGCTTCGTGCTGCCCGTCGGCTCCGAGGAACCCGTCCACTTCCGGGCGGAGGACATCGAGGGCGGTGTCCGCTCCCTCTCCGAGGGCCAGCAGATCACCTTCGTCCTCGTGCTCGGCGAGGGCCGGTTCGAGGCGCGGGAGATCCGAACCTGACGCCCGGGGCGGGCCCCCGGACGGAGCAGCCGGCCGCCGCCGTCCCCGGCACGGTGCGGTCCGCCGGACGGCGGCGCCCGTGCCAGGGTGGAGACATGACCATCGAAGTGCGTCCGGCCTCCGTCTACGAGGACGTCCGTGCCGTGATCGGCCCCAAGTCGCCCACGGCCAACGTGTGTTTCTGCCTGAGCTACCGCATCCCGTCCAAGCTCAACAACGAGCTGCGCGGTCCGGCCAGGGGCGAGCACGTCGCCGGCCTGTGCGCCGGGGAGCCTCCGCCGGGCGTCCTCGCCTACGAGGACGGCGAGCCGGCCGGCTGGGCCGCCGTGGCGCCCCGCGCGGAGACCACCTTCGCCCGGAACCGGAAGATCCCGCACGTCGACGACCTGCCGGTCTGGTCGCTCTGGTGCGTCCGGGTCCGTCCCGGCCACCGCAAGCGGGGCGTCAGCCACGCCCTGATCGCGGGGGCGGTCGACTTCGCCCGGGCGCACGGGGCGCCGGCGGTGGAGGCGTACCCGCTGGACAACGGCGACGCCCGGGTGGACATGACCATGGCGTACGCCGGGCTGCGGAAGAACTTCGAGCGGGCCGGCTTCGTGAAGGCCGCGGACACCACCTCGGTGCTCGCCGGCCACCCCCGGATCCTGATGCGTCTCGACCTGCGCTGAGGACGACGCGTCTCGACCTGCGCTGAGGACGGATCCGACGGCTCCTCGCCCTCTTCAACGTATAGCGCACGGGGGGCCTTGCGGCAAGGCCCCCCGTGTGACGCAGAATCGGCGGCTGAACAGCACAGACAGAGGGGGGAACTTCATGTTCGATGCCGATGTCCTGGTGGTCGGCGGCGGTCCGACCGGGCTCGTGCTCGCGTCCGAGCTGCGCCTGTGGGGCCTGCGGCCGCTCGTCCTGGAGAAGGCGGCCGAGCCCAGCGGGCACAGCCGCGCGCTCGGACTGCACGTCCGCAGCATCGAGGTCATGGACCAGCGCGGTCTCCTCGACCGCTTCCTCGCCCGGGGGCAGCAGTACCGGGTGGGAGGCTTCTTCGCCGGGCTCGGCACCAGCTGGCCCGAAGACCTCGACACGGCCCACTCCTACGTCCTCGGCATCCCGCAGAACGTCACCGAGGAGCTGCTCGACGAGCACGCCCGCGAGGTGGGCGTGAAGATCCGGCGCGGCCGGGAGCTCGTGGGGTTCGACCAGGACGCGGAGGGCGTGACGGCGGAGCTCGCCGACGGCACCCGGTTGCGCGCCCGCTGGCTGGTCGGCTGCGACGGCGGCCGCAGCACCGTGCGCGCCCTGACCGGGATCGGCTTCCCGGGAGTGCCCGCCCGCCACGAGACGCTGATCGCCGAGGTGCGGATCGGGGTTCCGTGGGAGGAGGTCGTGCCCGTGGTGGCCGAGGTGCGCAAGACGCAGATGCGGTACGGCGTGATGCCGCTCGGCGAGGGGCTGTTCCGCGTGATCGTGCCCGCCGCCGGACTGTCCGGCGACCGCTCCGCGCCGACGCTCGACGAACTGAGGGAACGTCTGATCGCGGTCGGAGGAACCGACTTCGGGGTGCACGAGCCCCGCTGGCTGTCCCGCTTCGGCGACGGCACCCGGCAGGCCGAGCGGTACCGCGAGGGCCGGGTGTTGCTCGCCGGCGACGCCGCGCACATCCACCCGCCGACCGGTGGCCAGGGCCTCAACCTCGGCGTGCAGGACGCCTTCAACCTCGGCTGGAAGCTCGCCGCGGAGGTGCTGGGCTGGGCCCCGCAGGGGCTGCTCGACACGTACCACTCCGAGCGGCACCCGGTCGCCGCCGCCGTGCTCGACAACACCCGCGCCCAGATGGAGCTGATGTCCGAGGAGCCGGGGGCGCGGGCGGTGCGCCGGCTGCTGGCGGAGCTGATGGAGTTCGACGAGGTCAACCGGCACCTCATCGGGAAGCTCACCGCCGTCGACCTCCGCTACGCCTACGCCGAGGACGGGGAGGACCCGCTGGTCGGGCGTCGGCTGAAGGACGTGCCGCTGAAGGAGGGACGGCTCTTCGAGGCGGCGCGGAGCGGGCGCGGCCTCCTGGTCGACCGGACCGGGACGCTCTCGGCGGAGGGCTGGGAGGACCGGGTGGTACGCGTCACCGGGGCGGACGGCGGGCCGGACGTACCGGCGGCGCTGCTGCGGCCGGACGGGCACGTCGTCTGGGTCGGCGACGACCCGGCGGAGCTGCGGGAGCGCCTGGAGCGCTGGTTCGGGGCGCCGACCCCGAGCTGACCGCCCCGCCCGCCCCCGCGCGCGGACGCGGAGGGCGGGGCCCGACGTGCGGCTCCCGGCGCGTGGATGTGGGGGCGGGGCCCGACGTGCGGCTCTCGGCGCGTGGATGTGGGGGGCGGGCCCCTTCGTGCGGCCCCCGCCGACGCGGAGGGCGGGCCCCCTCGTGCGGCCCCCGCGCCGACGCCCTCGCGCACGCGTCCCCGCGCCGGGGGCCGGTACGGCTGGTACGGCCGGACCGGCCGACAAGATCGGCGCCGTCGCCCCCGGCCGCGCCGCCCGGCGCCTGCCGCCCGCTCGTCCCCGGGCCCCGCCCCCCGGCCCCTGGACCTCCGCCGGAAGCCACGCCCCAGGTCACCCTCGCACACCCGACCGGCCAACCTTTGGCCGCACATTCACCGAATCAGGTGACTGAGGCCGAGGCGAAACGTCCCTCCCGTCCCGCGGGCGGCCACGCTCGACGTGACACTTGGACCCGCCCTGTGGAGCGTCCGATGCAGCTGATCCCCCGTCACGACCCCCACCTCGTCGTCCGCTCGGCCGGCGCCCTGACCGTCGCCGTCCTCAGCGGCGAACTGGATCTCGTCCTGGTCCGCCGCCTGCGACCCGAACTCGACGCCCTCGTCCGCGAGGCCGACGCCCTCGCCGTCGACATCCGCCCGCTCGCCTTCTGTGACGCCACCGGCCTCGGCCTGCTCGCCCGCTGTGCCCGGAGCGCCCGCGCGCGCGGGGTGCACTGGCAGCTCGTCTGCGACCAGCCGTGGATCCTCCGCCTGGTCCGCCTCACCGGCCTCGACGACCTCCTGGCCCCCGGGCCCGTCCTGTGCCCGCTGCCCGCGCCGCTGTCCTCCGGTCCTCGCGCGCGGGCCGAGCACCCGGTCTGAGGCCCCGCGATACGGTCGGCCCATGTCTGAAGTCCGGCTGACCACGTCCTCCTTCCTCGTCCTCGGCATCATCGACAAGCTGGGCGAGGCCAGCCCGTACGACGTCAAGGTCGAGGCGGCCCGGACCGTGGCGCCCTTCTGGTCCGTGCCGCACGCGCAGGTCTACGCGCAGTGCGACCGGCTCCTGAAGGCCGGACTGCTGTCGGAGGCGCGCCAGGAGGGCGGCCGCAACCGACGCCTCATGCGGCTCACCGAGGAGGGGTCGGCGGCCCTGCGGGGCTGGCTCGCCGACCCCTCCTTCGTCCCGGTCGAGGCGCGCGAGCGGGGCATCCTCAAGCTCTGGTTCGGGGCGAGCCCCGGCGTCCACGCCCCCGTCCAGTCCGAGGAGCACCGGCGCACCCTGGAGGAGTACGAGGGGCTCGCCGCGGAGGTCGGCCCGCTCCTCTCCCGGGGGCAGCGCGAGGCGCTGGAGTTCGGCATCCGGTACGAGCGGATGATGGTCGACTTCTGGCGCTGGGTCGGCGACCGCGAACCGGGGGACGGCGACACCGACGTGCCGATCAGCACTGACCCCCGGTAACAGCTCTTTGTTACCGACCGGTTGACCCCGGCTCCGACCGGCCCTACGTTCCTCCATAGTCCAGAGTGGACTATCGCAGAGGGGGGTCCGCCATGAGGCGTCCGACCAGTACCAGACGCGGAAGGGTGGCCATCGTCGCGCTGACGGCGGTCTGCCTCGCGTACGCACCGATCGCCTTCACCGAGCTCTGGCCCTACGCCCGGCCCGGATCACCCGCCCTCGGCGAGTGGGTCCTCGGCCGCGCGGTCTCGCCCGAGTTCGTCGCCGAGGCCGTCCGCGACCGGATGGGACCGTACGAGCGCAGCCTCGTGCCGCTCATCGTCCACTCCGTCCTCGGCGGCCTGCTGATGCTGCTCGGCCCCGTGCAGCTGCTCACCGCCGTCCGCCGCCGCATCCGCCTCCACCGGGCCCTCGGCATCGTCTTCGCCGCGACCGTGTACGTGTCGATGGCCGGCGCGGCGCTCTACCTCGTCCGGACGCCGCCGGAGCAGGCGTTCAGCGGCGCCGCCTTCTGGATCGTCCTCGCCGTCATCCTCGTCGGCACGGTCGGCAGCGTCACCTTCGGCATCCTCGCCGCTCTCACCGGCCACCCGGACCTCCACCAGCGCTGGCTGCTGCTCTGCTACGGCTTCCTCATGACCGCCCCGCTGCTCCGCCTCGAATGGGGCTTCCTCCCGACGCTCTACCCGGGGCTGACGATCCAGGAGATCAACCGGGTCGCGATCATGCACCTCGGCGCCCTGGTCTCCTTCGGCGCGCTGCTCGCCACCCGCGCCCTCGACCGCCGCACCTCCGTCCCCGGCCTCACCGGCAGCTGGGCGCCCGGGCCGGTCCTGGTCCTCGCCCACCTCGCGGGCGCCGCCGGCCTGGCCGCGCTCGTCCCCGCCTTCCTCGACCAGGGCGCCGAGGGCCGCCGGCTGCTCCTCGCCTACGCGCTTCCGTACGCCGTCATGTACGCCGTCCTCGCCGCCCGCGCCGCCGGAGCGCGCCGCGCCGGAAACGGCTGGGCCCGCGAGGAATGGCGCCTCCACCTCTCCGCGCTGCTCCTCGCCCCGGCCTTCTCGGCGGTCATGGTGCCCGTCCTGGAGCGGGCCATGGACCTGGACCGGGCGACCGCCCTCGTCGCCGCCGCCGGCATCGGCTGCGGCATGCTCGCCTACACCGCCGTCACCGTCGTCAGCCTCCGTGTCCTCGCGGGCCACGAGATCCTCCGCCGCCGACCGAGCCCGGAGCCCCCGCCGGCGGCCACCCCCGTACCGGAAGCCGCCGTCATCGGCCCGGCCGGGGAGGAGACCCGATGAGTACGCCCGCCGCCACCCCTGCCGTCGCCCCCGCGGCCGCCACCGCGCCCCCGCCCGGACGTGAACTCTCCGCCGCCGTGGCCGTCCTGAGCACCGTCGTCGCCGTCGTCAGCCTCGGTGTCGGCTCCCTCCTCGCCGTCGCGGGCGCCGCCGGACACTCCGTCGGGGCCTGGGCCTCGCCGGAACCGCTCAGCCCCGCCCTCATCGGCGCGGCCATGGCCGGCGTCGCGCCCGCGCTGTTCACCCTGCGCCGGGCCGCGACCTGGGAGGAGGTGCGGAGCCTCTACCTGCCGCTGGTCGTCGTCATGGTCGGCCTGCTCGCCGTCACCCTGCTCAACGCGGGCTCCCTCCGCGTCGCCGAGGGCGGTCCGCTCTTCCTGGTGCTCTTCAGCCTCGGCTGGGTGCCGGTGGTGGCCGTCCTCGCGCTCGCCGCCGTCGGCTGCCTCGCCGCCCAGTACCGCAAGCCGCCCGGCGAGCCCTCCCGCACCCCGCTCGCCCCCGTCCCCGGCTGGTCCAAACCGCTGCTGGCCGTCCTCGGATCCGGATGGCTCGGCATCGGCGCGGGACTTCTCCTCCTCCCGGGCTTCTGGAGCGCCTTCGTACCGTGGACGGTGAACCGCGCCGACGCCCAAGGCCTCGGGGTGTGGGCGCTCTCGCTCGGCGTCGGCGTCCTCACCTCGCTCGCCGAGGACGACCTGGCCCGCAGCCGCCCCGCCGTCCGCGCCGTGCCGCTCGTCGCCGTCGTCTGCGGGGTCGTGCTCGCCGTCCGCGCCCCCGCCGTCGACTGGACCTCGGGCGGGGCCGTCTCCCTCCTCGCCCTGCTCGCCGGGCTGCTGGTGACCGGCGTGACCGGACAGCTGCTGCTGGGACGGGCCGACCGGCAGGCCTGAGGACCCGCGGGCTCCGCGCCCGGTGATCGAAACCCCCTGGAGGGGCGGGGGCGGAAGCGTGATGATGGCCGGATGACCGCTCAGACCCTTCCGCCCGTGGACACGCTCATCGTCGTCGACGTCCAGTCCGCCTTCGTCACCGGCGACGGCGCCGTGCCCGACGCGGCCCGGCTCGTCGACCGCACCGCGGGGCTGCTCGCCCGCGCCCGTGCCGCCGGCGCGCTCGTCGTCCACCTCCAGAACGACGGGCCGCCCGGCGCGGAGGACGAACCCCACACCCCCGGATGGGAGTTGCACCACCCGGTCGTCCCCGGCCCCGCCGAGGCCGTCGTCCGCAAGCCGTACGACGACGGCTTCCGGGAGACCGGGCTCGGCGGGCTGCTGACCGGGCACGGCTCCCGGGCCGTCGCCGTCTGCGGGGTGATGTCGGAGATGTGCGTCCAGGCGACCGCCCGCACGGCACTCGACCGGGGCTACCGCGTCGTCGTCCCGTACGACGCCCACGCCACCCAGGACTGCCCGGCCGTCCCCGGTGTCGCCGACACCGTCCCCGCGGCGGTCGTCTCCCGGGTCGCCGCCTACGCCCTCGGCTCCGACGCGGAGGTCACCGCCCCCGCCGCCGCCGTCTCCTTCACCGCCCCGGCCGGCCCGCGCGGCCCGGCGGACGCCGTGCGAGGAGCGACCGCGTGACCGCACCGCGCCACCGGCCGGCCGGAGAGGCCGACCTCGCCACCCTCGTACGTCTCCGCGACGACGCCGCGCGCTGGATGCTGTCCCGGGGCATCACCGGCCAGTGGAGCCCCGGCGAGCTGGGCGAGGACCACTTCCGCCGGATCATGGACCACGGCGAGGTCTGGATCGCCGAGCTCGCCGAGAGCGCCGGCGGCCCCGGGAGTACCGGCCGCGTGGTCGGCGCCTGGGAGCTGTGGTGGGACGACGAGGCGGCCTGGGGTCCGCAGCCGCCCGTCGCCGGCTACGTCCACCGGCTCATGGTCGACCGGGGCGCGGCGCCCGGAACCGGACGGCTGCTGCTGGCCGCCGCCGAGCACCGCGCCACCGAGGCGGGCCGCACGCGCCTGCGCCTCGACTGCCTGAGCACCAACACCGCGCTCACCGCCTACTACGAGCGCGCCGGCTACCGCGCGGTCGGGCGCAAGGACGGCAAGCCGCAGCCGGGCGGCCCGCCGAAGTCCTTCACCCTGATGGAGAAGGTGCTGGTGGAGAGCGAGTCGCCGAGCCTCGCGCCGGTCTAGGAGTCCTCGTCGCCCTCCTCGGCGGCGGGCTGGATGCCGGCGAGGAGGTTGAAGGCACCGGTGAGCAGGTTGAGGCTGACGACGCCGACGACCTCGGCGATGACCCGGTCGCTCCACCCGTGGGCCCGCACCTCGGCGACGTCCGCGTCACCGAGGCCGCCCGGTTCGGCGAGGACCTTCAGGGCGAGGGCGATGAGGGCGGCCTCGCGCGGGTCGATGGACGTCCCCTGCCGGGCCAGGGCGATGTCCGACCCGCTCAGCCCCGCCGCCCGCCCCGCGGCCGCGTGCGCCTCGCGGCAGGTGCCGCAGCCGATCCACTCCTGGACGGCCAGCGACAGCTTCTCGCTCAGCGCGCGCGGGATCTTCACCCGTTTCATCGCGCGCGACAGGCTCAGATAACCCTCGATCACGGCGGGCGAGTTGGCCATCGTGGAGACCATCTCGCCCGCCGAGCCGTGCCGTTCGACGATGTCCGCGAGCAGCTCGCGGGCCCGGCCCTGGGCCTGGTCGGGGGTGAGCGCCGGCAGGCGGCGGGCGGTGGCACCGGTCGTGGTCATGAAATCCTCCTCGTCATACCCATGGGGGGTATAACGGGGGGAGGGTGGAGATCGTTCCCGTACCTGGCGCCGACCCCGTGTACGGCCAGTCCCGGCTCCCGTACGTGACGAGTCCTGGCCACCGGCGGACTCCGCGTATGGGTCTGTCCGCGCCCTTGTACGTGGCGAGTCCTGGCTGCCGGCGGTCCCTGTGCAGGGGCCGGGCCGCGTCTTGGTGCGTGGCGGGTCCTCGCCGAAGGCGGCGCCCGTGTACGGGCCGGCCCCCGTCTTTGCGCGTGGCGAGCCATCGCCACCGGGGTCCCGCGCGCGGTCATGGCCCGCCTCTGTGGTGGCGAGTCCTCGCCGCCGGCGGTCTCCGTGCCCGGGTCGGTCCTCGCCTTTGTACGTGGCGAGTCCTCGCCGCCGGCGGTCCCCGTGCACGGGTCGATCCCTGCTTTTGTACGTGGCGAGTCCTGGCCACCGGCGGCCTCCGCGCGCGGGCCGACCCCGCCCCCGTACGTGGCGAATCCTCGTCACCGGCGGCCTCGGCGCCCGGGCCTTTCCCCGCCCTTGTGCGCGGCGGGTGCCCGCCCTCATCGGCCCCGCGCCCGGGGCCGCCCCTCGGCCTGGTGCGCGGTGGGTGGTGGCGATGGCCACCAGTGGTCCCGCGCACCGGGTCGACCCTCGGCCCCACGCGCGGTGAGTGGTCACCATCAGTGACCCTGCGCATGAGCCGAGCCCCGCCGTCGTGCGGGGCGGGTGTTCCCCGCGCGCGGGCCGAGGCCCGCCCCCCCCCCCGTGCACGGCGGGTGCCCGCCATGAGCGGCCCCGCGCGCGGGCCGAGCCCCGCCCCCCCCCCGTGCGCGGCGGGTGCCCGCCATGGGCGGCCCCGCGCATCGCGTCGGCCCCGCCCCGTGTGCCGCGGGTGCCCGCCACCGATAGCCCCGCGCACCGGCCGGGCTTCCGTCCGCGCGAGACGAGTCCTCTCGCCCTCCGTGGCACCGCGCATCGCCCGAGCCCGCCCCCATCGCCGCCGTTCAGGGCCCCCGTCCACGCCCCGGCCGTCGGACTCTCCGGCGGTGACCTCCGATGCCCCGGGTCGTTGGCCGGGCATGAACGCGCACCTCCCGGCCGCGCTGCTGGCCGCCCCGTTCCTCGCCGCGCCCGTGGTCGGAGCGGTCCCGCCCGGCGCCACCGACGCCCCCACTGCCCCAGCCCCAGCCCCAGCCCCAGCATCAGCCTCCGCCTTCGCCACCGCCCTCCGACTCACCGTCTCCGGCCCCGCCCCCGCGACCACGGCGCCTTCGCCCGACGCCACCGTTCCCTCCGCTCCCGCAGCCCGTTCCGTCACCCTCCGGTGCGACCCGGCCGGCGGCGACCACCCTCGCGTCGAGGCCGCCTGCGCCGACCTCGACGCGAGCCAGGGGCGCGTCGAGCGCGCCTCCGACACCGCCTGCGTCCTTCTCTACGACCCCGTCGAGGTTCACGCCGAAGGCGTGTGGCGCGGCAGGCCGGTCTCCTTCACCCGCCAGTACGGCAACACCTGTGAGCTGAACGCCCGCACCGGCGCCGTCTTCGCCTTCTGACCCCACCCGGGCCCCACCCCCAGCCGGGCCCGCCCCCATCGGTCCGCGCCACCTGGGCCTCGCGCCCACCTCGGCCCCGCCCTCACCGGCCCCGCCCCACCCGGGCCAGCCCCCACCCGGCCTCGTCCCCACCGGTCCGCGCCACCGGTACCTCGCGACGGCCTCGGCCTCGCCCTCACCCGCGCCCGCCCCCATCGGGCAAGCCTTCACCGGGGCCTCGCCCCCACCCGGCCCCGCCCCCTCGGCACCCGTCCCTCATGGCCCCGTGTCCCGCTCCCGGCCCAGTTCCACCCTCCGGCCCAGTCCCACGCTCCGGCCCAGTTCGCCCCTCGGGCCTTGGCCCTCCCCGGGTCTTGGCCCGCCCCCCGGGCCTTGGCCCGCCCCCCGGGCCTTGGCCCGCCCCCCGGGCCTTGGCCCGCCCCCGGCCCCGGCCCCCGCCCCCCCCGCCCCACCACCCCACCACCCCAGGCTGGGGCCAGTGGTGCGCAGCCGAACGGATGCGCCGCGCAAGCCCGCCGAAGGCACCTCGGCTAGGGTGATTCGATAGGGATTGCCCCCCGGGGCCAAGCCGATGCGTAGGTCGATGCGTGGACGCTCATCAGTCGTCGCCGAGCAGTGCTCCGCAGCCGCCGCGAGCGGCCGTGGGGGACGCGGGCGTGCTCCGGGAACTGCTGCCGATCGCGCTGTGGCGCGAGGACGCCGAGGGCCGCATCGTCGAGTGGTCGCTCGCCGCCCAGGACCTCCTCGGCCACCGGCCCGAGCACGTGCTCGGCCTGCCCGCCGCCCCTCTCCTCGTCCCGGACGCCAACCGGGAGCTCGCCGAGGGGCTCACCCGCCGCGTCCAGGCCGGCGAGACGATGGTCGGCACGCTGCCGGTCCGCCACCGCGACGGGCACACGGTCCCGATGGAGATGTGGATCGTGCCCGCGGCCGACCCCACCGGCCGGCCCGGCGCCATGCTGATCGCGGTGGAGACCTCCGAGGTCCTGCGGATGCGGGAGAACCTCGCCGCCATGGAGAGCCTCTTCACCCAGTCGCCGATAGGGCTCGCCCTGCTCGGCCCCGACCTGCGCTTCCTGCGGGTCAACGACGCCCTGGCCCGGATGAACGGCGTCACCGCCGCCGAACACGTGGGCCGCCGCCTCACCGAGGTGGTGCCCGGCGTCAACGCCGCCGCGCTGGAATCGCTGATGCGGCAGGTCCTCGCCTCCCGTACGCCCGTCATCGACGCCCGGCGGGTCGGCCGCACCCCCGCCGACCCCGACCGCGACCACATCTGGTCCTGCTCCTACGCGCCGCTCGTCGAGCGGGCCGGCCGCCCGGCGCCGGCGGCCTCGGGCACCAGCGCCCGCCGCCCCCGCCCCGGCGACCACACCCCCGGCGTCCACCACGCCGACGGCGCCGCCGATCCCACGGGCCGGGCCGGACGCCCCCTCGGGCTCATCGCCTCCCTCGTCGACATCACCGAGAGCCAGGAGGCGCACATCGAGGTCGAGCGGGCCCGCCACCGCTTCGCCCTGCTCTCCGAGGCCGGCGCGCGCATCGGCACCACCCTCGACCTGCGGCAGACCGCCGAGGAGGTCGTCCGCTTCCTCGTGCCGCAGCTGTGCGACTCCGCCGACGTGCAGATGCTGGAATCCGTCCTGGAGCCCGACGACCCGGCCGCCTCCTCACGCGGCGTGCTGCGCCGCATCGCCGCCGTCTTCCCCGAACCGCTGCCGCCGAGCCCGCTCCTGGCGCCCGGCCAGACCTTCCAGCTGCCCGCCGACTCCGCGTACGAGCGGCTCGTCCTCGACGGCCGGCCCACCTTCCTCAGCGCCGCCGACATCCCGGTCCTTTTCCCCGGGAAGGTCGCCGCGTCGCTGCGCGACTACCTGTCGACCGGCTTCGGGTCCGCCCGTACCGTCCCGCTCGTCGCCCGGGGCCAGGTCCTCGGCGCCGTCACCGTCACCCGGCTCAAGAACCGTGAACCCTTCGACGACCAGGACGCGGTGCTCATCGACGAGGTCGTCGCCCGGGCCGCGCTCAACATCGACAACGCCCGGCTCTACACCACCCAGCGGGCCGCCGCCCTCGCCCTCCAGCGCAGCCTCACCAACAGCGCCCTGCCCGCCGTCACGGGCCTCGAACTCACCGGTCGCTACCTCCCCGCGAGCGCCCACGACGTCGGCGGGGACTGGTTCGACGTGATCGCGCTGCCCGAGGGACGCACCGGCCTCGTCATCGGCGACGTGATGGGCCACGGCATCCACGCCGCAGCCGTCATGGGCCAGCTCCGCACCGCCGTGCGGACCCTGGCGCGCCACGACATCCCGCCCATCGAGATGCTCCGCTCCCTCGACGCCGTCGTCGCCGACCTGGGCGAGGACACGATGGCGACCTGCCTGTACGCGGTGCACTCCCCGGCCACCGGTCTCTGGACGATCGCCCGCGCCGGCCACCCGCCGCCCGCCGTGGTCACCCCCGACGGGTCGGTCTCCTTCCTCCAGGGACCGCCCGGGACACCGCTGGGCACCGGAGCGCACGACTTCGGCACCGAGGAGTTCCCGCTGCCTCCCGGGGGCCTGCTCACGCTCTACACCGACGGCCTGATCGAGGCCAGGGACCGGGACCTCGACGAGGGCATGCGCCAGCTCGGCCGCGCCCTCGGCCGGGCCGACGGCCCGCTGGAGGAGATCTGCGACGCCGTCCTCGGCCGACTGCTCGGCGGCCCGGCGCAGGACGACGTGGCGCTGGTCCTCGCCCGGACCACGACCGACTGACGAGCCTCCCGAGGGCCCGCCGTCACCGGCTCCGGACCCGGTACAGGTCGCGCAGGAGGGCGATCTCGGCGCCGTGGTGCAGGAGTTCCTGGTTGACCCACCAGACGATCTCCAGGAAGGGCTCCTCCGCGTCGCTGCCGTGCGGGTAGGTGCAGTGCCCGACGGTGTCGAGCTCCTCGTCGCCCACCGAGAGCAGCGCCGTGCGCCACGCTTCGGCGGCCGTGTCGAAGGCGGCGATCGCACCGGCGGCGTCCCCGGCCGCCCGGTGGTCGTCACGGGTCAGGGACCGGGTGCCGTTCGTGTGGTCGGCGCGGAGCGCCAGCAGCTCGCTCAGATGCGCCAGCCGCCAGGCGAGGGTGGTGAAGGGCGGCGGCACGGGATGCGGGTACGGGGAGGACTCCCGGCCCCACGCGCCTGCGCCGGTCAGCAGCTCGGCGGCGGGACCGGGACCGTCGGCCGTCCGCCGGAGCGACCAGCAGCCGGGCACCGGCTCCCACAGGTACTCGTCGTCCGTCATCGGGCCCACCGGCACGTCCGTGCCGTTGCCGCTGTCCACCACCGGCCCTGACAGACGGTCCGTCAGCCGCTGCCGCGCGAAGTCGAACTGGGCGAGGAGGGGGACGAGTCGGGCGGGGATCGCCATGGCGCGGCTCCGGAGGGACGGGGAAAGGTCGCCCGTACCCTGCCATGCCCCCACCCGTCCCCGCACCCGAGTTACCGCCCGCAGCCCGCGCCCGCGCCCGCGCCCTCGTCCAAGACCGCCCCCGCGCCGTCCGCGCCTGCCCTCGCGCCCGCGCCCGAGTCACCGGCGCGCGAAAAGCCCGCCCTGCGACCCAGTCACCGGCAGGGCCTTCCGCTCGCTCCTCCCACCCGAGTCCCCGGCCGGGCCCGCCGCCAGCCGCCGGCCGTCCTACCCGGGCCACCGGCCCGCAGTCCGCCCTCACCCCAGTCCCCGGCCGCGCCCGCCGCCTGCCGTCCCACCCGAGTCACTGGCCCGCAGCCCGCCCCCACTCAGCCCCGGACGCGCCCGCCGCCCGCCGTCACACCCGGGCCACCCGCCCGACCCCCGCCCGCCCCCGCAACCTGGGCACCGGCCCGTCCGCTGCTCGTCCTCGCCCCGAGCCGCAGGCCCCGGCCGCCGCTTGCCCGCACCCGAAGCCCCGGCTGCCGCCCGCCCCCACGCGAAGCGCCGGTCGCCGCCGCCCGCCCCCCACCCACGTCACCGGCTCCTCGGCCGCCGCTCGGTGCCGCCCCGGCCCATCGACTCCACCAGCGGCAGCATCCGGTGGGGGACCCGCTCGCGCAGCGCGATCTCGGTACGGGTACGGACCACGCCCGGCAGCTGGATCAGCCGCTGGATGACGTCCTCCAGGTGGCCCGCGTCCCGGGCCACCACCCTGGTCAGGAGATCGCCCCCGCCGGTGATGGAGAACGCCTCGACGATCTCCGGCACGGAGGCGAGCGCGTCGCCGACCTCGTCCAGATGCCCCTGGGTGACCTCCACGTGTACGAAGGCCAGCACCGGATGCCCGAGCGCGGCGGGGGAGAGGACCGGGCCGGTGGCCGTGATCACGCCGTCCCGTTCGAGCCGGTCGATGCGCGCCTGCACGGTGCCCCGGGCGACGCCCAGGATCCGCGCGTACTCCCGCACGCTGGTGCGCGGCTGCTCGATCAGGAGCCGCAGGATGCGGGTGTCGAGTTCGTCCACCGCCATGACGTGCCGGCCTCCCCGTGCCCCGCCGGGTCGGCCCCGGCGCGATGGTCCGCCCGGCGGGCGGATCCGCCGGGACGGTCCCGACTGTAACCGGCGCGGAGGCGGCCGTTCCGGAGGGGCGCGTACGGCTCCCTCCCCGTGCGCCTACCCCGTCCCCGGCCGCCTCGGGGTCGTCCGATCGGCTGACCCCGCGGTCCGCCGGGCGGGGCCGGACGACCATCCGCCGGGGCGACCGTACGGGCCCGGGACCGCGCCCAGGATGGAGTGCAGAGCGGGACGGCGACACGGCCTCCCGGTCGTACGGGCCGGTCTCCACCGGCCCGATCCCGCCCCGTAGCAGTCCGAGGAGTGACCGACCATGAAGCAGATCTCGAAGCGTGCCCGTGTCCTGACCGGTGGCGCGGCCCTGGTCGCCCTGGGCGCCGGCGCCTTCGGCGCGGTCTCCGCCAACGCCGCCACCCCGGCCGCCGCTCCCGCCGCCGTCGCCAAGGCCGACGCGAAGAAGAAGAACACCACCACGAGCACCCACCTGACGATCGACGCCGCGACCAAGGCCGCGCAGGCCGCGCTCGACGCCGCCGAGAAGGAGAACCAGCGCGTCTCCGTCGCCGTCGTGGACCGCGACGGCAACACCCTCGTCACCCTCCGCGGCGAGGGCGCGGGCCCGCAGTCCTACGAGTCCGCCGAGAAGAAGGCGTACACCGCCGTCTCCTGGAACGCCCCGACCACCGAGCTGGTCAAGCGCCTGGAGCAGGCCCCCAACCTCAAGGACATCCCGGGCACCCTCTTCCTCGGCGGCGGCGCCCCCGTCACCGCGAAGAACGCCCCCGTCGCCGGCATCGGTGTCGCCGGCGCCCCCTCCGGCGACCTCGACCAGAAGTTCGCCCAGGCCGGCGTCGACGCCCTCGCCAAGTAGGCCGGCGCCCGGGGCTCCCGACCCCGACGGCGTCCGGGCACGCCCGCCCGGCCGCCGTCGGCCCCGCACGCCGTCCCGCACCCGCCACCCGCCCGGCCGTCACCGGCCGGTACCCCGTCGGCCACCGGCCCGTACCCCGCACCCGGCCGCTACCGGCCCCGTACCCGACGGCGCATGCGCCCGCGCCGTCGGCCCGCACGCCGTCCCGGACCCGCCACCGGCCCCGTACCCAGCCGCCACCGGACCCGCACGCCACTCGCCCCCGCCTCCGACCCCGCCCCCGAGACCCCTCCCCCCAGACCCCGCCCCCCAGCCCCCGCCCCGGCCCGAGGAGACCGTCGTGACCGCTGTGACCGCTGTGACCGCCGTGACCGCCACACCCGACCGCCGGCTCCTCGCCGCCGCCCGCCGGGGCGATGCCGTCGGCGTCCGCGCCGCGCTCGCCGACGGTGCCAGGACCGAGACCCGCGACGAGGAGCTGCGCTCCCCGCTGCTGCTCGCCGTGGCCGGCGACCACGTCGAGTCCGCCCGCGCGCTGGTCGTCGCGGGCGCCGACGTCAACGCGCTGGACGCCCGGCACGACACCCCCTGGCTGGCGACCGGCGCCACCGGCAGCGTCGCCATGCTGCGGGTGCTGCTCGGCGGTGACCCCGCCCCCGACCTCCGGCTGACGAACCGTTTCGGCGGCACCAGCCTCGTCCCCGCCGCCGAACGCGGTCACGTGTCCTACGTCCGCGCCGTGCTGCGCGAGACCCCGATCGACGTCGACCACGTCGACGACCTGGGCTGGACCGCGCTCCTGGCGGCGGTCATCCTCGGCGACGGAGGTCCGGCCCACCAGAAGGTCGTCGCGCTGCTGCTCGCCGCCGGCGCCGATCCCGGGCTGGCCGACGCGCACGGCACCACCGCCCGGGAGCACGCCGAGCGGCGCGGCCACACCGCGCTCGCCGACCTGCTGCGGCACCCCCGGGCCGTACCGGCCGCTCGCGCCGCCCTCGCCCGGCCCGGCGCCGACCTGGTCCACTGGCTCGCACCCGGACCGGTGTGACGCGCGGAGACCGGGCCGATGGCACAGTCCTTCTCCGGCGATTTGAGCCAAGGGCCCGGTCGGTGTTTCCCTTGTATCCATCAGACAACTTCGGCGCCGCGGCGCCGGGACGGCGACGAGGCCGCCCCGGACGGCGGCGCCTTCGTCGTGTCCGTGCGCACCCCACCACCCCGGGGACCGCCCGCGGGCGGGCGAGCGGCAAGACGAGGGGGCGGCCGACCGTCGTGAAGAGGATGTTCATGGCTCCGGACCCGGGGCTTCTCCGGCTCAGGACCGGCCTGCGCGCCGTGCTCGGCATCGCGCTCGCGGTGACCGCGGCCGAGCTGGCCGGCTTCTCGCTGACCGCGTCGATCACCGGAGGGCTGGCGGCGCTGCTCGCCCTGTTCACCGTCACCGACGCCACCGTCCGCGGCCAGGCCGTCACCACCCTGCTGCTCCCGCTCGCCGGCTTCCCGGTGCTCGCCCTGGCCACCCTGCTGCACGACCACACCCTCCTGAGGGACACGGCCTTCCTCCTCGTCGTCCTCTGCGGCGTCTACGCCCGGCGTTGGGGCCCGCGCGGCCACGCGCTCGGCATCTTCGCCTTCATGAACTTCTTCAGCACCCAGTTCCTGCACGCCGTCCCCGGCCAGCTCCCCGAGCTGTACGCGGCCGTCGGCATCGCCCTCGCGGCGGCCGGGACCGTGCGCTTCGCGCTCTGGCCGATCGAGCGGCGCACCCCGCCGCCGGCCGCCCCCGCCCCGCTCCCCGGCACGGGCCTCGCCCGGATCACCACCCGGCAGGCCGTCCAGGCCACCGCCGCCTGCGCGGTGGCGCTCGGCATCGGCCAGGTGCTCTCCGAGGACCGCTGGTACTGGGCCGTCGGCACCACCTGGTGGATCTTCGTGAACACCGTCTCCCGCGGCGAGACCCTCGTCCGCGGCTTCCGCCGCTTCCTCGGCACGCTCCTCGGCATCGCCGTCGGCATGGTCGTCGCGATCCCGCTGCACGGCGCCCCGCTGCCCACCGCCCTCCTGGTGGCCGTCTGCGTCTTCGGGATCTTCTACACCGCGCCGCTCTCCTACAGCTGGATGATGCTGGCCGTCACCGTGATGGCCGGGCTGCTCTACGGCCTCCTCGGCGTCCTCGACCCGGCGCTCCTCGTGCTGCGCCTTGAGGAGACCGTCGTCGGCGCGGTCTGCGCCGCCCTCGCCGTCCTGCTGATCCTCCCGGTCACCACCCACGCCATCAACGACGCCTGGATCCAGCGCGCGCTGCGGGCCGTGCACGCCGCCACGGCCGCCTCCGAGCGGCGGCTGGCCGGCGACGAGCGGGCCGACCCGAGCCCGCACGTCGCCGAGCTCGACCTGCTGCTCGGCCGGGTGCGGCTCTCCGTCGCCCCGCTCGTCCACCCGCTCAGCCCGTTCCGCGAGCGCAAGGGACGCGCTCGCCAGGTCCTCGCCCTGCTCGACGAGTGCGCCGCCGAGGTGCGCGGCCTCGCCGCCGTCGCCGCCGACCCGGACGCCAGCCACGACGCCCGCCTCGCCGCCGCCTGCTGGCGGGTCGAGACCGCCGTCGAAGGGCTCACCTCGCCCGGCGCGCCGGAGCCCGCCCCGGTCCGGCAGGCCGACGGGGCCGAGCCCGCCCCTCACCCGGCCCCCGCCGCCCTCGGCCACGTCAGCGGCCTGGAACGGCTGCTCGCCGCCCTCGACGAACCGCTCCGCACCCCGCCGGGCTCCCTCCTGGTCCGTTCCTGACGCCGCCTGCCGCCGGCTGATCGAACTTGGTCTAGACCGCCTGCTACCGTCGCCCCGAGACGGCCGGTCGCAGCGACCGGCCCAGGGGCAGGGAGGCGCCGTGGGCGGGACCGACGAGACACGTGAGCGGGGAGCGGGACGGGCCAGGGCCTACCTCGGCTCCTTCACCTCGGCCGGCGGCCTCGGCGTGCTCGCCGCCGACGTCGACCCGGGGACCGGCGCGCTCACCGTCACCGGCGCGACCGACGCCCTCGCCGACCCCTCCTACCTCGCCCTCGCCGGCGGCGTCCTCTACGCCGTCTCCGAGACCGAGTCGGGCGCCGTCGCGGCCCTCGCCGTCGACGGGCCCGCGCCGCGCCCGCTCGGCGCCCCCGCGCCCGTCGACGGCTCCGGCCCCACCCACCTGACCGTCGCCGCCGGCCATCTCCTCACCGCCAACTACACCTCCGGAAGCGTCAGCGTCCTGCCCCTCGGCGCCGACGGCACGCCCGGCCCCGCCACCGGCGTCCTCCACCACGAGGGCGGCGGCCCGGTCGCCGACCGCCAGGCCGGGCCCCACGCCCACCAGGTCGTGCCCGACCCGAGCGGCCGGTGGACGGTCAGCGTGGACCTCGGCACGGACTCGGTGCGCGTCTGCGCCCTCGACCCCGCCGACGGCAGCCTCCGCCTGCACAGGGAGACCGCCCTGCGGCCCGGGTACGGCCCCCGCCACCTCGCCTTCCACCCCTCGGGCCGGCACGCCTACGTGGTCGGCGAGCTGGAGCCCGCCGTCACCGTCTGCCGCTGGGACGCCCAGCGCGGCGAGCTGACGCCGCTCGCGGAGATCCCGCTCGTCGACGCGGACACCGTGGGGCCGGCGTACCCCTCGGCCGTCGTCGTGGCGCCCGACGGGCGGTTCCTGTGGGTGGCGGTGCGCGGCACCGACACGATCGCCGTCCTCGTCCTCTCCCCGGCGGGCGACGAGGCGATCCGCTCCGCCACGGTGCCCTGCGGCGGCCGCTGGCCCCGCGACCTCGCCCTCGACCCGTCCGGGCGGCGGCTGTACGCGGCGAACGAGCGCTCCGGCGACGTCACCTGGTTCGACATCGACCCCGGCACCGGTACGCCGGTCCGCTCCGGCTCCGTCGAGGCCCCGGCGGTCACCTGCGTGGTCTTCGGCTGACACCCCGGAGGGGAAGGCGAAGGCCCACCCCCTGAAGGGCACGTGAAGGGCCCCCGGAGGGAAGGCGAAGGCCCACCCCCGGAAGGGCACGTGAAGAGCCCCCGGAGCGGAAGGCGAAGGCCCACCCCCAGAGGGGCGGGCGAAAGGCCGCCCCCGGCGGTGGGGTACGCGAAGGGCCCGCATCGGATGTCCGGTGCGGGCCCTTTCTGCGGTTCCTGGCGGGTCAGAGCGCGGGGGCCGCGCCCTGCTGCGGGAGGCCGAGCACGGACGCGTACTGCGAGAGCACCAGCTTGCCGATGGCCGGGTAGGCGCCCAGGGCCTCGGCCGCGGGGCAGCCGGCCTCCTTCGACGCCTCGTCGAGCAGGCCGTCGGCCAGTTCCGGGCCGATCAGGTACGGGGCGAGCGCCAGCTGCACCGCGCCCGCCTCGCGCAGCTGCTCGGCCACGGAGGCGATCGAGCCCTCCTGGTCGAGCGCGGCGGCCATCACCGGCACGGCGAGCCGGGCCGCGAGCAGCATGCCCGTGATGCCCGCCGCCTGGACGGCCTCCTCGCCGCCGACGGTGGCCAGGACGATGCCGTCCGCGGCCGTGGCGACGGTGAAGAGCCGTGCGCGGTCGGCGCGGGCGAGCCCGGCCTCCGACAGGCGCACGTGCAGCGCCTCGGCGAGCAGCGGGTGCGGGCCGAGCACGTCGGTCAGCTCGGCGGTGTTGCCGCTGTCCATGATCGCCTGGCGGATCCGGCGCATCACAGCGCTGTCCGGGCCGGCGAGCAGCGGGACGACGATCGCGGCCGGGCCCTCGGGGGCCCCGACCTCGCGGCCGGCCGCCACGGCGATCCGGTACCGCTCCTCACGCAGCTCCGCGGCGGCGGTCAGCACACCGGCGAGCGTCGGGTACTCCGCGCCGTCTCCGTCCACGAACCCGATCGCGGCCTCCAGGCCGGGCAGCTCGGACCGGGCGATGCTGACCAGCTCGTCGGCGAGTGAGCGTATGGCGGCCGAGGGCGCGCCGGGAACGGCGAGCACCAGGGCGGGAGCGCCCTCGGGCGCCGCCGCCGGGTCGGGGCGACGGTGCCGCCCGGACGGGCGGGGGCGCGGCATTCGTACAGGCAGGCCGTTGGCGGGCCCAGTGGGGGAGCTCATGGCGCCGCATGCTACTGGCTTTGCGGACGACGGCGTTCGGTGAGGTGGCACCCCGCGCCTTCTGTCCCCGTATGTCCCGCCCGTCGTGCACCGCATAGCGGACTCGGACCCCGTGCGGAGCCCCGGCACGCCTTCGACCAGCGGCGATGTCCTCCGGCCCGGGTGCCGTCGTCAGGCGATCCGGAGGAGCGCGGGGTCCTCGGGGAGCCGGATCCCGGTGCCCGCGAGCCCGGTGGCCAGCGTCACCGCGCCGTCCAGCGGATCGCCCGAGGGGGCGACGGCGCCGACCCCGGGCAGCCGGTCCGCGAGCGCCGCCCGCAGCGGTACGAGGAGCGGTTCGCCGAGCCGGAACAGGCCGCCGGTCAGCGCCACGACGGAGCCGGGCCCCGGCGGGCAGGCCGCCTCCGCGGCGTCGGCGATGTGCTCGGCGGCCCGTTCCAGGATGCCCGCGGCGACCGGGTCGGTCCCGGCGCGGGCCGCGACCTCCGGGGCGAAGGCGGCGAGGACGGCGGGCCGGTCGGCGCGCGGGTAGAGCGCGGCGGGCAGCCCCGCCGCCGGGCCGTGCAGCGACTCCGCCCGGGCCAGCAGCTCCGCCGAACCGCCGCGCCTTCCGTCGTACGCCCGCATCGCGGCCTCCAGGCCGGCCCGGCCGATCCAGGCGCCGCTGCCGCAGTCGCCCAGGAGGTGGCCCCAGCCGTCGGCCCGGCGCCAGCCGGTCAGGTCGGTGCCGAGGGCGATGAGGCCGGTGCCGCCCGCGACGACCGCGCCGGGCCGCGCGCCGAGCGCCCCGGCGTAGGCGGTGACGGCGTCGGCGGCGAGTGCGGTGCCGCGCACCCCCCAGGCGTCCGCGAAGGCCCTCGGGAGGACCGCCCGCAGCTCCTCGCCGAGGGTGGCCATGCCGGCGGCGCCCACGGCGGCGGCGAGCACCGGCCGTCCCTCCGCGTGGCGCGCCCGCAGCGCGGCGACGGCCGGCAGCACCGCCGCCAGGAAGTGGTCGGCGGAGATGCCGCCGGGCCCGGTCCGCACGGGGCCGGCCGCGGCCTCCCGGCCGAGCACCGTGCCGTCGGAGGCGCGGGCGAGGGCGACCCTCAGCCCGGAGCCGCCCGAGTCGATGCCGACGACCACCGCGTCCGCCGGCCCGCCGGCGGTCGCGCCGCCGGTCGGGTGCCGGGGCTCGTTACGGGACTCCACGCTCGCGACCGTCCTCACCGGGTGGGGTGTCTGGGGCCCGCAGTCTAGGGCGGAGGGTGTTGTCGGTGTAGGCCGCTAGAGTGACGGGCTGTGACTGCGAGACCGTTGAACGAACTGGTGGAGCCCGGTTGGGCGAAGGCTCTGGAGCCCGTCGCGGGCCGGGTGGCCGAGATGGGGGACTTCCTGCGGGCGGAGGTCGCCGCGGGCCGGACGTACCTGCCGTCGGGGGCGAACGTCCTGCGCGCCTTCCAGCAGCCCTTCGACGACGTGCGGGTCCTGATCGTGGGTCAGGACCCCTACCCCACGCCGGGGATGGCGATCGGCCTGAGCTTCGCCGTGGCGCCGGAGGTGCGGCAGCTGCCGGCCAGTCTCCTGAACATCTTCTGGGAGATGCACCAGGACCTGGGCCACCCCCGGCCCTCCAACGGCGACCTCACGCCGTGGACCCGGCAGGGCGTCCTGCTTCTCAACAGGACGCTCACCACCTCCCCGCGCAACGCGGGCGCCCACCGGAACAAGGGCTGGGAGGAGGTCACCGAGCAGGCCATCCGCGCCCTCGCCGGCCGGGGCAAGCCGCTGGTGTCCATCCTCTGGGGCCGGGACGCGCGCAACGCCCGTCCCCTGCTGGGCGGGCTGCCCGCCGTCGAGTCGGCGCACCCGTCCCCGCGCTCCGCGGACCGGGGCTTCTTCGGCTCCCGGCCCTTCAGCCGGGCCAACGAGATGCTGGTCGCCCAGGGCGCCGAGCCGGTGGACTGGCTGCTGCCCTGAGCGGTGCGCCGACGGCCGCGGGGCGGCGGGGTGTTCAGACCACCGCCGCCCTGACGCAGAGGACGTCCGGCAGGTGGTCGGCGAGGAGGCGCCAGCTGTCGCCGTCGTCGTCGCTGGCGTACAACTCGCCGTTGCGGTTGCCGAAGTAGACGCCCGCCGGGTCGGCGTCGTCCGTGCACAGGGCGTCGCGGAGGACGGTGCCGTAGTGGTCGCCCCGCGGGAGGCCCTTGTCCAGCGGCTCCCAGCTCGTGCCGGCGTCCCTGGTGCGGTAGACCCGGCAGCGGCGCTCCGCCGGGACCCGGTCGGAGTCGGCGGTGATGGGGAAGACGTAGGCGGTGTCGGGGCGGTGCGGGTGCGCGGCGACGGCGAAGCCGAAGTCGGAGGGGAGCGGTCCGCCGATGTCGGTCCAGCTGCCGCCGGCGTCGTCGCTGCGGTAGACACCCCAGTGGTTCTGGAGGTAGAGCCGGTCCAGGTCGCCCGCGTCCTGGGCGATCTTGTGCACGCACTGGCCGAACTCGGGGTGCGGGTCGGGCCGGAAGACGGCGGAGACGCCCTCGTTGGACGGGGCCCAGGAGGCGCCGCCGTCCCGGCTGCGGAAGACGCCGGCAGTGGAGACGGCCACGGTGACGGCGCCGGGGTCGCGGCGGTCGGTGACGACGGTGTGCACGGCCTCGCCGCCTCCGCCCGGCTCCCACCGGGAGCGGGTGGGGTGCTCCCACAGCGGGCGGACCAGCGCGAAGGACTCGCCGCCGTCGTCGGAGCGGAAGAGCGCGGCCGGTTCGGTGCCCGCGTACACGACGCCGGGGGAGTGGGCGGGGGCCGGGTGGAGCTGCCAGACGCGCTCCAGGGAGGCGCCGGTGTCCTGGGGGAACTTGACGGCGGGCGCGGGCGGTTCGGCCCAGGTCCGGCCGAGGTCGTCGGAGTGGAAGACGGACGGGCCCCAGTGGGCGCTGTCGCCGCCGACCAGCAGCCGCGGGGTGTCGGGCCGGGTGTCGATGGCCACCGAGTAGACGGCCTGGGCCGGGAAGTGCGGATCGTCGAACTCCCAGCGCCCGTCGTGCCTGCGGCCGATGAAGAGTCCCTTGCGGGTGCCTACGGTGAGAAGTACGTCGGGCATGGGGCCCACCTCCAGGACGTCGTTGTCGCGGATACCGGCCAGTCTGCACCCGGCCACTGACAACGGCGCCCGGACACCCCGTGACCGGGCGGTCGCGGGGTGTCCGGGGCGGCGCCGGGAGTGCTTCAGATCGCCCAGGCGTACTGCGGCGGCGCGAAGGTCGAGGCGCCGAGTTCGCGGGCGGCGCGGCGGGGCCAGGAGGCGTCGCGGAGCAGCTCGCGGCCGAGCAGGACGGCGTCGGCCTCGCCGTTGGCGACGATCTTCTCGGCCTGCGCGGGTTCGGTGATGAGGCCGACGGCGGCGACCGGCAGCCCGGTCTCGGCCCTGACGCGGGCGGCGAAGGGTACCTGGTAGCCGGGGCCGACGGGGATCCGGGCGGGCCCGCCGTTGCCGCCGCTGGAGACGTCCAGGAGGTCGACGCCGTGCGCGCGGAGCAGCGCGGCGAAGCGCACGGTCTCGTCCGGGGTCCACCCGGCCTCCTCCAGCCAGTCGGTGGCGGAGACGCGGAAGAGGACGGGCAGGTCCTCGGGCCAGACGGCCCGGACCGCGTCGACGACCTCCAGCGCGAGCCGGGTGCGGTTCTCGAAGGAGCCTCCGTAGGCGTCGGTGCGGTGGTTGCTGTGCGGGGAGAGGAACTCGCCGATGAGGTAGCCGTGGGCGCCGTGCACCTCGACGACCTGGAAGCCGGCGTCCAGGGCGCGGCGGGCCGCGTCGGCGAACTGCCCGACGATCTCCCGGATGCCCTCCTCGGTCAGCTCGGTGGGCACCTGGTGGTCGTCGGCGTACGGGACCGGGCTCGGGGCGACCGGCTGCCACGCCTCCTCGGGCGACGCGGGGCCGCGGCCGAGCCAGGGGCGCTCGGTGGCGGCCTTGCGGCCCGCGTGCCCGATCTGGATGCCGGGGACGGTGCCCTGGGCCTTGAGGAAGGAGGTGATCCGGCGCAGGGCCTCGGTCTGGGTGTCGTTCCACAGGCCGAGGTCGGCGGGGCTGATCCGGCCCTCGGGGGAGACGGCGGTGGCCTCGACGAGGATCAGGCCGGCGCCGCCGGTGGCGCGGGCGGCGTAGTGGGCGAAGTGCCAGTCGCCGGCGACGCCGGCGTTCGGCCCGAAGACCTCCGCCGAGTACTGGCACATCGGCGCCATCCAGACGCGGTTGGGCACGGTCAGCGAGCGGAGGGTGTAGGGCTCGAAGAGGGCGGCGCTCATCGGGGACTCCGTTTCGGGAAGGACCGGGGCCGGACGGGGGAGGCCCGGCGGGATGCTCGTACGATACCCATCGTAGTACGGCGACTGTCAAACTACGAGGATCCTCGTACAATGAAGACCGGTGCGGGGACGACCGTCCCCGACCCACCCTCCGGCGCGGCCGGAGGGGCCGCAGCAGTCGGAGAGAGTGGAGCCGCCGCCATGACGCCCCCCGCCAGCCACCGCCTCCTGGAGCACCCCGCGCGCGAGGAGATCCGCCTGGAGCCGGTGCTGCACGCGCTGTCCGACCCCGTACGGCTGCGGATCGTGCGCGAACTGGCCGCCTCGGAGACCGAGCTGAGCTGCTCGTACTTCGTCCTCCCGGTCACCAAGTCGACCACCACCCACCACTTCCGGGTGCTCCGCGAGGCCGGCGTCATCCGGCAGGGCTACCGCGGCACGGCCAAGCTCAACGGGCTCCGCCGGGCCGCCCTCGACGCCCTCTTCCCCGGCCTCCTCGACACCGTCCTGGCGGCGGCCGAGGCCCAGTCCGCCCGGCACGGGGAGGAGGCCCCCGCGGCCGGCCCCGTCACAGCGACCGCATCCGGTTGATCTCCGCGGTCTGCTGCGCGATCACGTCGTTCGCCATCTCCTCCACCTGGATGTTGTTGCCCTGACCCAGCGCCTCGGCCGCCATCGTCACCGCGCCCTCGTGGTGCGTCACCATCAGCTCGACGAACAGCTTGTCGAAGGCCGCGCCCTTCGCGGCCCTCAACTCCGCGAGCTGCGCCTCGGTCGCCATGCCCGGCATCGAGTGATGGGCGTGCCCGCCCTGGTCCCGAGGGCCCCCGTGGGCCGTCAGCCACCCCTCCATCGCGCCGATCTCCGGCTGCTGCGCCGCCGCGATCCGCTCCGCCAGCTTCTCGACCCGGGGCGAGCCGGCCCGCCCCGGGGCCAGCGCGGTCATCGTCAGGGCCTGCCGGTGGTGGACGATCATCATCTGCACGTACCGGAAGTCCGCGCCGTTCGGCCGCTCGTCGGGGAGCAGGCTCGCCGCCTCCTCCGGTGAGACCCGCCGGGCCGGCTCGCCGGGCCTGCCCGGAACGACGACCTCGGCGGCCGCGCCGGTCGCGGCCGGTCTCGGCGCGGCGCCCTCGGATCCCGACTCGCAGGCGCCCAGGGCGAGTACGGCCAGTGCGGCGAGGGAGGCGGCGACGGCGGCGCGCCGGTGATGACGGGTCAGCAACGGTACCTCCAGGGGGATTTGCCGGTACGGAAGCCGTTCCTAGCAGTTCTTGCGGGGGAGTTGATCAGAATCCTTCATTACATCTGTGTTGCCATCTATTGGGATGTGCACGCCAAGGAACATACTGCCGGGGTCCAAGCACCGTTCAGCACCGAACGGAGAACACGGAGGACGGAGTGACTTCGTTGCACACCCCGCAGAGTCCGAGGTCCAGAATCAGACGCCTCGGCGCGGCCACCGCCGCCGCCGGCCTCCTGGCGGCGCTGCTCGCCACCGGGACGGCCACCGCCACCCCCGACCCCGGAGACGCGCCGGTCCAGGCGCCGGTCTCGGCGGAGCGGGCGGCGGAGGCGCGGGCCGCGATCCGGAGCGGCGAGATACCCGGCGTCGACGAGATCGTCCACACCGACAACATCACGCACCTGGCGAACATCCCCAAGGACGCCCTCAAGAGCATCAACACCGACCTGGCCTTCCAGGGCAAGTACGCCTTCGCCGGAAACTACGACGGCTTCCGCGTCTTCGACATCAGCGACCCGAAGGCCCCGAAGACCGTCGCCCAGGTCCTCTGCCCCGGTTCCCAGAACGACATCTCCGTCTCAGGGGACCTCCTCTTCCTCTCCACCGACTCCTCCCGCAGCGACGACTCGTGCGCCAGCACGACGCAGCCCGCCTCGGTCAAGGAGTCCTGGGAGGGCATGAAGATCTTCGACATCAGCGACGTGACGAACCCGAGGTACGTCGCCTCCGTCGAGACCGCCTGCGGCTCCCACACCCACACGATCCTGCCGCAGCGCAAGGACGTGTACGTGTACGTCTCCTCGTACTCGCCCAACGCGGCCTTCCCCGACTGCCAGCCGCCGCACGACGGCATCTCGGTCATCAAGGTGCCCCGCAAGGCGCCCCAGCAGGCCCGTGTCGTCGCCTTCCCCGTCCTCTTCCCCGGCGAGGGCCCCGACGGCGGCGGCAACCCCGGCAGCCCGACCAACCCGGGCGTCTCCAGGACCACCGGCTGCCACGACATCACCGTGCTGCCCGGCAAGGACCTCGCCGCCGGCGCCTGCATGGGCGACGGCATCCTCTTCGACGTCTCCGACCCCGAGCGCCCCCGGGTGATCGACCAGGTCCAGGACAACGTCAACTTCGCCTTCTGGCACTCCGCTACCTTCAACCAGAAGGCGAACAAGGTCGTCTTCACCGACGAGCTCGGCGGCGGTGGCGGCGCCACCTGCAACGCCGCCGTCGGCCCGAACCGCGGCGCCAACGGCATCTACGACATCGTCGGCAAGGGCAAGAAGAGCCGGCTCGTCTTCCGCAGCTACTTCAAGATCCCGCGGCACCAGGCCGACACCGAGAACTGCGTCGCCCACAACGGCTCGCTGATCCCGGTCAAGGGCAAGGACCTCATGGTCCAGGCGTGGTACCAGGGCGGCGTCTCGATCTGGGACTTCACCGACTCCGCGCGCCCGAAGGAGATCGGCTACTTCGACCGCGGCCCGGTCTCCGACACCGCGCTCACCACCGGCGGCTCCTGGTCCGCGTACTACTACAACGGCCACGTCTACTCGAACGAGATCGCCCGGGGCCTCGACGTCCTGAAGATCTCCGACCGCCGCACGGACCCCGCCAAGCGGATCCGGATGGACGAGCTCAACGTCCAGACCCAGCCGGACTACTTCGAGGACTTCGACGACCACGACCACGACCACGGCCACGGTCACGGCCACGGACACGACCGGGACTGACGCCGGACGGGTCAGCGCATGCCGTCGGGCGGTCCGCCGTCCGGCGGCATGCCGCTCTCCCACGCCAGCCCGTAGCGGTGGAAGAGCTCCGCGCGCAGCCGCGCCATCGGCATGGGCGCCCCCGGCAGCAGCACCGCCACCACCGCGCCCATCAGCAGGGCCCGCAGCAGCGGGTAGTCCCGGTCCACGTCCTCGGAGCCGTACCGCTCCACCGTGTCCCGCAGCAGGAACGCGAGCCGCTGTTGCTCCTCGCACTGCACGAAGCCCTCGGCCTGGAGGATGCCGGCCATGTGGGTCCGCATCAGCGTCGGCCGGTCCACCGCGAGGCCCAGGACCGCGTCGATCGCCCGGGCGAGCCGCTCCGCGCCGTCCTCCGCGCGCGGCTCGCGCTCCAGCGCCTCGGCGAGCGTGAGGTGCATCAGCCGGTGCACGGCCGCCTGGAGCAGCTGCCGCTTGCCCGGGAAGTAGTACGAGACCAGACCCCGGGCCACCCCCGCCCGTTCCGCGATGTCGCCCAGGGTGGTGGCCTCGTAGCCGTGCCGCCCGACCAGCTCGACCGTGGCCGCCAGGATCCGCTCCCGAGAGCGTCGCCGAAGCTCTTCGTTGACCGATGGGCTACGCGGCGTCATGCTGGGCTCCTGCGTTGACTGGCTCTCGGCCAATATACTCAGCGTGGCTCGCCGCCCCGCCCTCGTGGCGCGACGGCGAGGAAGCCGCCTGCCCTGGGCGACACGGGGGATCGTCCAGGCCGGGCGGCTTCGTCATGTGTCCTTCCCGTCGCCCGCGCGCTCACGGCCCGGGAGCGGTCCGCGGTCGGGGCTCCGGCGGTACGTCACCACCGCGACGGCCACGCAGCACCAGCCCATCAGCCAGCCGGCCAGCACGTCCGACGGCCAGTGCACACCCAGGTAGAGACGGGTCCAGCCGACCCCGAGCACCGAGACGACGGCGATCCCGGCGAGCGTGCCCCAGCCCCGCCACGGCTCCCGTCCGACCACCGCGAGCACCCACAGCAGCAGTCCGCAGACGACCGCCGCCGTCATCGCGTGCCCCGAAGGGAAGGCCGCGAAGGAGCCCGAGTCCACCGGGTCCCGCCACTCCGGCCGGTCCCGGCCGACCAGCGCCTTCACCGCCTGCTGCACGCCGGCCGCCACCGCCACGGTGCCGGCCACCCACAGCGCCAGCCGCCGGCGCCCGTACCGGAACAGTGTCAGGGCGACGGCCAGCGCCAGCACCCGCAGCGTCAGGGGGTCCCACACCCAGTCGCTGAGCACCCGGTTGACCCGGGTGAAGCCGGGGTGCGCCAGGGCACTGCGGTGCAGCGCCTCGACGACCGCCAGGTCGAAGGAGAGCAGGGGGGACCAGCCGGCCACCACGAGGACGAGCAGCAACAGGGCGAGAACACCGGACACCAGGGCGGAAGTACGCATTCCATGATCCTGCCCGACAGGTCGCCGCCCACCCCCACGCGCAACACCGGGACGCCCGTCGACGGGCGTTCGGGAGGACACGCTCCTAACCCAGCGCCGCCAGGCCCGGATAGAAGGCGACGAGCAGCGGCACGACCGGCACCAGCGCGGCGGTCGCGGTCAGCCGGAGCCGGTGGGCGGCGGTGAGGCGGGGCGCGGCGGTGAGCAGCCGGTCGACGCGCCGGGGGAGTCCGGCCTCCGGTCCGCTGCCCGGCGCGCCGGCGAACACCCCCCGCTCCTCGTTCAGTTCCACCAGGGCGAGCGCGACGGTGAGCCGGCCGAAGCGGCGCGAGGCCATGTCGTCGGCGGCCAGCTCGACGAGCCGGTGCATCTCCTCGCGGAAGGCGGTGAAGACCGGGATGCCGGGGAAGCCGGCGGCCAGCGCTCCGGAGCAGTTGAGCAGCCAGTCGTGCCGGGCGCGGGCGTGGCCCTGCTCGTGGGCGAGGACCGCGTCGAGCCGGCGGCCCTTCAGGCGGCGGAGGGCCGCGGTGGTGATGACGAGCCGCGGAGGGGTTCCGGGCAGCCACCAGGCGTCCGGCCGCTCGCCCTCCAGGACGACGAGGCCGCCGCCGCTCTCCTCCTCACCGGGCAGCTGCGGGGCGCGGACCAGCAGGTCGTCGCGGCGCTGCCGGCGGCGGGCGCGGGCGAGCCCGATCTCGCGCCCCAGCATCGCGCCGGACCACAGGCCGGCGGCCGCGAGGACCACGGCGAGCACCGCCGACCAGGGCCCGTCGGTGGTGGAGAGCTGGTACGCGTCGATCACCGCGCGCGGCGCGGGCGCGAAGACCTGCCCGCGCACGGCCTGCCAGGAGGCCGCCGCGCTGAGCGTCATCGACAGCGCGAAACTGACCAGGACCGCGGCCACCACGCACTGCCACACCCAGAGCGCCACGACCGGTTCTCGCTCGACCCACCGGGCCCGCGCGAGCATCCGCGGCGCGGTGAGAGCGGTCAGGACGCCGAGCAGGAGCAGTGCGAGGGAGACCGACATGGCGCCAGCCTATGAGGGGGGTGCTCCCCGGGGGTATGGCCTCACCGGCCAAGTGACGCACGCCACGGTTTCGGCCCCGTCGACCCGAACGGCCGTGCGGGGCAAGGCACTCAGAGGGTGGAGAGCATCGCGAGCATGGCCAGCCCCATCGACAGTCGGCACACCAGGGTCAGTTCGGGCGTCGCCCACGCGGGACCGCCTCCGCCCGCCGCGCCCGCCGTCGCGTCGCCCGCGCGTGTGTGCGGCGCGACCGGGACGAGCCGGGCGCCGGTGCGGAGCACGTACACCATGAAATAGAGGAGCAGTCCGCCGGTGAGCAGGGGGACGCCCCCGGTCGCGCCCGCGCCGTGCGCGGTGTGCGCCGCCGCGCCGCCGGCCGACGGCGCCATCGCGAGCGCCATGTAGACCATGGCCAGGGAGCCGACCGCGTGGTGCAGGCGGTGCCCGTGGCGGCGCGTCGCGAGGAGGTCCGCCGCGGCCACCGCGCCGAACAGCGCCGCGTACACCGCCCAGCTCCAGGACGGCGGGCCGACGACGGCCGAGGGCAGGGCCATCGCGGCCATCCCGAAGCCCATCACCGCCTCCGCGCGGGCGGCCCGGCGCTCCTCGCCCGAGCACGTCCGCATCCGCAGCAGGCAGTACGCCCCGACGGCCGCGCAGACCGCGACCAGCAGCCACCCGGACAGGGCCGGTCCGTGCACGGCACACCTCCCCCTCGACTCGTCCCCCACCGAGGAGGTGCCCGCGGCGTGGCGCGCGCACGCGGGCGCACGGGCGCGCACAGGTGTACGGAAGGGAGCGCGGAGGCGCGCGTTAGGCTCGGGGCGATCGCGTACGCCGATCCGCAGCACCCGAGGGGAGCCCCGCACGATGGACACCGCCACGCCCGTTCCCGGCACCGCAGAGCACCGGGAGACCGGCACCGTCACGTACCGGCAGGCGGTGCTCGACGACGTCCCCGTCGTGGTGCCGCTCGTCGAGTCCGCCTACCGGGGCGACGCGAGCCGGGCCGGCTGGACCACCGAGGCGGACCTGCTCGACGGGCAGCGGACCGACCCGCAGGGCGTGGCGGCGGTGATCTCCGCCCCGGGCAGCGTGCTGCTCCTGGTGGAGCGGGACGGCGAGACCGTCGCGTGCTGCCAGCTGGAGCACCGCGGCGAGGCCGCCTACTTCGGCATGTTCGCGGTCCGTCCCGAGCTCCAGGGCGCCGGCCTCGGCAAGGCGATCATCGCGGAGGCCGAGCGGCGGGTCCGCGCGCTGTGGGACGTGCGCGAGATGCACATGACGGTGATCACCGCCCGGGCGGAGCTGATCGCCTGGTACGAGCGGCGCGGCTACCGGCGCACCGGCGAGACGAGCCCCTTCCCGTACGGCGACGAGCGCTTCGGCCTGCCCCGGCGCGAGGACCTCCGCTTCGAGCTCCTGGTGAAGCCCCTGGCCGACCCCTTGGTCTGATCCTTCCGGCGGAAGCTCGCCTTCACCCCCCGGCTGACAGGAAAAAATGCGGTCGGGCGGGTGTCTCACGAGAGAATTTCTCTTGCTCCTCTTGCGGGGATCACCCCTGCGTGGATACGGTTCCTTTACGCAAGGTTCTCCTGTGGAGGAAGAGGCATGACGGAAATTCTTGTGCGGGACGTGACCGGTGAGGGGATAGCCGCCGACGCCCCCGTGATCGACCATCCGGCGTGGGCCGAGCTCAAGAACGCCGTGGAGGAGATCCGGGTCTGGCAGCGCGCCGACGGCTCCGTGGACCTCGAGGCCGAGGGCGCCCCCGCCCGCGCCCTCGTCGAGCTCACCGTGGACCGCCTGGTCGCCGCCGTCGAGCAGCTCTCCCCGCTCGTGCCGCACGACGCCGCGTACCACCGGGCGCTCGTCGCCGACCTGCGCAAGTGGTCCGAGGGCGGCTTCGCCGTCCCGGACTTCCTGGACTCCCTCATGGAGTTCCACCCGGCCGCCGGCCGCGCCGACGGGCTCCAGCACCTCGTGCTGTTCCCGATGTACACGCAGAACGGCAACCCGGACCGCAACTTCGAGGCCGTCGTCCTGCGCATGGTCTGGCCCGAGTGGCTCGCCGAGCTGGAGGGCACCCGCTACGACAACCCGGGCTTCTGCGGCATCACCTTCGAGGACTTCACCGCCGGTTACGACACCAACTCGGCCGTGCTCTTCCCGGAGACCGTCGCCGTCCGCGAGGTCCCCGAGCGCTTCACCTGGGGCGGCATCTTCTGCGACCGCGAGGCCGCCCGCTTCCGCAAGGTCACCGAGGCCGCCGTCGACACCCTGGGCCTGAAGCTGCCCGCCGACATCGCCGCCATGCTCGACGACCAGAGCCGCTGCGAGCAGGCCTTCGTCCTCTGGGACCTGGTCCACGACCGCGCCCACAGCCGCGGCGACCTGCCCTTCGACCCCTTCATGATCAAGCAGCGCCAGCCGTTCTGGATGTACGGCCTGGAGGAGCTCCGCTGCGACCTCACCGCCTTCAAGGAGGCCGTGAAGCTGGAGGGCGAGGGCAACGAGCACGGCCGCGACGTGCAGTACGCGGTCCTCTTCGACCGGATGTTCCGCTTCCCGCTCACCGGCGACCGCGTCCGCAACTACGACGGCCTCGGCGGCCAGCTCCTCTTCGCGTACCTCCACAAGAACGACGTGGTGCGCTGGACGGACAACGTCCTCACCATCGACTGGGAGCGCGCGCCCGAGGTCACCAACCGCCTCTGCGCCGACATCGAGAAGCTCTACCGCGACGGCATCGACCGCCCGAAGCTGGTCCACTGGTTCAAGGCGTACGAGTTCGTCTCCGGCTACCTCGCCCCGCACCCGGGCTCCAAGTGGGCCAAGGGCCCCGACGCCCTGGACCTCACCCTCCCGCCGCGCAAGCTCGTCGACGACGTGCTTCCGGACGAGTTTCCGCTGAGCATGTTCTTCGAGGCCCTCGCGAAGAAGCTCAAGGGCGTGATCGCCGGGACCAAGGGCATCACGGCCGCGGACGTCACGGGCACCGAGCGGGTCGCCGCGTGAGCGACGCCCGCCAGGACACGGAGGAGGCGGCACCCATGAACGCCGAGACGAACGGCGGCCCGCTCGACGGGCTCGTCATCGCCGTGGCCGGCGCGGCCGGCCCCGCGGGCCGCGCGGCCCTGCTCCGCCTCGCCGGCGCCGGCGCGACCGTGGTCGCCGCCGACGCCGACCCCGCCCGCCTCGCCGAGGCCGTCGAGGCCGCCCGCGAGACCCACGGCGCCAAGGTGGTCGGCGAGACCGTGGACCTCCTCGACCTCGACGCCACGCGCGCGTGGGCCGACAAGACGGAGAAGGAGTTCGGGCGCGTCGACGGACTCGTCCACCTCGTGGGCGGCTGGCGCGGCGCCTCCTCCTTCACCGAGACCGACCTCAAGGACTGGGACTTCCTGGAGAAGCTCCTGATCCGCACGGTCCAGCACACCTCGCTCGCCTTCCACGACGCCCTGCTCCGCAGCGGCGGCAGCGGCCGCTACGCCCTGATCAGCCAGGTCGGCGCGCACAAGCCGCAGGCCGGCAACGCGGCGTACAACGCGGGCAAGGCCGCCGCCGAGGCGTGGACCCTCGCCATGGCGGACTCCTTCCGCAAGCTGGGGGGCGAGGACGGCCCGCAGGCCGCGGCTGCCATCCTGGTGATCAAGGCATTGGTGCACGACGCCATGCGCGCCGAACGCCCCAACGCGAAGTTCGCGGGCTTCACCGACGTCAAGGACCTGGCCGACGAGATCGCCGGCTTGTGGGAGCGGCCCGCCCAGGAAGTGAATGGACAGCGCCTGTGGCTGACCCCCGAGCCGTGACCGCGGCCCTCGGACACCGGACCGACGCCCGTCGTCACCACGACCCGTCGGTCCGGGGCTTCGCCAGCGACAACTATGCCGGAGTCCACCCCGAGGTGCTCGCGGCGATCGCCCTCGCCAACGGCGGCCACCAGGTCGCCTACGGCGAGGACGACTACACCGACCACCTCCAGCGGATCGTGCACAGTCACTTCGGGCCGCTCGCGGAGGCCTTCCCGGTCTTCAACGGCACCGGCGCGAACGTGACCGCCCTCCAGGCGCTCACCGACCGCTGGGGCGCCGTGATCTGCGCCGAGTCCGCCCACATCAACGTGGACGAGGGCGGCGCGCCGGAGCGCATGGGCGGCCTCAAGCTGCTCACCGTCCCGACCCCGGACGGCAAGCTCACCCCCGAGCTGATCGACCGGCAGGCCTGGGGCTGGGAGGACGAGCACCGGGCGATGCCCCAGGTCGTCTCGATCACCCAGAACACCGAGCTGGGCACCGTCTACACCGTGGACGAGATCCGCGCCATCGTCGAGCACGCCCACTCCAAGGGCATGAAGGTGCACCTCGACGGCGCCCGGATAGCCAACGCGGCGGCCTCCCTCGACGTGCCGATGCGCGCCTTCACCAACGCGGTGGGCGTCGACGTCATCTCGTACGGCGGCACCAAGAACGGCATGCTCTTCGGCGAGGCCGTGATCGTCCTGAACCCGGACGCGGTCAGCCACATGAAGCACCTGCGCAAGCTGTCCATGCAGCTCGCGTCCAAGATGCGCTTCCTGTCGGTGCAGCTGGAGGCGCTGCTCGCCAAGGACCTGTGGCTGCGCAACGCCCGCCACGCCAACGCGATGGCCGCCCGCCTCGCCGAGGGCGTGCGCTCCCTGGACGGCGTGGAGATCCTCTACCCGGTGCAGGCCAACGCGGTCTTCGCGCGCCTCCCGCACGAGGTCAGCCGCCGGCTCCAGCGTCGCTTCCGCTTCTACTTCTGGGACGAGACCGCCGGCGACGTGCGCTGGATGTGCTCCTACGACACCACGGAGGACGACGTCGACGCCT
This sequence comes from Streptomyces sp. NPDC014861, assembly GCF_043081625.1. NCBI lineage: Bacteria > Bacillati > Actinomycetota > Actinomycetes > Kitasatosporales > Streptomycetaceae > Streptomyces > Streptomyces sp. NPDC014861. Next base: position 80,135 of record NZ_JBIBWV010000011.1, read on the forward strand.
TCCTCCAGGCGCTGAAGGAGGAGCTGGCCCGCTGAGGCCCGCCCGCACCGGAGAACGGCCGGTCGGAGTCACCCAGTGACTCCGACCGGCCGTTCTCCGCTCTCCATGGTGCAATGAAATGAATCGCACGGTGCTCTATGCTGGACCCGTCCCGTGGTGGCCCCGCCGCGGGACGTGACCCACGGCAGCAAGGAACGGCGCCCATGTCCCTGAAGCTCACCGTCTCCGACGAGGTGCGCGCCCTCGTCCCCGGCTTCACCCACCTCGCCATCGAGGCCCGCGGGCTCGTCAACGGCCCGAGCGACGCGACCAGCTCGGCCCTCCTCGACGAGGCCGCCGGCCGGCTCGCCGCCCGCCTCGACGGCCGCACCCCGGACCAGGACCCGCACGTCGCCGCCTGGCGCGCGGCGTACACCGCCTTCGGCGCCAAGCCCTCCCGTACCCGCAACTCCGCGGAGGCGCTCGCCCGCCGGGCGTCGGCGGACGGCGGACTTCCCCGCATCAACCGGCTGGTCGACGCCTACAACGCGATCAGCGTCGCGCACCTCATCCCGGTGGGCGGTGAGGACCTGAACCGGATCGAGGGCGGCATGCGGCTCGTCCGGGCCACCGGCGAGGAGGAGTTCGTCACCGTCGCGGGCGGCGAGGAGACCGTGGAGCACCCCGAACCGGGCGAGATCGTCTGGTGCGACGAGCGGGGCGTGACCTGCCGCCGCTGGAACTGGCGCCAGGGCCCGCGCACCCGCATCGACGACGACACCACCGACGCGCTGTTCCTGCTGGAATCCCTCGCCCCGATGACCCGCGAGGAACTGCTCACGGCCGGTCAGGAGCTCGTCGACGCGCTCCTGAAGGTCAGCCCGGGAGCGCTGATCACCGTCCGCGACCCCGCGTGAACCGGGCCGGGGGCTACTTCCCGGACGCCTTCAGCTGCTCCGGGGTCGGCGCCGTGCCGCCCAGGTGCGCCGGGATCCACCAGGTGTCCGCGGCGTCCTTCGGGCGCACCGGGTAGGCGCGCTGCGCGGCCTCCAGGAGCTCCTGGACGCGCTCGCGCAGCCGCCGGGTGATGGCACCCGCGTACTGGTCCGCGGGGGCCTCGACCGGCTCGCCGACGCGGATCGTCACCGGGATGTGGGCCCGCTTGAAGTTCCGCGGCCGGCCCTTCGTCCAGACCCGCTGCGTCCCCCACAGCGCCATGGGGATGAGCGGCACCCCGGCCTCCTGCGCGAGCCGGGCGGCGCCCGACTTGAAGCTCTTCAGCGTGAAGGACTCCGAGATGGTCGCCTCGGGGAAGACGCCGATGATCTCGCCCTTCCGCAGCGCCTCCAGGGCGTGCCGGTAGGCGTGCTCGCCCTGTGCCCGGTCCACCGGGATGTGCTTCATGGCGCGCATCAGCGGTCCGGAGACCTTGTGCCGGAAGACGGACTCCTTCGCCATGAAACGCACCAGACGCTTCTGCGGCAGCGCGGCCAGACCACTGAAGACGAAGTCCAGGTAGCTGATGTGATTGCTCACCAGGACAGCGCCGCCGGTCCGCGGGATGTGCTCCGAACCCTGTGTGTCGATCTTGAGGTCGAGCGCCTTGAACATGGTGAGCGCTGCGCCGACCACCGGTCGGTACACGAGTTCTGCCATGGGAGAGGTACCCCTTCGTCTGTGCCTTTCGGGAGGGCTCTCCCGGCGAAGTTACGCGGCCGTAGGTTTTCGGCTTTGGGCAGATCGTGCCGCATGTGGGCCGCCGTGACCAGTCCAGGCGGCTTCGTACGGGGAGATTCTCGTCACTCGCGGTGGTCGTGGCGGGAATGCGACGGTGCCGTGCGACGCTGCAACCGGGGACAGCGGCGCGCGGGAGCGGGGGACAGGGATGACGGCGGACACCACGGAACGGCTCGGGCCGGGGCAGCTCGGCGGCGCGGAGCTGGGGGAGCGGGCCACCCTCGTCCAGTTCTCCACCGCCTTCTGCCAGCCCTGTCGCGCCACCCGCCGCACCCTCGCCGAGGTGGCCGCGATGGTGCCGGGCGTCGCCCACGTGGAGATCGACGCCGAGGAGCGCCTCGGCCTCGTCCGCGCGCTGGGGATCACCCGTACCCCCACCGTCCTCGTCCTCGACGCGGCCGGCCGGATCGTCCGCAGGGCCGCGGGGCAGCCCCGCAGGGCCGACGTCATCGCCGCCCTCGGTCACGCGCTGTGAGCGTCCCCGGCGGTCTGACGCGGTGACACATCTCCCACATCCCGGTACGCACTTGACCCGGACCGTCACCCGTCGTCACCCTGACGGAGTGACCGGTGAACTCCTTCTCTACGGCCGGGCCCATGTGGACCTGGGCCGTCATGCGAGCGCGCGCTGTCCGGGTGTCTGAGACCCCAGGACCCCGCTCCATGCCGCCCCGCACGAAGGACAACTCCATGACGGTTTCGCCCGAGCTCCGCACCGTACCCACGATCGGCGCCCCCAGGTCCGCCTCCCCGGACCTGCTCCGCTCCGTCTTCCGCCGCCACGCCGCCGGCGTGGCCGTGATCACCGCCCACGGGGAGCGCCCCGTCGGATTCACCGCCACCTCGCTCAACTCCGTCGCGGCCGACCCGCCGCTGATCTCCTTCGGTGTGGGCACCGGTTCCTCCAGCTGGCCCGTGGTCGCCGAGGCCGACCACATCGGCGTGCACATACTGGGCGACCACCAGGAGGAGCTGGCGACCACCTTCGCGCGCAGCGGCGCCGACCGGTTCGCGGAGCCGACCCGCTGGCGCCGGGGCCCTGAGGGCGTGCCCGTGCTCGACGGCGTCCTGGCCTGGCTGGTCTGCCGGGTGGTGGCACGGGTGCCCGCCGGCGACCACCGGATCGTCATAGCGCAGGCGGTGGCGGGCGACCCGGAGGGCGCGGGCCGTCCCCTGCTCTACCACCACGGGCGCTTCAACGCGCTGCGGGACTGAGGGTTCCCGTGACGCCCGCGCTCGCCGCGTTGTCAAGGTCACATTCCTGAGCGCTTGCTCAATGGTCACGAACTGGGTGTACTGGCGAGTAATATCTGGTCGGGGCGTCCGGCGCCCCGACCGGGAAACCCGCCCTTCAGGCGCCTATGCTGCGAGCAACAAGGCAGCCCAGTTATGACGATGCAGTAGGAGAGCCGGCGTGAGCTTGAGGATCGTTGTCTGTGTGAAGTACGTGCCGGACGCCACTGGCGACCGGAAGTTCGCCGACGACCTGACGGTCGACCGCGAGGACGTCGACGGTCTCCTGTCGGAGCTCGACGAGTACGCGGTCGAGCAGGCGCTGCAGATCGCCGAGGAGGCGGACGACGCCGAGGTCACCGTCCTCACCGTCGGCCCCGAGGACGCGCGCGACGCGCTGCGCAAGGCGCTGTCGATGGGCGCCGACAAGGCCGTCCACGTCGACGACGAGGACATCCACGGCTCGGACGTCATGGCCACCTCCCTGGTGCTCGCCAAGGCGATCGAGAAGACCGGCTACGACCTGGTCATCGCCGGCATGGCCTCCACCGACGGCACCATGGGCGTCCTCCCGGCGATCCTGGCCGAGCGCCTGGGCGTCCCGCAGGTCACCCTGCTCTCCGAGGTCAAGGTCGAGGACGGCAAGGTGACGGGCCGCCGTGACGGCGACACCGCCTCCGAGACGCTTCAGGCCTCCCTCCCGGCCGTCGTCTCCGTGACGGACCAGTCGGGCGAGGCCCGCTACCCGTCCTTCAAGGGCATCATGGCCGCCAAGAAGAAGCCGGTCGAGGAGCTGGAGCTCGACGACCTGGAGTTCGACGCGGACGAGGTCGGCCTGGAGGGTTCCTGGACCGCCGTGGACTCCGCCGACGAGCGTCCGGCGCGCACCGCGGGCACGATCGTCAAGGACGAGGGCGAGGGCGGCAAGCAGCTCGCCGAGTACCTCGCGAGCCAGAAGTTCATCTGAGGCTCCCGCGAGCCGCCGAGACCGCCCCCTTTTTCGTTCGCAGGAGATTGAAGTCCCATGGCTGAGATTCTCGTCTTCGTCGACCACGTCGACGGATCCGTCCGCAAGCCCACCCTGGAGCTGCTGACCCTCGCCCGCCGCATCGGTGAGCCGGTCGCCGTCGCGCTGGGCAACGGCGCCGCCGACACCGCCGCCGTCCTCGGCGAGCACGGTGCCACCCGCGTCCTGACGGCCGAGGCCGCCGAGTTCGCCGACTACCTGGTCGTCCCGAAGGTCGACGCCCTCCAGGCCGCCTACGAGGCCGTGTCCCCGGCCGCCGTGCTGGTCCCGTCCTCCGCCGAGGGCAAGGAGATCGCGGCCCGCCTCGCGGTCCGCATCGGCTCCGGCATCATCACCGACGCCGTGGACCTGGAGGCCGGTGACGAGGGCCCGATCGCGACGCAGTCCGCGTTCGCCGCCTCGTACACGACCAGGTCCCGTGTCTCCAAAGGCACCCCGGTCATCACCGTCAAGCCGAACTCCGCCCCGGTCGAGGCGGCCCCGGCCGCCGGCGCCGTCGAGGCCCTCGCGGTCTCCTTCGGCGAGCTGGCCACCGGCACCAAGGTGACCGCCCGCACCCCGCGCGAGTCCACCGGCCGCCCGGAGCTGACCGAGGCCGCGATCGTGGTCTCCGGCGGCCGCGGCGTCAACGGCGCCGAGAACTTCGCGGTCATCGAGGCCCTCGCCGACTCGCTCGGCGCGGCCGTCGGCGCCTCCCGCGCCGCCGTCGACGCCGGCTGGTACCCGCACTCCAACCAGGTCGGCCAGACCGGCAAGTCGGTCTCCCCGCAGCTGTACATCGCCGCGGGCATCTCCGGCGCGATCCAGCACCGCGCCGGCATGCAGACCTCGAAGACCATCGTCGCCATCAACAAGGACGCCGAGGCGCCGATCTTCGACCTCGTCGACTACGGCGTGGTGGGCGACCTCTTCGACGTCGTCCCGGTCCTGACCCAGGAGGTCCAGACCCGCAAGGGCTGACGACCAGCGCTTCCGCAGGTCCCGGGGGCCGCACGGCGAGTTTCGCCGTGCGGCCCCCGGCCGTTTCGGACAACCATTGACGCAGGTCCCGGCGGACTACTAACTTCACTATACGGATTATTGATTCCGTGCAGCGGAAAACAGGAGGGAACAGGGATGGGTCAGCAGGAGAAGGTGTCGACGAGCCTCGCGGGCGCGGTCAGCGAGGGCATCAGCTCCTCCCTCGCCGCGGTGGACGCCGAGCTCGACCGCCGCTACCCGGGTGACCCCGGCACCCGCCAGCCCGTCCACACCGTCTACGTCCCCGGCAACGTCTTCGACGCCGGCACCATCCGCTCCTGGGGCGACCAGGCCCTCGCCGCGCTCGACGAGCACGCCCCGGACGCGGCCTCCTTCGCCGCCGTCCTCGGCCTCTCCGACGACCTCGCGCAGGACGTGTACACCCGCGTGCGGACCAAGCTGGAGCGCGAGCCCATCGAGGACCTGCGCGTCGACTTCGAGGACGGCTACGCCGGCGCGGACGAGGACCAGGACGCGGCCCGCGCCGCGCGCCTGATCAACGAGGCGTACGCGCAGGGCACCGCCGCCCCGTACATGGGCATCCGGATGAAGTGCATGGAGGCCGCCGTCCGCGACCGCGGCATCCGCACCACGGACGTCTTCCTCACCGGCCTCCTGGAGAGCGGCGGCCTGCCCGACGGGCTCGTCCTCACCCTCCCCAAGGTCACCTACCCCGAGCAGGTCACCGCCTTCGTCCGGCTCCTCGAAGCCTTCGAGAAGGCCCACGGCCTCGACGCCGGCCGCCTCGGCTTCGAGATCCAGATCGAGACCAGCCAGTCCATCCTCGCCGCCGACGGCACCGCCGCCGTCGCCCGCATGATCGACGCCGCCGAGGGCCGCGCCACCGGCCTCCACTACGGCACCTTCGACTACAGCGCCTGCCTCGGCGTCTCCGCCGCCTACCAGGCCAGCGACCACCCGGCCGCCGACCACGCCAAGGCGATCATGCAGGTCGCCGCCGCCGGCACCGGCGTACGCGTCTCCGACGGCTCCACCAACGTCCTCCCGGTCGGCTCGACCGCCCACGTCCACGAGGCGTGGAGGCTCCACTACGGCCTCACCCGCCGCGCCCTGGCCCGCGCCTACTACCAGGGCTGGGACATGCACCCGGGCCACATCCCGACCCGCTACGCCGCGGTCTTCGCCTTCTACCGCGAGGGCTTCGAGACCGCCGCCAAGCGCCTCTCGGCCTACGCCAACCACGCCGGCGGCGACGTGATGGACGAGCCCGCCACCGCCAAGGCGCTCTCCTCCTACCTGCTGCGCGGCCTCCAGTGCGGCGCGCTCGACACCGCCGAGGTCGACGCCCTCACCGGCATGACCCGCGCCGCCCTGGAGCGCTTCGCCGCCCCGCGCCGCGGCGACCTCACGGCCAGCGCCGGCTGACCCCGCTCAGCGGGACGGCGGAGGCACCTCGCCCGAACCCCGGGCGAGGAGCCGCGTCCCGATGACGACCCGACGGGGCGGCTCGGCCGCCCCGTCCAGGCGCCGGAACAACTGCTCGGCGGCGGTCCTGCCGAGCGCCGCCGGGTCCTGCGCGATCACCGTGACGCCCAGCACGTCGCCGAGTTCGACGTCGTCGAAGCCGACCAGCGCCACCGGCGCCCCGCCGCCGCGGGCGGTCCGCCCGGCGAGCACCCGCACGGCGGTGACGGTGACCCGGTTGTTGCCCGCGAAGAGCGCCGTGACCGGGTCCGGCCCGGAGAGCATCCCGGCGAGCGCCGCCGCCACCCGCTCCGGATCCGTGGAGCCCGGCGCCACCCACCGCTCGTCGACCGGCAGCCCCGCGTCCTCCATCGCCGCCCGGTAGCCGCGCAGCCGCTCCGCCGCGGTGTGGATCCGCGGCCGGTCGCCGACGAAGCCGATCCGCCGGTGCCCGTGGGCGACGAGGTGCGCCACCCCGGCCCTGGCCCCGCCGAAGCTGTCCGAGAGGACGGCGTCCGCGTCGATGAGCCCGGCCGGGCGGTCGGCGAAGACCGTCGCCACGCCCGCCCGTATCTCCGGCTCCAGATAGCGGTGGTCGTCCCCGGCCGGGATCACGATCAGCCCGTCCACCCGGCGCGCGCACAGCGTCAGCGCCAACTCCTGCTCGCGCTCCGGGTCCTCCGCGCTCGAACCGTTGATCAGCAGGGTGTCGTGCGCCCGCGCGACCTCCTCCACGGCCCGGCTGAGCTGCCCGTAGAACGGGTCGGCCAGGTCCTCCAGGACGAGCCCGATGGTCGCGGTGCGCCCCTTCCGCAGCACCCGCGCGCTGTCGTTGCGGCGGAAGCCGAGCGCGTCGATCGCCTCACGGACCCGCCGCTCGGTCTCGGGGGTGACCCCCGGCTCGCCGTTCACGACCCGCGAGACGGTCTTGAGGCCGACGCCGGCCCGGGCGGCCACGTCCTTCATCGTGGGCCGGTTGCCGTAGCGGGGCTCGGAGCGGGTGGTCTCGGCCACGGTGCGGGGTTCCTCCGTTGTGGGGTGCCGGCGGGCGCCGTCCGGCGGATCATGCGCCTCCGGAGCGAGCATAGAGCCTGGAAAACGTTGTCAGAGCTGGCCGTCCAGGTTCCCGTTCCCGCACGGCCGGTACGGGTCGGAGGCCGCGCGCGGCGGCGTGAGAACCTACCCGCATGCCCACCACCCCCGCGCCCGCCTCAGGCCCGGCCCGCGGCCCCGTCGCCGCGCTCGACATCGGCGGCACCAAGATCGCCGGGGCGCTGGTCGACGCCGGAGGGCGGATCCTGGCCCGCACCCGGCGCCCCACCCCGGCCCGGGAGGACGCGGAGACGGTGCTGGGCGCGGTCGGCGAGGTGCTCGACGCCCTCGCGACCTCCCCGCTCTGGGACACCGTCGAGGCCGTCGGCATCGGCAGCGCCGGCCCCGTGGACGCCGCCCGGGGCACGGTCAGCCCGGTCAACGTGCCCGGCTGGCGCGACTTCCCCCTGGTCGAGCGGGTCCGGCGGCTCGCCGACGGCCGGCCGGTCACCCTCGTCGGCGACGGCGTCGCCATGACCGCCGCCGAGCACTGGCTCGGAGCCGCCCGGGGGCACTCCGACGCCCTGGGACTGGTCGTCTCGACCGGCGTCGGCGGCGGCCTCGTCCTCGGCGGCCGACTGCACCCCGGTCCCACCGGCAACGCCGGCCACATCGGCCACCTCAGCGTGGAGCTCGACGGCGACCCCTGCGCCTGCGGCGGCCGCGGCTGCGTCGAACGCCTCGCCGCGGGCCCGCACATCGCCCGCCGCGCGCTCGAGGGGGGCTGGCGGCCCGGCCCCGACGGCGACACCTCGGCCGCCGCGGTGGCCGAGGCCGCGCGGGCCGGCCACCCGGCCGCCGTCGCCGCCTTCGAGCGGGCCGCCCGCGCCCTCGCGGCCGCCATCGCCGCCACCGCGCACCTGGTGGAGATCGACATCGCGGTGATCGGCGGGGGAGTGGCCGGCGCCGGTGACGTCCTCTTCGCCCCGCTCCGGCGCGACCTCGCCGACTACGCCACGCTCTCCTTCGCGCGCGGTCTGACCGTCGTCCCCGCCGCCACCGGCACCGACGCGGGCCTCCTCGGCGCCGCGGCGGCCGCCCACGCGGCGCGCTGACCGGGCGTCGCGCTCACTCGCGTACCGGAGACGCCCGGGGCTCCGCCCGCTCCGGCGCGCGCTGCTCCACCACGACCAGGAAGGTGTCGGACGCCAGGTCCATCACGACCCGCGCCGGCACCCCCTCCTCGCGGCGCGCGCCCGCGTACTCCTCGGCGGGCCAGTGACCCCGCGGCCCGCCCGCCGGAAACCGTTCCAGAACCGTACGGTCCATTTCCGCACCCCCTCGTGCTCGCGTTCTCAACGACGCCCGGGCCGGAAGCGTTACGCGGCGGCCCGGACGTGTGTTCGTGGTTTCCGTGGCAGGGTGTTGCGGGCAAGCCACAGGGGGCCGTCGATGAGGGGGGAATCGTGATCGTCTGGATCAACGGTGCTTTCGGCGCGGGCAAGTCCGGCACCGCGCGCGAACTGGTCGGACTGATCCCGCACAGCACGCTGTACGACCCCGAGGCGACCGGCGGGGAGCTGCGCCGGCTCCTCCCCGCCAAGCGCCTCGCCGAGGTGGACGACTACCAGGACCTGCCCATCTGGCGCCGGCTCGTCGTGGACACGGCCGCCGCTCTGCACGCCGAGGTCGGCGGAGTGCTCGTCGTCCCGATGACGCTGCTCCGGCAGGAGTACCGCGACGAGATCTTCGGCGGCCTCGCCGCCCGCCGGATCGACGTCCGGCATGTGCTCCTGGCACCGGAGGAAACGATCCTGCGGAGTCGTATCGACGGACGCGCCGACCACGGCGACCCGGACGTCGACGCCGAGGTCCGCCGCTGGTGCCACAACCACCTCCCCGCCTACCGGGAGGCCGTCGCCGGCTGGCTCGGCGCCGACGCCCACGCCGTCGACACCACGGCGCTCACCGTCGCCGAGACCGCCCGGGCCGTCGCCGACGCGGTCCAGGGCGGCCTCGCGGGCCCCTGCGGCATCGTCCAGACGCCGGAACCCACCCGCGAGACCCTGGCCGCCGGCGTCCTCCTCTTCGACGAGCGGGACCGCTTCCTCCTCGTCGACCCCACCTACAAACCCGGCTGGGAGTTCCCCGGCGGCGTCGTCGAGGCGGGCGAGCCGCCCGCCCGCGCCGGGATGCGCGAGGTCGCCGAGGAGATCGGCCTGGAACTCGACACCGTCCCCCGGCTGCTCCTCGTCGACTGGGAACGCCCCCAGCCACCCGGCTTCGGCGGCCTCCGGCTCCTCTTCGACGGCGGCCGGCTCGGCGCCCGCGACACCGCCCGGCTGCGGCTCCCCGGCGCCGAACTGCGCGCCTGGCGCTTCGTCACCGAACAGGAGGCCGCCGACCTCCTCCCGCCCGTCCGGTACGACCGCCTCCGTTGGGCCCTGCGCGCACGAGAACGCGGCACCGTGCTCAACCTGGAGGCGGGCGTCCCGGTGGGCTGACCGCCCGCCGTCAGGGCGCGACCGCCGCCGCCGACAGCAGCTCCGCCGTCCCCTCCGTCACCGCCGGCCCGTGCCCGCAGCACAGCACCGAAGGACGCAGCTCCGCCAGCCGGCGCAGCGACGCGAGCGCGAGCGCGCGGTCCACGTGCATCACGCCGAAGGTCACGCCCCGCACCGACGCCACGGTGTCGCCCGCGAAGAGCACGCCGTGGCGGGGGAGATGGACGGCCATCGAGCCCGGCGTGTGCCCGGGCGTGTGGACCGCGACGGCGCCGTCACCGAACCCGAGCGCGTCGCCGTCCTCGACCTCCCGGTCGACCCGCGTCGGGGGCGCCTCCGGGCAGGTGAGGCCGTGCGCCCAGATCGGGCGCTCCCACTCCAACAGGTCGGGGTCGGGCACCGGCAGCTCACCGCGCACGTACGGCGCGTCGAGCCGGTGGGCGACGATCTGCGCGCCGTGCCGGTCCGCCAGCTCCTGCGCCGCGCCCACGTGGTCGCGGTGGCCGTGGGTGAGGACGATCCGGGCCAGCCGGTCCGGATCGAGGCCCGTCGCCCGTATCGCCGCCGTCGTGCGGTCCGCCGCTCCGGCCCAGCCGGCGTCCACCAGGGTCAGTTCCGTGTCGTCCCGCCACAGGTACGCCTGCCCGATCGAGTAGTCGAGCAGGTGCAGCCGGGGCGTGATCCTGAGGGGTTCCATGCGCCGAACGTAGACACCGTCCCCCGGCCGCCGGGAGCTTCTACGCTCTCGGCGAGCTTCGCCCGACGCTGAATCGCCGGAGCGGTCCGCGGGGACCGCTCCGGCGGCTGTCCGGGTGTCAGGCGCGGCGGCCGGCCGCGTAGTTGACGAGGAACAGCGCCTCGGCGACGGAGAGCCGCTCCAGCTCCTCCGGCGAGACGGACTCGTTGACCGCGTGGATCCGCGCCTCCGGCTCGCTCAGACCGATGAGCAGGATCTCCGTCTCCGGGTAGAGCGTGGCGAGCGTGTTGCAGAGCGGGATCGAGCCGCCCATGCCGGCCGCCTGCATCTCCTGACCCGGGTACGCGACCCGCATCGCCTCCGCCATCGACGCGTACGCCGGGCTGGCGGTGTCCGCCTGGAAGGGCTGGCCCTGGCCGACCTGCTCCAGGGTCACGCGCGCGTTCCACGGCGTGTGCGCCTCGATGTGCGCGAACAGCAGCTTGGTCGCCTCGGCCGCGTCCTGGCCGGGCGGCACCCGCAGGCTGATCTGGGCGCGGGCGGTCCGCGGGATCGACGGGGTTGCGCCCGCCACCGGGTGGCAGTCGATGCCGATGACGGTGACGGCCGGACGCGCCCAGATCCGGTCCGCGACCGAGCCGGCGCCCGGCAGGTCCACGCCCGGCAGCACCTTGGCGTCGGCGCGGAACTGCTCCTCCGAGTACTGCAGGCCGTCCCACACGGCGTCGGCCGGCAGGCCGTCGATCACGGTCGAGCCGTCCTCGGCCCGCAGCGAGTCCAGCACCCGGATGAGCGCGGCGAGCGCGTCGGGCGCGGCGCCGCCGAACTGGCCGGAGTGGAGATTGCCCTCCAGCGTGTCGATCTGGACCCGGATCATCGTCATGCCGCGCAGGGTGGCGGTCACCGTCGGCAGCCCGACCCGGAAGTTGCCCGCGTCCCCGATCACGATGGTGTCGGCGGTCAGCAGCTCGGGGTGCTGCTCGGCGTACCGCTCCAGCCCGCCGGTGCCCTGCTCCTCGGAGCCCTCGACGATCATCTTGACGGTCACCGGCACCCCGCCGTTGGCCTTCAGGGCCCGGAGCGCCAGCAGGTGGAGGATGAAGCCGCCCTTGCAGTCGGCGGCGCCGCGCCCGTACCAGCGCCCGTCCTCGCGCTCGGTCAGCCGGAACGGCGGGGTCAGCCACGCCGATTCGTCGAGCTTCGGCTGCACGTCGTAGTGGGCGTAGAGCAGGACGGTCGGCGCGCCCGCCGGGCCGGGCAGCACGCCGTACACCGACTGCGAGCCGTCCGGGGTGTCGAGCAGCGCCACGTCGCGGAAGTCCTCGGCGCGCAGGGCGTCGGCGACCCAGTTCGCGGCGGCCTCGCACTCGCTGCGGGGCGCCACGGCCTCGTCCGCGACCGACTCGAAGGCGACCAGTTCCGCCAGCTCGGTCCTGGCCCGAGGCATCAGGGACCGGACGGTCTCGGCGATCGGATTCGGCGTCATGGGCACGCTCCTCGTGGGTGCGACGTTGAGTGCATGAGGGAGCGAACGGCGTATCTGGTGGTACGGCGATCGCACCGTCGATCCTACGACCGGGCTGCGGCCTACCGAGTCGTAGGATGCGGGAAGCAGACGCCGGTCGGATCAGGAGCAGAAGCACATCGTGAGCAGCGAGCACGCAGAGAACGCCGGTCCGGAGCACACCGAGCCGCTCGTGCCCGGCGGGCCGGCCCCGGCCGCCGGTCCGTCCGACGCGGCGGCGGGCGAGGAGCCCGGCCCCGTCGCGGCGCCGACGGAGGCGGCGGAGGTGACGGAGACGGCGTCGGAGACGCGGACCGACACCGGCACCCGCACCGGCCCGGACGTCGAGGACGGTCTCGACGGTCTCGATCCGGACCGACCCGACGTCTGGGACGTCGTGGTCGTCGGCGCCGGCCCCGCCGGAGCGTCCGCCGCGTACGCGGCGGCCGTCGCCGGCCGCCGGGTGCTGATCCTGGAGAAGGCCGAGCTGCCCCGGTACAAGACCTGCGGCGGCGGCATCATCGGCCCCTCCCGCGACTCCCTCCCGCCCGGCTTCGAACTGCCGCTCCAGGACCGGGTGCACGCCGTCACCTTCTCCCTGGAGGGCCGCTTCGCCCGCACCCGCCGCTCCCGCCGGATGCTCTTCGGGCTCATCAACAGGCCCGAGTTCGACGCCCAGCTCGTCGAGCACGCGCAGAAGGCCGGCGCCCAGCTGCGCACCGGCGCCACCGTGGTCCGGGTGGAACAGCACGGCCCGGCGGTGCCGGACCGGCGGACGGTCGCGGTGGTCCTCGCCGACGGCGAGACCGTGCTGGCGCGGGCCGTGGTCGGCGCGGACGGCAGCGCCAGCCGGATAGGAGCCCATGTCGGGGTGAAGCTCGGCCAGGTCGACCTGGGACTCGAGGCGGAGATCCCGGTGCCGCCGTCGGTGGCGGAGGACTGGAAGGGCCGCATCCTCATCGACTGGGGTCCGATGCCCGGCAGTTACGGCTGGGTGTTCCCGAAGGGCGACACGCTCACGGTCGGCGTCATCTCGGCGCGCGGCGAGGGCGCGGCGACCAAGCGGTACCTGGAGGACTTCGTCGCCCGGCTCGGCCTCGCCGGCTTCGAGCCCACGATCTCCTCGGGCCATCTGACCCGCTGCCGCGCCGACGACTCGCCGCTCTCCCGGGGCCGGGTCCTGGTCTGCGGCGACGCGGCGGGCCTGCTGGAGCCGTGGACCCGTGAGGGCATCTCGTACGCGCTCCGCTCCGGCCGCCTCGCCGGTGAGTGGGCGGTGCGGGTGGCGGAGGCCGGCGACGCCGTGGACGCCCGCCGCCAGGCGCTCAACTACGCCTTCGCGATCAAGGCGGGTCTCGGCGTCGAGATGGCGGTCGGGCGGCGGATGCTCGCCGTCTTCGAGCGTCGTCCGGGGCTGCTGCACGCCGTGATCACCGGCGTCCGGCCGGCCTGGAAGGCGTTCGCGGACATCACGCGGGGCTCGACGACGCTGGCCGGGATGGTCCGCTCGAACGGTCTGGCGCGGCGGGCCCTCGAAGTGCTCGACAAGCGCATGGACACCGAGTCGGGCGTGGGCCCGGCGGGCCGGGGCGTGGGCCGCAGGGACGAGGACGGCACGGCCCGGGAGGGTGCGGCCGGCGACGGCGGCGGCGAGGAGCTCTCCGCCGAGCGGCGGGAGAGCGAGGCGTCCTGACGCGGGCGCCTGTCCGGTGGTGAGGGCCGGTGGTGAGGGCCGGTGGTGAGTGCCGGTGGTGAGGGTGGGTACGGACCGGGGTCCGTACCCACCCTCACGCGTTCGGGGCGGCGGTGATGCGGAAGACGGGGTGCTTCGGCGCGACGGCGCGCAGCTCCTCGTCGGTGGAGTCCGGGCCGACGCCGCCGAAGAAGACGCCGACCTCGGCCTTCCAGCGCTTGAGATAGGCACGCAGCACCTCGACCTTGGCGTCGTCGGCGACCTCGGTCGCCGTGAACGCCTCGACCTGCTTGCCGAGGTGCAGCTCGCCGCCGCCGACCGCCCGCATGTTGCGGGTCCACTGGACGTGGCCGCGCGGGGCGACGAGGTAGCGCTCTCCGTCGAGGGTGAGGACGTTGACCGGGGTGGTCCGCCAGGCGCCGCTCTTGCGGCCCTTCACGGCGAGGACCCGCGAGCCCCAGACGCTGATGCCCCGCCGGGTCAGCCACGCGACGGTGGGGTTCAGGACGTTGACGGTGATCCAGCCGGGCTTCATGACGTGGGCGGGGGTGGTGGACACGGGGGCCTCCTGAGGCGCAGCGTGGATCTGTTTCGGGAGCGATGCTCTTGGTTCGTATCGATTCTCCGAACCGTGAGCACTGCTCTCGCTTGAGAACAGTCTGCACCAGATCGGCGTTCGCGGGCAAGAGCGGTGCTCTCATCTCAGTGCGACGCTCCGAAACATGGCAGACTGCTCTCCATGACCACCGTTCAAGGAGCCCGCGCCCGCGCCCGGATCGAGATCACCGCCGCCATCAAGGACGAGGCCCGCCGACAGCTCGCCGCCGAGGGCGCCGCCAAGCTCTCGCTGCGCGCCGTCGCCCGCGAACTCGGCATGGTGTCCTCCGCGCTCTACCGCTACTTCCCCAGCCGCGACGAACTGCTGACCGCGCTCATCATCGACGCGTACGACTCCGTCGGCGCCGCCGCCGAGGCGGCCCACGCCACCGCCGTACGCGCCCGGCCCCGCGACCACCTCGCCCACTGGACCGGCGTCGGCCGCGCCGTCCGCGCCTGGGCCCTCGCCCACCCCCACGAGTACGCCCTGATCTACGGCTCCCCGGTTCCCGGCTACACCGCCCCGCAGGACACGGTCGGACCGGCCGCCCGGGTCGGCCTGCTGCTGGTCTCGGTCGCCCGCGCCGCGTACCAGGACGAGGGCGTCGCGCTGCCGCCGCTCCCGGACGGCCTCGCCCCGGAGGCGACGCGGCTCGCCGCCGATCTCGCTCCCGACCTGCCGCCGCCGCTCGCCGTCGCCCTCGTCTCCGCCTGGGCCCAGCTCTTCGGCCTGGTCTCCTTCGAGGTCTTCGGCCAGTTCAACCGGGTCGTCGAGGACCGCGACGCCTTCTTCGCCGCCGCCGCCGAACGGCTCGGCCGCGAGACCGGTCTGCTGTCGCGCCCGGGGCGCTGAGCGACGACGGAGGGCCGGCCCCTCACGGGCGGCGCCGCCGGGAGCCCTGCCGTCCACGCGTCGCCGGTGCCGGTCGCCCGGAGCCGGGGAGTGCGGCGGGTGCGCCCCGGGCCCTGGGGGGACACGGCGGGTGCGCCGCGGGCCCTGGGGCACTCGGCGGGTGCGCCCCAGGTCCGGCGCGCGCGGCGGGTCCGCGGCCTCGTCCTGGACGGGTTCGGCCCGGTCCGGCGGGCGGCCCCGATCATGGCAGACTCAGGCGCATGAACGGCAAGGCGACGACGACGCGCACGCGACTCGACAGGGGGCGCGGCGCGCTCGGACCCGCGCTGGAGCTGGTGCACACCGGGCGGGCGCCGACGCGGGCCGTCCTCACCGCCGAGCTCGGGGTCACCCGCGCCACCGCCGGAGCCGTCGCCGCCGAACTGGAGGCCCTCGGGCTGATCCGGGTCGACTCCAACCCGGGGGCCGGCGCGGGTGGGCAGGGCCGGCCCTCGCACCGCCTCGCCGTCGACGACAAGGGACCCGTGGTGCTCGCCGCCCAGGTCCACGCGGACGGTTTCCGGGCCGCGCTGGTCGGGCTCGGCGGCACGCTCGTCGCCACCGTCCCCGGCTCGGTGACGGTCTCCGCCGACCCCGCGCAGGTCCTCGGTGCCGTCGTCGACGCGGGCGCCGCGCTGCTGGAGGAGTCCGGACGGCGCTGCGTCGGCGCGGGACTGGCCGTGCCGTCGGCCGTCGCGGAGCCGGAGGGCACCGCGCTCAACCCGCTCCACCTCGCCTGGCCGGCCGGCGCGCCGGTCCGCCAGATCTTCGCCGACCGGATCCGGGAGGCCGGCATCGAGGGTCCGGCCTTCACCGGCAACGACGTGAACCTCGCCGCGCTCGCCGAGCACCGGCACGGGGCGGGGCGCGGCGCCCGCGACCTGCTCTGCGTGGCCACCGGCCACCGGGGTGTCGGCGGGGCGCTCGTCCTCGACGGGCGGCTCCACACGGGCAGTTCGGGTCTCGCCCTGGAGGTGGGCCATCTGACGGTCAATCCGGACGGCGGCCCCTGCCACTGCGGCGGGCGCGGCTGCCTGGACGTCGAGACCGACCCGCTCGCCTTCCTCACGGTCGCCGGCCGGGCGCCCGGCCCCGAGGTGTCCCTGCTCCAGCAGGCCCGCGACCTGCTCAGGACCGCGCCGGACGACCCGGGGGTGCGCGGCGCGGTGGAGGAGCTGATCGACCGCCTCGGCCTGGGGCTGGCCGGCCTGGTGAACATCCTCAACCCGGACCGGATCATCCTCGGCGGGCTGCACCGCGAGCTGCTCGACGCCGACCCGGAACGGCTGCGCGCGGTCGTCGCCGACCGCAGCCTGTGGGGCCGCAGCGGCGGCGTACCGATCCTGCCCTGCACCCTGGACCACAACAGCCTGGTGGGTGCCGCCGAACTGGCCTGGCAGCCGGTCCTCGACGACCCCCTGGCCGCCCTGGCCGGCGCCCCCGTCTGAACGCGGGGCGCGGACCTGCCGGTCTTCCGGGAGCACGCGCCCGGATATGGAGTGGGCGGGACCGCCCCCGACGGGTAACGTCCCCCTCCATGATCACTTCCGATGCCGAACTCCCGCCCCGCCTGGGCAGCCTCACCTTCCACGGCCCGCTCTCCGAGGAGCGGGCCGAGAGCCTCGTCCGCCGGATCGCCGACTCGGCACCCGCCGACGTCCTCGACATCGGCTGTGGCTGGGGCGAACTGCTGCTCCGGATCCTCGACGCGGCTCCCGGAGCGAAGGGCATCGGCATCGACATCAACGCCGAGGACCTCGCCCGGGGCCGGGACCTCGCGGCGGAGCGCGGTCTCGCGGACCGCGCCGTCCTCGTCGAGGAGTCCGCGCGCGGCAGCGAGCGCGGCCCCGTCGACGCGATCCTCTGCCTCGGCTCCAGCCAGGCCCTGTGCGACCCGGAGCTGCCGCACGATCCCGCGGAGGCGCTGCGCGAGCTGCGCCGGCTGGTCCGGACCGGCGGTCTGGTCGTACTCGGCGAGGGCTTCTGGGAGCGGACGCCGACGGAGGCGGAGCTCGCCGGGATGTGGCCCGACGCGAGCACCGGCGACCACTTCCCGCTGGGGGAGCTCGTCGACCTGGCGATCGCGGCGGGGTTCCGCCCGGCGTGGATCGAGACGGCGAGCCGCGACGAGTGGGAGGCGTTCGAGTCCGGCTACCGGTACGACGTGGAGCTGTGGCTCGCCGCCCACCCGGACCACCCTCAGGCCGCCGAGACCCGCGAGCGGGTCGACCGGCAGCGGGGCTGGTGGCTGAACGGCTACCGGACCGTCCTCGGCATGGCGTACCTGACCCTGGTCGCCGTCGTCTGACCGGCGCCGCACCGTCTGACCGGCGCCGCGCCTTCTGACCGCGCCGCGCCTTCTGACCGGCGCCACCGACCGCAGGTGCCCGCCGTCCGCAGGGCCCCCGACCGAGGGCCCCGACCGCAGGGCCCGCCGGCCGCCGGGACGTCAGGCCCCGGCGCCGCTCGCCGCGAGCGCCGGTGCCTCGACGGGCGTGCTCAGGGGGGCGCCCGCGAGGCGGCTGTACGAGACGATCGGGGCGAGCGGCACGAGGTCGAATCCGAACCCGGCCTCGGCGCCGGCCACGGCCGGTCCGCCGGCGCACGGCGGTGCGGTCAGGGTGAACCAGACGACCTTGCCGCTCGCCCCCCGCGGGCGGACGCCCCAGCTGTCGCTGAGCGCCCCGACGATGGCGAGGCCGCGGCCCGAGGTGGCGAGCGCTTCCGGATCGCCCCACGGGTCCTCGGCGGGGGACTCCGCCGCCGGCGGGATCCGGGGGTCGTTGTCCCGGACCGAGACGGTCAGCCGGTCGAGAAGGAGTTCCAGCTCGACGGTGCAGTCCTTGTCGGGCTGCGCGTGGCGGTGCACATTGCTCAACAGCTCGGTCATTCCCAGTGCGACGGGATCGACCAGATCGTCGAGGTGCCAGTGGCGCAGATGGGCGGCGACGATCCTGCGGATCTGTCCGATCCGCGACGGCAGAGCCTGGAGCTCCACCGCGTAATACCTGCTCGGCTCGCTGATCACGGCTGCGACTCCCCGAAGTGGTCCAGAAGAACACGGAGATTCGGATCTGTCATGCGGTACGGCAGGGTGGCGCACTGAGCACAGTGTCACCACCGTTCCACCCTCAGTGAGGTTCTTCCAGCGTGAACCAGCCGTCACGGCCCCGCAACCCGCCGCGAGCTTCCCCAGGTCAGGGACCCGGCCGGGCGTTCACCTGCCGCCGCCCGCCCGCTTCAGCGCGTCGAGGAAGCGGCCCGCCTGCTCGGCGTCCCGGTCGTCGTCCTCCCCCGCCGCGTCCATGGTCAGGCGGTACCGCGTGCCGTTCACCGTCGCCACCGTCTCGTCCGCCTTCGCGAACCACGGGCGGCCCGCACGCACCGCCTTCACGGGCGCGCTGTCGATCTCGGAGCCGTAGCTCGTCAGCAGGGCGAGCCGGCCGTCCTCGATGCGGACCTCCCCGGCCCGGGTGAGCGAGCGCGGCCAGCGGGCGATGCGTACACCCCTGGCGCTGAACTCCGGTTCCGTCATGCCGGTCCACCCCTTCCGCGTACCCGTCCCTCCCAGTGTGCCGGGCCGTCGGCGCGGGCACCAGGGACCGTCGTCCGACCGTCCCCCAAGCCGATCCTATGGAACGTCAAAGAGAACGTTTGCCCAGGTGAGAGCGGTATCGTCGAGGGTGGGAAGCCAGGGTCCGCCCCGGCGGGACAGCGAGGAGAAACCGTTGAGCACCACCCCTCACACCGTCGACGCCATCGCCACCGTGGACGTCGACCGCAGCGATCGGGCCTACCGCGCGTGGCTGAAGGAGGCCGTCCGCAAGGTCCAGGCCGACGCCAACCGCTCCGCCGACACCCACCTCCTGCGCTTCCCGCTGCCCGAGAAGTGGGGCATCGACCTCTACCTCAAGGACGAGTCCACCCACCCCACCGGCAGCCTCAAGCACCGCCTCGCCCGCTCGCTCTTCCTGTACGCGCTCTGCAACGGCTGGATCCGCCCCGGCAAGCCCGTCATCGAGGCGTCCAGCGGCTCGACCGCCGTCTCCGAGGCGTACTTCGCCAAGCTGATCGGCGTCCCCTTCGTCGCCGTCATGCCCCGCACGACCAGCCCCGAGAAGTGCCGGCTGATCGAATTCCACGGCGGGCAGTGCCACTTCGTCGACGACCCGCGCACGATGTACGAGGAGTCGGCGGCACTCGCGGCCCGCACCGGCGGCCACTACATGGACCAGTTCACCTACGCCGAGCGGGCCACCGACTGGCGCGGCAACAACAACATCGCCGAGTCGATCTACCAGCAGCTGCGCCTGGAGCGGTACCCGGAGCCGGCCTGGATCGTCGCCACCGCCGGCACCGGCGGCACCTCGGCCACCATCGCCCGCTACGTCCACTACACCCAGCAGGACACCCGGATCTGTGTGGCCGACCCGGAGAACTCCTGCTTCTTCGACGGCTGGGTGCACCACGACCCCGACGCCACCTCCGACTGCGGCTCGCGCATCGAGGGCATCGGCCGGCCCCGGATGGAGCCCAGCTTCGTGCCCGGCGCCGTCGACCGGATGATGAAGGTCCCGGACGCGGCGAGCGTCGCCGCCGTCCGCGCCCTGGAGACCGCGATCGGCCGCAAGGCGGGCGGCTCCACCGGCACCGGCCTGTGGAGCGCCTTCAAGATCGTCGCCGAGATGGTCGCCGAGGAGCGCACCGGCAGCGTCGTCACCCTGCTCTGCGACCCCGGGGACCGCTACCTCGACAAGTACTACTCGGACGCCTGGCTGGCCGAGCAGGGCCTCGACATCACCCCGTACGCGGCGGTTGTCGAACGGTTCCTGGCGACGGGCGTCTGGCCGGAGTGAGCCGCCGGTCCAGCAGGGCCGCCGCCCGCCGGAAGGACAGGCCCAGGCCCGGGGCCGCCAGCCGCATCCCCGCGCGGAACGGGGCCGGGCCGTCGGCCGCCATCGTCCAGCGCAGCCGCGTCCCCCGGCCCTGCGGGGCCATGGCCCACTCCTCGGCCAGCGCGGACACGGCCGGCGCGTTGGTGAGGTCGACGCGGTAGGCGTACCGCAGATCCGGCTCGGCGGCGAGGATCGTCTCCTCGAAGCGGACGCCGCCGCGCAGCCGTATCGTGCGGCGCGCCCCGTCGTCCAGGGGGACGGCCGAGGCGACCGGGGTGAACCAGGCGGGCAGGCTGCCGACCTCGACCGCTATCGAGCGGTACACCGCAGGGGGAGGAGCCAGGAGCGTGGCCTCGAAGGCGAGGCGGACGGGCGCGGTGGCGGTGAAGCCGAGCTCCACCGGCCGCAGGCTGCGTGGCATGGACCGGACCTCCGGGAGGGAGCGAGGGGAGCCAGCACCTTAACTGACACCACGTCAGGGCGAAAGCCCGTTCGAGAAGAGTCGGCTCAGTTCCGGCGGCCGTCGCGCAGCAGGCCGTCCAGGGCCCGCCCGAAGACCACCCTCCCGGCCCGCGACAGCACCCCGTCGAAGGCCCTCGGCACCCCCCGTACCGTCAGCTCCTCCGTCCAGACCACGCGCGAGCCGCCGGACTCCGCCGCCACCTCGATCTCCGCCCAGCCGCGCACCAGCCGCCCGTACTTCTCCAGCCGGCACACCCCCGGCCGGTCCCCGAGCGGCGGCTCCCAGCGGGCCACCTCCATCGGGTCGTCGAAGCCCAGCGGGCCGAGTCCGGTGCGCGCGGTGAAGCGCGTACCCACCCGGCTCGGCCCCGGCGTCAGGACCCTCGTCCGGGTCAGCGGCACCTGCCGGCCGTGCGCCGGCCAGTCGGTGAGCCGCCGCCACACCTCATCGCGCCCCAGCGGCACCGAGCGCACCACCCGGAAGCGGCTCACGCCCCCGACTCTCCGGCCACGAGGAGACCCGGTACATGCTCCGCGACCTCGGACCGCACCCCTTCGGCCATGCCCCGGTCCGTCACCCAGGTGTCCACCTCGTCCAGCGTCCCGAACGAACTCAGACCCACCGTCCCCCACTTGGTGTGGTCCGCGACCACCACCACCCGGCGCGCCGCACGGATCAGACAGCCGTTGGTCTCCGCCTCCGCCAGGTTCGGCGTCGACAGACCCGCCTCCACCGAAAGACCGTGCACCCCGAGAAACAGCAGGTCGAAGTGGAGCGAGCGGAGCGCCCGGTCCGCCACCGGACCCACCAGCGCGTCCGACGGCGTCCGCATCCCGCCGGTCAGCACCACGGTCGGCGCCCGCCGGCCCTCGCCCGACGCCGGCCGCGCCTCGTGGAAGACGTCCGCCACCCGGACCGAGTTCGTCACCACGGTCAGGTCCGGCACGTCGAGCAGCCGCCGCGCCAGCGCGTACGTCGTCGTCCCGCCCGAGAGCGCGATCGCCGAACCCGGCACCACCAGCGCCGCCGCCGCCCGCGCGATCTCGTCCTTCGCACTCGGCTCCAGCACCGACTTCGCCTCGAACCCCGGCTCGTGCGTGCTCGGATCCGCCACCGGCACGGCCCCGCCGTGCACCTTCGCGACCACGCCCTGGCGGGCCAGCGCGTCGAGGTCGCGGCGGATCGTCATGTCGGAGACGCCGAGCCGGCGGGTCAGCTCGTTGACCCGCACACCGCCGCGCCGCCGCACCTCGTCGAGGATCAGGGCGCGCCGCTGCTCCGCGAGGAGGTTCTGATTGTCAGTCACCGCCGGGGCCGGTCCTTCCGCAGGAGACGAGGGGATGGCTGTCGGATTCGGTGAGAGACCGTGCGCAGGCACACGCTCGTCCGCGATCCTGGAGCCGACGTCGCATCCTCCCACTCACGAGAGGAAGCTCCTAAGTGTCCCCTGCCACACCCGCCCCCGAGCACGGGGGCGCGGCGCTCGAACTCCTCGTCCACGGAGTCGGCGGAGCCACCCCCCAGTCCATGCTGGACGACCCCAGGACCGTCCGGGTCACCGGCGACGAGACCGCCGCCGTGCACCGGCGCGCCGACGACCTCGACGCCGAGGACCATCCCGGCCGGTACGCCGCCGGGCCGGTGCCCGAGGCGTACGTCTGGTCCAACCTGACCTCGGGCGACGGTGCCCGCGCCCTGTGGCTGCTGCTCCTGCCCTTCATGGTGGTCAACCTCGCCCACTGGATGCGGCCGCCCGCCCCGGGGCGCCCCGGCCTCGTCCGGCTCTACGGCGTCCTGGTCCGCCTCCTCGCCCTCAGCCTCACCGTGCTGCTCACCGCCGCCGCCTGCGAGGTCGCCCTCGACCTGACGGCCTGGCAGTGCGCCGGCACCACGGCCTGCGCCGACGGACGGGCCTGGCTCGGCTTCGTCTCCGCCGACCGGGCCGGCTGGTGGTCGGGGCCCGGCCGCCGCCTCGCCCTCGCCGCCGTCCTCCCCGCCGCGCTCGTCGCCCTGCTCTGGTACCTCTCCCGCCGCACCTGGAGCGCCTACGAGGCCCAGCGCCCGCCCACCGAGGACGCGCCCCCGCCCACCGACCCGCCCGTGGTCACGGACGCACCCCCGCCCACCGAGCCGCCCGCACCCGGCGAGGACTCCGGTCCCGCCCCCGTACCGCCCGAGGATCCGCGCCCCGTGCTCGGCCGGCCCGGCTTCTGGTACGGGAGGCGGCTCGTCGCGCGGCTGCGCGCGGCGCACACCGCCGCCGGGTTCCTCACCGTCGCGGGCGCGCTGGCCGTCGCCCCCTCCCGTCACGACACCGGCGCCCTCGCCACCACCGGACTCGCCCTGCGGGCCGCCCTGGTGGTGTGCGCCGCGCTCGTGCTGTGGGCCGTCTGCGCCCGGGGCCGCAGCGAACGCCGGCTCGACCGGCGCGTCGAGAGCGCCCTCGTCACACGGCTGCCCGCCACCGCCCTCGTCCTCCTCGCCCTGACCGTCCTGCACACCGGCTGGGCCCGGCCCGGCTGGAGCTCGGCCGGCACCCTCCCCGGCAACGGCGTCTTCGGGATCCTCACCCTCGCCCAGGGCGGCCTCGTCGTCGCCCTCGGCGTCGTCGCGCTGCTGCTCCAGAGGGAGCGGCGCGACCCCCGTACCGCCCTCGCCGGACTCGGCGGACCCGCCACCGCCATGCTGGCCTGCGCGCTGGCCGGGGTGATGTCCGGCGGCGTCGCCCAGTGGGTCGCCGACCGCCTCGACGGCGGCGCCACCCCCGGCACCGACGCCAGCCCGCTCGCCGGACCTCCCGTGCTCCTCAGCTGGCAGGCGTCCGTCATCCCGGTCCTGCTCCTGCTGCTGCTCGCGCCCGCCGCCCTCCTCGGCGTCCGCACCGCGCTCGCCGGCCGCCGGCTGCGGGCCGCCGTCGAGGCCGACTACGCCGGAGAGCTCCCCGATCCGGTCCGTACCGGCCAGATCGCCGCGAGCCGCGCCCGCGCCTCGCTCACCGACTCCGCCCCCGTCCTCGTCGGCGTCGTCTCCGGCACCGCCCTGCTGCTCGGCGCCGCATCCGTCGCCGGCGCCTGGGCCAGCGACGAGGTCCCCGGCAACGCCTTCTCCGGCGCCCACCCCGCGATCGCCGCCCTCGCCACCACCACCCAGGCGCTCGGCTCCTGGATGATCGGCTTCGGCTTCCTGCTGTTCGTGACCTGGGGCCGCCGCGCCTACCGCGACGCCCACGCCCGCCGCACCATCGGCATCCTCTGGGACGTCGGCACCTTCTGGCCGCGCGCCGCCCACCCCTTCGCACCGCCCTGCTACGCCGAGCGGGCCGTGCCCGACCTCACCTGGCGGATGCGCGCCTGGACCCGGCACACCGGCGGCCGGCTCGTCATCTCCGGCCACTCGCAGGGCAGCGTCCTCGCCGCCGCGGCCGTCTGGCAGCTGCCGCCCGCCACCCGCGCCCGGGTCGCCCTGCTCACGTACGGCTCTCCGCTGGAGCGGCTCTACGGCCGCTGGTTCCCCGCCTACTTCGGCCCCGACGCGCTGCGCGGCCTGCACCGGGCCGTGCACTGCTGGACCAATCTGCACCGCGCCACCGACCCGATCGGCGGCCCGGTCCGCGTCCCGGCCGAGGACGGCCGCCCGGGCGTCGACGCCCCGGTGCTGCGCGACCCCGTCGCGTACGGGCGCACTCGTGCCCATCCGCTGCCCGAACCGCTCCTCGGACACTCCGACTACCAGGCCGACCCGGCCTTCCCGCTCTGCCGGACCGCGCTCCTCGACCGGCTGCTGCCCGCGATACCCCGCCAGCGAGGGGTGGAGGAGGCGGCGGATCAGGGGAGTTCGGGCAGGTCCTCCGGGTAGAGCAGGGTCAGGTCGTCGGTGTTCGCCTCGGCGAGCACCGCGACCCGGCCCGCGTGCCGCTCGACCATCGACTCGAAGGTCTGCCGCGCGGTCCGCCCGTTGCCGAACGCCGGGCCCTTCGGCAGCTTCTCGAAGTACCTCAGAAGGGCGTCGTCCGCTCCGTCCGCGAGCCGGTACTCGTGCTCGTCGGTCTGCTGCCGCACGATCCGCAGCAGCTCCTCCGGCGTGTAGTCGCCGAAGCTGATGGTCCGGGAGAAGCGGGACGCCACACCGGGGTTGACGGTCAGGAACCGCTCCATCTCGGCGGTGTAGCCGGCGACGATCACGACCACCGCGTCCCGGTGGTCCTCCATCAGCTTCACCAGGGTGTCGATCGCCTCGCGCCCGAAGTCCCGGCCCGAGTCCTCCGGGGACAGCGCGTACGCCTCGTCGACGAAGAGGACGCCGCCGCGCGCCCGGTCGAAGGCCTCCTGGGTGCGGATCGCCGTCGAGCCGATGTGCTCGCCGACCAGATCGACCCGGGAGACCTCCACCAGGTGCCCGCGCTCCAGCACCCCGAGCGAGGCCAGGATCTCGCCGTAGAGGCGGGCGACGGTGGTCTTGCCGGTGCCCGGGTTGCCGGTGAAGACGAGGTGGCGGCGGACCGAGGCGGCCTTCAGGCCCGCCTCCTGCCGCTTGCGGCCCACCTCGATCATGTTGGTGAGCGTCCGCACCTCCAGCTTGACGCTGTCCAGGCCGACCAGAGCGTCCAGCGCGCCGAGCACGTCCTCGGAGGAGCGGGGGGCGGGCACGACGGCGGACACGGGGGCCGGGGCCGCCGCCGGGGCCGGTGCGGCGGAGGTACGCGGCGGGGGGTAGGCGCCGAGCAGGCCGGGGGAGTACTGGGCGTCCGTCAGGACCGGCGCCGGCACGACCGGTTCGGGCGTCTGCGGGGTGCGGACGGCGCTCTCGTCGCCCGTGCAGTCCTCGACCACGGGCCCGTCCTCGGGGAACTCGTACCCGCCGCGCGCGCAGCGCTCGGTCCGGCAGCGGCGCAGCACGGTCCGGCAGCCGTCCATCACGTGGAAGCCGTAGCCGCCGCTGCCGGCGACCCGGCAGCCGTGGAAGGTGCCGCGGCCCTCGGCCGACACGTAGAAGCCGGCCTCCGCGGGGGAGGTGACGACGCACCGCTCGACCGTGGGGTCGGCGCCCTTGGTGACGATGACGCCGGTCTGCACGGTGTCGATCGTGCAGTTGGCGAGGGTGCCGCCGCTGCCGTGGTCGCGGAACCAGGCGCCGGTCGACGCCTCCTTGATCCGGCAGTCGTCGAGCTGGGCGGTGGCGCCGTCGCTCACCGACACGGCGGTGTTCCGCACCTGGGTGAGGTCGCTGTCCACGACGTCCACCCGGGAGCCGCGGTCGAGCACGAAGAGGGCGTCGGGCACGTCGTGCACCCGGCACGCGTCGAGGACGGCGCACGCCCCGTCGCTCACCCACACCGCCGGATAGTCCCCGGTGCTGTCGTGGATCTCGGACTGGTGGGCGTCCACGCGCGTGCCCGGGTCCCAGACGGAGAGGCCGTTGCGCCCGAAGCGGCGCACCGTCGAGCGGGTCAGCGTGAGCACCGAGCGGGACCGCAGGTCCACCGCGTTCTCCGGCACGTCGTGGATGTCGCAGTCGGAGAGCGTCAGCACGGCGTCCGTGTCCAGGGTGACGCCGTCGGCGGAGGTGCGGTGGACGGAGGAGTCGACGAGGTGCGCGCTGCCGCGGCCCGCGATCTGCACACCGGCGCCCTTGATCTCGTAGACCTCGCAGCCGATGCCCTCCAGGGCGCTGCCCTCGCCGGTGACGGCGATCCCGGCGCCGGAGGCGTGGTGCACCCGGCAGCGTTCGAGCCGCGGGTGGGCCCCGCCGCGCACCGAGACGCCGGCCTGGCCCGCGGAGACGACCTCGCACTCCTCGAAGACGCCGCCGGCGCCGTCGACGGTCGCGATGCCGACGCCGGCCGGGTTGTCCACGGTGCAGCGGCGGACGGTCGGGCGGGCCTGACCGCGCACCTCGATCCCGGCGGCGGAGCGGGTCATGATCCGGAGGTCGAGCAGTTCCGGCGTGCCGTCCTCGACGAGCAGCGCGGGCGCCGCCACGTCCTGGCCCTCGATGTGCAGGTCCTGGACGATCGCGGACGCGCGCAGCGTCAGCGGCACCCCGTCCGGCGGCGCGATCCGCACCGGGCCCGTCCCGTCCTCCGGCCCCCGCAGGGTCACCGCCCGGGTCACGACGAGGTTCTCGCGGTAGGTGCCGGGCGCGACGGTGAGGACGTCGCCGTCGCCGGCCGCCTCCAGGGCGGCGGCGAGGGAGGCGTACTCGCCCGTGCGGCGCCGCCACCGCGACGTGCCGGTGTGCGTCACCTGGACCGTGCCGTGTGCCATGGGTGTGCTCTGCCCCCGCCTCGTGCGATTGGATCCAGGATCCGGTCTCCTGGATGGTGGATCCGATGCCCCACCGTAGCGCGCGTGGAGGCGCGGGGTTGACGGGTCGTCGAGCCGCACCCGTACGGGGCACGGAAGGCTGTGTTCCGGTCGCCGTCAGCTACCGGTGCCGGTGCGGCCCCAGTCCGGTCCGACCGATGCCCAGGCGCGGTCGAGGCGCGCGTACCGGCGGAAGCGCAGCCGCCGCATCACGAGCCGCCGGACGAGCTCGACGCCGAGCCCGGCGAGGAGGGCCGCCGTCAGACCGGCGACGAAGGAGTGGGCCCGGGCGGTGTCGCCCGCCAGGGGGGCCGCGACGGCGCGGCCGTCCCGGTCGGTCCAGAGCGGGAAGGTGTCGCCGGGCGCGGTGCTGCCCCGGGAGGTGGTGACGGTTCCCGTGCGGGGGGTGCCGTCGGGCGCGGTCCAGCGGGCCACGACCGCGCGCCGGAAGCGCTGTTCGGCCGTCTGGGCGCCGGACGGGGCGGCGCCGGGCGGGAGGGGAGCGGGGCGGAGGACCCGGGCGGTGGTCTCGGTACGCCCCTGCTGCTGGGCGCGGACCGCGCGCTGGAGGGAGGCCTGGGCGGAGGAGCCGGCCGTCCAGCCGGCCAGCGGCACCGCCAGGCACAGCACGACGAGGGCGGTGAGTGCCACCCACGCCTCGACCAGGTCGGTGGTCCGGCGCAGGGGATTGCGCCGCCAGCGCCAGAGTCCGGTGATCGCGCGCATGCCGGAACCCCCTCGTTCGTCGTTCCTCGCACGAGTGTGCCCGCGGGGCGCCGGGTTCGCCTGTCGAGAGCGGAGAGCGGAGATCAGACGGGGTGGGGCGGTGGGGTCAGTCGAGGATCTTCACCGGGTCGCCGACGCGGACCGTGCCGCGGTGCTCGGGGATCAGGTTCTGGCCGAAGACGAGCTTGCCGTCCCGCCGGCGGTGCGCGGCGAGCGTCCGCAGGGGTTCCTTGCCGCGTTCGGCGGTGGTCTGGTCCGTGGTGGTCACGACGCACCGCCCGCACGGCTTGGCCACCCGGAAGGTCACCTCGCCGACGGTGAGGCGGGTCCATCCGTCCTCCGCCCACGGCTCGGTCCCGCCGACGACGAGGTTCGGCCGGAAGCGGCTCATGGGAAGCGGGCCCTCGGCGGCGTGGTCGCCCCGCGCGATCAGCCCGTTGAGCGCGTCGAGGGAGGCGGCCGAGGCGACGAGCAGCGGATAGCCGTCGGCGAGGCTCACGGTCTCGCCGGGGAGCGCGTACGCGGGATCGACGGGGCGCCGGTGCTCGGGCGCGTCCAGGTGCACCAGGCGCGCGTCCGCCTCCAGGAAGGCGGAGAACCAGGCGGCGGCCGCCTCACCGGCGGGAACCGTCTCCACGGGCTTGTCGAAGATGTCCGCGGTGAGCGTGGCCGAGGGTTCCGGCACCGCCACCACGAGGGGTTCCCGGCCGGGCCCGGTCAGCCGCAGGCCCCCGTCGGCGAGGGGCTCGGCGGTCGCGAGGGCCAGCCGGGGGTGGCGGCGCTGGGTCATGACCGTGCCCCGGGCGTCGACGACGGCCCAGCGGCGGTCGTGCGCGAGACCCCAGGGCTCCACCTCCGCCTCCGCGCGGTCGAGCGCGCGGAGGGACTTCACCGGGTGGACGTGGACGGAGCGGAGGACGGGATCAGACATGTCCTCATCCTGCCAGCCGCTCCGCCCCCGGTGAGACCTGAGCCGAGCGGGCCCGTCAGTAACCGCCGCCCTGATACGGACGGTTGTACGGGTCCTGGTACTGCGCGGGAGCCGGGACCGGCGCCGGTGCGGGGCGCGGGGCGGCCGGGCGCATCGCCTCGTAGCCGCCGGCCATCGGGCGGGCCGGCTGCGGGACCGGTCCCCCCGGGTAGCCGCGCGGCTGCACGGGCTGCTGGGGGATGTACGGCGTGGGCGCCGGCTGCAGCGGCGCGGGCGCCATCTGCGGGGCCCCGTGCGGGTAGCCGTACCCACCGCCCTGGTAGGCGGGCGCCGGCTGAGGGGACGGCGCGGACGGGAGGGCGGGCAGGGCCGGCAGGTAGGAGCCCGTAGGGGCGGGCGCCGGGTAGCCGACGGGGGCCGGGTATCCGGTGGGGGCCTCGTACGCGGCGGGCACTCGGATCGGGGCGATCTGAGGCGTGCCCCGCTCCGCGACCAGGGAGTCGTAGATAGGGGTGTCCGGGAAGGACGGCGCGGTGTGGTAACCGCCTCCATAGCTGGAGCGGGGGGAGGTCATGGCACATAAGTTAAGCCCACGATCTGCCGATTGGGGAGCCTGCTCAACACCTTCTTTGACAGGCTTCTGACGGCAGTGGATCCCCAACCAGAGCGAACATGTCAAAAACGGGCACACTTCTGTCCCATGATCGCGTAAAACCCGAGCTGGGAAGGGGTTACCGACAGGTTGGACCGTCCGGCACCGAGAAGCACCTCCGGTATGAAGAACGGATAAAGAAAAAGCGACCGGAAGGAGTGAGGGAAGTGATCTTGGGTATGCCGAATCGTCAATCCCGCGCCTCGCACGCGTCGCGCACGCGCCGAATTCACCGCGTTACTCCCCGTGTCGGGAAGCGAATTCCCCGCCCCCCGCGCCACCGCCCCCCGCGACGCCGCTTCCCGAGTGGACACGCCCCTTCCAGGCCCCGCCGCGCCCCCGGTGGTGCCGCACCGCCGAATCGACCGTCATCAGCAGGTAGAGGAAGGCCGTGAACGGCAGCAGCGGCGCCGACCACAGGGTCAGACGGTAGTAGCGGAGCATCGGCAGGTACGTCCCCGCCATCACCGCCCACGCCGCCCCGCCCGCCCACGCGGCCGGCGCGTCCCCGGACACCACGCCCGCCACCAGCGCGACCGGCGGCACCAGGTAGACGAGCGCGAGCCCGGCGACCGTCCCCAGGAGCAGCAGCGGATTGTGGCGCAGCTGGGCGTACGCGCTCCGCGCCACCATCCGCCACAGTTCCCCGAGCCCCGGGTAAGGGCGCACCGAGTCCACCCGCTCGGCCAGCCCCAGCCAGATCCGGCCACCCGCCGCCCGCACCGCCCGCGCCAGCGCCACGTCGTCGATGACCGCCGAGCGGATCGCGTCCGGCACGCCGGCCGCCACCGCCGTCTCCGTCCGCAGCAGCACGCAGCCCCCGGCCGCCGCCGTCGCCCGCGGCCGGGCGGCGTTGATCCAACGGAACGGATAGAGCTGGGCGAAGAAGTAGACGAAGGCCGGGACCACCAGGCGCTCCCAGCCGCCGGCCACCCGCAGGCGCGCCATCTGCGACACCAGGTCCCGGTCGTCGCCCACGGCGGCGGCCACGAGCCGCCGCAGACTGTCCGGCTCGTGGGCGATGTCCGCGTCCGTGAGGAGCAGGAACTCCGGCCCGCGCGCGCGTGCCAGCGCCATCCCGCGCCGCAGCGCCCACAGCTTCCCCGTCCACCCCGGAGCCGGCTCGCCCGCCGACACCACCGACAGCGGCAGCCCGCCGTGGCGCGCGGCCAGGTCGACGGCGAGGCGCACGGTCCCGTCCGTGCTCCCGTCGTCGACCAGGATCACCTCGGCCCGGCCCGGATAGTCCTGGACCAGCAGCGACGGCAGGCTCAGCGGCAGGACCTCGGCCTCGTCCCGCGCGGGCACCACCACCACGACGCCGGGCCATCCCTCCGGTCCCCCGGGCGCGGGGGAGGAGCCCGCCCGCGCGCCGGAGCCGCCCCGTGGCAGCCGCTGGTCCGTGCGCCAGAAGAAGCCCTGGCCGAGCAGGAGCCAGACCCAGACGACCAGAGAGGCGGACGCGAACCAGGCGAGGGTGCTCATTTGCCGCAGTCTGCCCCAGAAAGGCGGGGATGCAAGGGCCATCGGCTAGGGTGACCGGGTGAAGATCGCGCTCATGGACTCCGGAATCGGCCTCCTCCCGGCAGCCGCCGCGGTGCGCCGGCTGCGTCCGGACGCCGAGCTGCTCCTCTCCAACGACCCCGACGGCATGCCCTGGGGACCGCGTACCGCCGAGGACCTCACCGGACGGGCACTCGCCGTCGCGCGCGCCGCCGCCGACCGCCGCCCGGACGCCCTGATCGTGGCGTGCAACACCGCCTCCGTCCACGCCCTCCCCGCCCTGCGCGCCGCCCTCGAACCGGGGATCCCGGTCATCGGCACCGTCCCCGCGATCAAGCCGGCCGCCGCGGCCGGCGGCAAGGTCGCCATCTGGGCGACCCCCGCCACCACCGGCAGTCCCTACCAGCGCGGGCTGATCCGCGAGTTCGCCGCCGGCGCCGAGGTCACCGAGGTGCCCTGCCCCGGCCTCGCCGACGCCGTCGAGCACGCCGACCCCGAGGCCGTGGACCGGGCCGTCGCCGCCGCCGCCGAGTTGACCCCGCCGGACGTCCGCGCCCTCGTCCTCGGCTGCACCCACTACGAACTCGTCGAGGACCGCATCCTCGCCGCCCTGGCCCCCCGCCGCCGCCCCGGACTGCCGCCGGTCGTCTTCCACGGCTCCGCCGACGCCGTCGCCGCCCAGGCGCTTCGCCGCGTCGGCGCCGCCCCGGCCCCCGACGCCGACCCGACCGGCACCCTATCCGTCCTCCTCAGCGGTCGCCCGGGACCCCTCCCGGTCGCCGCCCTCGACTACGCCGCCGGCCGCCTCCTCGCGGCCGCCCCCGCGCCCACCGCCTGAAGCGTCACCGCGAGTCACCGGACGGCTCCGCTCCGACGCGCTGAACCTCGCGCCGCTGGGTAATCTTCCCGATATGAGGCATTCCAGGAAGCAGCACACCGGTGGCCGCCCGCCGACCGCCGTGTGGACCGGGCGCGCCACCAACCGCTTCCAGTGGATCGCCGCCCTCGCCGGCGCCGCCTTCATGGCGCTCGGCATCACCATCGCCGTCGAGTCGGCCTGGACCTCCGGCATCCTCGCCCTCGCCATGGCCGTCGTCGGCTGCCTCGCGGCCGGACTCCTCGTCCTCTTCGGCACCCTCGCCTTCGTCCACGTCGAGGTCCGCGTCGACGACAGCGCCATGGAGGTCCGCTGCGGCCACATCGGAGTCCCGCGCCGGACCATCCCCTTCACCGAGGTCCTCGGCGCCGACTACGACCCCAGCGTCACCCCCCGCCACTGGGGCGGCTGGGGCTACCGCTGGCGCCCCGACCGGGGCACCGCCGTCGTCGTCCGCCGGGGCGAGGGACTGGTGCTCCGGCTCGCCGACGGGCGCACCTTCACCGTCACCGTCGACGGCGCCGAGGGCGCGGTCGACTCCATCCGCCGCCACCTCCGCCGCCCCGCCCCGCCCCAGACCCCCGCCGGCGCCTGACCGGCACGCGCGCGCAGACGGGTCGCCGCCGCCGACCGGACCGCGCGTGCGCCTCGGCGCCGCCGACCGCACCGGGGCGCGGGGCCGTCCCCGTGCCGTGCCGGACCAGGCGTCAACAGGGACGCCCCGTACACTCCGCAAGGTGAGCACCACCATCTCCCCCGAAGCCGCCGGAGCCGCCGACGACGCGGCCGCGAGCGAGGACCGGCCGCGCCGCTCCGGCCGGGCCGCGCGGTTCGTCCGCCCCGGAGCCGCACTGCTCTCCGGCGTCCTGCTCTACCTGAGCTTCCCGCCGCGCCCCCTGTGGTGGCTCGCGCTGCCGGCCTTCGCCCTCCTCGGCTGGAGCCTGTACGGGCGCCGCCTCCGCGCCGGCTTCGGTCTCGGCCACCTCGCCGGCCTCGGCTTCCTCCTGCCGCTCCTCGTCTGGACCGGAGAAGAGGTCGGCCCCGTGCCGTGGCTCGCCCTCGCCGCGATCGAGGCCCTCTTCGTCGCCTGCGTGGGACTCGGGATCGCCGCCGTCTCCCGGCTCCCCTGGTGGCCCGTCTTCGCCGCGGGCGTCTGGATCCTCGGCGAGGCGGCACGCGCGCGCGTGCCGTTCGGCGGCTTCCCCTGGGGCAAGATCGCCTTCGGCCAGGCCGACGGCGTCTTCCTGCCCCTCGCCGCCGTCGGCGGCACCCCGGTGCTCGGCTTCGCGGTCGCCCTCTGCGGTTTCGGCCTCTACGAGGCGGTCCGCCTCGTCCGCCTCCACCGCGCCGCCGGCACCGTCCCGCGCGGACCGCTCGCCGCCGCCGCGCTCTCCGTCCTCGTCCCGGTCACCGGCGCCCTCGCCGCCCTGCCGCTCGTCAGCGACGCCGCCGAGGACGGCACCGCCACCGTCGCCGCCATCCAGGGCAACGTCCCCCGCCTCGGCCTCGACTTCAACTCCCAACGCCGCCAGGTCCTCGACAACCACGCCGCCCGCACCCGCGAACTCGCCGAGGAGGTCGAGGCCGGGACCCGGCCGCAGCCCGACTTCGTCCTCTGGCCGGAGAACTCCTCCGACATCGACCCCTACGCCAACCCCGACGCCGCCGCCGTCATCGAGGGCGCCGTCGACGCGATCAAGGCCCCCACCGTCATCGGCGCCGTCATCGCCCCGCCCACCGGGAAGCTCCGCAACACCCTCATCCAGTGGGAACCCGGCAAGGGACCCGTCGCCACCTACGACAAGCGGCACGTGCAGCCCTTCGGCGAATACATCCCCCTGCGCCCGGTCGTACGCCTCTTCAACAGCAACGTCGACCGCGTGGCCCGCGACTTCGGCCCCGGAGACAAGGTCGGCGTCTTCGACCTCGCCGGCACCAAGGTCGGCCTCGCCACCTGCTACGAGGCCGCCTTCGACTGGGCCGTCCGCGACACCGTCACGCACGGCGCCCAGCTGCTCACCGTCCCCAGCAACAACGCCACCTTCGGCCGCAGCGAGATGACCTACCAGCAGCTCGCCATGTCCCGGGTGCGGGCCGTCGAGCACAGCCGGGCCGTCGTCGTCCCCGTGACCAGCGGCGTCAGCGCCGTCATCCGCCCCGACGGCGAGATCGTCTCCCGGACCGCGATGTTCACCCCCGACTACCTCGTCGAGGAAGTCCCCCTGCGCTCCACGCAGACGCCCGCGACCCGGCTCGGCGCCCTCCCGGAGGCCCTGCTCGCCGCCGTCGCCGCCGCCGGACTCGGCTGGGCCGCGACCCGTGCCGTACGGGCTCGCCGCGCGCGGCCCTGAGGCCGGGGACGGACCCGGTCGGGTGATCGTCGGATGACCTAGGGTCGAACGCATGGCAATCCCTGACTTCATCCGAGAACTCCGCAAGACCGCCGGGCACCAGCTGCTCTTCCTGCCCGGCGTCAGCGCCGTCGTGTTCGACGACCGGGGCCGGGTCCTGCTGGGACGGCGCGCCGACACCGGGGCGTGGGCCGTGATCGGCGGCATCATCGAACCGGGGGAGCAGCCCGCCGACTGCGCCGTCCGCGAGGTCGAGGAGGAGACAGGCGTCCTGTGCGTGCCCGAGCGGATCATCCTCGTCGAGACCCTGCGCAAGCCTGTCGTGTACGCCAACGGCGACATCTGCCAGTTCCTTGACGTGACCTTCGCCTGCCGGGCCGTCGGCGGCGAGGCCAGGGTCAACGACGACGAGTCGATCGACGTCGGCTGGTTCGAGATCGGCGCCCTCCCGGAGATGAAGCGCTTCTCCCACCGGCGGATCGAGAAGGCGCTCGGCGACGGGCCCGCCTCGTTCCGCACCGCCCACGCGCGCTGAGGCCGGTCGCGCGCACCCGGCCGCGCCCGCAGCGCCCGTGCGGACCGCTCTCGCGCGCGCACCCGGCCGCGCCCGCAGCGCCCGTGCGGACCGCTCTCGCGCGCGCACCCGGCCGCGCTCGCAGCACCCGTGCGCACCCGCTCTCTCCCGCGCACCCGGCCGCGCGTCGGCCCCTCGCGCCGGCCTCACGCGTCGTCCACAGGAGTCGCCCGCGGGAGTGGTCCGCGGGAGCCGTCCCCGGGAGTCGTCCACAGGGCTGGTGCGCCCCGCCTCCGCCGGGTATCCCTGTCCCCATGTCGCACGAACACGTCTCCTACCTGGAACTCCTCGCCCGGGGAGCCGCCACGGAGGCATACGACCGGCCCGCGCTCCTCGCCCGCGCGAGCGGCGCGGGTCCCGAGACGCTGGCAGGGCTCGAAGAGGCCAGGCAGCTCGCCCTGCGCGTCCGCGCCGAACTGGAGGGCCGGCGCCGCCGCGAGGCCGAGCTGTCCGCCCTCTTCGCCACCGCCCACGACCTCGCGGGCCTCCGCGACCTCGACGCGGTGCTGCGCGCCATCGTCCAGCGCGCCCGCGCCCTCCTCGGGACCGAGGTCTCCTATCTGAGCCTCAACGACCCCGAGGCCGGCGACACCTACATGCGGGTCACCGAGGGCTCCGTCTCCGCCCGCTTCCAGCAGGTCCGGCTGGGCATGGGCGAAGGACTCGGCGGTCTCGTCGCGCAGACCGCCCGCCCCTACGTCACCGAGGACTACTTCGGCGACGCGCGCTTCCAGCACACCCGCACGATCGACACCGCCGTCCGCGACGAGGGCCTGGTCGCCATCCTCGGCGTGCCGCTCACCCTCGGCAGCCAGGTCATCGGGGTGCTCTTCGCCGCCGACCGGCGGGCCAGGGTCTTCGAACGCGAGCAGGTCGCTCTGCTCGGCTCCTTCGCCGCCCACGCCGCCGTCGCCATCGACACCGCCAACCTGCTCGCCGAGACCCGCTCCGCCCTCGCCGAACTGGAGCGCGCCAACGACATCATCCGCACCCACAGCGCCGTGATCGAGCGCGCCGCCGAGGTCCACGACCGCCTCTCCGAGCTGGTTCTGCGCGGCGGCGGCGTCCACGACGTCGCCGAGGCCGTCTCCGAGGTCCTCGGCGGCACCGTCGAGTTCACCGAGACCCCCGCCGGCGCGGCCCGCCGCGCCGACGGACACGCCGTCCGCGACGGCGACGACTGGGTGGCCGCCGTCTCCGCGGGCGGCGAGCACCTGGGCGCGCTCGTCCTGCGCGGCCGGCCCGGCCTCGACCCCGTCGACCTGCGCACCCTGGAGCGGGCCGCGCTCGTCACCTCCCTGCTCCTGCTCGCCCGCCGCTCGGCCGGCGAGGCCGAGCAGCGGGTACGGGGCGAGCTGCTCGACGACCTCCTCGACGCACCCGACCGCGACCGGCGCCTCTTCCGCGAGCGCGCCGCCCGCCTCCGTACCGACAGCGACGCCCCGCACGTGGTCCTGGCCGCCCGCGTCGACCGGGCCGGCCCCGGCGAGGGCGGCGAGCCGCCCGGCCGCGAGAGCGCCGACCGGCAACGCCTCCGGTCCGCCGCCTCCCACCTCGCCGCCACCCGCCGAGGCCTCGCGTCCGACCGCGACGGCGGCGCGGTCCTCCTGCTGCCGCTGGGCCCCGGCGAGGACGCCGCAGAGGTGGCCCGCCAGACCGCCGCCCACCTGGGCGGCGCCCTGCGCGAACCCGTCACCGTCGGAGCCTCCGCGCCGGTCCGGGCCCCGCTCGACCACCCGGACCAGGTGGCGGGCGCGTACCAGGAGGCCCGCCGCTGCCTCGACGCGCTGCGGCTGCTGCACCGCGCGGGCGAGGGCGCGGCGGCCGAGGACCTCGGCTTCCTCGGCCTGCTGCTCGCCGACACCCGGGACATCGGCGGCTTCGTGGAGCGGACGATCGGCCAGGTCGCCGCGTACGACCGGCGCCGGGGCACCGACCTGCTGCGCACCCTGGACGCCTACTTCGCCAGCGGCATGAGTCCGGCCCGCACCAAGGAGGACCTGCACGTCCACGTGAACACGGTCGCGCAGCGGCTGGAACGGGTGGGCCGCCTGCTCGGCCCGGACTGGCAGTCGCCGCCCCGCGCCCTGGAGATACAGCTGGCCCTGCGCCTGCACGCGCTGTCGGCTCCGCCCGCCGGCCGCTGACCTCTCACCCGGGGGTGCGGCGCGCCGCACCCCCGGGTGATCAGCACGGAGGCCCGGAGCGTGCTACGGTGGACTTGTTGCAGTTGTGGTACCCATGAACCTATGTGCGCCTGACCGGAATGCTTTTCCGCAGGCGCATATTTCGTTTTTCCGGCATCTCCGGATGGGGCCTCTGCCTACAGAAGGAGAAGGTCATGGCACAGGGAACCGTGAAGTGGTTCAACTCGGAAAAGGGCTTCGGCTTCATCGAGCAGGACGGCGGCGGCCCGGACGTCTTCGCCCACTACTCGAACATCGCCACCCAGGGCTTCCGTGAGCTCCAGGAGGGCCAGCGCGTCTCGTTCGACGTCACGCAGGGCCAGAAGGGCCCGCAGGCGGAGAACATCGTCCCCGCCTGATAGCCGGACGTTTTTCCGCTCACCGGGGTTCGCACCGTCGCGGTGCGGACCCCGGTTTGTGCTGTTCGAAGAAAGGCAGAGAAACCTATGTCCCGCAGGCCCCGGAAGCCGAGCAAGCGCGGCTCCGCCCCCTCGGCCCCGACCTCGTCCCCGGCTTCGCCCGGCGAGTTCCGGATGCCCGAGAGCGCGACGCCCGCCCTCCCCGCCGCGGAGGACTTCGCCGCTCTGGACATGCCCGCGGGGCTGCTGGCGACCCTCACCGCACAGGGCGTGACCACGCCCTTCCCCATCCAGGGCGCCACCCTGCCCGACTCGCTCGCCGGCCGTGACGTGCTGGCGCGGGGGCGGACGGGTTCCGGCAAGACCCTCGCGTTCGGTCTGGCGCTCCTCGCCCGCACG
The DNA here is from genome assembly GCF_043081625.1 of Streptomyces sp. NPDC014861. Taxonomy (NCBI): domain Bacteria; kingdom Bacillati; phylum Actinomycetota; class Actinomycetes; order Kitasatosporales; family Streptomycetaceae; genus Streptomyces; species Streptomyces sp. NPDC014861. The sequence continues at coordinate 117,693 of NZ_JBIBWV010000011.1, forward strand.
GCCGGGCTGCGGGCGCAGCCCAAGGCGCCGCTCGCGCTGGTGCTCGTGCCGACCCGCGAGCTGGCCCAGCAGGTCACCGACGCCCTGGCGCCGTACGCGACCGCGGTGAACGTGCGGCTCACCACCGTCGTCGGCGGACTGTCGATCACCAAGCAGGCCACCACGCTCCGGCGTGGCGTCGAGGTGGTCGTGGCGAGCCCCGGCCGTCTGAACGACCTCGTCGAGCGGGGCGACTGCGTCCTCGACGACGTCCGCATCACGGTGCTGGACGAAGCCGATCAGATGACCGACATGGGCTTCCTGCCGCAGATCACCAAGCTGATCAAGCAGGTGCGGCCCGACGGGCAGCGGATGCTCTTCTCCGCCACGCTGGACCGCAACATCGACCAGCTGGTGAAGCGCTTCCTCACCGACCCCGTGGTGCACTCGGTGGACCCGTCCGCCGGCGCGGTGACCACGATGGAGCACCACGTCCTCCACGTGCAGGACGTGACCGACAAGAAGGCCGTCACCACGCGGATCGCGGCCCGTGACGGCCGGGTCATCCTCTTCCTCGACACCAAGCGGTCGGCGGACCGGCTCGCGAAGCGCCTGCTGTCCGTCGGCGTCCGCGCGGCGGCCCTGCACGGCGGCCGGACCCAGCCGCAGCGGAACCGGACCCTGGAGCAGTTCAAGACCGGCCAGGTCACGGCGCTGGTGGCGACGAACGTCGCGGCCCGCGGCATCCACATCGACGACCTCGACCTCGTCGTGAACGTGGACCCGCCGGCCGACCACAAGGACTACCTCCACCGCGGTGGCCGCACGGCCCGGGCCGGCGGTTCCGGCAGCGTCGTGACGCTGGTCCTGCCGGAGCAGAAGCACGAGTTCAGCCGGCTCATGAAGGACGCGGGCATCGCCCCGCGGACCACCCGCCTCAAGTCCAGCGACGACGAGCTGGCCACCCTCACCGGCGCCCGCGAGCCGTCCGGTGTCGCGGTCACCATCGAGGTGCCCCAGCCGACCGCGCCCGCGTCCTCCCGCCCGGCCCGCAAGTCCACCGCCGAAGGCGGCCGCCCCTCCCGGCGGCGGCGCGGCGGCGGTGGCGGCGCGACGGCGCAGGCCGAGGCCCCCGCGCGTACGGGTGGCCGCGGTACCGGCCGCCGGACCGCCGCGGCGGGTGCCGGTGCCACCGGGGCCGCGGGCGGCGCGAAGGCCGTCGCCGGCGGCCGGGCCACCGCGGGCGCGAAGGCGTCCACCGCGGGCGGCGCCGCGGCCGGCGGCCGCGTCCCCTCCCGTCGTACGGGATCCGGTGGGACGGCCAAGGGCGGCGAGGCCGGGGCGAAGGCGGGCGGCCGGAGCGCCGACCGCCGTCCGCGCCGCCGCACCTCCGCCCAGGGCGGTACGTCGGAGCGCTGACGCCCACCGGCATGTCTGTAAGGGCGCACGGGCCCGGCCCCCTCGGGGGGGCCGGGCCCGTTGCCGTCACCGTGCCGTTCCGCCGCCGTCAGTCGAGGTGGGCGGCGACGAGTTCGGCGAAGGCCTCCGGGGTGAGGACCTCCACCCCGAGCTTCTCGGCGGCGACCACCTTCGAACTGGGCCTGCCGCCGGCGGCGGGCGCGGCGACCAGGCAGCTGGTCCTGGCGTTGACGCTGCTGCCGGCCCGGCCGCCGGCGCGCTCGATGAGCTCGTTCATCTGCGAGCGCCCGTAGCCCTCCAGGCGGCCGGTCATCTTTCCGGTGACCACCACCGTCCTGCCGGTCAGCGGCCCTTCCACGGGTGCGGAGCCCTCGGCGGCGGTGCCGGCGGGAGCACCGGGCGCCTCGGGCTCGGTCATGTTGACGCCCGCCGCGATCAGCTTGTCGACGACCGGGGCGAGAGCGGCCAGCTCGGCGACGACCACGGGCGCCTTCTCCGGGCCGATGCCCTCGACGGACAGCAGGTCCTCGGCGCTCGCCGCGCGGATCGCCTCCATCGTGCCGAAGTGGGTCGCGAGCCGCCGCGACATGCGACGGCCGGTGCCCCGGATGCCGAGGGCGCAGAACACCCGGCTGAGCGGGCGGCTGCGGGCCAGCTCGAACTGCTCGACGAGCTTCGCGCCGCGCCGGGCGCTGCCCGCCGCGGCCGTCAGCTGCTCCTCGGTGAGGGTGAAGAGGTCCGCCACGTCCGCGACCAGTCCGGCGTCGATCAGCGCCTTCACATAGGTCCTGCCGAGGCCGTCGATGTCCAGGACGTCTCGCCCGGCCGCGTACTCGATCAGCGGGGCGAGCGCGCAGCCCGCGCCCTTCGCGCACCGCCACCGCTCCTGGCTCCGGTCGATCCCGCCCGCGCAGTTCGGGCAGACGGCCGGCAGCGGGACCGGCTCGGCGCCGGCCGGGCGGAGCTCCACGACGGGCGCCTGGACGCGCGGGATGATGTCGCCCGCCTTGTGGACGGTGACGGTGTCGCCGAGGTGGAGGTCGCGGCGGGCGATATCGGCCGGGTTGTGCAGGGTGGCGCGGGAGACCGTGGAGCCGTCGATCTCGACCGGGTCGAGGACGGCGGTCGGCGCGAGCACGCCCGTGCGGCCCACCTCCCAGATGACCTCCCGCAGCACCGTCTGGCGCTCCACGGCCGACAGCTTGTAGGCGATCGCCCAGTAGGGGAAGCGGCTCCCCAGCCCGGCCTCGGCCTGCTCGGCCCGGCTGTTCGCCTTCACGACCACACCGTCGATGCCGAACGGCAGCCCGGCGCGGAGCGCGCCGATCGCGTCCACCCGCTCCTGCGCCTCCGCGACGGTGCCGACCACGTGCAGCCCGGCCGGGGTGTCGGCCGTCGTCCGGACGCCGGCCGCGGCGACCGCGGCCAGCACCTCGGCGTGCGTCGCCCCGGCGGGGAGAAACGATCCGCCATCCAGCTCGACGGCACCGTACGCCCAGAACGTCATCTCCAGCCGGTACGGCCGGTCCTTGGCCCGCAGGGTGCCCGCGACCGCGTTCCGCGGATTCGCGAAAGGCGCCCCGCCGTGCGCCGCGCGCACCTCCTGCGCCGTCTCGAACTGCTGGTGCGTGAACAGCACTTCGCCCCGGACCTCGAAGGTCACCGGCAGCGGCAGCCGCTCGGGCAGACCGACGACCGATCCCACGACGTGACTGACGTCCTCGCCGTGCGTGCCGTCGCCGCGGGTGACGACCTGGGTGAGCCGCCCGTCCCGATACCGGGCGGCGACGGCCGCGCCGTCCATCTTGGGCTCGACCGTGAACCCGCCCTCGACCGCCCGGCCGAGGCGCCGCTGGAGCGAGGCGCCCCAGGCGACCAGCTGCTCGGGTCCGAAGACGTTGTCGAGACTGAGCAGGCGCGAGGTGTGCGCGACGTCGCCCTCCGGCGCGGCGCCGTCGGCCACCAGCCCCGTCGGCGACCCGGGGGCCTCGCCCGGGTGCTCCGCCTCCCACGCCAGCACGGCCAGCCGCAGCGCGTCGTACGAGGCGTCGTCCAACGGGCTGTTCTCCCCGGCGTAGTAGGCGCGCGACGCGGTGCGCAACCGCACGAGCGCGTCCTCGTACGCGACGGAACCGGACAGGACAAGGTGCGCCTCGACGGCGGGAGATGCGGTCATGAACCCATTTTGGCGCCAGGGTCTGACAACGCCCCTCCGACAGCGGAGCCGGGGGGCGGACGGGCCGGCGAGCGGGACGAAAGCAGGTGGGACGGACGCGTCGGGGACCCTACGATCCCGGAGTGCGTCCGACATCGAGAACCCCAGCGGGTCACCGCCCCTCACCCTCCCGCCCCGCTCCCGCGAGCCCCGAGGCGGCGCTCGAATCGGCCGCCCGGGGCGGGCCGCCGGAAGGATGGCGCGAGTGGCCCGGTGAGGTGCTGGTGCCCGTGGTGCGGGTCGCGCTGTCGGCGGCGGAGCTCGTACGGGATCCGGGGGCGGCGGCGCGGGAGGAGCCGGGGGAGGCGCTGTACCAGGCCGTGCGGCGGGTCGAGATCGGCGACACCGTGGACGCCGCCGCGCTCGTCCGCGCGCTGGCCGGGAGCGGGGACGCCGTGCTGGAGGGGGGGGCGGTGCGGCTGGCCCGGGCGGGGCTGCGTCGCCGCGTCCTGGATCCGGGATTCGTGCGGCAGACGCTGACGGGTCTGCTCGGGGCGGGTGCCGGAGACGTCGTGAACGCCGCCCTCGCGGCGCTCGCCGAACCCTGGGCCGCCGTCGAGCCGCTGTCGGCCGCCCGTCTCACCGGCCTCCTCGGGCCGCTCACCGCCGACGCCGCGCTCACCACCGCCGCCGCGCACGGGCTGGGCGAGGTGCTGTGGAGGGCCGCGCTCGATCCGGACCGGACGGCCGGCGTACGCAGGCGGGCCCTGGCGCTGTACGGGGAGACCGCGCGGCGCGAGGACGTGCGCGCCGTCCTCGACCTCGCCGGGGAGGACCCGCTGCTGCTCGCCGGGCCGGCGGTCGACTGCCTGCGCGCGATGCACCGCCGCGGACACTTCGTCACGGACCCCGACGTCCCGGCCGTGCTGGCCCTCGCGCTCACCGACCACACGGTCCCGGCCCGCACCGTGGCGACCGTCCTCTTCACCGCCCGGCGCGCACTGCTGCGCCTCCTGGTGGACAGCGCGCCGGACGACGTCCTGTGGCCCCGCCGCCTCGACCTCCTCGTCGCCCTGGACGGGCAGGGCGTCGGCGGCCTGCCGGTGGCCGCGGAGATCGCCCGCGTCCTGCCGCTCGCCTCCGCCCCCGGCCCGTTCCTGCGGGCCCTGCGCGCGCTGCGCGACCCCGGGACCGAGGACGCCGTCCTCGCCGCCCTCCCGCACGCCCCCGCCGACGCGCTCGACGCGCTGGAGGCCGTCGGCGGGGAGCGGACGGTACGCGTCCTGGGCGCCGCCCTCGGCCTCGACGGCCCGCCCGAGCCGACGTCGGCCGAGCGCGCGGTACGGGCCTTCCGGCACCGGGCCCTGGAACTGGTCTGGCTGCTGGCCACCGATCCCGGGGTACGGCGGCGGCTGCTCGTCCGGGTCGACGCGGCCCAGCTGCCCGCCCGGATGGCCGCCGATCTCGGCGGGCCCGACGAGGGCGAACTCGCCCTCCTCGCCGCACACCTGGATCCCGCCAGGCCGGTCGCCGCCCTCACCCGGCTCGCCGCGCACGCCGGCCCCGGCCTGCTGCCCGTCCTCGCCGACCTGCTGCTGCGGATCGCCGGGGAGGCCGCCGCCGCGTGGGAGCCCGGCGGCGCGGAACCCGTACCGGGCGCGGAACCGGTGGTCCCGCCCGAGGCCGAGGAGGCGCTGCGCGACCTCGGCCGACGGCTGTACGAGCGCGGCCGGATCCGTCCACTGTGCCTCCTGGACGCCCCCGACGCCGACGCCGCCGGGCAGGCGCTCGTCGCCGACCTGGCCCTCGGCCTGCTGGACAGGACCGGGCTCACGGCGGGCGAACAGACCGTCCTGCTCCGCCTGCTGACCGACCTCCCGCGCGCGCCGCACCCCGCGGTCCGGCGCCGCGTCCACCCGCTCCTGCGCCACCCCGACCGGCACGTGCGCAAGCACGCCGTCGTCCTGCTCGCGCGGGACACGGAGGGCGACGGCGTCGAAGCCGTGTCGGCGACGCTGCTCGCGCTGACCGGACCGGACCGCGACCCGCAGACCGTACGCCGGACCGTGGAAGCCCTCGGCGACGCCGGGGCCCGCTGGGCGTCCGACGCGATCGCCGCCTGCCTCGACCACCCGGCCATGAACGTCCGCAAGACGGCAGCCCGCGCCCTCGCGACCGCCGGCACCGCCCAAGCCGTGCCCCGGCTCCTCCACCGCCTCGGCCGCGACGACAACCCCGGCCTGCGCTCCCTCCTCCTGGACGCCCTCCGCGCCCTCCTCGGCGACGCCCTCGACGCCACGGTCGCCGCCGCCGCGACCGGCACGACGGACGCCCGCGCCCGCGACCGCCTCCGCGCCGCGCTCGCCGCACCCGAGCCCGACCGGGACACGGCCGACCTCGAACGCCTGGCGGAGCACGGCTGGGACCCGGACGCCGCCCTGCGCCTCGCCGAACGCCACGCACCCGGCGGGCCCGCCGCCCCCCGCGCCGCGCGGCTCCGCGCGACCCGCCCGTACCTCTCCGACTGGCTGGCGCTCGCCGCCGGTTCGGAGCGGGCCCGGCGGGCCGTCCTCGGACTGCTGCCCGGCTCCCTCTGCCCGGACCCCCTCCCGGCCCACGAACGCGACACGCTCGCCCGGCACCTCACGGTCCTGCTCGACGGCCTCGCGGAAGCGGAAGGGGAGACCAGGGACGGGCTCATCGGCCTCCTGGAGAGCATCGCCCCGCGCGACTCCGTCCGCTCGCGCGTCATCACCGCCGTCAGGTCGTCGCCCCCGCGCCGCCCCGGCCGGCGGTCGACGCTGAGACTGCTCCGGCTCGCCGGCGCGGTCCTCGTCCGCGCCGACCTCGACCGCGAACTCGCCTTCACGGCCCTGGACCCGGACCCGGACCGGGCGGGTACGCGGCTGCTGAGCGAGGCGTTCGAGGTCACCCCGCCGACCGCTCCGGAGGCCTCGCACCGCGAACTCACCGCCGCCGCGAGGGACGTCCGCGCACTGTCCGCGTACCGCGCCCGGGTCGCGGCGGCCGGGTCGCGCGACCTGCTCGCCGCCCTCGCCGAAGCCCACGCGGACGCGCCCCGGGACGTCCGGACGGCACTGCTCGACTGGATGACGGACCTTCAGCCCCTGGGCGCCCCGCCCTGGACCCTCGCCGAGGACGCCCGCGCGGCGGGCGCCGCGCCGCGCGTGGTCCACCCCGCGGACCTGGACCAGCCCCGCTCGGCCGCGCAGCGCGAACGGCTGCTCGCCCTGCTCGCCTCCGGCACCCCGGAGCAGCGGAACACGGCCGCGCGCGCCCTCCTCCCCTGGCCCGAACCAGAGGCGCGGGCCGCCGTCCTCGACGCGTACCTGAGCGGCCGTACGGACGAGTCCGCCGCCCGCGCGCACCCGGCCGCGCTCGGCCGCGCGCTGGCGGAAGCCGGCCCGGAAGCGCTCCTCGGCGGCGCGGGACCCGTCCGGCCCGACCGGGTGGCCCGGATCGCCGCCACCGGACTCGACACCCGGGAGCTCCGAGACCTGTTCCCGGTCCTCCTCGACCTGTGGCGGCACGGGCCGGAGAGCGCGCGGGCGGACGCCTTCCGCGCGCTGCGCCGGGTGCCGGCCGACCTCCTGGCCGCGCACCTCGAAGACCGCCTCGCGCGGGGGGAGACGGGCCTCCTCGACCTGCTCGCGGACCGGCCCCTCCAGCGCACCCCGCTCCTCGACCGGCTGAGCGAGCGGCACCCCGAGGCGCGGCTCGCCCTCGTCGACGGCCCGCTGCCCGGCCCGGAGCCGGCCGAGCACCGGGCCGCCGCGCTCCGCACCCTGCGCGAGCGCGCGCCCGTACCCGTACCGGGGGGATCCTCCTCGTCCTCCTCGGACGAGGAACTGGTCGCCCTCCTGCGGTCGCCCGAGCCCGCGCGGATCCGGCGCACCCTGGCCCGGTTGGCGGAGCGCTCCGCCGTGCTCGAACCGGCGCGCCTCGAAGAGCTGTTGCGGGAGCTGCTGGCGCGTCCGGAGACCGGAGTACGGCTGCACGCGCACCGGACCTCGCGGACGCTGCTCGACCGGGAGGCGCACCTGCGGCTGACCGAGCTCCTGCTCGGCGACGCGCGGTCCGACGTGGTGCGCGGCGCGATCCGGGCGCTGTCGCGGGCGCGGTGGAAGCCGGCGCTCCCGGCGTTCGTCGCGCTCCTCGACCACGCGCGGCCCACGGTGCGGCGGGAGGCCGAGGAGGCCGTCCTGCGCGCCGGCCCGGACGCCGTCCCCCTGCTGCGCCGGTCCGTCTCCCGCGCCCGCCCGGACCGCCGGGCCGGTTACGAGCGCCTGCTGGAGCGCATCCGGGAGGCGGAGCCGCGGTAGGCGGACGCGTGGGGAACGCGGCGGGGGCGGCGCACGCCGACGGGTGTCGGGTACGCCGCCCTGGCGGCCGGGGAGGGTGGGGCTACCTCGGGTCGCGGTCGAAGACCGACTTCGACCACAGGTGGCCGAGGACGGTGATGCCGACGCACCAGGCCACCGCGAGCCAGCCGTTGTGGCCGATCTCGGTGCCGAGGAGGAGGCCGCGGAGGGTCTCGATGACGGGGGTGAAGGGCTGGTACTCGGCGATCGGCCGGAACCAGCCGGGCATCGAGTCGATCGGGACGAACGCGCTGGAGATCAGGGGGAGCACGATCAGCGGGAGCGCGTTGTTGGAGGCGGTCTCGGCGTTGGGGGAGACCAGGCCCATGCCGACGGCGATCCAGGTGAGCGCGATGGCGATCAGGGCGGTGAGGCCGAAGGCGGCGAGCCATTCGAGGGCGGTGGCGTCGGTGGAGCGGAAGCCGATGGCGACGGCGACGGCGCCGACGAGGACCACGCTCATGAGGCACTGGAGGACGCTGCCGACGACGTGCCCGACGAGGATGGAGGGCCGGTGGATCGCCATGGTGCGGAAGCGGGCGATGATGCCCTCGGTCATGTCGTTGGAGACGGAGACGGCGGTGCCGACGACCGTGCCGCCGACGGTCATCATCAGGATGCCGGGGACCACATAGGCGACGTACGCGGCGCGGTCGGCGCCCGCGCCCATGCCGGCGCTCATCACGTCGCCGAAGACGTAGACGAAGAGCAGCAGCATCATCACCGGGGTGAGCAGCAGGTTCAGCGTCAGGGACGGGTAGCGGCGGGCGTGGAGGAGGTTGCGCCGCAGCATCGTGGACGAGTCGCGGGCGGCGAGGGAGAGGGCGCTCATCGGGCAGACTCCTGCTTCTGGTCGGACGGGCCGGGCCGGCCGCTCCGGTGGGGGGCGTCGCCCGCGGTGAGGGCGAAGAAGACGTCGTCGAGGTCGGGGGTGTGGACGGTGAGCTCGTCGGCCTCGACGCCGGTGGAGTCCAGCCGGTCGAGGATGGCGCGCAGCTCGCGCTGTCCGGCGCCGCTGGCGATCTGGAGCGTCAGCGCCTCGTCGTCGCGGGCTGCCTCGGTGAGGGTGGCGGCGGCGGTGCGGTAGGCGGTGGGGTCGGTGAAGCGGAGGCGGACGTGGCCGCCGGGGATCTGGCGCTTGAGCTGTTCGGCGGTGCCTTCGGCGACGATGCGGCCGCCGTTGAGGACGGCGATGCGGTCGGCGAGTTCGTCGGCCTCTTCGAGGTACTGGGTGGTGAGCAGGACGGTGACGCCGTCGGCGACGAGTTCGCGGATGATCTGCCACATGTTGTGGCGGGAGCGGGGGTCGAGGCCGGTGGTGGGTTCGTCGAGGAAGATGATCCTGGGGTTGCCGACCAGGGTCATGGCGATGTCGAGGCGTCGTTTCATGCCGCCGGAGTAGGTGGAGGCGGGCTTCTTGGCCGCTTCCACGAGGTCGAAGCGGGCGAGGAGTTCGGCGGCGACGCGGCGGCCCTCGGCCTTGGGGAGGTGGTGCAGGTCGGCCATGAGGAGCATGTTCTCCTCGCCGGTGATCAGGCCGTCGACGGCGGAGAACTGTCCGGTGACGCCGATCGCGGCGCGGATCTTCTGGGGTGCGCGGGCCAGGTCGTGGCCGGCGACCGTCACCTGGCCGGAGTCGGCGGTGACGAGGGTGGAGAGGATCTTGACGGCGGTGGTCTTGCCGGCGCCGTTCGGGCCCAGCAGGGCGAAGATCGAACCGGCCGGCACGTGGAGGTCGACTCCGTCGAGGACGGTCTTGTCGCCGTACGACTTGCGCAGAGCGGTGGCGGTGATGGCGGCAGGCGCGGTGCGCCCGTCGCTCCGGTTGGGCATGGGCATGACAGGAAAAGGCATGAGGCCCTCCGATCGAGGGGTGAGGTGAGGGAGGAGCGAAGGCTGGGGGGTGAGGTGGGGGAGGAGCGAAGGCTGGGGAGGGGCGGGGGCGAGGGGCCGCCCCTGGGGGAGGGGGTGCGACGGGAGGTCAGGCGCGGGCGCGGCGGATGTCGATGTTGCCCCAGTTGGTGCGCGCCCGGATCGTGACGGTGTCCTCGGTCTCCGTCGGGGCCTCGGACGCGCTGAGCGTGTTGCGCACCTGTCCGCGGTGGGAGCTGACGTCGAGCCAGGCGGCGGTGCCCTCGCGGACGCCGACCTCGATGGAGCCGTTGGACGTCTCCAGGTGGACCTCGCCGTGCGAGACCTCGGAGACGCGGAGGTTGCCATGGGTCGTGGTGCCGGTGACGTCCGAGTCGGCGCGCACGATCTCGACGGAGCCGTGGGCGCCGTTCACCCGGAGCTCGCCGGTGACGCGGTCGACGATCGTGCTGCCGTGGGAGTTCTTGAGGACCGCGGGTCCGTCGATCGTGCCCACGCGCAGGCTGCCCGTGCTGCTGGTGATCTCGGCCGCGCCCTCGACCCGGTCGACGGTGGTCGCGCCGTGCGCCGCGTCCAGGGTCAGCGGTCCGGTGGTGTCGAGGCGGACCTCGCCCGCCGAGACCTTGACGCTGGTCTCGCCGAGCCGTCCCCCACCGATCACCGAGGCGCCGGTGCCGGTCACGTCGACGCGGGAGCCGGCGGGCAGGTCCAGCGCCACGTCCACGGTGCCGCCGCGCCCGATCAGGTTGGCCTTGGGCGTCCTGACGGTCAGGGTCCCGCTCGCGAAGGTCACCTCGGTCTGCTCGGCCGCCCGGACGTCCAGGTCCTTCTGCGCGTTGCGCGGCCGGACCTCGACGACGGTGTCGGGACGGTCGCCCGCGGTGATCGTGAGCGAGCCGGCGTACACGAACGCGGTGACGGAGATCGGTGCGGGAGTGTCGAAAGAAGGCATGGCTGTCCCGTCCTCTTGGGTCGTCGGGTCGTCCCCGCGGGTGGGGGCCGTGTTCGGGAAGGAAGTGGTGCGGGTGCGGTGCGCCGGCTAGCGGACCCAGCCCGTGATGCTCTGTCCGATGGTGCGGGTCTTCTCCGGCGGGCGGGGAGCGGTGCCGCCGCCGACCGCCGCGGAGACGGCCCGGACCAGCCAGGCGTTGACCGACAGGCCCTCGCGGGCGGCTGCCTCCTCGGCGCGGGCTTTGAGGTGGGCCGGCAGCCGCAGGTTGACGCGGGCGGTGCCGCCCTCGTCGCCCTCGGCGACCGCCGGGACCGGGAGCGGTTCGGCGGGCGGGGCCGGCTCCACGGGGGCGGCGGCCCCGGTCGGCGGCGGCGTCACCACGAAGTCGGGGTCGAGGCCGCGCAGCCGTACGTCGACCGAGCCAGGGGCGAGCTCGCGGGTGATCTCGTCCATCGCGGCGGAGAGCACGTTGAGCAGGGTGAGGCGGGTCGCCGACTCCAGGGGGGCGGTGAGCCGCTCGGCCAGGTCGCGCGCTTCGTCGCCACCGGCCTCGGCGGCCACCGCGAGTTCGCGGCGGAGGCTGTCGACGTACGGGGTGAGGTCCATGACGTCATCATGGCACCAGGATGGCGCCATGTGCAACCCTCTTTGGCGCCGCGTGGCCCCAAGTGGCGCTGAATGGTGCCATGGATGGCGCCGAATGGTGTCGCGTGACGCCATGCGTGACGGGGGTGGCGCCACGTGAGACGGAGGCGGTGGTATGCGCCACGGGGCGGCAGTATGCGCGGCGGGGGTGGCGCCATGTGCGACGGGAGTGGGCGCGCGTGACGGAGGCGGCGCCATGCGCGACGGAGAGTGGCGTCACGCGTGGTGGGAGTGGTGCCATGCCTAGCGGGAGTGGTGTCATGCGGCCTGGGTGTGGCGCCATGCGGCGCCGTGGCGGCCGAGGCGGCGCGGCGGCGCCTCGGCGGCCGTCGTCCCTGGCGACCGGGTCCGGCGGGGGGTCGCGCCCGTCCGGCCCCTCGCCCGTCCGGCCCCTCGCTCGTGGGACCCGGCTCGCCCTCCTGGCGGGCGGGCCGGGTCGCGGGGCCGCCGCGGACGGCTTCCGTCGCCGCGCCCGTACATCCGGTCAACTCACTTCCTTGCGTGGGTGGTTGACGGTAGGTCTGGACCAATCTACGGTCGGCGGAAGCGCGCGCCATGCCCCGGACCGACCCCCCACGTCCCAAGGAGCACACGCATGCCAGGCTCACGGATCGTCCGCGCCCTCGGAGCGGGACTGGGCGCACTCGCCGCCCTGCTCGCCACCGTCACCGCCGCTCCTGCCCAGGCCGCACCCGCCCAGGCCGGCACCGGGCGCGGCGGCGCCGTCCCGGTCGCCTCGGCCGCGGACACCTGCGCCCTCAAGACCCGCCCCACCGGCAAGGTCCTCCAGGGCTACTGGGAGAACTGGGACGGCGCCGCCAACGGCGTCCACCCGCCCTTCGGCTGGGTTCCCATCGACGACCCCCGGCTCGCCGCCCACGGGTACAACGTCATCAACGCCGCCTTCCCCGTCATCCGGTCGGACGGCACCGTGCTGTGGGAGGACGGCATGGACAACACCGTCCGCGTCTCCACCCCGGCCGAGATGTGCCGCGCCAAGGCGGCGGGCGCCACCCTCCTCATGTCCATCGGCGGGGCGGCCGCCGGGATCGACCTCAGCTCCCAGGCGGTCGCGGACCGGTTCGTCGCGACGATCGTGCCGATCCTCCAGAAGTACAACTTCGACGGCATCGACATCGACATCGAGACCGGCCTCGTCGGCAGCGGCAGCATCACCACGCTCTCCGCCTCCCAGGCCAACCTGATCCGCATCATCGACGGCGTCCTCGCCCGCATGCCCGCCGGCTTCGGCCTCACCATGGCGCCCGAGACGGCCTACGTCACCGGCGGCAGCGTCGCGTACGGCTCGATCTGGGGCGCCTACCTCCCGATCGTCAAGAAGTACGCGGACAACGGGCGTCTGTGGTGGCTCAACATGCAGTACTACAACGGCAGCATGTACGGCTGCTCCGGCGACTCCTACTCCGCCGGGACCGTCGCCGGGTTCACCGCCCAGACGGACTGTCTCGACCGCGGCCTCGTCATCCAGGGCACCACCATCCGCGTCCCGTACGACAAGCAGGTCCCCGGCCTGCCGGCCCAGCCCGGCGCGGGCGGCGGCCACATGTCGCCCTCCCTCGTCGCCCAGGCGTGGAACCACTACGGCGGCAGGCTCAAGGGCCTGATGACCTGGTCCGCCAACTGGGACGGGTCGAGGAACTGGACCTTCGGCGACAACGTCAAGCGGCTCCAGGGCCGATAGGGCCTCACGCGTCCGACAGTCACCAGCCACCAGCCACCAGCTGCCGGCCGCCAGCCACCGGCCGTCGACCGCCCGCCCGGCCCTCGCGTGTTACCCGCGGGTACGCCATGATGGCGTCGACGGCGGTACCCAACCACGACCCCGGGGGCTGAGGCAGCGGTGACTTACGAGAAGCGGACCACGGTGCACGCCTTCCGGGACGACTCCCTCGGCGAGCACGACGCCGTCGGTCTCGCGGCGGCGATCCGGCGGGGCGAGGTCGGCGCCGCCGAGGTCGCCAGGGACGCGGCCGCCCGTCTGCGGGCGGTCGCGGAACTGAACGCCGTGCAGGTCCCGCTCGACCCGCCGGAACTCCGCGGCGGCACCGGCGGAGCCTTCGCCGGCGTCCCGACCCTCGTCAAGGACAACACCGACTACGCGGGCCTCCCCACCGGCCACGGCAGCGCCGCCTTCACGCCCCGGCCGGCCCGCCGGCACGCGCCCTTCGTCCGGCAACTGCTCAGCACCGGCGTCACCGTCGTCGGCAAGACCCGGCTGCCCGAGTTCGGCTTCAGCCCGACGACGGAGTACGAGGCCGGCGCCCCGGTGCGCAACCCGTGGCACACCGGCCACTCCGCGGGCGGTTCCTCCGGCGGCGCCGCCGCGCTCGTCGCCGCCGGCGCCGTCCCCCTCGCCCACGCCAACGACGGCGGAGGCTCCATCCGGATCCCCGCCGCCTGCTGCGGACTCGTCGGCCTCAAGCCGACCAGGGGCCGGGTCGTCGCCAACGACCAGAGCCGCCACCTGCCGGTGGACCTCGTCGTCGACGGCGTCGTCACCCGCACCGTCCGCGACTCGGCGGCCTTCCTCGCCGCCGCGGAACGCCACCGGCGCCACCCGAAGCTGCCGCCGGTCGGCCTCGTCGAGGGCCCCTCGGACCGCAGGCTCCGCATCGGCTACCTGCTCGACTCGCCCAACGGCGTCCGCTGCGACGACGACACGCGCGCCGCCGTCACCGACACCGTCGCCACGCTCCGCGGCCTCGGCCACACCGTCGAGCCCGTCACCATGGACATCGACCCCCGCTTCACCGAGGACTTCCTCACCTACTGGGGCATGCTCTCCTTCCTCCTCGGCGCCTCCGGCCGCACCTTCGGCGCCGATTTCGACCGGCACCGCATGGACGGGCTCAGCCGAGGACTGCGCGAGGAGTACGTGAAGCGCTGGCGCGGCACCCCGGGCGTCGTCCGCCGGCTGCGCCGCACCAAGTCCGCCTACGCGGCGGCGCTGCGCGGCCACGACCTCGTCCTCACCCCGGTCCTCGCCCGCACGACGCCGCCGATCGGACACCTCGCCCCCACCGTCCCGTACCCCGTCCTGGTCGAGCGGATCCTGGAGTACGTGGCCTACACGCCGATCGACAACGTGGTGGGCACCCCGTCGCTCTCGCTGCCCAGCGCCCGCACCACGGCCGACGGGCTGCCGGTCGGCGTCCTGCTCTCCGGCCGCCCGGGCAGCGAACGCACCCTGCTGGAGGCGGCCTTCGCCCTGGAGTCCGAGCGTCCTTTCCGGCGTCTCCAGGACGCCTGACGCCCGCCGGGAGGGCCGGGGTCAGTCCCACTGCCGGTCGGCGAGGGAGTCGACCGGCGCGGGCTTGCCGATGACGGCGAGGGCGACGAAGAAGTTGATCTGCCCGATGGCGATCGTCAGCGTCGCCAGGGCCTTGTCGTCGTAGTGCCGGGCCGCCTCCGCGTACAGCTCGTCCGTGACGCGCTCCCGGCCGGGCGGCGCGGGCCGGAGGGTGGCCTCGACGAGGGCGAGGGCGGCGCGCTCGGCCTCGGTGAACCAGGGGGCGTCCTGCCAGGAGGCCACCGCCGTGATGCGCTCCTCCGACTCGCCCGCCTTGCGCAGGAAGCCGGTGTTGAGCACGGTCAGATAGGTGTTGCCCACGATCTGGCCGGCCCGCAGGTGGACCAGGCCGATGGTGGTGCGCGGCACGGACCGGTTGCCGGTGGCCCGGAACAGCGCGGCACTGATGTCGGCGAGCTCGGGCACGAACTCGCCCGGGTTCGGCATGCGGGAGATCGAAGGGGTGGTGACGTCGGTCATCAGGACTCCTCGGTTCGGTTCGCGGCGCCGGTCCGCCCGGCGCCTTCACTGGACTGACGGAGCCGCGCGCGGAAGTGTGACGGGGGCGGGCGCCTCGGTTCTCCGCTCCGCCCTGCCGTGCGGGTGACGGGCGGCCGTCCGGCGGAGGTTCGCCCCGGCCCGCCCCGCCCGGCGCAGCAGAGTGGGCGGATGGATGTCGACGAGGTCACCGGCGCGCTGTACGGGCTGAGGCCGTCCGATTTCACGGCGGCCCGGGACGCGTAGGCGGCCGAGGCGCGGCGGGCCGACGACCCGGCCGCGGCGAAGGCGATCGCCGCGCTGCGCCGGCCGCCGCTCGGTGTCTGGGCGGCGAACCTGCTGGCCCGGGAACGGCCCCAGGAGGCCGAGCGCTTCCTCGCGCTGGGCGAGGCCCTGCGCGAGGCCCACCGGACGCTCGACGGCGACCGGCTGCGGGAGGCGAGCCGGCAGCAGCACCGGCTGGTCGCCGCGCTCGTCCGTACCACCGCCGAGCTCGCCGAGGAGGCCGGACAGCCCGCGAGCGACGCCGTCCTCGCCGACGTCGAACGGGTCCTCCACGCCGTGCTCGCCCTACCGGACGTCGCGGGCCCGTGGGCGAGGGGCCGCCTCACCGCGATGCCGGAGGCGGCCGTCGGCTTCCCCGCCGTACCGCCCGGCACCCCGGCCTCCCGGCCCAGGGCCGCCGCCCGCGCGCGGGAACGAGCCGACCGGACGCGGGCGGAGCTAGAGGGAGCGGCGGAGGCCGAAGCGGCCCGCGCGAGGGCGGCGGAGGCGCGGGCCGCCCTCGCCCGCGCGGAGCGCGAGCGCGACACGGCGCGCGAAGCGGAGGCCGCCGCCCGGTCGGCGGTCGCGGAGAGCGCCGACCGGCTGCGCCGCGCCGAGCGCGAACGGGACGAGGCGCGGGAAGAGGCCGCCGCGGCCGAGCGGACCGCGCGGGACGCCGCCAAGACCCTCCGGGCGGCCGAGGCGGCCCTCGGCGGAGCCCGGAAGGCGGTCGACCGCACCGAGGCCGACCCGTCGCCCCGGAACGGCTGAGGCCTGGGGAGCCCTCGCGTACGGCCCCGACCGGGGCGCACCGCCCCTGTGCGGTCGCCGCCGGGCGGGCGGACCGGGCGCCGGGCAGGGCGGATCACCGCCGCGTCGGCAGCCCCGCCGCCGGTCCCGGCGTCCTGGGCGACGGCCGGCCCGAGGGGCCCGGCGACGGCCTCCGGCCGATCAGGAGCCGGCCCGGGGGGTTCAGCCCTCCTCGGGGAAGTGGCAGGCCACCTCCCGGGGTTCGCCCGCCGTGAGCACGCGCAGCGGCGGTGCCTCGGTACGGCAGAGCGACCGGGCCTTCGGGCAGCGCGGGTGGAAGGTGCAGCCGGGTGGGGGAGCGGCCGGGCTCGGCGGGTCGCCGAGGAGGGTGATGCGCTCCCGGGCCCGCTCCGCCGCCGGATCCGGCAGCGGTACGGCGGAGAGCAGCGCCCGCGTGTAGGGGTGCGCGGGCGCCCCGTACACCCGCTCCTTCGCGCCGATCTCGACGATCCGGCCCAGGTACATGACGGCGACCCGGTCGCAGACCCGCTTCACCACCGACAGGTCGTGGGCGATGAACAGATACGCGAGGCCGAGTTCGTCCTGGAGCCGTTCCATCAGGTTGACGATCTGCGCCTGGACGGAGACGTCGAGCGCGGACACGGGTTCGTCGGCGACGACCAGCCGGGGGCCGGTGGCGAGCGCGCGGGCGATGCCGATGCGCTGCGCCTGACCGCCGGAGAACTCGTGAGGGAAGCGGTCGGCGTGCTCCGGGATGAGGCCGACCAGCTCCATCAGCTCCAGCGCCCGCTCGCGCGCCTCCGCCGGTCCGGTGCCCTGCACCAGCAGGGGATCGGCGATGATCCGGGCCACCGGGCGGCGGGGGTTGAGGGAGGAGTGCGGGTCCTGGAAGACCATCTGGATCTCGCGGCGGATCGGCTTCAGGGCCCGCTGCGGGAGGTGGGCGATGGGCCGTCCGTCGTACTCGACGGAGCCGGCGGTCGGCTCCAGGAGCCGGACGATCATGCGGCCAGTGGTCGACTTGCCGCAGCCGGACTCGCCGACCAGGCCGAGGGTCTCGCCCGCCGTCAGGTCGAAGCCGACGCCGTCGACGGCCCGGACGGGCGCCGAGCGGCGGCGGCCGGGGAAGGTCATGGCGAGGTCCCGGACCCGCAGCAGCGGCGGCGCGCCCACCGCGGTGGAGGGTGTCGTGGTGGTGGTCACGGGGCGGTCCCTTCGTGTCCGGCCAGGGCCGGGAGGGCGGCGAAGTGGCAGGCGGCGGTGTGGCCTTCGGGGCCTTCGAGCGCGGGTCGCTCGGTGGCGCACCGGTCCCGCTCCTCGGCGGTGCCGGCCGCCGCGCGGGCGCAGCGGGGCGCGAAGGCGCAGCCGGGTGCGGGGCCGAGGAGGGACGGCGGGCTGCCGGGGATGGCCCGCAGGGGCACGTCGTCGGGGTCGTCGAGGCGGGGCAGGGAGTCGAGCAGCCCACGGGTGTAGGGGTGCGCGGGGGAAGCGAACAGGGTGTCCACCGGGGCCTGTTCGGCGGCCCGCCCGCCGTACATGACGAGGACCTCGTGGGCGACCCGCGCCACCACGCCCAGGTCGTGGGTGATCATCACGATGGAGAGCCGGCGCTCCTGCTGGAGCCGGGCGAGCAGGTCGAGGATCTGGGCCTGCACGGTGACGTCGAGGGCGGTGGTCGGCTCGTCGGCGATGAGCAGGTCGGGTTCGCAGACCAGCGCCATCGCGATCATCACCCGTTGGCGCATGCCGCCGGAGAACTGGTGCGGGTACTCCCCGGCCCGGCGTCTCGGCTCGGGGATGCCGACCTCGGCGAGCGCCTCGATCGCGCGGGCGCGGGCGGCGGCCCGCCGGGTGCCGAAGTGGACCCGGTGGTGCTCGGCGATCTGCTCGCCGACCGTGTAGTAGGGGTGGAGGCTGGAGAGCGGGTCCTGGAAGATCATCGCCATCCTCCGGCCGCGCAGCGGGCGGAGCTCCCGGTCGGTGAGGCCGACGAGTTCGCGCCCGTCGAGGGCGACGGAGCCGGTGACCTCGGCGCCGGTGTGCAGGCCGAGGACGGCGAGCGAGGTCACGGACTTGCCGGAGCCGGACTCGCCGACGATGCCGAGGGTGCGGCCGTGCGGCACGTCGAAGGAGAGGGAGTCCACGGCCCGGACGGGGCCGCGCGGCGTGGGGAAGGTGACGGTGAGGTCCCGTACGGACAACAGGGCGGCCATCAGTACCTCACTCGCGGGTCGACGACGGCGTACAGCAGGTCCACGACCAGGTTGGCGACGACGATGAAGGTGGCGGCAAGGAGCGTCACGCCGAGGATGACGGGCTGGTCGCCGCTGGTGAGCGCGCCGTAGAAGAGGCGTCCGACGCCGGGGAGTCCGAAGAGGGACTCGGTGATGACGGCGCCGGCGAGGAGCCCGCCGAGGTCCATGCCGAAGATGGTGAGGACCGGGGTCATGCCGGCGCGCAGGCCGTGCTTGACGACGACCGTCCGGCGCGGCAGGCCCTTGGCGCGGGCGGTGCGGATGTACGGCTCCGCCATGGACTCGATCATCGCGCCGCGGCTCTGCCGGGCGTACATGGCGGCGTACAGGACCGCGAGCGCCAGCCACGGCAGCAGCAGGTTCGTCGCCCAGGAGACCGGGTCGGTGGTGAGCGGGACGTACTGCGGGTAGGGGAGCAGCCCGGTGAGGCGGATCAGCCCGTGGATGAGCAGGACCGAGGTGAAGTAGACGGGCAGGGAGGCGGCGGCGACGGCGCCGACCATCAGGGCCCGGTCGGTGAGGGTGTCCTTGCGGAGCGCAGCGGTGATGCCGGCCGACAGGCCGAGGGTCAGCCAGAGCACGGCGGCGCCGGCGGCGAGCGAGGCGGAGACCGGGAGGCGGTCGACGAGCAGGTCCCAGACGTTCTCGCTGTTCTCGTAGGAGTAGCCGAGGCAGGGGAAGTCGCACTGGAGGGCGTACTGGCCGGTGCCCATGGTGCGGCCGGTGAAGACGCCGGTGACGAAGTCGGCGAACTGGCTCCAGAGCGGGGCGTCCAGGCCCATGTGGGCGCGGATCGCCTCCAGCCGCTCGTCGCTGCACGCCTTGCCGCACGCGGCGGCGGCCGGGTCCGAGGGCAGGACGTAGAAGATGGTGAAGGTGACGGCGGCGATGGCCAGGAGGACGCCGAGCACCCCGAGGAGCCGGCGGCCGAGGTAGACGATCACGTACGGCTCCCCCGGGGGTCGAGGACGTCGCGCAGCGCGTCGCCGAGGAGGGTGAAGGCGAGGACGGTGAGGAAGAGGCAGAAGCTGGGGACGAGGAAGTACATGGGGTCCGTGTCGTAGTACGCGACGCTCTCGGCGATCATCTGGCCCCAGGACGGGGTGGGCGGGCGGACCCCGACGCCGAGGTAGCTGAGCGCCGCCTCGGTGGCGATCATGCCGGGGATCATGAGCGTGGTGTAGGCGATGACCGGGCCGGCGACGCCCGGGAGGATGTCGCGGGCGAGGATCCGCCAGGGTCCCGAGCCGCCGACGCGGGCGGCGTCGACGTACTCGCGGTGCTTGAGGGAGAGGGTCTGGCCGCGGACGACACGGGCGACGCCGGGCCAGCCGAACAGGCCGATGACGAGGACCATCAGGAGGATCCGGTCGACGTCCCTGGCCACCGACATCATCGCGATCATGAAGATGAGGGAGGGGAAGGACATCGTGAGGTCCATGAGGCGGGAGAGCACGGTGTCGACGCGTCCGCCGAAGTAGCCGGCGGCGACGCCGGCCGCGGTGCCGGCGGCGACGACGATCGCGGTGGCGGCGAAGGCGATGAGCAGCGAGACCTGGGCGCCGTGGACGACCCGGGCGAACAGGTCGCGTCCGGTGACGGGTTCGACGCCGAGCCAGTGCTCGGCGGAGACGCCGCCGAGCGGCCCGATCGGCAGTCCGCCGAGGTACGGGTCGACGGCCGACTTGTCGAACTCCTCCGGGCCCCAGCCGCCCAGCGCGCTGATCAGCGGGGCGGCGACGGTCATCAGCGCGAAGACGGCGACGACGGCGAGGGAGACCTTGAGGGAGGCCCTGTGCCGGAGTTCGGCGCGGACGAGCCGCCACGCCCCGCCGCCGGCGTCCGGCGGGGACGACGCGGCCTCGGTGGCGGTCGTGGTCACGGGCGGGGGCGTCATCGGGTCGTGCTCCTGGACGGGTCCTTGAGGCCGACCGTGGCGTAGTCGATCTGGCCGCCCCACGAGGTGTGGCCGAAGGCGCCGGCGATGTTGGTGCCGAGGACGAGGGGGCGGCGCTTGACAGCGCCGGGGGCGACGGGGGCCTGGGCGAGGATCCGCCCGTCGAGCTCCTGCCAGGCCTTGTTGGCGGCGGCGGCGTCGGTCATCGCGGCGATCTCGTCGATCCGCTTCTGGGTGGCGTCGTCGCGGAAGAGGGAGTGGTTGCCGGAGTTGCCCTTCTGCTTGATGGAGCGCCCGTCGAAGACGAAGGGGAGGAAGGTGGAGCCGGACGGGAAGTCGGGACACCAGCCGGTGTAGACGAGGTCGGTGCGGTTCTCGGTGTCGCCGATGGTGTCGTAGAAGGCGGACGGGTCGACGGTCTCGATGGTCACCTCGATCCCGGCCCGGCCCAGGGACTGCTGGATGGCCTCGCCGATGGCCTTGTCGCCGCTGGAGACGGTGATGCTGGTGGAGAAGCCGCCGGCCTTCCCGGCCTCCTCCAGCAGTCGCTTCGCCTTCTCGGGGTCGCCGGCGAGCGGGATCCTCAGGGTGTCGGGCTGCTCGCCGCCGGCGAAGAGGGCGCCGGGCATGGCGGCGGTGGACGCCTGGGTGAGGGCGGGGCCGCCCGCGGCGGTGACGATCGCCTCGCGGTCGAGCGCGTACTGCACGGCCTGGCGGACCTTCAGATCGGTGAAGGGGGCGCGGCCGGTGTGCATCTGGAGCATCTCGTTGCAGGTGCTGGACTCGGCGAGGAGGCGGGCCTTGACCTCGGGCCTGGTCAGCACCTTGGAGGTGGACTCGGGGCGGAGGGCGGCCCAGGGGATCGCGGAGGCGTCGGCGCCGGAGGAGGCGATGAGGCGGTCGTCGACCTGATTGCCCTTGAGGCCCATGGTGACGACGATCCGGTCGGGGTAGGCCTTGCGGACGGAGTCGGTCTTCGGGTCCCAGTGGGTGTTGCGGACCAGGACGAGCCGCTTGTCGCGGGCGTAGGACTCGATCTTGTACGGCCCGGAGGAGAAGGGGCGGTTGTCGTACCGGGGGCCCTTGTCCCGGGCCTTCGGCACCGGGGAGAAGGTCGGCAGGGTCGCGGCGAAGGGGAACTCGGCGAACGAGGTGTGGAACTCGAGGACGAGGGTGCGCGCGTCGGGCGTCTTCACCGAGTCGAGATGCCTGCCTTCGGCAGGGCCCCGGTAGCCCTCGGCGCCGGCCAGGTAGCGGGCCGCGTAGTCGGGGCCGCCGGGCAGGTCGGGGGAGAAGGACCGCTCGATGTTGTGCTTGATGTCCTGGGCGGTGACGGGGGTGCCGTCCTCGTACCGGAGGCCGGGCTTGAGGCGGAAGGTCCAGGTCTTCGCCCCGTTCGAGGGGGTGCCGAGGTCCTCGGCCAGGTCGGGGACGAGCTCGCTGCCCTCGGCGCCGGGCGCGGCCCGGTAGGTGACGAGGGTGCGGTAGAGCAGCCGGGTGCCGAAGTCCATGTCGGGCATGACCCAGTTGCGGGCCGGGTCGAGGTGGGAGAAGTCCTGGTTGGACAGGACGTTGAGGGTGCCGCCCTTCTGCGGGGTGCCGCCGAGGACCGCGCCGGCGTTGGCCGCCGCGGGGTTCTTCCGCTCGCCGCCGGGGGCCCGGCCGTCGGACGCGCCGCCGGTGCAGGCCGCGAGGGCGAGGGTCAGGGTCGACACCAGGGCGGTGGCCAGGGTGCGGTTGCGCTGGTTCATGGGTCACTCCGAGGAGAGCGGGAGAGCGGTTGGACAGCCAGAGCGGCCGGAATGTGACCCGTAACATAGTAATGTGAAATTGCACTGACAAGGTGTGAGGTCGGACTCGGCCCGTCCGTTATCCATCCGTGTCCCGGAGAGCGCGCTTCCGCTCAGGGGTGTCCGCCGCGCGGCGGACCGTCCCGCTCCCGCCCCCGCCGCCTGGTCCCGTTCCGGGGCGCGGGGGTCATCCCCGGTGTCGTTCCGTCACCACCCGAAGCGGCGGTCGACCACGACGGCGAACTCCTCGAAGCTGAGGACGCGGTCGCCGTTCTGGTCGGCCGCGTCGAAGAGGGCGGCGGAGTCGTCCACGTCCCCCACCCCCCAGAAGGGGATCACGCCCCGCGCCGCCAGCGTCGGGCCCTTCTCCCGCAGGGCCCGGATGACCTCCACGCGGGTCAGCGTGCCGTCCTGGTCGAGGTCGAGCTCGTCGAAGAGGACGCGGGCCCTGTCGCTCATGGCAAGTCCTTGGGTCGGTCGGGGGGCTTCGTGTGGGAGAGGACGCGCGATCCGCCGTCCGGGTTGCCTAGGCTCTCCCCATGGCGCACCCTTCCACTCCCGAACTCCTCGTCCTGCACGCGGTACGGCTGCGGGGCATGACCACCGAGACCGAGGCCGCGGCCCGCTTCGGGCTCGACCCGGAGGCCGTCGGCGAGCTGCTGCTCGACCTCCAGGCGTACGGGCGGGTCACCCGCTCCTCGTTCGCCGGCACCTCCGGCTGGAGCCTGACCGACCGGGGGCGGGCGGAGGGCGAGCGGCTGCTCGCCGAGGAACTGGCCGGGGCCGGGCTCGAACCGTTCGTACGGGAGCGGTACGAGACCTTCCTGGCGCACAACGCCCGCTGCCTCACGGCCTGCACCGACTGGCAGCTGCGGCCCGACGGCGGCGGACGGCTCGCCGTGAACACGCACGGGGACCCGGACTGGGACCGGCGGGTCCTCGACGAGCTGACCCTCCTCGGCGGGGTGATCGACACGCTCTCCGCCGAACTGGGCACTCTGCTGCCCCGTTTCGGCGGCTACGGCGAGCGCTTCACGGACGCGCTGGCCCGGGTGCGGCGCGGTGAGCTGTCCTGGGTGGACCGCCCGCGCGCCGACTCCTGCCACACGGTGTGGATGGAGCTTCACGAGGACCTGCTCGCGACCCTCGGCATCCGCCGGGGCGAGGAGCCCGTTCCGTAGGCCAGCACGAAGGTCACGGTGATCAGCAGTGCCCAGGCGCCGAACTTGGCGACCGAGACCGGCTGCCAGCCGTCGAGCTGGTCGGGATAGCTCCAGGCGCCGACGTACGTGGCCGCGTTCTCGGCGATCCAGAGGAAGAAGCCGATCAGGACGAAGGAGAGCGCGAGCGGCATCCGGTGGTCCTCCTCGCCGACCCGGAAGCGCACCCAGGTGCCGGCCGTGGCGAGCAGCAGCATGGCGGCGAGGACCCAGCGGGCGTCGGGCAGCCAGTGGTGGCTGAAGAAGTTCAGGTAGACGGCCCCGGCGAGCACCGCCATGATCCGGGGCCGGTAGCCGGTCAGGCGCAGGTCGAACAGGTGCCAGGCGCGGCAGACGTAGCTCCCGACGGCCGCGTAGAGGAAGCCGCCGTAGAGGGGGACCCCGGCGAACTTGGTGGCCGCGTCCTCCGGGTAGCTCCAGGAGCCCATGCGGACCTTGACCAGCTCGAAGAGCAGGCCGATGAGATGGCAGACGGCGATGACGGCGATGTCGCGCCCGCTGTCCCAGCCGAGCCGCCAGGCCACCGCGGTGAGCGCGATCCCGTAGCCGAGGAGCAGGTCGTAGCGGGCCACCGGCAGCTCGGGCAGGAGCGACGACACCGCGATGCCGCCGATGAGCGCGACGGCGAAGGCGCAGCAGCGGGCCTCCAGGAGCGCGAAGCGCAGGAGCTGGCGGAGGCCGTGGGTGATCCGGTCCATGCGGGAGGGGACGCGCCCGCCCGTGTGTGCGGTTTCCGGTCCGCGGCGCCGGTGTCAGTGGTGGTCGTGGTGGTGGTGCGCGCACTGCGGGGCGGTGAGGAGGCGGCGGACCATGTCGCCGGCCGCGGCGGCGTCCCGGGCCTCGGCGGGGAAGAGGAGGCGGAGGTCGCAGTGGCCCTCGCCGTACTCGCAGCGCAGCGAGACGGCGTGCCGGTCCATGGCGAGCGGGAGGGCGCGGACGACGCCGTAGGGGAGGCGGGAGCCGGCGAGGACGACCAGGTCGGAGACGAGGTCGGGGTGGGCGTCGGCGAGGTGGGTGAGGAGCGCGGCCTCTTCGAGGGCGAGCGGGTCCGGGGTGGCGTTGGCGTACGCGGAGGGGGCGACCTCCTCCGTCCCGGTGCCGGTGCTGAGGGTGATCCTGGCGAGGTCGAGCCGGAGGGCGCCGAGGTCGCCGGGGGCGGCGGGGGTGAGCCGGCCGGTGAGGGTGACCCGGGCGCGGACCCGGTCGCGCAGGGCGGTCGGCGCGATGTCGGTGAGGTCGACGCGGGCGTCGAGGATGCCGAGCGGGGCGCGGTCGAGGTGGTCGGTGAGCGGGGTGTCGGCCGGAGGGTGGAGGGTGATCCGGCCGCGGGCGCCGACGCTGTGGGCGCCGAGGAGGTCGTAGCTCTGTCCCTCCAGGGTGAGCGAGAGGGAGAGGGCGCGGGCCAGCACGGAGCGGACCTGCTCCGCGGCGGTCTGCTGGGGCAGGGCGGGGGAGGGGGCGACGCTCACGTGACTCTCCTCAGTCAGGTTTAGGTAAGGCTTACCTAACCATCGCTGACCCTGCGATGTCCAGGACCTCCGGCCCGCCCGTCGCCGTTCGGTCACGGGAGTGGAGTCGTTCGGTCCGGGAGTGGAGTGGATCGATCGGGGTGTGGAGTCGATCGATCGGGGCGTGGGGCGGCCGTCGGTCCGGGCGACGGTCCGTGGGTGTGGGGCCTGTCGGTCCACGGGTGCGGAGCCGGTCGGTTCGGGTGCGCGGACCGACGGTCGGGGCGCGGGGCCTGTTGGTCCGTCACCTTCGTCCGTGCTTGTGATACTGCAGGGGCAGGACATGAGAACTTTGTCCCGATAGGTGGGGAAAGGAGTCGTAGATGGCGCAGGACGGGCAGGGTCCAGAGGAGCGACGGGACGACGGTGGGCCGGGTGGTGGCAAGGACGGGGCCGGGCGAGGCGCCCTGCCGGTGACGGCGGACCTGCCCGACCACACCGGTCGCCATCCGGCGCGCACCGACCCGATCGTCTTCGGCGTCACCGCCGTGCTGACGCTCGCCTTCGTCGTCTGGGGCGCGACGGCGACGGGCAGCCTGGAATCGGTCTCCAGCAGTCTCCTCGACGGGCTCATCCGGGACGGCGGCTGGGCGTTCATGCTGGCCGCCTCCGGCTTCGTCGTGTTCGCGCTGTGGCTGGCGATCAGCCGGTACGGGCGGATCACCCTCGGCCAGGAGGACGAGGGCCCGGAGTTCCGCACGGTCTCGTGGATCGCCATGATGTTCAGCGCCGGCATGGGCATCGGCCTGATGTTCTACGGCGTGAGCGAGCCGCTCGCCCACTACGGCACCCCGCCGCCCGGCACCTCCCCGGCCGACTCGGCCGAGCGGATGGAGACGGCGATGGCCACCACGCTCTTCCACTGGACGCTCCATCCGTGGGCCATCTACGCCGTGGTCGGTCTCGCCATCGCGTACTCGACCTTCCGCAGGCGGCGCCGGCAGACCATCAGCGCCGTCTTCGTCCCGCTGATGGGCGAGCGCCGGGCCTTCGGCGGACCGGGCCGGTTCATCGACATCCTCGCCATCTTCGCCACGCTCTTCGGCTCCGCGGCCTCCCTGGGCCTCGGCGCCCTCCAGATCGGCAGCGGCGTGGAGGAGCTGGGCTGGATGGAGAAGGCCGGCACCGGGCTGCTCGTGGCCATCATCGCCGTGCTCACCGTGGCCTTCGTGCTCTCCGCCGTCTCCGGCGTGGAGAAGGGCATCCAGTGGCTCTCCAACATCAACATGGTGCTGGCGCTGCTCCTCGCCCTCTTCGTCTTCGTCGCCGGCCCCACCATCATCGTCCTCGACCTGCTGCCGACCTCCATCGCCGCCTATGTCGGCGACCTGCCCCAGCTGGCCGGCCGCACCGAGGCCACCAGCGGCGAGAACATCCACGACTGGCTCGGCAGCTGGACCGTCTTCTACTGGGCGTGGTGGATCTCCTGGACGCCCTTCGTCGGCATGTTCATCGCCCGGATCAGCCGCGGCCGGACGATCCGTCAGTTCATCGGCGGCGTCATCCTGGTGCCGAGCACGGTCAGCCTGGTGTGGTTCGCGATCTTCGGCGGCACCGCGATGCGGCTGAGCGAGGAGGGCACGCTGGGCGCCGAGAGCACCCCGGAGGGGCAGCTCTTCGGGCTGCTCCAGGAGTTCCCGCTGACGGGCGTGATGAGCCTGCTGGTGATGGTCCTCGTCGGGATCTTCTTCGTCTCCGGCGCGGACGCCGCCTCCATCGTCATGGGCACCCTGTCGCAGCGCGGGGCGATGGAGCCGACCCGCCCGGTGGTGATCTTCTGGGGCGTGGTCACCGGCGCCGTCGCCGCGATCATGCTGCTGATCGGCGACGGCCAGGGCGACGCCCTGGCGGGTCTGCAGAACCTGACGATCCTGGTCGCCGCCCCGTTCGTCCTCGTGATGATCGGGATGTGCGTGGCGCTCATGCGTGACCTGCGCGAGGATCCGCTGATCGTGCGCGGCCGGGTCGGCAAGGAGATCGTCGAGGTCGCGGTGATCGCCGGGCACGAGCAGTACGACGGCGACTTCGAGCTCCGCATCGGTCCGGGCACCGCCGAAGGCGCCCCCGGCGGCGGTGCCGACGGGGATCGGGACGGCCCGGGGGTCAAGGGCTGACGGAGCGCCAGATGCGGTCGGGGAGGACCCGGGCGCCCTCTTCGAGGTCCACGTCCCCGAGGGTGAGCCAGCGGCGGGCGAGGCCGATCACCGGGCCCAGGACGAGCGTCTCGATGATCGGACTGGGCAGGTCGGCGAGTTCGCCGGCCTTGCGGTGCCCGTCCAGCCAGTGCTCGATCGGGGTGAGCCGGGCCTCCTGGTTGTCGCGGATCTCGCCGGCGCGGGCCGAGCCCTCCTGGTCCGCGAAGGGGGAGTGGAGCAGGCGGGCGGCGGCCGGATGGGTGCGCACGAAGTCGAGGTAGGCGTGCACCACCGCCTCGATGCCGGAACGGGCGTCCTGATGGGAGGTCAGCGCGGTGGCCAGCTCGCCGACGAGCCGGCCGAGCCAGCGCAGGGCGAGGGCGCTGATCACCCCGTGGAGGTTGCCGAAGTGGTGGTAGATGCTGCCGGTGCTGACCCCGCTGACCCGGGTCAGGGCGGAGACGTTGAGCCCCGGCTCACCCTCG
Organism: Streptomyces sp. NPDC014861; assembly: GCF_043081625.1. NCBI lineage: Bacteria > Bacillati > Actinomycetota > Actinomycetes > Kitasatosporales > Streptomycetaceae > Streptomyces > Streptomyces sp. NPDC014861. Next base: position 145,230 of record NZ_JBIBWV010000011.1, read on the forward strand.
CGCGCGTAGAGGTCGAGCGCGGCGTCGAGGACGCGCTCGACGGTGGCTTCTCCGCGCTGCTGCTTCCGGCTCATCGAGCGGGGTGCCCCCTTCGTCCGCGGGCCATCCCTGGCCTTGCTGTTCCGTACCTGGTCAGCATAGGAGGCGCGGGACCCGCCGGACCCCGATCCGCGTCGGTACGGGCGAGGGGCGAGCCTGCCGAGGGCCGAGGGCCGAGGGGTGAGGGGTGACGGGCGAGGGGCGAACCGGCCGAGGGCCCAGGGCCGAGGGGTGACGGGCGGGGGATCAGGCCAGGGTCAGGAACAACTTCTCCAGCTCCGCCTCCGTCATCGGCGGGCCGTCCGCGCCGTCGTCGGCCAGGCACTGCCGCATCCCGCTCGCCACGATCTTGAACCCGGCCCGGTCCAGGGCCCGGGAGACGGCGGCCAGTTGGGTCACCACGTCCTTGCAGTCGCGGCCCGCCTCGACCATCGCGATCACCCCGGCCAGCTGCCCCTGGGCGCGCCGCAGGCGGTTCAGCACCGGCGCCATCGCCTCCGCGTCGACCTGCACGGCAGTCCTCCTTCTCGTCCCACCCCCCTCGGGCCATTATACCCCTAGGGGTATGAAAACGGTCGATATCGCTTACTCTCGGGCCGTGGCGAGGGTACGGCTCCAGACTCGCCGCACCGCCCACGCGCCCACCGCCGTCCCGGGCACCGCCCAGGTCGCGGGGTGCGTCCAGACGGCGGGATCGAGCTCCCGGGCGAGTACGAAGGCACCCATGACCACGACGAACCAGCCGAAGGCCGTCCGGAGCCCGTCCTGCGGGACGCGGCCCGCGAGGCGCGCCCCGGCGAGGCTCCCGGCGACGGCCGCGCCGGTGACCGTGAGCGCGAGCCAGGGGTCGAGGGTGGCGCCGGAGAGGTGCCCGGCCAGTCCCGCGAAGGAGTTCATGGCGATGACGAGCAGCGAGGTGCCGACGGCGGCGCTCATCCGGAGCCCGCCCAGGAGGACCAGGACGGGCACGACCAGGAAGCCGCCGCCGGAGCCGACGAACCCGGTCACCGCGCCCACCGCGAGTCCCTCGACGGCGATGTGCCACGGCTTCGGACCACCGCGCCGAGCCTTCGGCTCCCGTCCCTGCCGCGGTCCGCGCAGCATCGCGAAGGCGGTCGCGAGCATCATCAGGGCGAAGGCGACGAGGAGGGCCGTGCCGGGCACGAGGGCGGCCGCCCGGCCGCCCGCGTACGCCCCCGCCATGCTGAACGCGCCGAGGACGAGGCCGGTCCGCCACCGGACCCGGCGCGCCCGCGCGTGGGGGGCCAGTGCCACCAGGCTGGTGACGCCGACGACGAACAGGGAGGTGGCGATGGCCTCCTTCGGGTCCTGCCCGGCGAGGTGGACCAGGATCGGGACCGTGAGGATCGATCCGCCGCCGCCGAGCACGCCGAGGCTGACGCCGACGAGCACCGAGGCCGCCACGACCAGAGCGGTCACCGGGTGCTCCGGAGCTCCGCGATCACGGTACGGATGTCGGTGCGGGGGCCCCGGTTGTAGGGGAGCCTGGAGAGCAGGACGCCCAGGGCGCAGGAGTTGCTGAGCGCGGCGAAGGTCAGCCCGGCGCCGATCGCCGTACCGACGAGGTGCGCGCCCGGCACGACGATCCCCGCGAGGCCGGTGACCAGGACGATCGAGCCGGCGACGAGCCGGACCTGGCGCTCCATGTCCCACCGCTCCGGCCCGCGCTCCACCGGCGCGCCTGCCGCCTCCCAGCCGGTGATCCCGCCGTCGAGGACGCGGAGGTCCGGCAGGCCGGCCTCGGCGAGCGCCCGCTCGGCCTCCTTCGCCCGCTGCCCGGAGCGGCACACGAGCACGACCTCCTGGTCGAGGTGGCCGACGAGTTCGGCGCGGTGCTCGCGGAGGGTGTGCAGCGGCACGTTGGACGAGCCGGGGATGTGGGCCGTGCGGAACTCGCCGGGGGTGCGGACGTCGAGGAGGCGCGGGGCGCGGCCCTCCTGGACGAGGCGGTGCAGGACGGCGGGGGACAGGGAGGAGGAGGTGTCCATGGGTGATTCCGTTCGCGGGTGCGTTCGTCGGTGCGGGTGCGGGTGCGGGTGCGGGTGCGGCCGAGGAGGAGGTGGCGGAGAGGTGGGGCGGGGGTGGGTGCGGGCCGGTCAGGTGGCCGGGGTCGCCGTCAGGGCCCAGGCCGCGTATCCGCCGAGGAGGTCGGAGACGTCCTCGAAGCCGCGCCGGCGCAGGAGGCTGGCGGCGATCGAGGAGCGGTGGCCGCCGGCGCAGTGCAGGACGAGGGGCCGGTCGGAGGGGAGTTCGCCGTCGCGGTGGGGGAGTTCGTTGAACGGGATGTGGACGGCCGCGTCGATGACGCCGTCCGCCGCGCGCTCGTCGCCCCCGCGGAGGTCCACGACGAGCGGCGGCCGGGTGCCCGCCAGGGCGGTCCGCAGCCTGGCGGCGGTGACCCTGCTCGCCGGCGCCGCTTCGGCGGCCAGCGCCTCCAGGGCGGCCTCCGGCTCGGGGAGGTAACCCTCGGTGAGGTCGAGGCCGACGCGGGCGAGCCGGGTGAGCACTTCCTCCGCGCGCCCCTCGGGGGCGATGACGAGGAGCCGGTCGCCGGGGTCGAGGACGGTTCCGGCCTGCTCGGCGAAGCGGCCGTCGGCCGGTACGTTGACCGCGCCGCGCAGGTGCCCGGCGGCGAACTCCTGCGGATCGCGCGCGTCGACCACGACCGCCCCGGCGTCCCGCAGCGCGGTGAACCCGGCGAGGGAGAGCGGCCGGGCGGCGGTGGAGGAGTCGTACCGCGGGCGGTCCCTGCGGTTGAGCGCGGCGTCGTGCGCGAAGTATCCGGGGGCGCTGGTCTGTCCGGCGGTGACGAGGGCGACGAACTCCTCGCGGCCCATCGGCGCGCAGGCGTAGTTGGTCGCCCGCTGCTCCCCGACGGTGGAGGACCTCTCCGCGGAGAGGTGCTTGCCGCAGGCGGACCCGGCGCCGTGGGCGGGGAAAACGCGGACCGCGTCGGGGAGGCCCATGAGCTTGTGCTGGACGCTGTGGTGGAGCATCCCGCCCAGCTCCTCGGCGGTCACGCCGGCCGAGGCGAGGAGGTCGGGCCTGCCGACGTCGCCGATGAACAGGGCGTCACCGGTCAGGACCCCGTACGGCACCGCGTCCCCGGTGTGTTCGTACACCAGGACGCTGATCGACTCGGGGGTGTGGCCCGGGGTCTCCATGACCTCCAGGACGACGTCGCCGAGGGGGATCCGCTCGCCGTCGGTGAGCGGGCGGATCGGGTACTCGGTCTCCGCGCGCCGGCCGTAGCCGATCCACGCCCCGGTGCTGTCGGCCAGTTCCAGGTGACCGGCGACGAAGTCGGCGTGGAAGTGGGTGTTGACGACGCCGACGACGGTGAGGCCGTGCGCGGTGGCGTCCGCGAGGTACTCGGACACGTCGCGGCGAGGGTCCACGACCACGGCCTGCCCGGTCCGCTCGTCGCCGATCAGGTACGAGGCGTGGGAGAGACAGTCGAGGTAGTACTGGGCGAAGAACACGGCGGAGCCTCCCATGGACGTCTGGATACCCCCCCGGGTATGAACGGGTCCGACCGTACGGCGTGCCGTCGCGCCGAGTCAAATACCCCCCTGGGTATCGAGGATCACAAGGTGGAGGTGAGGTGCCGTATACGGGAGGGGGTATTCTGAGCTGCACGGGGGAAGCGAGAGGGGCACCACCGGTCCCTCGGTGGTGCCCCTCTCGCTTCCCCCGTGCAGCTCGCTCGCGGCCCTCCCTCCGCCGGACTCCCCGCACGCCCCGCGGACGCCGGGTCAAGGCTCGTGGCTGTGCGCGGCGACCGCGAAGGTCCGGGAGAGCAGGACCTGCTCCGCCCGTCGCTGGAGCCGGTCCGCGAGCCCCCGCAGCCGGGCCCCCTCGGAGGCGGGGATCGACAGCGCCACCGCCGCCGTCTCCGCGCCGACGGTGATCGGCACCGCCGCGCAGGCCGCGCCGAGCGCGTACTCCTGGTGCTCCAGGACCGGCAGCCGGCGCGGCAGGGCGACGAGCCGCCGCTCGAAGTCGCGCCGCGCCTCGACCGTGTGCGGGGTGAGGGCCGTCACCGGGTGGCGGCTCAGGTGGTCGCCGCGCTGTTCCGGGTCCAGTTGGAGCAGCAGGCTCTGCCCGGCGGCGTGGGCGTGCGCCGTCGCCCGGAAGTCGGCCCACTCCTGGACCGGCGGGCGCGCCGGGTTGTCCGACACGGCGCCCACCTCGACCTCGCCGTCCCGGTACTGGACGAAGTACACGGCCGCGTCCAGGTCCAGGCTCAGGGTGTCGATCCAGGCCTGGATGCGCAGCGCCGGCTCGTGGGCCGTGTGCCCGGCGTCCCGGCGCAGCGGCGAGACGAGCGCGTAGACACCGTTGTCGTTGCGGACGAGCCCCTCGTGGACCAGGGTCCTGAGCAGGTGGTACGCCGTCGGCAGCGGCAGCAGCGCCTCGCGGGCCAGCTGCTTGGCGCTTCCCGCGCCCCCGCGCCGTTCCAGCTCGTCCAGCAGTCGTACGGCCCGGCGTACCGACTGGATCAGGGTCGGTGCCGTGCCGCCTTCCCCCTCGCGATGTGCCATACGCGTCCTCTCTCCCGGAGCGGAGCACTGTGCTCCGGGGTCCATGATCGGACAGTGAAGGCGGAATCACGTACCGTCAGGTAGCCCGGGGTGTCGGAACAGGCCGCGCCACCGCCGCGAGAAGCGCCGCGAGCAGCCGCAAGGGCGCGCGTCGACCTCCCGACCTGAAACCCCGGAACCCCTGCAACCCCGGAACCCGGAACCCGCCGCCGTGGGCGAAGTCGCCTCAGCGACGGGCGTCGCGGAGGAACCCGGCCGCCGGATCCCCGATACCGGATCCCCGATACCGGATCCCCGCTATCAGGTCCCGGACCCCGGGGCCATGTCGTACGTGATCCACATCGTGCGCGTGGCCACCTGGTCGTACTTGGAGCGGGCGCGGTGGTTGTCGTCGGCCGTGATCCAGCGGACGACGCTCCAGCCGCGCTCCGCGCCGATCTCGCGCAGCGCCGCGAGCAGTCGGTCCGCCGCGCCGGTGCCGCGGCTCGCGGGGTCCACGAACAGGTCGTCGAGCCAGCCGCCGACGGACGCGGAGAGGGGCCGGGCGAAGGGACGGAAGTGCGCGAGCCCGACGAGCCGGCCGTCGGCGCCCTCCGCCACCAGCCCCTCCACCTCGTGCCCGGGGTCGCGGATCCAGGACCAGACGAGCCGGGCGGCCTCCTCGGTCTGCTCGACCTTGTAGAACTCGGCGTACCCGCGGTACAGGGCGCGCCACTGGTCGAAGTCCTCCTCCAGGACCGGACGGACCCGGACGGCGGCGGCGTCGGCGACGGACATGAACCCTCACTCTCCTCGTGCACCGCGCCCTGCGGTGCACCAGCAAGTGGATCACGCCACGCCCGGTGCGAGGGCCTGCGGGAGGAGCGGACCGCGGGCGTCCGGGGCGCGAGGGGCGGACGGCGGCACGCGGGGCGCGCGGGGAGGCGTGTGCGGCGTGGCGCGGCGGCGGGCGGGGCACGCTCCCGGTGCCGGCGGGGAGCGGTGCGTTCCGCCTCCGGACGGGCCGTGCCCGTCCGGCCGTCCGGCAGTACCCGAGGAACCGAGGTGAGGAACCGCATTGGCGACCGACCGTCACGGCAACACCCTGCACGCCTGCACCCCGGAGGGCGCGGATCACCTGGACCGGGCCGTGGAGGCCCTTCTCTTCTTCCGGCCCGAGGTGTCCCCGGCCGTCGAGGACGCCCTGGCGGCGAGCCCCGACTCGCCCGACGCCCAGGCGTTCGCCGTCTACCTGGGGGTGCTCGGCACCGAACACACCGCGGCCACCAGGGCCCGCGCCCGCTTCGACGGCTATCTCGCGGGCCGCGACACGAGCGCTCTGCCCGCGCGCGAACGGCTCCACCTGGCGGCCTCCGGCGCCCTGCTCGCCGGTGACCTGCACGGGGCGGCCGGCCTCCTGGAGGAGCTGTCCCTGGCGTATCCGCGGGATGTGCTCGCGCTGTTCGCCGGGCACCAGCTGGACTTCCTCACCGGGGACGCCGTCCGGCTGCGGGACCGGATCGGCGGCGCGCTGTCGGCGTGGGGGAGGGCGGACGAGCACCGGGGGCCGCTGCTCGGCATGTACGCCTTCGGCCTGGAGGAGTGCGGGCACTACGGACGCGCCGAGGAGACCGGGCTCGCGGCGGTCGAGCGGCATCCCGGGGACGTGTGGGCGGTGCACGCCGTCACCCACACATACGAGATGCGGGGCAGGATCGCCGAGGGCGTCGCCTTCCTCGACGCGCGGGTGGACGACTGGACGCGCGGCAACTACCTGACGGTGCACAACTGGTGGCACTACGCCCTGTACGCCCTGGAGGCAGGCGCGGAGGAGACCGCGCTGCGCGTCTACGACGCGGCCGTCCACCACGAGGAGTCGGCGGGTCTCGCGATGGAACTCCTCGACGCCGCCGCGCTGCTCTGGCGGCTGCGGCTGGCGGGAAGGGAGGAGCCGGAGCGCTGGGCGCGGCTCGCCGACGCCTGGGCCGAGCGGGCCGACCCGCCGTTCTACGCCTTCAACGACGCCCACGCGGTGATGGCCTACGTGGGGGCGGGCCGCATCGCGGAGGCGGAGGCGCTGGTGGCCGACCGCAGGCGGTGGCTGGTCGAGGGCGCCGCCGACGCGGCCCGGCGCTCCGTCTCCAACCACGCCATGACGGCGGAGGTCGGACTCCCGGTCTGCGAGGCGCTGGTGGCGCAGGGGAGGGGCGACCACGCGGCCGTGGTGGAGCTGCTGTGGCCGGTACGGCGGCGGATCCAGGCCTTCGGCGGCAGCCACGCCCAGCGGGACGCCGTCCAGCGGACGCTGCTGGAGTCGGCGCTCGCCGCGGGCGACCACGACCGGGCCCGGCTGCTGCTGAGCGAGCGGGACGGGCTGCGCCCGGACAGCCCGTACAACTGGCTGGGCCGGGCCCGGCTGGCCGACGCGATCGGTGACGCGGCCCGGGCGGCGGTGGCGCGGGAGCGGGCGGAGGGCGCGGCGAAGGGGCTGCGGCCGACGGCGCCCGGCCTCGGCCCCGTACCGAACTCCCTGGTCTGACCGGCGGGTTCGACGCCCGGCGGAAGGGCCGGGTGTCCGCCTCCCCCGTTCCCTTCGCGGAGGCGGACACCCGGCGGCGCAACTGACCCGCGCACAGGGGTTGTCAGTGCAATTTCACATTACTATGTTACACCTCGCACGGTGCCGGATGTCTCCCTGTCAACTCCCGTTCAGGTCCGTCCGATCGGCCGCGCGCACCCTCATCCCCACCCCCACCCAGGAGACCTCGTGTCCCAGCACAGAGTCGTGCGCTCCTCCCTCCTCACCACCGCGATAGCCGTGACCCTCCTGGCCTCCGCCGGCCAGGCGTCTCCGCAGGCCGCCGAGGCCCCCGCCCCGAGCGCCGCCACCGCCGTCCCCGGCGCCTTCGCGCCCACGGCAGCCGCCGAGCCGAACCCCTTCGACGAGGTGGAACGATTCGCCACCGCGCGGACCGCCGCACCCGCCCCGGCGCCCGCGCCCGGCGGCACCGGGGACACCCGGGCCCGCGTCCCCGGTCAGGCGAAGAAGGGCGCGCAGCCCGCCGCCGAGAAGCGGAGCGTCCGGACCGCGCCCGCCGCCACCGCCACGACCGCCGGTGTCCCGTGCACCCTCGACGGCGTCACCGGACTCTCCCCGGCCGCCTTCGCCGACTTCCTCGCCGACCCCGCCGTCACCGCCGACGGCTGTCTGAGCGGCCTCGTCTGGAGCTGGGACGCCCGCCTCGCCCCGGTCATGTCCGACGCCCACGTGCAGGCCGTCGCCCAGCGGATCACCGGCCTGGCCGCCGCCCACGACGGCCGCAACTCCTCCCACCTGGAGGAGATGTTCACCTACCTCCACGCCGTCGCCTACCACGACTTCTCGCGCACCGAGATCGACATCACCGACGCCCCGACCGCCGACGCGATCCGCCGCGCCGTCGCCGCCTTCGGGTCCGCGGCCCGCACCTTCGACGCCACCCCCAGCAACGCCCGCACCCTCCGCGAGGCCCTCTACGCCGGCAGCGCCCCCGGCCTGCGTCAGCACCAGCTGGGCCTCATCACCAAGGTCCTCGCCACCATGGACCCGGCACACACCGCGACGCACAAGGACCCGACGTGGGCCGGTGCCGCGCTCGCCGCGCTCTCCGTCAACTACCTGGGCATCCACTCGGGCAACCAGGACGCCGCCTTCCACGCCGCCGTCGCCGCCGACCCCGGCTACCGGGCCGTCTTCAAGGCCTTCGCCGGACACACCCACCTCAAGGGCACCGCCAACGCCTGGGTCGTCCGCGACGCACTCAGCGAGTACGGCCGCTTCGGCGAGGTCGCCGGGCTGCGGGACGGAGTCGTCGCGGACCTCGGCGCCCTGATCGGCTCCGTCGAGTCCGCCTGGGGTCCGGGCAGCCAGCCCTGGGCCAAGGTCGTCTCCTGGCTGAACTTCTACGACGCCTGCGCCCCCTACGGCGTCTGCAAGGCCGACATCGAGGCCCGGATCCTCCCGTACACGTACACCTACGACAACGGCGCCCTGAAGGTCCGCACCGGCCTCGACCGGGCCACGGTCGACCAGCTCTACTACGCGAGCAAGCAGGTCAAGGCGCAGTTCCACCGGGTGGTCGGCAGCGAGCAGCCGCTGGCCGGCGACCCCAACACCACGCTGAACATCGTCCTGTACGGCTCGCGCGCCGACTACGAGAACTACCACCCGGTCCTCACCGGGTACGACACGAACAACGGCGGCATCTACATCGAGAACGGCGCCACCTTCTACACGTACCAGCGGCGCGTCCCGCAGGACTCCTCGCTCACCCTCGAAGAGCTCTTCCGCCACGAGTACGTGCACTACCTCAACGGCCGCTTCGCCGTCCCCGGCTTCTTCGGCCAGGGCCCCTGGTACCAGGGCGACCGCACCACCTTCATGGACGAGGGCACGGCCGAGTTCTTCGACGGCGCCACCCGCGACGACGGCATCGCCGTCCGCAGGTCCCTGGTCCGGGGGGTCATCAACGACACCGCGGGCGGCGGACCCCGCATGAGCGTCCGGCAGATCCTGCACGCCACCTACGACGGCGACGGCTTCCGCTTCTACAACTACGCCGGCACCTTCTTCGAGTACCTGTGGACCGAACGCCCCTCCCTCATCCGCGAGATGTACGACCGGCTGCGCGCGAACGACGTCGCCGGGTACGACGCCTGGCGCGAGCGGCTGAGCGCCGACACGGCCCTCCAGCAGGGGTACGACCGCTTCCTGGACGCCCAGATCGCCCAGGTCGACCGCCTCTTCGTCCCGAACACCACCTACACCGCCAACGGCCACCTGAGGGACTGGGACGTCGCCGCCGTCCGCTCCGCCTTCGCCGCCGCCACCCAGAACACCCCCGCCTGCGTCGAGGCGGGCGAGTACGGCAAGCGCCGCTTCGTCTGCACCGGCCGGATCACCGCCAACCTGGCGGACGCGAACAACCCCGACAAGGTCTTCAAGGACATGTCCGAGACCGTCGACTACTTCATCCTCGACCGGGCCGGCGCCGCCACCAACAACCTGGCCGACATGAACTGTTCCTTCGGCCCGGTCGACATCTGGTCCACCCGGGTCGCGGGCACCTCCGACTTCCGCTGCGAGGGCCCGCTGCGCAGCTGACGACCCGTCCGGCGGTCTCCACCGCACGCTCCGGTGCCCGGACCCGAAAGGGTCTGGGCACCACCAGAAGAATGTGACATATTACTGCCGTGCCCAACAGACACTCCCCGGACGTGGTGATCGTCGGAGCCGGCGTCGTCGGCGCCGCCTGCGCCTACTACGCGGCCCGCTCCGGACTCACCGTCGCCGTGGTCGACCGCGGTCCCGTCGCGGGCGGCACCACCGGTGCCGGGGAAGGCAACCTGCTCGTCTCCGACAAGGAGGCGGGCCCCGAGCTCGACCTCGCGCTGCTGTCCACGAGACTCTGGCGCGAACTCTCCGCGACACTCCCGCCGGAGACCGAGTACGAGCCCAAGGGCGGGCTCGTCGTGGCGCCCGACGAGCCCGCCCTCAAGGCCCTCCGCGCCTTCGCGGAGGGCCAGCGGGCGGCCGGCGTCACCGCCGCCGAGATCCCCGCCGACCGGCTCGCCGACCTCGAACCCCACCTCGCCCCCGGCCTCGCCGGCGGCTTCCACTACCCGCAGGACGCCCAGGTCCAGCCCGCCCAGGCCGCCGCCCGGCTGCTCGCCGCGTCCGGCGCCCACCTCCACCTCGGCGAGGAGGTCACCGCCGTCCTGCGCGGTCCGGCCGGCGCCGTCCGGGGCGTGCGCACCACCCGCCGCGAACTCCTCGCCCCCGCCGTCGTCAACGCCGCCGGCACCTGGGGCGGCGAGCTCGCCCGACTGGCCGGCGTCCACCTCCCGGTCCTGCCCCGCCGCGGCTTCGTCCTCGTCACCGAACCCCTCCCGCGGATCGTCCGCCACAAGGTCTACGCCGCCGACTACATCGCCGACGTGGCCAGCGGCTCCGCCGCGCTCCAGTCCTCCGCCGTCGTCGAGGGCACCCCCGGCGGCCCCGTCCTCATCGGCGCCACGCGCGAACGGGTCGGCTTCGACCGCGGCCTGTCCACCGAGGCCCTGCGCAGGCTCGCCGCCCAGGCCGCCGCGCTCTTCCCGGTCCTCGCCGACGTCCAGGTGCTCCGCGCCTACCACGGCTTCCGCCCCTACCTCCCCGACCACCTCCCGGCGATCGGCGCCGACCCTCGTGTCCCCGGCCTCCACCACGCCTGCGGCCACGAAGGCGCCGGCATCGGCCTGGCCCCCGCCACCGGAGTCCTCCTCGCCGCCGCCCTCACCGGCGCCGCGCCCCCGCTCGACCCGGCACCCTTCCGCCCCGAGCGCGACTTCGGCCCCGCGGACACCGGTCCCGCGGACGAGGGGCCCGCACCCACCGGCCCCGCACCCACCGGCCCCGCACCCACCGGCCCCGCGCCCACCGGCCCCGCGGGCGACAGCCCCGCACCCACCGTCCCCCCCGCAGGAGCAGCAGAGTTGAGCCGCTTGAGCCGCCGCAGCCCGCGCGCCCTCGTCGGAGGCGCGCCGCAGGAGACCTTCACCTTCCGCTTCGACGGCCGGGAGATCCCGGCCGCCGCCGGTCAGACCGTCGCCGCCGCCCTCTGGGGCGCGGGGATCCTCGCCTGGCGCACCACCCGGCACGGCGGCGAGCCCCGAGGCGTCTTCTGCGGGATCGGGCAGTGCTTCGACTGCCTCGTCACCGTCGACGGCACGCCCAACCGCCGCGCCTGCCTCGTCCCCGCCCGCCCCGGCGGCCTCGTCACCAGCCAGGAGGGAACCGGCCATGACGACCTCGCCGTCTGACCCCCGGCCCGAGCCCGCCGACCTCGCTGTCGTCGGCGCGGGACCCGCCGGCCTCGCCGCCGCCGTCACCGCCGCCGCGTTCGGCCTGACCGTCACCCTGCTCGACGCCGGGCCGCGCCCCGGAGGCCAGTACTACCGCCATCCCGCCCCTGCCCTGGGCGCCACCCGCCCCCAGGTCCTGCACCACGACTGGGCCGCCTTCGCGGGCCGGGAGGCCGAGCTGCGCGCGCACGAACAGGAGGGCCGCGTACGGTATCTGGCGGAGCATCAGGTGTGGAGCGTCACCGGATCCGGCACCGCGTGGACCGTCCACGCGCGGACCGACGACACCGCCGCGCAGCCGGTGCGCGCCCGCGCGGTGCTGCTCGCCACCGGGGCGTACGAGCGCCAGCTGCCCTTCCCCGGCTGGACCCTGCCCGGGGTCGTCGGCGCCGGGGGAGCGCAGGCCATGCTGAAGAGCGGGCTCGTGCTTCCGGGCCGCCGCGTGGTCGTCGCGGGCAGCGGACCGCTGCTGCTCGCCGTCGCCGCCTCGCTGGCCGCCGCCGGCGCACGGGTCCCCGCCGTCGTCGAGGCCGCCGGATACGCCGGGTACGTCCGTCACACCGGCACGCTGCTGCGCAACCCCGCCAAACTCGCCGAAGGCGCCCTCTACGGCGGGGCGCTGCTGCGCCACCAGGTCCGGCCGCTGCTCCGGCACGCCGTCGTCGAGGCGCACGGCACCGATCGGATCGAGGCGGTCACCGTGGCGCGCCTCGACCGCGACTGGCGGCCGGTGCCCGGCACCGGGCGCCGCGTCCCCTGCGACGCGCTCGCCGTCGGCCACGGCCTGGTCCCCGAACTCTCCCTCGCCACCGCCCTCGGCTGCGCCACCCGCACCGCCGCCGACGACACCGTCGCCCTCGTCCTCACCCCCGGGCTGCGCACCTCGGTCCCCGGCGTCTGGGCCGCGGGCGAGACCGGCGGGATCGGCGGCGCCCCGCTCGCCCTGACCGAGGGCGAGATCGCCGCCCACGGCATCGCCGGACGGGCGGTTCCCGCCGCCCTCGCACGGCGCCGCGCACGGCTGCGGGCCTTCGCCGACGCCATGGGCGCCGCGCACCGGCCCGGCCCCGGCTGGACCGGCTGGCTGAGCGAGCGGACCGCGGTCTGCCGCTGCGAGGAGGTCCCCGCCGGGCGCGTCCGCGAGGCGGTCGAGGAGCTGGGCGCGAGCGACGCGCGCACGGTGAAGCTGCTGACCCGGGCCGGGATGGGCTGGTGCCAGGGCCGGATGTGCGGTCCCGCCGTGGCCGCGCTCGCCGGCGGCGGACCGGCCCCGGACCGGCGCCCGCTGGCCTGCCCGGTCCGCCTCGGCGACCTCGCGGGGCTCCCGATCGACTAGCCGTTCCGTGGCGACCGCACCCTTGTGGCCGCCGTACACCCCCTAGTAAAATGTCACACACTACAAAGGAGTACGTCACGATGACCGACACCCGCACCCGCCCCTGGCACGGCATCATGGTCGCCACCACCCTGCCGCTGCGCGACGACCTCTCCGTCGACCTCGACGCCTACGCCGAGCACGTCCGCTGGCTCCTCGCCAACGGCTGCGACGGCGTCGTGCCCAACGGCTCGCTCGGCGAGTACCAGACCCTCACCGATACCGAGCGCGCCGCCGTCGTCCGCACCGCGGTCGAGGCCGCGGGCGACGGCGCCCGCGTCATGCCCGGCGTCGCCGCCTACGGCTCCGCCGAGTCCCGCCGCTGGGCCGAGCAGGCCGCGGAGGCCGGCGCCGGCTCCGTCCTCCTCCTGCCCCCGAACGCCTACCGCGCCGACGAGGACGCCGTCCGCGCCCACTACGCCGAGGTCGCCCGGGCGGGCCTGCCGATCGTCGCGTACAACAACCCCATCGATACCAAGGTCGACCTCACCCCGCCCCTCCTCGCCCGCCTCCACGCCGACGGGCACATCGTCGCCGTCAAGGAGTTCAGCGGCGACGTCCGCCGCGCCTACGAGATCGCCGAACTCGCCCCCGGACTCGACCTCCTCATCGGCGCCGACGACGTCCTCCTGGAGCTGGCCGTCGCGGGCGCCGTCGGCTGGATCGCCGGCTACCCCAACGCCCTCCCGGAGTCCGCCGCCACCCTCTACCGCGCCGCCGTCACCGGCGACCTCACCACCGCGCTCCCGCTCTACAAGGCGCTGCACCCGCTCTACCGCTGGGACTCCAAGACCGAGTTCGTCCAGGCCATCAAGCTCTCCATGGACCTCGCCGGCCGCCCCGGCGGCCCCACCCGCCCGCCGCGCCTCCCGCTCACCGGCGCCGTCGAGACCGCCGTCCGCGCCGCCACCGAGAAGGTCCTGGCCGAGGGCCTGCGCTAGAGAGAGGGGAAGACAGCCCATGCGCACCCGACACGTCTACCACGCGGTCGACTCCCACACCGAGGGCATGCCCACCCGGGTGATCACCGGCGGAGTGGGGGTGATCCCCGGCGCCACCATGGCCGAGAAGCGGCTCCACTTCATCGAGCACCGCGACTCCCTGCGCACCCTGCTGATGTACGAGCCGCGCGGCCACGCCGCCATGAGCGGCGCGATCCTCCAGCCCGCGACCCGGCCCGACGCCGACTACGGCGTCCTCTTCGTCGAGGTCTCCGGCCTGCTGCCGATGTGCGGCCACGGCACCATCGGCGTCGCCACCGTCCTCGTCGAGACGGGCATGGTGCCGGTCACCGAACCGGTCACCACCGTCCGCCTCGACACCCCGGCCGGCCTCGTCTCCGCCGACGTCCGCGTCGAGGACGGCGCCGCCCGCTCCGTCACCCTCACCAACGTCCCCGCCTTCAGCGTCGGACTCGACCTCAAGGCCGACGTCCCCGGCCTCGGCACCGTCACCTACGACCTCGCCTACGGCGGCAACTTCTACGCCTTCGTCGAACTCGACGCCCTCGGCCTCCCCTTCGACCGCGCCCACAAGCAGGAACTGATCACCGCCGGACTGGCGATCATGGACGCGATCAACGCGGGCGACGACCGGCCCGTCCACCCCGAGGACCCCGCCGTCGCCGGGGTCAAGCACGTCTACCTCGCCGCCCCCGGCTCCGACGCCACCCGCTCCCGGCACGCCATGGCCATCCACCCCGGCTGGTTCGACCGCTCCCCGTGCGGCACCGGCACCAGCGCCCGGATGGCCCAGTTGCACGCCCGCGGACAACTCGCCCTGGACACCGACTTCGTCAACGAGTCCTTCATCGGCACCGAGTTCACCGGACGGCTCGTCGCGGAGACCACCGTCGGCGGCCGGCCCGCCGTCGTCCCGACCGTCACCGGACGGGCCTGGATCACCGGCACCGCCCAGTACTTCCTCGACCCCACCGACCCCTTCCCCGCCGGATTCCTGCTGTGACCGCCCTCCCCGCGGACGGGATCCGCGTCACCGACTACCACACCGCCGGCGAACCCTTCCGGATCGTCGCCGACGGCCTGCCGCCCGCCCCCGGAGACACCGTCGCCGAGCGGTGCGCCACCGCCATCGGCTCCGGCGGCTCCGGCACCGCCCCCCGCCCCGGCCCCCTGGACGCGCTGCGCCGCCTCCTCGTCCAGGAACCGCGCGGCCACGCCGGCATGTACGGCGGGTTCGTCGTCCCGCCCGACGACGACGGCGCCCACCTCGGCGTCCTCTTCTGGCACAAGGACGGCTTCTCCACCGCCTGCGGCCACGGCACCATCGCCCTCGCCGCCTGGGCCGTCGACACCGGACGCGTCCCGGCCGGCGACGGCGACCGGGACGTGCCCGTCCGGGTCGACGTGCCCTCCGGGCGGGTCACCGCCACCGTGCACCGCTCCGGCGGCCGCACCACCGGCGTCACCTTCCGCAACGTGCCCGCCCGGGTCACCGCCCGCAAGGTGCCCGTCGCCACCGGCCTCGGCATCGTCGAGGTCGACCTCGCCCACGCCGGCGCCTGCTACGCCTCCGTCTCCGCCCGCGACCTCGGCCTCACCGTGGACAAGGCCTCCCTGCCCGAACTCACCCGGGTGGGACGGGAGATCCGCACCGCGCTCGCCGGCCACCCCGCCACCTGGCACCCCGACGGGCCGCTGCTCTCCGGCGTCTACGGCGTCATCCTCCACGAGGAACTGCCGGACACCCCCGAAGGGCCGCGCGGGCGGAACGTCACCGTCTTCGCCGACGGCCAGATCGACCGCTCGCCGTGCGGCTCGGGCACCTCCGCCCGACTCGCCCTCCTCGCCGACGAGGGACTCCTGAAGGAGGGACAGGTCCTCACCCACGAGTCCGTCGCCGGCACGGTCTTCACCGGCCGCGTCGTCCCCGGCGGAGACCCGGCGGCCGGGCTCGTCACCGAGGTCACCGGCACCGCCCACCGCACCGGCGAGGCGCGCTTCACGCTCGACCCGGACGACACCCTCGGCGCGGGGTTCCTCCTGTGACCGCGCTCCCGTACCTAGACGGCGGCGCGGTCACCCGGGCGCTCACCCCGGCGGCGGCCGTCGAGGCCCTGGCGGACGTCCTGCGGGCAGGCCTCGACCCCGAGACCTGCCCACCCCGCTCCGCCGTCCCCGTCCCGGCCGGCGAACTGCTCCTCATGCCCGCCGCCGCCGGAAGCTGGGCCGGGGTCAAGATCGCCGGGGTGGCGCCCGGCAACGCGGACCTCGGACTGCCCCGCATCACCGGCGCCTACCTCCTCCTCGACGGCGTCACCCTGCGCCCCCGCGCCCTCCTCGACGGCGCCGCGCTCACCGCGTTGCGCACCCCGGCCGTCTCCGCCCTGGCGGTCCGTCACCTCACCACGGGGGAGCGGCCGTTGAAGGTGGTTCTGTTCGGGTCGGGACCCCAGGCGTACGGACACGTCGACGCGCTCCTCGCGGTGCGGAAGCTCGCCTCCGTCACCGTCGTCGGCCGCGACCCCGCGCGGGCCGAGGGGCTCGCCTCGTACGCCCGGGGGGCCGGTGTCCCCGAGGCCCGCACCGGTACCGCCGGGGACGTGGGGGAGGCGGATCTGGTGGTGTGCTGCACCACCGCCCGGACACCGCTCTTCGACGGGCGGTCGCCGGCGCCGGGGACGGTCGTCGTCGCGGTCGGCTCGCACGAGCCGGACGCCCGGGAGACCGACACCGCCCTCGTCCGCCGCTCCGAGGTGTGGGTCGAGGCGCGGACGGCGGCCCTGGCGGAGGCCGGTGACCTGCTGATCCCCGAGGCGGAGGGGGCGATCGGGCCCGGCCATGTCACCGGCACCCTCGCCGATCTCGTCCGGGGCCCGGCGCTGCCCGCCCCGGGCCCGGCTCCCCGCCTCTTCAAGAGCGTGGGCATGGCCTGGCAGGATCTCGCCGTGGCCGTCGCGGTCCACCGGGCGGCCACCGGCTGAGAAACGTGACATTGTACGCTGGTCGCCTGCGGATTCTCGGAGGATACGGCGTGGGTGACCTGAAGCAGCACAGTCTCATCAAGGCCCAGGAGCGGCTTCGCGACCAGGTGGGCCACGCGCTGCGCGCGGCCCTCACGGCCGGCGAGCTCAAGCCCGGGACCGTCTACTCGGCCCCGGGCCTGGCGGCCGAGCTGGGCGTGTCGGCCACCCCGGTCCGCGAGGCCATGCTCGACCTCGCCCGCGAGGGACTGGTGGAGCCGGTGCGCAACAAGGGCTTCCGGATCACCGAGGTCAGCGAGCGCGAGCTCGACCAGTGCACCGAACTGCGCATGCTCATCGAGGTGCCCACGGTCGGCCGGGTCACCGAGAGCGCGACGACCGAGGAGCTGGAGGCGCTGCGTCCGCTGGCCGAGGAGATCGTCACCAACGCCCGCGCGCACAACCTCATCGGCTACCTGGAGGCCGACCGGCAGTTCCACCTCACCCTGCTCGGCCTGTGCGGCAACGACCGGCTGGTGGAGACCGTGGGGGACCTGCGCAAGCGGTCCCGGCTCTACGGGCTGACCGGACTGGACGAGGCGGGCAAGCTGGTCTCCTCCGCCGAGGAGCACGTCGAACTGCTCGACCTCATGATCGCCCGCGACCGGGCCGGCGCCGAGGCGTGCATGATGCGCCACCTCGGGCATGTCCGCTCGCTCTGGGCCGAGGCCAGGGACGAACCGGTCGAGCCGGCGACGGGTGCCCTCCGCTCCGTGCGCAAGGGCTGACCGGTACGACGCGGCGAGGCGCGCCGCACTCCTGGCGGGGAGTGCGGCGCGCCTCGCCGCGTGTGGCGCGGGCGGATCAGACCGCCGGGGCCGGGAAGGTCGGGTACTCGACGCCCGAGACGTGCTGGACGACGCGGATGACCTGGCAGGAGTAGCCGAACTCGTTGTCGTACCACAGGTAGAGGATCGCGTTGTCGCCGTCGACCTTGGTCGCGCCGGCGTCCACGATGGAGGCGTGGCGCGAGCCCACGAAGTCCATCGAGACGGCGTCGGGAGCCGTGGTGAAGTCGATCTGGCGCTTCAGCGGCGAGTGCAGCGAGACGTCGCGCAGGTACTCCAGGACCTCGTCGCGGGTGGTCTCGCGGCCCAGGCGCAGGCTGAGGATGGCGATCGAGACGTCCGGGACGGGGACGCGGATCGAGCTGCCCGTGATCGGGGCCTTCAGCTCCGGCAGCGCCTTGGCGACGGCCGAGGCGGCACCGGTCTCGGTGATCACCATGTTGAGCGGCGCGGAACGGCCGCGGCGGTCGGCCTTGTGGTAGTTGTCCAGCAGGTTCTGGTCGTTCGTGAACGAGTGGACGGTCTCCACGTGACCGCGCAGCACGCCGTACTCGTCGTCCATCGCCTTGAGCGGCGGGACGATGGCGTTGGTGGTGCAGGAGGCGCAGGACAGGATCTTCTCGTCCGGCTTGATCGTGTCGTGGTTGACACCGTGCACGATGTTCGGCACGTCGCCCTTGCCGGGCGCGGTCAGGACGACCTTGTCGATGCCGGGGCGCAGGTGCTTGGACAGGCCCTGGCGGTCCCGCCACTTGCCGGTGTTGTCGATCAGGATGGCGTTCTCGATGCCGTACGCCGTGTAGTCGACCTCGGAGGGGTCGTCGGCGTAGATCACCTTGATCGTGTTGCCGTTGGCGACGATGGTGCTGTTCGCCTCGTCGACCGTGATCGTGCCCTGGAACTGGCCGTGGATCGAGTCCCGGCGCAGCAGGGAGGCACGCTTGACGAGATCGGCCTCGCCGCCGCCGCGCACCACGATGGCGCGCAGGCGCAGGCCGTTGCCCGAACCGGCCTTCTCGATGAGGAGGCGGGCGACCAGGCGGCCGATGCGGCCGAAGCCGTAGAGGACGACGTCCCGGCCGTCACGGCGCTCGATCTTGTTCGCACCCGTGGCGCCGGCGACGGCCTCCGCGGTGAACTCCGCGACCGTCAGGCCGCGCGAGTCGGCCTTGTACTCGGCGGCGAGCATGCCGATGTCGATCTGCGAGGGGCCGAGGTCGAGCGTGGTGAGCGTCTGCAGGAAAGGCAGCGTCTCGGTGACCGAGAGCTCCTCGCCGGCGATCTGGCGGGCGAAGCGGTGCGTCTTGAGGATGCTGACGACCGACTTGTTCACCAGGGAGCGGCTGTGAACGAGGACGGTGACGTCCTGCTCACGGTGCAGCTTCCCGATGATCGGGATCATCGACTCCGCGATCTCCTCACGGTTCTTCCAGCTGGTGAACGAGTCATCATTGACAGTCACAAGAGTTATCTTTCGAGCTAGACGGCGCTCATATGGTAACCCGCTGCTCCTCGCCCCCCACAAGGGGGCCCGAACGTCTGTCCTCCAGCTCACACCCGCGGGCCCCGGTCAGGCGAAGCGGTCGGACACGAGCCGCCGCAGCTCGGCCGCCGACGCGGGCGCCAGCCGGTAGATCCCCTGGAGGCTGTTGGAGCGCAGCAGCCGGCCGTCCTCCACGTACTTCAGGGTCCGCTCGCCCCGGCGGGAGGTGAAGGTCAGCCGCTCCAGGAGTTCGCCGGGGACCACCGTGTCGAAGGAGAGCGGGGAGCCCGGCGGGCCGATCAGCACCTCCGACACGAAGCCGGTCTTGAGCCGCCGCCAGTACATGAGCTTCGCGTAGTCGTCGTCGTGGAGCTCGGCCCCCGCCTCCTCGTGCGTCAGGACGCGCGACACCTCCATCGCCCCCAGCACGTGGAGCCGGGTGCGGTGGACCCGCACCGGGTGGATCGTGTCACCGGGCCGCACCCCGGCCCGCAGGAAGCTGGGCTGCGAGCCGTAGGGCCCCCCGAAGAGGATTGTCAGCCGCAGGCCCTCCTCCCCGGAGCGCTTCAGCTCCCGGCAGAGGGCGTCGGTCCACAGCGTCGTGTAGGAATTCGCCATGGCGGCACCGTAGGGCCCGGCACCGACAGCGGGGACTCAGGCGAACGCGTATGCCCGGAACAGCTCCCGGACCCGGGCCAGCGGGGCCGGATCCCGCGTCACGTACAGGCGGTTGGTCAGCAGGACCGCCCAGCGCGCGCGGGCGGGAGAGACCCACATCGCCGTACCGGTGAAGCCGAAGTGGGCCCACACGTCGTCACCGGGTCCGGCGCCGGGCGCCGGGTGCCAGAGCAGGCCGCGCGGCGGGGCGAGATGGCCGGTGCCGACGCGCAGGGAGGCGGCCGTCCAGGCCGCCGAGAAGGTGCCGGCGGGAGGGGAGAGCACCCCGCGCAGGAAACGGCCGGTGTCCCCGGCCGTGGTGAAGACGCCGGCGATCCCGCAGGCGCCGCCGAGCAGCCGGGCGGAGAAGTCGTGGACCGTCCCCCTCAGATGACGGCCGCTCTCCTCGTCGTACTCGGTGGGCGCGCAGCGGGCCGCCGCCTCCGGCGGCAGCGGGCCCCAGCGGGTCTCCCGCATCCCGAGCGGCGCCCAGACGCGCTCCCGCGCCAGCTCGGCCAGCGGGCGGCCGGTCAGGTGCTCGGCCAGCCAGCCGAGGACGAGCGCCGCCCGGTCGGTGTACGCCACGGCCGCGCCCGGCGGGTGCCGCAGCGGCTCGGCGAGGACCCCGTCCCTGATGTCCTGCGGGTCGGAGCCGTACAGGAAGCGCAGATTGGCCCGGAGCGGCATCCCGGCGGTGTGGGTGAGCAGCTGGCGCGCGGTGACCTCGCCCACCGGGCGTCCGGCCGCCGCCGGCCAGGAGGAGCCGAGCGGCTCCGACAGGTCCAGCTTCCCGGCGTCGACCAGGGTGCCCGTCACCGCCCAGACCGTCAGGATCTTGGTGAGGCTCGCGACGTCGAAGAGGGTGTCCGGGCGGACCGGCTCCTCGGGCAGTGCCGGGTCGAGGACGCCGACCGCGCCCGCCGAGCGGGTGCCGGAAGGATCGCCGACCGCCCACACGGCCCCCGGGCACACTCCGTCCTGGACCGCCCCGGCCAGCAGCCGGGCGAACGGGGGGACCTCGCTGCGCTCCGCCACGGCACGCCTCCGACACCGGACCGGCGCGGCCCGGTCCGGCCGCACCAGGCATGCATGCCCGGGCGCCCGCGGGAGGACACCCTTCCGGCGGCGCCGGTCAGTTGCAGACGACCTCGTCGCGCGGGGTGTAGTGGGTCTTGAAGGTCTGCCGCTTCACTTCCTCGCCGCCGTTCTTGAAGACCCGGTCGACCGCGATGTCGAAGCCCTCCAGCGGCTCCTGCGGCACGCACTTCTCGCCGGTGGCCTCGCGCTTCTCCGGCTCGGTGATGTCGGTGCGCGGACCGGCCACCGCCTCGACGGAGTCGTACTTCTTGGTGCCGTAGAAGGTGATGGTCACCGAGGAGTCGGTGGCGCTCGCGGCGATGTAGATCGGCTTGCCGGAGTCGTTGCGGAACTTCTGGTCCAGGCTGCCCCAGGCGACGGTCGCCTCCCGGCCGGCCGGGTAGCGCTCGATGTAGAAGGAGTGGGCGCCGTACTCGACCGGCTGCACGCCCGCGAAGAA
Source organism: Streptomyces sp. NPDC014861 (assembly GCF_043081625.1). Lineage (NCBI taxonomy): Bacteria > Bacillati > Actinomycetota > Actinomycetes > Kitasatosporales > Streptomycetaceae > Streptomyces > Streptomyces sp. NPDC014861. Next base: position 166,517 of record NZ_JBIBWV010000011.1, read on the forward strand.
GACCGCGTTGAACATGGTGGTCGCCACCGCCGAGACGCCGCCGCCGGGGGCCTCCTGGTAGCGGCCGTCGAGGATCATCGTGCCGTCGACGAAGCCGTTCTCCTCGGTGCGCTCGCCCACCGTCTCGTTGAAGCTCCACACCGCGCCCGGCTGCACCAGCGAGCCGTTGATCAGCTCGGCGGCCCGGCCGATGTTCGTCGTCCGGTACGGGGCCGTGGGGAAGTTCACCGTGAAGCTCGACATCTGCTCCTTGATGCCGAGCGAGTCGAGGGTGGCGCTGCTCACCTGGGGCTCGGTGACCTTGGTGGCCACGGAGGCGGTACGGGCCGCGTCGCCGGTGCGGGTGAGGAGCGGGTCCACCGCCGCGCCGAGCGACTTCTCGGTCACCTCGCGACCCGGCTTGCCCTCCTTCACGACGACGACCTTGCCGTCCCGCACCCCGAGGGTGCCCTCCACCGGGGCGCCCGTCATGGCGGCGAGCGGGCGGGCCACGTCCGGGTCGCGCAGCAGCGCGGTGGAGTCGAGGGAGCCGCTCAGCCGGCCGTTCTCGTTCTTCACGGTCAGGTGGTCGCCCAGCGTCTCGGGGGAGATCCGCAGCCGCTGGTCGCCCACGGTGAGCGTCACCGGTCCCGAGACGGCGGGCTTCGCGTACGTGTCGAGGAAGCGGGTCAGCTCGGCGGCGGCCAGCTTCGGCTGGGTCACCGCGACCGGCAGGGTCACGGCGGAGGCGCCGGGGGCGGCCGGATAGGCGGCCCGCAGGGCCTCGGCGGCCTTCGCGGTGTCGAGCTTCTGGCCGGCGACGGACCGCGTGGAGACCGCCTCGCCGTCCTTGAAGGAGACCGAGCCCTCCGTGACGGCCCGGTCGTTCTCCTTCGCCAGCGCGGCGACGGCGGCGCCGGTCCTGGCGGCGTCGTGGGCGAGGACGGGCTCGATCTCGCGGTCCCCGGAGGAGAAGAGACGCCCGATGACGGTGAAGGGGTCCCGGGACGGGTCGGCGGCCCGCTCGGCCGTCGCCTCCGCGTCGACGGTCAGTCCGGCCGAGGCCGGGCTGACGTCCTCGGTGCGCTCGCCGACCTTCACCACGATCGGCGCCGTCCACGCCGCCGGGGCCTGTGCCCGCAGCCGCTCGGCCGCCTCGGCCTTGCTCAGCCCGCCTATGTCCACGCCGGCGACCCGGGTGCCGGCGGATATGTCGTTCCCGGTCGTCGCCAGACCGGCCACGTACAGTCCGCCCACCGCGACGGCGACGACGCCCGCGGCGATCGCGGCCGTCCGCCACCGTGGGCGGTCACCGGCGGCGGGCGTCGGGGCATGGTCGGTCGTGGGGCGGGGCACACGCTCTCCCGGGGCGTCGGGGACAAGGGGAACCAGACGACCGTACGCCGAAAGAGTGTCAAATGCACATAAAGTACGGTTGACCTGCGGAAATACCCCCCGATATCGCACCACTACACAGAGTGCCCGCCCGCCGCGAGGCGGTTCCCGGGCCGCCCGCGAGGCCGTGCCGGGGCCGTACGCGAGCCCGTGCCGGGGCTGCCGCAGGCCGCGCCGGGGCTGCCGCGAGGCCGTTCCCGGGCCGCCGCGAGGCTATTCCCGGACCGCGGTGAGCCTCGCGTCCGGACCGCCGCGAGCCGGCCCGTGCCGGGGCCGTCCGCGAGCCCGTGCCCGGGCCGTCCGCGAGCCCGTGCCGGGGCTGCCGCGAGGCCGCGCCCGGGTCGCCGCGAGGGAGTGCCGGACCGCCGCGCGAGGCCGTTCCCGGGCCGCCCGGCCGTCCCCGCCGCTACCCTGGCCGGATGCCCGCCGACGCCCCGAACCCGCTGCCCGAGCCCTCCGCCGACCCGCACCGGGCCGCCGCGGGGCCGCGGTCCGTGGAGCGGGCGCTCGACCTGCTGGACCTGGTCGCCGACGCCGGCCGGCCCGTCGGCGCCAAAGCCCTCGCCCGGATGCTGGGCTGCTCGCTCTCGACCGTCTACCACCTCACCGGGCCGCTCCTCGCGCGCGGCCACCTCGTGCGCACCGCCGAGGGGTACGCGCCCGGCCCCCGCGTCCCCGCCCTGCACCGCGCCCATCTCCGCCACCACGGACTCGGCGCCTCCACCGGAGAACTCCTCGGGCGGCTGCGCCGGGCGACCGGCGCGGAGTCGTACCACACCGCCTACCGCGACGGCCTGATCACCGTCGTGGACACCACCGCGCCCGTCACCGACACCGCCCACCCCTTCACCCCCGGCCCGGAGGCCCGCGCGCACGCCACCGCGCACGGCAAGGCGCTCCTCGCCGCCCTGCCGCGCGCCCGGCGCCGCCGCTACCTCGCCGAACACGGCATGGCCCGGTTCACCGAGCGCACCATCACCGGCGCCGAGCGCTTCGAGGCCGAGATGGCCACCGTCCGCGGCCAGGGCTACGCCGTCTCCGTCGGCGAGGCCGACCTCGCGTACACCTGCCTCGCCGTCGCCGTGCCCGACCGCGGCGACGGCATCGTGCACGCCCTCTCCGTCTCCCTGCCCACCGCGGACTTCGCCCGCCGTCAGGGCGCCGTCCGGGCCGCCCTCACCCGCGCCGTGCCGGACTTTCCGGCCCTGCCGGAATCCTGAGAGGCGCGCCTGGCCCGGGCGGGGCGGCGTGGCGCAGCCTGAGGGCATGATCTTCATCGCCGTGCGCTTCACCGTCCGCCCCGACCGCGCCGACCAGTGGCTCGACCTGGTCGCCGACTTCACCCGCGCCACCCGCGAGGAGCCGGGCAACCTCTTCTTCGACTGGTCCCGGAGCGTCGACGACCCGAACGTGTACACCCTCCTGGAGGGCTTCGCCGACGACGAGGCCGGCGCCGCCCACGTCGCCTCCGACCACTTCGCCGCCGGACTCGCCGCGATGGCCCCCGCCGTCGCCGCCACCCCCGAGATCATCAACGTCAGGACCGAGCAGCGGGGCTGGGGCCCCATGGCGGAACTGACGCCCACCACCTGATCCCACCCACCCCTCGCACCGCCGCCGGCACCGCCGGCCGATCCCGCCGGGACCCGCCCGCCCGCCTGATAGGTTCGCCGCACAGCACGGGCGGGCGGTGTCCCGGGGCCGAGGGGAGAAGCCACACATGGCGGTGAGCGGGCGGCAGACCGGCAGGCCCACCCTGGAGGAGGTCGCGGCCCGGGCCGGAGTCGGCCGCGGCACGGTCTCCCGGGTCATCAACGGCTCGCCGAAGGTGAGCGAGCAGGCCAAGGCGGCCGTCGAGAAGGCCGTCGCCGAACTCGGCTACGTCCCCAACCGGGCCGCCCGCGCCCTCGCCGGAAGCCGCACCGACGCCGTCGCCCTCGTCGTCCCCGAGACCGAGGCCCGGCTCTTCGCCGAACCGTACTTCCTCGACATCATTCGCGGTGTCAGCAGCGAACTCGCCGCCGCCGACAAGCAGTTGCTGCTCACCCTGATCCGCAGCGACCAGGAGCGGCAGCGCTTCGAGCAGTACCTCGCCGCCCAGCGCGTCGACGGCGTCCTCCTCGTCTCCGTGCACGCCGACGACCCGCTGCCCGACCAGGTCCGCGCCCTCGGCCTGCCCGCCGTGCTCAACGGCCGCCGCCGCGAGGACGAGCCCGTCGCCTTCGTCGACTCCGACAACACGGGAGCCGGCCGCACCGCCGTCGCCCACCTCGCCGCCGGCGGCCGCACCCGCGTCGCCACCATCACCGGCCCCCTCGACATGTACGGTGCCCGCTGCCGCCTCGACGGCTACCGCGAGGGCCTGGCCGAGGCCGGCCTCCCCGCCGACGACGCCCTCGTCGCCACCGGCGACTTCACCGAGGAGGGCGGCCGGCGCGCCATGCGCGAACTCCTCGACCGCGCCCCCGACCTGGACGCCGTCTTCGCCGCCTCCGACGTGATGGCCGCCGGCGCCCGGGCCGTGCTCCGCGAGGCCGGCCGCCGGGTCCCCGAGGACGTCGCCCTCGTCGGCGTCGACGACTCCGCCGTCGCCCGCCTCATGGACCCGCCGCTCACCAGCGTCCGCCAGCCCATCGAGGAGATGGGCCGCACCATGGCCCGGCTCCTCCTGGCCGAGATCGCCGGCCCCAGCGAGCCCGACGACCAGCCCCGCCGGATGCTCCCCACCGACCTCGTCGTCCGCGCCTCCTCCTGACGCCCCCTCCCGTTCACCCGCGCACGGCACGCCCGCGCCGCCGTCGGCACCCCGCCGGCGGCGACCGGGGGACCGCAGGGACCGGTACGTCGTTCCGGGGGCGCTCGCCCCTCCCGACGCGCCGGCGGCGCGTCGGGCACCGGAGCGGGCCCGACGCTCCGGGACCCCCGCGACGGCTGAATCCCGCCCCCGAGCGTCGTTCGGGTGCGCCCAGCGGGCGTCCCGCTCGCGCCCGGGTTCGAATCAGGGCATGGCTTCCTACGACAGGCGAATAGGCGGCTCCCCGAAGCCGCCCAGAGCCGGTGACACCTGGTGGTACGCCGCCGTGGCGGGCGAGGCCGCGGACTCCTTCAGCACCCGGGTCCGCACCCGGACCCGGCGCGCCTGCCTCGCCGCGGTCCTGCTGCTCACCCTCGTCTACGCGGGCCTCGTGCTGACGGCGACCGGCCGCCGCTGGGGCGACGCCGCCGTCACCGGCCGGCGCGCCGACACCCGCGTCGCCGCCTTCCTGCGCGACCACCCCTCACTGGACGGGGCCGTCACCCTCTCCCTCGTCCTCGCCTGTCTCCTCCTGGTCGGCCTCGGCGTGCTGCGCAGGCGGTACGGGCTCACCGGAGCCGCCGTCGGAGCCGTCGCCGTCTCGCTCGCCGTCACCGGCCTGCTCCAGCTGTACGCGCCCCGCCCGCGGACCGCCGAGGGAGTCGGGGCCCTGGCCCCCAGCGGCTTCCCGAGCGCCACCGCCACCCTCGCCTTCGGTGTCGCCTTCGCCCTCCCCCTGGTCGTGTCCCGCCGCTCCCGGGAGCTCGCGACCGGCGCCGCCACCCTCTGGGCCGTCGCCGTCGGCGCGTACTCGGTCGCCGACGGCGACCACCGCCCCGGCGACGTCATCGCCGCCGCCCTGCTCGCCCTCGCCGTCCAGTGCGGCCTGATCGCCCTGCTCGCCCGCCGCGGCAAGGTCCGCCCCGGCACCCGGCGCGGCACCACCGCGCGCGGCCTCCCGGTCGGCCTGGCGCTCGGGCTGCTCGCCGCGGGCGGCCTCGCGGCCGGGTTCCTGCTGCTCGGCGACACCCTCGGCCTGCCCGCCACCGCCCCGTACGACCCGGCCGAGCTCCGCCTCGCCCACCGCTGCGGCCAGGCACTCGCCGCCGGTGTCGGCGCCGCCGCCGGCCTCGCCCTGCTCCTCCTCGTCCGCCACGTCGAGCTCGACGGCGGACCCGCCTCGTACCGGCTCGGAGGGCCCTTCGTGGAGGACTCCGGAGCCCCCGACCAAGGCGAGCTCGTGGGGCCCTTTACGGAGAACCGCGATCACGAGATATCTTGATGTCGAGCAATCTCGCATACGCAGACGTGGAGCGGAGCACCTGGTGACTGACTCGACCATCATCTACACCCACACCGACGAGGCGCCTGCCCTGGCGACGTACTCGTTCCTGCCCGTGATCCAGGCGTATGCCTCCACGGCCGGCGTCACGGTCGAGACGCGTGACATCTCGCTCGCGGGCCGCATCATCGCGAGCTTCCCCGAGTTCCTCGAGGAGGGCCAGCGCATCAACGACGCCCTCGCCGAGCTGGGCGAACTGGCCAAGACCCCCGAGGCCAACATCATCAAGCTGCCGAACATCTCGGCCTCGATCCCGCAGCTGAAGGCCGCGGTCGCCGAGCTCCAGGCGCAGGGCTACGCCCTCCCGGACTACCCGGACGACCCGAAGACGGACCAGGACAAGGACGTCCGCGCCCGTTACGACAAGGTCAAGGGCTCGGCCGTGAACCCGGTCCTGCGCGAGGGCAACTCGGACCGCCGCGCCCCGGGCTCGGTCAAGAACTACGCCAAGAACCACCCCCACCGCATGGGCGCCTGGACCTCCGAGTCCAAGACCGAGGTCGCCACCATGGGGCAGAACGACTTCCGGTCCACCGAGAAGTCGACCGTGATCGCCGAGGCCGGCAGCCTCCGCATCGAGCACGTGGCCGCCGACGGCACCACCACCGTGCTGCGCGAGTCCGTACCGGTCCTCGCCGGCGAGGTCGTCGACGCCTCCGTGATGCGCGCCGCCGCCCTGCGCACCTTCCTCTCGGAGCAGGTCGCCCGCGCCAAGGCCGAGGACGTCCTCTTCTCCGTGCACCTCAAGGCCACGATGATGAAGGTCTCCGACCCGATCGTCTTCGGCCACGTCGTGCACGCCTTCTTCCCGAAGACCTTCGCGCAGTACGGCGAGGTCCTCGCGGGCGCCGGCCTGTCCGCCAACGACGGCCTCGGCACCGTCCTCAAGGGCCTGGACGCCCTCCCGAACGGCGCCGAGATCAAGGCGTCCTTCGACGCCGAGATCGCCGAGGGCCCGGCCCTCGCCATGGTCGACTCCGACAAGGGCATCACCAACCTGCACGTGCCGTCCGACGTCATCGTCGACGCCTCGATGCCGGCCATGATCCGCACCTCCGGCCACATGTGGGGCCCGGACGGCCAGGAGGCCGACACCCTCGCCGTCCTCCCGGACAGCTCCTACGCCGGCGTCTACCAGGCCGTCATCGAGGACTGCAAGGCCCACGGCGCCTTCGACCCGTCGACCATGGGCTCCGTCCCGAACGTCGGCCTCATGGCGCAGAAGGCCGAGGAGTACGGCTCCCACGACAAGACCTTCGAGATCGCCGCGGCCGGCATCGTCCGCCTCGTCGACGCCGCCGGTGACACCGTCCTGGAGCAGGAGGTCGCCGAGGGCGACATCTTCCGCGCCTGCCAGACCAAGGACCTCCCGATCCAGGACTGGGTCAAGCTCGCCGTCACCCGCGCCCGCGCCACCGGCGACCCGGCCGTCTTCTGGCTCGACGCCGAGCGCGCCCACGACGCCCGGCTGATCGCCAAGGTCGAGCAGTACCTGCCGGAGCACGACACCGAGGGCCTGGAGATCAAGATCCTCTCCCCGGTCGAGGCGACGAAGTTCTCCCTGGAGCGCATCCGCCGCGGCGAGAACACCATCTCCGTCACCGGCAACGTCCTCCGCGACTACCTGACCGACCTCTTCCCCATCCTGGAGCTGGGCACCAGCGCCAAGATGCTGTCGGTCGTCCCGCTGATGGCGGGCGGCGGCCTCTTCGAGACCGGCGCCGGCGGCTCCGCCCCGAAGCACGTCCAGCAGCTCGTCAAGGAGAACTACCTCCGCTGGGACTCCCTCGGCGAGTTCTTCGCGCTGGCCGCCTCCTTCGAGCACCTGGCCACCACCACGGGCAACGCCCGCGCCCAGGTCCTCGCGGACACCCTGGACCGCGCCACCGGCACCTTCCTCAACGAGGACAAGTCGCCGACCCGTCGCGTCGGCGGCATCGACAACCGCGGCAGCCACTTCTACCTGTCCCTGTACTGGGCCCAGGAGCTGGCCGCGCAGACCGAGGACGCCGAGCTCGCCAAGGCCTTCGCCCCGCTCGCCGAGAACCTCGCGGCGAACGAGCAGAAGATCGTCGACGAGCTGAACGCCGTCCAGGGCTCCCCGGCCGAGATCGGCGGCTACTTCCAGCCCGACCCGGCCAAGGCCGCGGCCGTGATGCGCCCCTCCGCCACGTTCAACGAGGCCGTCGCCACCCTCGCCTGATCGGGCGGCCGACGCGTACCGCCCCGGCCGGAACGATTCCGGCCGGGGCGGTCCCGTCGGTGGCGCGTAGGCCATCCGGGTGTGACCCTGGAGGGCATGAGCTGGGCATCTTGGACGACCGCCGGTGTCTACACCGGGCGTGGTGGGGTGCTGACCGTCGAGGGCGGAATCGTCACGGGCGACCTGACCGTGCACACGACCTTCGTCGACGGTGAGGCACGTGTGGCCGTGCAGTACAGCGGCGCCTCCGACTGGTTCACCATGTCGGGCAGTCCCGTCCCCTGCTCCTCGGAGGAGGAGAGCCGAGAACTCCACGACGCCGTCGTGGAGGCCGTCCGGGAGGGCCACGGGGCCACGGTCCCGCGCCTGCCCCACCCGACCGGCTAGGCCGGCCCCTCCGGGTCGTGCCGTGCACCCGGCACGATCCGGAGGGGCGGCCTGGCCTCCGGTCCGGGCGGGCCGCCGTCACGGCGGCGGCCCGCCCGGACCGCCGAGCGAAAAAAGTGTTATCCCTGCCCGGCCTCCCGGGTCTCCACCTGGACGGGGACGCGAACCGGGCACGAGGGAGCACCATCCATGCACAGCGACGAGCAGCGCACCACCGCCCTGGTGGAGGCGGCGCGCGCGGGCGATCCGCACGCCAGGGACGAACTGGTGCGCGCCTGCCTGCCGCTCGTGCACAACATCGTGGGGCGGGCCCTCGACGGGCACGCCGACACCGACGACATCGTCCAGGAGACCCTCGTCCGGGCCCTCGACGGGCTGCCCGGGCTGCGGGACCCCGCCCGCTTCCGGTCCTGGCTCGTCGCCATCGCCATGAACGGCGTCCGCCGCCGCTGGCGGGAACGCCGGCAGGCCCCCGTCCCCGGCCTCGACCGGGCCGTCGAGCTCGCCGACCCGGCGGGCGACTTCACCGACCTCACCATCCTCCGCCTCGGCCTCACCGGACAGCGCCGCGACGTCGCCCGGGCCACTCGCTGGCTCGACGAGGACGACCGCGAACTCCTCTCCCTGTGGTGGCTGGAGGCCGCCGGCGAACTCACCCGCGCCGAACTCGCCGAGGCCCTCGGCCTCGACCCGGCCCACGCCGCCGTCCGCGTGCAGCGGATGAAGGAGCGACTGGAGACCGGCCGGGCCGTCGTCGGAGCCCTCGACGCCCGTCCCCGCTGCCCCGGCCTCGAAACCGTCCTCACCCCGTGGGACGGCCGGCCGTCCCCGCTGTGGCGCAAGCGCCTCGCCCGCCACCTGCGCGAGTGCCGCACCTGCGCGACCGGCCGCGCCCGCCGCGGACTCGCCCCCGTCGAGGGTCTGCTGGTCGGCATCGGCCTCGTCCCGCCCGTCGCCGGAGCCCTCCTCGACGCCGGCACCACCCCGGCGTTCGCGGCGGAGCCGGTCGGCGGCGCGGAGCCGGCGGTGGCCGCCGAAGCGGTGCCGCCCGGCCCGGCGGCATCACCGCCGGCCGGCCAGCCTCCCGTACCCGACCCGCACACCCTGCCCGGGGCGTCGGCCTCCGCCGGATCCGGCGGGCACGCCGCCCCGTACTGGACCCTCGGGCGCCGGGCCGGGACGGCCGGCGTCGCGGCCGTCGCCGTCCTCGGGGCGCTCGTCCTCACCCTCCCCGAGACCACCGACCCCCGCCCCGCGCCCCCCGGGCCCGTCGCCGCGCCCCCGGCGACCACCCCGCCCCGGACCCCCGCCCCCACACCCGACACCACCACCGCGACCCCCACCCGCCCGACGCCGACCCCGACCCGCACCGCCACCACCACCGCGCCGACCCCGAGCCGCAGCGTCGCACCGACCCCGGCCGACCCGGGGGAGCGGGTGACGGAACTGGTCAACCGGCTGCGCGCGAAGGCCGGCTGCGGCCCGCTGCGCACCGACGCCCGGCTGACCGCCGCCGCCCGCGCCTACGCCCGGGACATGACGGCCCGCGGCTACTACGGACACGCCAGCCCCGAGGGCGAGTTCGCGGACAGCCGCATGACCGCGGCCGGATACCAGTGGTCGGCCTGGGCCGAGAACCTCGCCCAGGGCCAGCCGGACCCCGCGACCGTCGTGGAGAGCTGGCGGGACGACGCGGGCCACGAACGCAATCTGCTCGACTGCGCCTACCGCGACACCGGTGTGGCCGCCGTGCCCGGCCCGGACGGCACGGTCTGGGTGCAGAAGCTGGCCGCGCCCGCGAACTGAGCGGACGTCAGCCCTTGGTGCCGAAGTCCTGCACCCACCAGGGCCCGTCGGCGGTCAGGGTGACGCCGACCCCGATGTCGCGGAAGGCGCAGTTCACGATGTTCGCCCGGTGGGCCGGGCTCCCGATCCAGTCGTCCATGGCCAGTTCCGGGGTCTTCGGCCCCTTGTGGATGTTCTCGCCCCACGCCGACCAGGCGTAGCCGGAGGCCTTGATCCGGTCGCCCCCGTCGTGTCCCTCGGGGTTGTCGTGGGCGTAGAAGTCACGGGCCGCCATGTCGTCGGCATGCCCCTGAGCCGCTTCGGTGAGCCGTGCCTCGGTCCGCAGCGGCTCGCAGCCGGCCCGGTCCCGCTCGGCGTTGGCGAGCGCGACGACGTCCCGCACGTAGCGGGCCGCGCGGGCCGGGGCCGTCACCGGGGCGGCGAGGACGGACCCGGTCTGCGGGGCGAGCCCGCCGTCCGCCCTGCCGGCCCCGGCCCCGGTCCCGGTGGCGTCGCCCGCGTCCGCACCCGCGCTCGCGCCCGGGGGCGTGGTCGCGGGCGCGGTCGGGGCGGTGATCGCCGGCGCTGCCGGGGGCGCGGACGGGGTGCGGCGGGCCTCGGCCCGGGCGTCGGGCGAGCCGGGGGCCGGGGTGGGAGGGGCGGGGGGTCGGGCCTCGGCGGAGGAGGGCCCGGCCGCGCGGGGAGCGGAGGAGGAGGGCGGGGCGGCCACGTACAGACCGAGGAGGACGGTGACGGCGGCGGCGGTCGTGCCCGCGGTGAGGACGGCCGCCTGGAAGGACGTGCGCCGGAGCGGGCGCCGGTGCGGGCGGTGGAGCGCGGGGCCGCCGCGGCGGTGACGGCCGGAACCGGTAGGGGAGGCGGGGGCGCCGGGGGCGGGGTGGTCGGGGTGGGGATGTTCGAAGGGGTCGGACGGGTCTGATGGGTCTGATGGGTCGGGGCCGTCGTACCGCATGGAGCTCCGCTCTCTCGGCGTCGCCGTCGGGCCGGCGGCCGGGCGTTCGGCCACCGGGGCGACGGGGTCAAGGCTTTCCGCGCTCCGCCGCCCCGACACCCCGTGTCAACCCGGCGGGTCAACTCCGTGCGTCGACCCGCCGCGTCGACTTGACGGGACCGCCTGACCCGTATCCGCTCAGGCGCCCTGCGGGATCACCGCCACGGGGCACGGCGCCAGGTGGAGCGCGGCATGCGCCACCGAGCCGATCCGCTGTCCGAGCGCCCCGCGCTTCGCCCTGCGGCCCACCACCAGGAGCTGCGCCGCGCCGGAGGTGGTGAGCAGGACCTGGCCGGCGCTGCCGAGCTCGACGTGCTCGGTCACCGGCACGTACGGGTACCGCTCGCGCCACGGCGCCAGTGCCTCGCGGAGCGCCTTCTCCTCGAAGGGCACGAGGCCGCCGGCGTCGTCGGCGAGCCGCAGCGACGTCGGGCTGTACGCGAAGAGCGGCGGCAGGCTCCAGGCCCGCACCGCGCGGATCGCGGCGCCCCGGGCCGCCGCCGTCTCGAAGGCGAACCGCAGCACCGCCTCGCTGTCCTCGGGGGTGCCCTGCTGGCCCACCAGGATCTCGCCGGTGGGCGGTTCGGCTGCCCGGTCGTCGCGCGCCCGGACCGCGACGACCGGGCGGGTCGAGGCGGCGATGACCTGCTGCCCGTACGAGCCGAGCAGGAATCCGGCCACCGCCCCGTGCCCGCGCGAGCCGATGACCAGCATCTCGGCGTCCTCGGCCGTGTCGAGCAGCGCGGCGACCGGAGTGTCGGTCAGCACCCCCGAGGTGACGGTCAGTTCCGGGTGCCGCTCCGTGATCTCCGCCGCGGCCGCGCGGACCACCTCCTCGGCGGCCCGCTCCTGCGTCTCGCGGTCCTGGACGAGCGGCAGGTCGAGCGGTTCCCACCGCCAGGCGTGCGCGAGCCGCAGCGGGACGCCCCGGTGCTCCGCCTCGCGCGCCGCCCAGTCGGCGGCCGCCAGGCTCTCCGGCGAACCGTCCACCCCGGCCACGATCTCCCCGCCCCGGAACTCCCCGGCCTCGCGACTCATCCGACGTCCTCCCAGACACCATCCGAGGGCCCGGCCCGGACGCCGGTCCCTCCTCGCCTCCCAGCTTGGGCCCTTGGGCCGCTCCGGGAGAGGGCCGGACGGCCCGACATGCCGGACCGTTCGTCCCGCCGGGTTGGGGACCCGTCATTTGAACGTGTTCAGGGGTCTGGCAGGATCTCGCCGAAGGGGGTGATCGCCATGGCGGCGACGCGGGAGGCGCAGCGGATTGGCGCCGCCGAGAGACTGGTGCCGGCGGCGGCGGTGCTCCTCGTGGAGGGGGTGCTCGCCGCCGTCCTGCTGACGCTGTACGGCTTCACCCAGCCGTCGCCCGGCGCCGGAGGGGGTTCCGCCCTGGGCATCCTCCTCCTGTTCGTGCTGCTGCCCTTCGCCGTCGCCTTCGCCGGTGGTCTCGCCCTCGTGCTCGTGCTGCCCACGGTGTGGCTCGGTGAGCGGTTCGCGGGCGTGCTCGGGCAAGGGTGGGCCCGCCTCGGGGGCGGAGCGGCCGGGCTGCTGCCGGGCGGGCTGCTCGTCGCCGCGGTCCCGCTGGGCGCGGCGGTGACGGCCGGCTGCTCCGGAGCGGTCGCCGGCGCCGTCCTGTGGCTGCCGGCCGGGGCGGCGCTCGCCGTGGCCGCCGCGGTCTCCGGCTCGCGCCGGCCGCGTCTGCTGCGGGCCGTCCTGGGCCGGGGCGCGCTGGCCGTGGCCGTCGTCCTCGCACTCGGCGTGGCAGTCTTCGCGAGTGGCCTGGTCGAGGAGTACCGGCCGCCTCGCCCGGCTCGTGCCGCCATCGTCGGAACCTGGACGGACGGGCGCGGCGGCTCGATGGAGCTGGCCGCGGACGGCACCGCCACCGCCGCGGGCCTCGACGACTCCTGGGACGGGGACGACGAGGAGCGGGAGTGCGGCGGTCGCGGCACCTGGACATACGAACCGGGGTCCGGCGCGTCGGGCCTGCAGGTCGGGCTCGGGGTGGGCTCCTGCGCGGACGGCACCTGGTACGTCGGCGGCACGGCGGAGCGGGTCACGCTCTACCAGTACGTCGGCGACCCGGACTCCGGTGACCTGTACGAGCTGACGCGCGCCGGCGACGGTCCGTGACGCGCGGTCAGGCGCTGCGGGCGAGTCGGGCGTGGGTGCCGTTGAGGTAGTGGTCGCCGATGTCGCGGAGCCGGTGGGAGGGGCGGGTGCGGGCGGTGAGGGCGCGGGCGTTGCGCCAGAAGCGGTCGAAGCCGGGGCCGCCGCCCCCGGCGCCGGGGACGGCCGGCGGGGCGCCCTCGACGAGCTCCAGGATCCGGGTGGTCAGCTGGACCGCGGCCCGGCCGGTGACGGTCTCCGCGGCGGCGACCAGCACCGCGAGGTCGGCGCGGTCCTCGAAGCCGAGCGTCCACCCGGCGCGCAGTCCGCTGGTGAGGGCGTCGGTGGCGCGTTCGGCGACGGCGGCCGCGGTGTGCGCGGCGGTCGCCAACTCCCCGTAGGAGAGCAGCAGGTACGGGTCGTCCCCCAGGCCCGGCAGGGCGTGGAGGGGCGTGCCGTCCCGGGGGACGCGGTCGGGCTCGGGGGCGATGGTCCGGTTCACGTCCCGGGCCTCGGCGAGCGCGCCCTCCGCGATGCCGAGCACCACGTGCACGAGCAGCAGGCGGAGCACGAGCGGCGCGAGCGCGGTGAAGGGCGCCACGGCGTGCTCGTCGGACGGGAGGGTGCCGAGGACCCCCGCCCGGGGGACGGGCACGTGGTCGAAGACGACCGTGCCGGCGCCGGTCAGCCGCTGCCCGACCCGGTCGGCCACCCCCTCGGCGAACACCCCGGGGTGGGCGGGGTCCACCAGGACCACCAGCAGGTCGCCGGTGCCGGCCGGGCGGGCGGCGACCACGAGCCGGTCGGCGACGGTCACGGCGGAGTCGAAGGAGCGCCGCCCGTCGAGGAGCCAGCCGCCCCGGTCGGCGCGGGTGAGGGTGAGGCCGGTGCCCGTGCCGGGCGGCGCGGGTTCGGTCGCCCCGGCGAGCAGCCACCCCTCGGCCGCGGTGCGGGCGTCGAGGCGCGGGAAGCTCTCGGCGGTCCGGCCCGAGGGGCCGGCGAGGAAGCGGGTCGTCCACGACAGGGCGTAGTGGTGGGCGAGGAGTTCGCCGACCGAGCTGTCCGCGGCGGAGAGCTCCCGTACGGCGGAACACGCGGTGCGGAGATCGGCGCCGTGCCCGCCGCCGCCGAGCGCCGGGTCGGAGGCCGTGAGGAAGGCGGGGAGCCCCGCCTCCTGGAGTCGTTCGACCTCGTCGAAGGGGGCCTTGCCGGCCCGGTCGCGGGCGTGCGCGTCGACCGCCAGGTCGTCGGCGAGTTCCCGGACGACCCGCCGCCAGAGCGTGTCGTCCCTCGGCGCCGTCTGCTGCTTGCTCATCCCACCCCGCCTGCTCTCCGTCATTCCACCGGATCTAATCCCACTGGATCACTAGGGATAGTGGCAGAGGGAGCCCGCGAGGCCCAAGGGGCGTCCGCTATGTGGATGGGGGTGTGTCGGTGGGCGGGACGGCGTCAAGTCGAGGCAGGTGGCGGCGGATTGCCCGCCGAGCCGACTCGGGAACGGCGGGGCGGGCCGGCCGGCTCGGGAACGGCGGAGCGGGTCGGTCGTGTCGGGAACGGCAGGGCGGGCCGGCCGGGGGAAGGGTGGCGGGGTGCCGGCGGTGCGGGGGCGGTGCGGTGAGGGTGTACCGGCTGGGCGGGGGCGGCGTGGTGGCGGTGTACCGGTCTGACGCGGGTGGTGCGGTGAGGGTGTACCGGATTGGCCGGGGCGGCGTGGCGAGGGCGTGCCGGTCTGGCGGGGGCGGCATGGTGACGTCTTACCGCGCCGGTGACGTCCGCGCCAGGGCGCGCGGTGGCGGGCGGTGTGGCCCGGCCGTCCGTCAGGGGTTCGTCCAGGCCTCCGGGTCGTCCGCCTTCGCGGTGATCTCGGCCGGCAGGCGGGCCGACGCGACCTCCGCGAGCGAGACGCCCAGCACCTCGCGGACGCCGGCCCGCAGCGCGATCCACAGTGGCAGCAGCGACTCGGCGGGGCCCGTGTACGCCAGGTCCGGCGGGCGCTGGCCGCGCACCGAGACCAGCGGGCCGTCCACGCAGCGGATGACGTCCGCGACCGAGATCGTCTCGGCGGGCCGCGCCAGCCAGTAGCCGCCCCGCCCGCCGCGCTGGCTCTCCACCAGGCCGCCCTTGCGCATGTCGCCCAGGATCCCCTCCAGGAACTTGTGCGAGATGCCCTGCCCCTCGGCGATCGCCTCGGCCTTCAAGGGCCCGCTGTCTCCGGCGGCCGCGAGCTGGAGGGCGGCCCTCACGGCGTAGTCGGCCCTGGCTGAAATGCGCATGCGGCGCATTATTCCGTACGGCTCCGAGGGGTGCCGGACGGCAGCCGCCCGGGTCGCGCCTCCGCCGGTGCGGGGTCCCGCCGCCCGGCCGCCCGGCCGTTCCGCTCCCGGCCGGGCGGCGGGGCCGGAACGCCCGGGGCCGGTCCTGTCCGCGCCCTTGACGGCGTCCGCCGGCCGCCGGACACTCGGGACAGGGAATCCGAGCGGACGGGTAGGGAACCACATGCTTCACGGTGACGGGCTCGGCGGCCGGACGGCCCGCCCGTCGTCGCGTCCCCTGCCGCGCTCCCTGCCCCTCACCTCGCGCCGCCACATCGACCTGCTGCGGGTGTGCAGCGCGGCCTGACCGCGCCCGGCCGGCCCGCTCCTCCGGGCCACGGCCGCCACCTCCCGCCTTCCCGTCACTCTGCTGCCGCCGCACGGGCGTTCCCGCACGCCTCGACGAAGCCCGCACGGACCCAGCACCGAGCAACCCTGGGAGCACCATGCCCGTCGTCGTCCCCTCCTCGCTGCTGCCCGCCGCCTCCGCGGCACCCGCCTTCCGCGGCCGGATCGGCCGCTCCGCCGACAGCGGCCACTACGCCGTGCCGCACCGCTACCGGCTCCACCTCGCCGCGGCCGACCCCGACTGTCTGAGCATCGCCGTCACCCACGGACTCCTCGGCCTCGACGCCACCCTGCCGCTGCGGCTCCTGCCCGAAATCCCCGACGCCCCGGACGGCTCGTACACCGCGCTCCGCCCGCTCTACGAGGCCACCGCACACCTCTACACCGGGCCCGCCGCCGCGCCCGTCCTCGCCGACGCCTGGACCGGACGGATCGTCAGCACCCACGTCCCCGACATCCTCCGCGACCTCGCCCTCCGCTTCCGGGGCGACGGTCCCGAACTGCTGCCGGAGGAGCACCGCCAGGAGATCGACGCCCTCGCCGTGCTCTGCGCGGGCGGCGTCCACCGGGCCGCGCAGCGGGCCGGCGCCCTCGGCCTCGACCCGGAGGCGGGGGCCCGGCGGGAGTCCGAGGAGGCCCTCGCCACGCTCTTCGGGGCCCTCGCCTCCCTCGACGCGCGGCTCACCGGCCGGCCGTACCTCTTCGGGGCCGCGCCGACCCTCGCCGACGTGCACGTGTGGGGCGCCCTGGTGCAGCTGGACACCGTCCACCGCTGGCACCTGGACGCCGCCGCCCTGCACCGGGTCGCCGGACACCGGGCGCTCTGGGCGTACGCCCAGCGGCTCGCGGGCCACCCGGCGTTCGCCCGCCACCTCGACGTCGACGCGGTGCTCCGCCGCCACCGCGCCCACTGCAAGGGACGGGAGGCGGCCGGCGCGGCCATCCGGATCGTCGACTGGGACGCGGCGGGTGCGGCGGGCCGCTGACGGCCCGCCGCACCCGGGAGGGGATCAGGCGGCGCGGCGCCCGGCCAGGGGAGCCGTGTCGTCGCCCGCGCCGGACCGCACCCCGCGCAGGAACGCCTCCAGGGCCTCCACCGAGGTCGCCCGGGGGGTCCACTCCAGCTCCTCGCGCGCGCGGGCGACGGACATCACCGGAATGTGGCGCAGCAGGTCGAACAGCCCGGGGGAGGCCGGGGCGAGGCGCAGGTGCCAGGCGGCGGCCAGCGCGCCCCGCACCGCGCCCGCGGGGACCCGCACCGGCCGCGCGTCGAACAGGTCGCCGAGCAGCGCCGCGTCCACCACCGGCTCCGCGGCCAGGTTGAACGCGCCGCGCACGTCCCGCAGCACGGCCCGCAGGTAGGCGTCGGCGGCGTCGTCGGTGTGCAGGACCTGGAAGCGCAGACCCTCGAACTCCGGCAGCACCGGCAGCAGATCGGGCCGGACGAGCGGTCCGGGCAGGAACCGGCCGGCGAAGATCCGGCGCTGTTCGCTCGCCGCCTCCTCCTTGAAGAGGAAGGCCGGCCGCATCCGGACCACCCGGGTCTGCGGACGGTCGCGCTCGAAGGTGTCCAGGACCCGCTCCAGATAGGCCTTCTCCCGGCTGTAGGCGGCGCCCGGCCAGCCGTCCGTCGGCCACGCCTCGGACACCGGCGCGCCGGTGTCCGGGCCGGGGGAGTAGGCCCCGACCGAGGAGGCACAGACGAGCGCCGGCACATGCGCCTCCGCGACCGCGGCGCAGACCCGCAGGGTGCCCAGCACATTGGTGTTCCAGGTCGTCACGGGATCGTGCGTCGGCTGGAAGCGCCACGCCAGGTGGACGACCGCGTCCGCGTCGGCCAGGTACCGGGCGAGCCGGGGCTCGTCACGGGCCTCGGACAGGTCGACGGCGGCCCACTCGACCCCCGGCAGCCGGAGCTCGGGCAGCCGCCGGGCCAGTCCCAGCACGGAACCGACCCGCTCCTCGCGGGCCAGGGCCCGCACCACGCTCGTGCCGACGTTCCCGGTGGCGCCCGTGACGACCACCCTCAGTCGCGTACTCGGGTTCATGTCTTCGACCCTCGGCCATTCGGGCGGAGCTCGCACCTCGGCCGTCCCGAAATGACGGAACGTGACCACAGGGGTCGCGCGGGTGGCCGGCCGCGAGCACCATGGAGCGACGCACGACACGGGGCCGCCACGGAGGAAGAATGCTGCTGCCCGACCGCAACACCGTCGAACGGCTCCTCCGGCACTACCGGGCCCAGGAACGCACGGTCCTCGCCGCTCCCGGCGACCCCTCCCTCCGCCGCCGCTGCGAGGACACCGCGTACACCCTGTGCGTGCTCATGGGCGTCCGCTCGACCCCGGAAGCCCTCCGCGCCGCCGAGCGGTACGTCGCTCCGCGGGTCGCCCGAGTTCCCCGGTCTCCGCTCTGACCCCGTTCCGGCCCCTCGCGTACGGGAGTGCCGACACGGCGCAGACCGCCGAGGCACCCAGCAGCGCCGCCGGGACGGACCAGGCCGCCACCGGCCCCGCCACCGCCGCGCCCACCGCGAAGCCGGTGATCTTCAGGCCGGCTCCGGTGGTGAACACCCGGCCGCGCAGCCGGCTCGGGGTCTCCTCGTGCCGGACGGTGAACAGGGCGGTCAGCTGCGGACCCTCGGCGGCGCCCGCGACCGCGAACGCCACCACCAGGGCCGCCGGTCCGCACGTCGAGGCCGTCGCCCACGCGCTCGCCTGCACCAGGGCCCCGCCCCACAGCACCCGCCCCGGCGGTACGGCGCGGGGCGGCCGGGCGTGCAGCGCGGTCGCCGCGAGGGCGGTGGCCGCCGCCACGGAGAGCAGCAGCGCGCCCCGGCCGGAACCGCCGAGCGCCCGCGCCCCCAGCACCGGGAGGCAGGCGGCCACCGCGCCCTGAGCGGTGGCGCAGCCGACCGAGGTGACCGTGGCGCGCAGGAGAGGACCCCGGCGGAACACGGCCACGACGCCGTCACGGCCCCGCCGCCCGGGCGCTCCGGCGGCGGCCCGGTGCGGCCCCCGGCCGTCCGCGTGCCGTGCGGCGCCGGCCTCGGGTGCGTCCGGCACCGCCGCCGGCAGCGACCAGGCGACCGGTGCCGCCGTCGCGACCAGGGCCGCCGCGAGGACGACCGCCGTCGGCGCGTCGAGCAGCAGCGCGGCGCCGCCCGCGAGCGCCGGACCGGCCAGCGCCGCCACGGAGAAGGTCAGCGCGTCGAGCCCGTGCAGACGGGGCATCCGGTCGGCGGGCGCGATCCGGGGGAGCTGCGCGGTCCAGCCGCCCGAGAGCGCGGGACCCACCAGCCCGGTGACCACCGCGAGCAGCGCCGTCACGGCGAACGGCAGCCGGTCGAGCCCGAACAGGACGGCGCCGAGCCCCGCCGCGTAGAGGACCGCCGTGCCGGCGAGGAGCCGGCCGGGCCGGCGGGACCGGTCCAGGAGCCCGCCCAGCAGGGGCGCGCCCACCGCCGCCGAGACCGTCACACACGCCAGCAGCGCCCCCGCACGGGACGTCGAGCCCGCGGCGGCGAAACCGGCGAGGGCGAGGGCGGGACCGGACATCTCGTCACCGGTCCTGGCCGCGAGCGCCCCCGCCAGATGAGCGGCGACGGACGGACGGCGGGTGGTTGGAGGACGGACGCGCATGGCGCCCGAGACTACGGAGGTAACTGAAAAGCTCGCAATATGCGTTACATTCGGCCGATGCCCGTGCTCCCCGACCGGTCCACCCGGCACTCCGCCGTCGCCATGGCGCTGCGCACCGCCGCCCTCGTCAACGCCCTGGCCGACCCCGCGGCCGGACCCCGCGAGGTCACCGCCGTGCTCCTCGCCCACGGCGAGCCGCCGCCCGCCGCCGTCACCCCGGGGGAGGTCGCCCCGATGCGGGCGGCCGCCGTGCTCCTCCGGGAGGTGTTCGCCGCCGGATCCGCCGACGAGGCCGCCGCCCTCCTCAACTCCCTGCTCGCCGCCCACACCGGCCCCCTCCGCCTGACCTCGCACGGCGGCACCGCACCCTGGCACCCCCACGCGGACGCCGACGACGACGCGCCCTGGACCCCGTGGTTCCTCTCCTCCGGCTGCCTGGCGCTCACCTTCCTCCTCTGGGAGCGGCAGGCCCCGCCCGGCCGGACCTGCGTCTCCCCGTCGTGCGGGAACGTCTTCGTCACGCACGGCAGCGGACCCGAGCGCCGCTACTGCTCCCGCCGCTGCGCCACCCGGGAGAGGGTGGCCGCCCACCGCCGTTCCCGTACGCCGACGGCCCCCGGCGCGGGCTGAGACCCGGCCGGGGGCCGTGGACGCGACCGGGGCCACGCCGTACGCGAGCGATCCGTCGTCAGGCGCGCGACACCCAGCGGCGCCAGGCCCACAGGGCGAGCGCCGCCGCGCCGGCCGAGGCGACGAGCGCCAGCGGCACCGTCACCGACGGGCCGTCGCCCTCGGGGTCCGCGGTCGCCGCGGCCGGGGCGACCGCGGCCTGCGCGGCGGCCGGGCCCCCGGCCCCGCCGCGTACCGACACGGGCCGCGCGTCCGGCCGCTCCGGCTCCGCCTTCGTCACCGGCTCCGATCCCGGCCCCCGCTCCGACTTCGCGACCTGCTCCGACTCCCCGACCTGCTCCGATTCCGGCTCCGGAGACTTCGGCGGCAGCAGCGAACCGACCGGCTGGACCTTGCCCGCCGCCTCGAAGCCCCAGTCGAGCAGGTCACGCGCCTCCTCGTACACGGCGAGGCCGCCGCCCGACTGAGGGTTCATCACCGACACGACGAGGGTGCGCTCGCCCCGCCGGGCGGCGGCGACGAGCGTGTTGCCCGCGTTGCTGGTGTAGCCGTTCTTGATGCCGAGGATGCCCGGGTAGCGGCCGACGCCGTCCTCGCCGGTCACGAGCCGGTTGGTGTTGGCGATGCCGAAGGACCACGAGCCCGCAGGGAAGTCCGCGTACGCGGTCGAGGAGTAGCGGACGAAGTCCGGGTCCTGGACGCCCGCCCGGCCGAAGACCGCGAGATCGTACGCGGACGAGACCTGGCCCGGCGCGTCGTACCCGTCCGGGGAGACCACGTGGGTGTCCACCGCCCCCAGCGACCGCGCCTTGTCCTGCATCTGGCGGGCCATCGACCGCCAGCCGCCGCTCATCGACGCGAGGACGCGCACGGCGTCGTTCCCCGAGCTGAGGAAGACGCCGTTCCACAGGTCGGAGACGCGGTACGTGTACCCCTCCTTCACCCCCACGAGGCTGCTGCCCTCGCCGATCCCCATCAGCTCCTCGTCGGCCACCGTGTGCTGCTCGGACGCCTCGTGGTGCGGCAGTGCGGTCAGCGCGAACAGGGTCTTCAGCGTGCTGGCCGGCGGCAGCCTCCGGTGCGCCGAACGCGCGGCGAGCACCTCGCCCGTCCCGGCGTCGGCGACCACCCACGACAGCGCCGAGAGGGAGGGGACGTCCGGCGCGCCGGACAGCGGCTGCACCTGCGTCCCGGACCGGTCGAGCCGGGCCCGGTCCACGAACCGCCGCGCGGGAGGGGTCGGTTCGGTGACGGAGCCGGACACGAGGGCGGGGACGGAGGCCGGGGCGCGGGGCGGGGTCGCGGCGACGCCGGACACCGGGGCGGAGAGCACGAGCAGCATCGCGGCGGAGCCCGCGGCGGTATGACGAAGGGCTGACGTGACGATCATTCAGCCACCGTAGGAACGAGGTGGAAAACGCGCCGGGCGGAGTGCGCCACCCGGCCCAAAGAACCCGACGTCGAGCGGGCGCGTCGTGCCGCCGGTCGGGTGGTCGTATGAACGCCAACTCTGTCGAGCGGCGTCACACCCCCTGCCGCCCGGCTCCACTCCCCCTTCCGCCCGGCACCTTTCCCCTTCCGCCCGGCCCGTTCTCCCTGCCGTCCGGCACCTTTCCCCTGCCGTCCGGTCCCCTTCCCCCTGCCGTCCGGCTCCGTGACGCGTGCCGTCCCGCGATGACGGCCCCCGTCCGGCCGGAACGCCCTCAACCCGCCGCACGCCGGCCGCGGGGCCCGCTCGCACGCCCGCGCCGGCCCCGGCGCCCCGCCCCCGCCCCGGCCGCCCGCCTCCCCCTCCGGCCGGCGGCCGGCGCGCCGCGCGGGGTCAGGCGCGGCGGCCCCGGTCCGCCGTGCGGGTCGGCGCGCCGGGAGGGGACGCGGGGGAGGAGCGGAGGGTGGAGACCAGGCGGAGCAGCCGGTCCTCGTTGCCCGCGAGACCCGCCGCGCGCAGCGCCTCGTCGGCCTCCGCCATGGGGTTCGTCAGCATCACCCCCGCGTACGGGGCGAGGCGCGGATCCGTCAGCACGGCCTGCGTGGATTCGAGGAGGCGCAGATACGCCTGGGCCGCGGCGCGCTCGGTGGCGGTGATGGTGGTCATGTCGGGCTCCCTCTCGACGGCTTGACGCACCCCACCCTCTCGTACGGGTCTGACAACGCCCCTCAGGCCCGCCCGCGCACCCGCGTGACAAGCCGCTCCAGGAACGCCCGCTGCGCCGCGACGAGCAGCGGCTCCGCCGCCTCCGGGGTGAACCAGCCGACCCGGTCCAGCTCCGGGAACTCGGTGGTGGTGCCCGAGCGGGGCGGCCATTCCATGGTGAAGGTGCCGGGCACGACGGCGGCCGGGTCGAGGTCGCCCTCCACCGCCCACACGGTGACGGTCTTTCCGCCCGCCTGCCGGACCTCCCCGAGGTCGATCCAGTCGCCGTCCGGAACGGGCAGCCCCAGCTCCTCCAGGAACTCGCGGCGGGCCGCGTCCTCCGGCGTCTCGTCCGCCCCGTACTCGCCCTTGGGCACCGACCAGGCGGCCTCCTCCCGGCGTGCCCAGAACGGCCCGCCCATGTGCCCGATGAGCACTTCGATCCCGCCGCTCCCCGTCCGTCGGAAGACCAGCAGACCCGCGCTGCGTGTGACCGCCATGCCGCCAGTCTGCCCGCACCGGACCGCCTCCGCAGGGGAGGCGTCCCGGGAGGGGAATCAGGCCGGGCGCGCGGCCCCGGACCGGAACCCGCCGTTGGCCCCGCCGGCCAGGTGGGCCAGGATCGCGTCGGCGACCGCGCGGCCCCCGGCGGCGGCGCGGAGCGCCGGCTCGCCGCCGTGGAGCAGGGCGCCCGCCGCGAACACGCCCGGCACCCCGGTCCGCAGGGCCGTGTCCACGCGCGGGCCCCGGGTGCCGGGAACGAGGGGCAGGCCGCCCGCGCGGGCCAGTTCGTGCTCCGGGATCCAGTCGCCGGTGAGCACGAGCGTGTCGCACCGGAGCGAGCGCGTCCGCCCGTCCCGGCCCCGTACCGTCACCCCGGCCAGCCGCCCCCGCCCCGTCAGCTCCGTCACCGTCGTCCGCGTCAGCACGGGGACGCCTCCGACGCCCACCGCCGCCCGCGCCTCCTCGCACACCACGGCCGCGATCGTGACGCCCGCGCTCCGCAGCAGCCGGACGGCGTGTCCGGCCACCGGGCCGCCGCCGACGACCACGGCGCGCCGCCCGATCCGCTCCGGTCGCCGCCCGAAGAGCCCCACCGTCCGCTGGAGCTCACCGGTCGTCAGCACCCCGGGCGCGCGGGTGCCCGGCAGCAGCCGCGCCGGGCGGGCGCGCTCGCGGGCGCCGGTCGCGAGGAGGACGGCCCGCGCCTCGATCGTCTCCAGTCCGGTCGGCGCGGTGGTCTCCAGCCGGAGCGGGCCCGCCCAGCCGGTGGCCGACACGCCGGTACGCAGGACGGCTCCGGCCAGGCGCGCCGCGCGGACCGCCCGCCGGGCGTACCCGGGGCCGTCCAGGGCGCGGGCCCGGGCGTCCGCGCCGAAGCCCGGGCGGAGGCAGTGGCGGGGCACGCCGCCCGCCTCCGGCTCCCGCTCCAGGACCTCGACCCGTCCGGCGCCCGCCGCCGCGAGCCGCGCCGCCGCGGTGAGCCCGGCCGGGCCCGCGCCGACGACCAGCACGTCCACCGCGCGGGCAACCCGTCCCCCGGCCCGCTCCCGGTTCACCGGGCCACCGTCCCCTTCGCGTGCTCCTCGAACAGGGCGCGCAGGGCGGGCCGGCAGTGGCCGCCCTGGCAGCGCCCGGCCCCGGCGCGGGTGCGGCGGCGCAGCCCTTCGAGGCTCGCGGGCGGGACGACCGAGGCGAGTGCGGCCCGCACCTCGCCCCGGGTGACGTGCTCGCAGTGGCAGACGACCGCGCCGTGGCCGGGGTCCCGGGCGATGGCCTCGGCGTCCCGGTAGGGGCGGGGGAAGGCCTCGCCGAGGTTCGGCATCCGCACCGGCGCGAGGGGTCGCTCGGGGCCGGTCCGCAGTCCGCACTCGGCGAGCAGCCCGAGGGCGTGTTCGGCGAGGGCGAGGGAGGCGGACAGGCCCGTGGAGCGGATTCCGCCGACGGTGACGTACCGGAGTGCGGGGCGCGCCGCGCAGCGGTAGTCCTCCCGGCCGGTGGCGGCCCGCAGCCCGGCGTAGGCGGCCGTCACCTCCTCCTCCGCGAGCGCGGGCACGATCCGGGCGCCCCGCTCCCGCAGTCCGCCGAGGCCGTCGGCGGTGGTGCCGGTCGCGGTGCGGTCGCCGAGGTCCTCGGCGGTCGGGCCGAGCAGGACGTTCCCGTACACGGTGGGCGCGACGAGGACGCCCTTCCCGAGCGGGCCGGGCACGGGCAGCAGGATGTGCCGCACCAGCGCGCGGGCGGCCTTGTCGTACACGAGCAGCTGGCCGCGCCGGGGCGTGACCGTGAAGTCTCCGACGCCGAGCAGCGCGTCGAAGCGGTCGGCGTACAGCCCGCAGGCGTTGACGAGGTACCGCGCGGTGAGCGTTCCGCGGCCGGTGGTCAGCCGGTGGGGCGACCCGGGGACCGTGACGACGTCCGTCACCCGGCAGCCGAGCAGCAGGTGGACGCCGGAGCGGACCGCCTGGGTGGCGTAGGCGAGGGTGGTGGTCCAGGGGCAGATCAGCGACTCTCCGGGCACGGCGAGCGCGGCGAGCGCGCCGGGGCCGAGGTGCGGTTCGCGGCGGCGGAGTTCGGCCGCGCCGAGGATCCGGGTGGCGTGATGGCCGTTGCGGGCGGCCTTCGCGACGAGGCCGGGGAGCGCGGCCCGCTGCTCCTCGTCCCAGGCGACGAGCAGGGCGCCGACGGGCTCGACGGGGATCCCCGCCTCGGCAGCGTAGCCGGAGAGCAGCCGGTGGCCGGCGCGGACCAGACCGGCCTCCAGAGTGCCGGGGGCGGCGTCGAAACCGGTGTGCAGGATCGCGGTGTTGGCCTTGGAGCTCCCCTCGCCGACGTCCTCCGCCGCCTCGACGAGCGCGACCCGCAGCGGGTACCGCGCCAGCGCGCGGGCGATCGCGCACCCCACGACCCCGGCTCCCACCACGACGACGTCGTAGGCGCCCCCCGCCCCGTCCGGCAGGGGCCCGCGCCGGCTGACGAGCCCGCGCCCGCTGACCTGCCCGCGCTCCCCGACGTGTCCGTGCTCCCTGCCGTGCCCGTGCTCCCCGACGTGCCCGCGCTCCCTGACGTGCCCGTGCTCCCCGGCGTGTCCGTGCTCCCTGACGTGCCCGTGCCGGGTCATGCCGGACCCTCCGGCGCCGTCGGAGTCCCGGACGCCTCCGGCGGCGCCGTGACGGGATTCCCGTCGCGGTCCGGGGGGCGGGACAGCAGCGCCGCGACCTCCGCGCGGAAGCGTCCCAGGCGTTCCGCCGCCTCGTCGGCCGAGATCGCCGGCTCGTACACGGCGGACGGCTTCCAGGGCGGTACGGCCTCCGGCACGGTGAGGCCCGGTTCGTGGCCGAGGCGTGCCATCGCGCCGACGCCGAGCGCGGTGGCGTCCGGCAGCGCGGCCACCTCCACCGGCAGCTGGAGCAGGTCGGCCTGGGTCTGCATGAGGAGCGCGGAGCGGGTCAGCCCCCCGTCGGCGCGCAGGGAGTCCAGCGTCGCGCCCCGGTCGGTGGCGGCGGCCCCGGCGAGCTCGACGACCTGCGCCGCGATGCCCTCGACCAGGGCCCGCACCAGATGCCCGCGCCCGGTGTCGAGCCCCAGGCCGGTGAGGGTGCCGCGGGCCTCGCCGCGCCACCAGGGGGCGGCGAGTCCGGCCAGGGCGGGGACGAACGTGACGCCGCCGCTGTCGGGCACCGATCCGCCGACGGCGTCGAGTTCGCCGGCGCCGGAGACGACCCCGAGGTCGGTGAGCCAGCGCACGGCGGACGCGGCCGTGTACACCTGCCCGTCGAGGCAGTGCTCGGTACGGCCCCGCAGCCGCCAGGCCACGCAGCCGACGAGTCCGGTCGTGGTGCGGCGGGGGAGCGGACCGGTGCGGGCGAGCAGGAACGCCCCGGTGCCGTAGGTGCACTTGGCGGCGGCCGGCGCGGTGGCGCTCTGGGTGAGGAGGGCGGCCTGCTGGTCCACGACGAGCCCGGTGAGCGGGAGCCGTGGGCCGAACGCCGTGGTGGTGCCCACCGGTTCGTCGCAGTCGACGATCCGGGGCAGGCGCTCGCCGCCGAGCCCGTAGAGATCGAGGGCGGGCCCCGACCAGGCGACGGCGGCCGGGTCGAGCAGCCCGGTGCGGCCCGCGGTGGCCGCGTCGGTGACGAAGGCGCCCGTCAGCCGGTGGACCAGCCAGGCGTCGCTCGTCGTCACCACCCCGGCGCCGGTCGCGTGACGGCGGATCCAGGCCATCTTGGGCGCGGCGAAGTAGGGGTCGACGGGCAGACCCGTCAGCGCGGTCAACTCCGCCTCGTGAGAGCCCAGTTCCGCGCAGACGCCGGCCGCTCTGCGGTCCTGCCAGACGAGCGCGTCGGTGAGCGGGGCGCCGGTGGCGGGGTCCCAGGCGAGCACCGTCTCGCCCTGGTTGGCGAGACCCACGGCCACCACCGGGACGCCCGCCTCGGCGAGCGCCGCGCGACCCGCCGCGACCACGGAACCGTACAGCTCGCCGGGGTCCACCTCGACGCGCCCGCCCGGCAGATGGCGGGGGGCGACCGGTGCCGTGCCGGTGCCGAGCACCCCGCGCGCGGGGCACAGGACGAGCGCCTTGGTGCCGGAGGTGCCTTGATCGACGGCGAGTACCGGGCCGCCCGTCATGAACCTGCTCCCGTCCTGGAGTCCGCCGGACGCCGGCCGGGGCAGGCCCGCCGGGCCGCCGCCGGGTGATCGTCCGGTCACGGAAAGGGGTCAGGCTCGCGGGCGGACGGCGGCTCGTCAAGTCTTCCCGGGAGAGGCTGTCAGGTCGGTGAACCGAACCTGACGGTAGTTCAAATAATGACACTGGCCTGATAGTTACGGTCACGAAGATGAGCCGGACGATCACCTTCGGTCGTGCCTATAGTGAGCGCGCCGCTCGCCGACGGACCGCGGGCCGTCCGCCGACCGACCGCGCCCCACCGAGGACCGATGACGACGCCCACCGCCCGGCCCGCACCGCCCGGCCCCACCCGCTGATGCCCGCCCCCGGCTTCCGCCCCGTCTTCCACCCCGCGGGCCACGACCACGCCCTGCGCCACGCGCTCCAGGACCTGCGCACCGGCCGCTGGGGCGAGATGGCGCGGCTCCTGGGGGGCACGGCCGACTCCGGTCACTGGGACGCCTGGACCCGCCGCACCCAGATCCTCGCCACCGTCGCCGCCGGCACCGACGTCGTCCACGCGTGGCGCGCCGAGGAGCCCGCCAGCCCCGCCGCCGCCGTGATGCACGGCCGGGTCGCCGTCGAACGCGCCGTCCGTGCCCACCGCGCGGGCCACGCCCGGACCCGGACGCTCCGGCAGGAGGCGTGGGACGCATGCCGGGAGGCAGCCGACCGCGCCCCCGCCGACCCCGTGCCCTGGATCGGGCTCCTCGCCCTCGCCGTCCTCGACGCCCGCAGGCCCGGCCCCGAACACCGCGTCCCGCCGCCCGCGCCCATGCTGCCGCCCGGCCCCTGGGGGCTGCTCGCCGAGACCGAGAAGCGCGACCCGTACAACCGCGAGGCGTACCACCGCATGCTCCAGTTCCTCTACGCGCGCCGCGACGGCCCGCTCTCCGAGGCGGTCAACTACGCCCAGTGGGCGGCCTCCACGGCCCCCCGGGGCTCCGCCCTGCACGCCCTGCCGCTCTACGTGCGGGTCGAACGCTACCGGCGCGACCGGGGACACGAGCACGCCCTCGACCTGCACTGGATCGCCGAGGACGCGGTGCGCGAGGCGCGGCGGGCGATGGACGCCTGGTTCCTCTTCTGCGCGGTGCCGGAGGCGTCCCAACTGGACCTCAACCACCTGGCGCACGCGCTCTCCGGCGCGCTCCGCTTCACCGAGGCGGCGCGCGTCTTCGAGGCCCTCGGCCCGTACTACACCCCCGTGCCCTGGGCCCACCGCACCCCGCGCCCGGACGACCGTGTCCTCGCCGAGGAGGTCTTCCTGCGCGCCCGCGCCCGCTGTCTCGGCGACTGACCCCGGGCCCGCCCGCCCTCCGTCCCGCCGCCACGGCACGACCTCGCCCGCCGCTCCCGAACCGCCGACTCCGCACGACCGCTCCCGCCGCTCCCGAACCACCGACCTCGTACGACCACTCCCGTCCCACCCGTCCCACCCGCCGCCTGCCTGCCACCGACTCCGTACGGCCGCTCGGCCCCACCGCTCACCCGCCCCGTCCCCCGGAGGTTGACCCGATGTCCCGCACCGCCCCCACGGACGGGCGCCGCAAGGCGTCCGCCGCCGCGTTACCCGACGAGGAGGCCCGGCTGCGCGAGCTGGGCTACCAGCCGGTGCTGGCCCGCCGGATGGGCGGGTTCGGCAACTTCGCCATCAGCTTCTCGGTCATCTCCGTCCTCTCCGGCTGCATGACCCTGTACGGCTTCGGGCTCGGCACCGGCGGCCCCGCCGTCATGCTCTGGGGCTGGGCGGGCGTCGGCCTCTTCGTGCTCTGCGTCGGCCTCGCCCTCGCCGAGGTCACCAGTGCCTATCCCACCTCAGGGGCGCTCTACTACATGGCCGACCGGCTCGGCGGCCGCCGCTGGGGCTGGTACACCGGCTGGCTCAACCTGCTCGGCCTGCTCGGCGCCATCGCCGGCATCGACTACGGCGCCGCCCTCTTCACCGGCGCCTTCCTCAACCTCCAGTGGGGCTTCACCCCCACCCCCGGCTCCACCTTCCTGATCTTCCTGGCGATCCTGCTGCTCCACGCCGTCCTCAACCTCTTCGGCGTCCGCCTCGTCAGCGTGCTCAACTCGATCAGCGTGTGGTGGCACCTCACCGGCGTCGCCGTGATCGTGGGCGCGCTCGCGATCGTCCCCGACCGCCACCAGTCGGCCGAGTTCGTCTTCACCGAGTTCGTCAACGACACCGGTTGGGCCAACCCGTTCTACGTCGCCGCGATCGGACTGCTCCTCGCCCAGTACACCTTCTCCGGCTACGACGCCTCCGCCCACCTCTCCGAGGAGACCGCGAACGCCTCCGTCACGGCGGCCAAGGGCATCGTCCGCGCCATCTGGGTCTCCTGGATCGCCGGCTTCGCGCTCCTCGCCGGACTCACCTTCGCCATCCAGGACTACGCGGGCACCGTCGGCAGCGCCACCGGCGTCCCGCCCGCCCAGATCCTCCTCGACGCCCTCGGCACCGGCGGTGCCACCGCCCTGCTCCTCGTCGTTATCGTCGCCCAGCTCTTCTGCGGCAACGCCGAGGTCGCCGCCGCCAGCCGCATGGTCTTCGCCTTCAGCCGCGACAACGCCCTTCCCGCCTCCGCGACCTGGCGGAAGGTCAGCCGGCGCACCCGGACCCCGGTGCCGGCCGTGTGGCTCTCCGTCGGCGCCGCCGCCGTGCTCGCGCTGCCCTCGCTGTACTCCGCGACCGCGTACGGCGCGGTCACCGCGATCAACGTCATCGGCATCACGCCCGCCTACGCCATCCCGATCCTGCTCCGCCTGCGGGCCGGGCGCGACTTCACGCCCGGCCCGTGGAGCCTCGGCCGCTGGAGCAAGCCGATCGGCTGGGTGGCGGTCGGCTGGGTCGCGGTCGTGACCGTCCTCTTCTGCCTGCCCCAGAAGAGTCCCGTGACCGTCGACACCATGAACTACGCCGTGATCGCCCTCGTCGTCGTGCTGCTCCTGGCGACCGTGTGGTGGTACGTCGCCCGCCGCTCGTACGGCACGCCGACGCCGTACGGCGGCAGCGCCCGCGAGGAGGCGGAGATCACCGAGGGTCTCGTCTGACGGCAGCGGGTCCGGGCGGTCAGAGGCTGTACTCGTACGTCCACGCCGCCTCCTGCGCCGAGAAGTCGATGTCCGTGACCTCCAGGACGTGCCCGTGCTGGTCGCTCACCACCCGGTGGACGCTCAGCCGGGCCGGGCCCCCGGCCACCGTCCCCGCGGCGGAGGACGGCACCCGGACCGACTCCCGGTGGGTGGCCCGCAGCCCCGCCTGGTGCATCCAGTGGTAGAGGAGCCGCAGGTCGGGCTGGCCGACCAGGGGCCGGGCCCGCCGGTAGCGGGCCAGCTGCGGGATCTCGTCCAGCGCCGGCCGGGAGAACCAGGACACCGCCCGCTGGAGCTCCCGGCCGTGCGGTGCCAGCACGCGGTGACGGTGGACCAGCGTCGGCTCGCCCGGCGCCAGCAGCAGCCGCGGGGCCAGCGCCGTCGGCGGCGGCTCCCAGCCGAGCGAGGCCCGCACCAGGGCCTCCGCCGCGCGCGAACCGCCCGGGAAGACCGGCCGGGCGGCGGAAGCCGACGGCGGCTCGGGCGGCGCGTCCTCGTCGGGCGCCGGCCCGGTCGTGGCGAAGGTGCCGCGCCGGTCGGTCACCACCAGCCTTTCCTCGCGCAGCAGTTGGAGCGCGCTGCGGACGGTCTGCCGGTTCACGTGGTACCGCTGCGCCAGGGAACGCTCCGAGGGCAGCCGGCCGCCGGGGGCGAGCGCCCGGCGGCCGAGGTCGTCCCGCAGGGCGGCGGCGACCCGCAGATAGCGCGGGACCTCCCCCTCGGCGGAATCGGGTGCGGGCCGGGAGTCGGTCCCGGCTTCGAGGCAGCGATCGCGCCCGGCGTCGGGCCCGCGATCGTGCGTCGGTCGATGCCTCGCTTCGAGGCCGGGTTCGTGCCCGGGTTCGAGCCTGCGATCGGGTCCGTCGTCGGGCCCGGGACCGGGCCGGGAGTCGGGCCCGGGACCGGGCCGGGGGCTCGACCGGAGGCCGGGCCGGGAATCGGGCCGGTAGGCGGGCGGGAAATCGGGTACGGCTTCTGGGACGGCCATGATCAACCCCTTCTTCGCTCAGCGTGACAGCGTGGGCCGTATGGGTGATCAATTCCTATCATTGGTCTAAACCATTTTGCTAGGGCGACCGTGCAGAGTGGCCGAAACCCGCGTCGCACCCTGTAATGGGGACCAGGCGACAGCACCGGCCCAGCCGGTGACGGAACAGGGGTGAGGCCGGATGACGACGCCCTCGGAGCAGGCCCGCCGGGGCCGCGCGGCCCGCAAGCGGGTCCCGCGCTCCTCGCACGGCCGCTGGATACCGAGCTCCCAGCGCCCCGACCCGCTGACCGTCCTGGAGCGGCAGGCCGCCGACCGGCTGCCCGACCTCGCCCCCGTGCGGTACGGGCGGATGGCCGCCTCCCCCTTCGCGTTCCTGCGCGGCGCCGCCGCCGTCATGGCCGCCGACCTCGCCGCCACCCGCAACACCGGACTCACCGTCCAGCTCTGCGGCGACGCCCACCTGCTCAACTTCGGCGTCTACGCCTCACCCGAACGGACGCTCCTCTTCGACGTCAACGACTTCGACGAGACCCTGCCCGGCCCCTTCGAGTGGGACGTCAAGCGCCTCGCGGCCAGCATCACCGTCGCCGCCCTCCAGAACGGCGGCTCCCGCCCCAAGGCCCACCGCGCCGCGCTCGTCGCCGCCGAGTCGTACCGCACCACCATGCGACGCCTCGCCGGCCTGGGGGAGCTCACCGTCTGGTACGAGCGGATCGACGCCGACGAGCTCGCCGGCCTCGTCCGCCCCGGCGAACGCGACCGGGTGGCGCGCGGCCTCGCCAAGGCGCGCCGCCGCACCAGCCTCCAGGCCCTCGACAAGCTCACCGTCGCCGACGGCGACGGCGGCCGACGGATCGCGGACGACCCGCCGCTCCTGGAGCGCGTCGCCGACCTGGACCGGGTCACCCTCGGCAAGATCTTCAGCGACTACCGCAGCTCGCTCTCCGAGGAGCGCCGCCTCCTCCTCGACCGCTACCGCTTCCGGGACGCCGCCCGCAAGGTCGTCGGCGTCGGCAGCGTCGGCACCCGCTGCTTCGTCGTCCTCCTGGAGGGCCGAGACGAGCGCGACCCGCTGATCCTCCAGATCAAGGAGGCGAGCCGCTCGGTGCTGGAGGCGTATCTGCCGCCCACCGCCTACCCGCACCAGGGCCGGCGCGTCGTCTGCGGCCAGCGCCTCACCCAGGCCGCCAGCGACATCTTCCTCGGCTGGATGACCGGACCGGAGCAACGCCACTTCTACTGGCGCCAGTTGCGCGACATGAAGGGCTCCGCCGAGGTGGAGTCGATGACGCCGGCGATGCTCCGGGAGTACGCCCGGCTGTGCGGGCGCGCCCTGGCCCGCGCGCACGCCCGCTCCGGCGACCGCGTCGCCATCGCCGCCTACCTGGGCTCCTCCGACGTCTTCGACCGCGCGGTCGCCGACTTCTCCCTCGCCTACGCCGGGCAGAACGCCGACGACTACGGGAGCCTCGGCGCCGCCATCGCCGCCGGCATGATCACGGCGGCCCCGGGAGTCTGACCCCGGTCCGACGCCCGACGCCCGACGCCCTCCGCCATCCGTCAGCCCCCGAGGTGCAGCGGGGGCTCCGCCGGGGTCTCGGGGACCGGTGAGAACAGTGCCGCCCGCATCACCGAGGGAGCGAACAGGCCGTTCAGCGGCGCCGTCAGCGTCAGGGCCGCGCGGAACGGGACGCCGACCGTCGCGTCGCCCGCCGCCCGCTCCTGGATCCGCGCCAGGTACCAGCCGGTCACCCGGTCCATCGGCCGGGACCGGGCCGCGTCACCCGTCGCGCCCGGCATCTTCTTGTCCGCACCCGCCGAGATGTCCCAGGCCTGCCGGGACGCGTCGAGCACCGCCCGCTGCACCCGCCGGGTGGTCGGGACCCGCCGGGTGTCCGCGAGCGCCCGGCGCAGCGCCACCGCGGCGAGCGCCGCGGTCGCCATGCCCTGCCCGTAGATCGGGTTGAACGCGCAGAGCGCGTCACCGGTGGCGAGGAAGCCGGCCGGGCGGCGGCCCGGACGGTCGTACCTGCGGCGGATGTTGGCGGTCCGCCGGAAGCCGTGGACGGGGCTGACCGGCTCCGCGCCGGCCAGCCACTCGCTGATCACCGGATGCGGGAACCGCTTCGCGTACTCCTCGAACTCCCCCTCCTCGGTGGGCGGTTCGTCGCCGCGCAGGCCCGAGAAGGTGACCATGTGCAGGCCGTCGCCCAGGGGGACGATCACTCCGCCGTAGGGCTGCCGCGGGCCCGGCACGATGTAGTAGCCGAGCGCGTCCGTGGCCGGCACCGCGTCGGTCGCCCGGTAGACCCGCGAGCTGTAGGCGAGGCCGGTGTCGAGGGTCTCCTCGTGCGGTGCCTCCGCACCGATCGCGGCCAGCCAGTCCGCCGCCTTGGTCGACCTGCCCGAGGCGTCCACCACGAGGTCGGCGGCGAGCGTACGGGGCTCCTGCCCGGCACCTGCGCCGCGCTCCCGCAGCCGGACCCCGGTGACCCGGGCGGCGGTGCCGGTGAGGCCCACCGTCTCGCTGCCCTCCACGAGTTCGATCCGGGGGTCGGCGAGCACCCGCTGCCGCACCAGCCGCTCCAGCTGGGGCCGCGGTCCGCTGTAGAAGTGCGCGGAGGCGGGAAGCCGGGTGAACCACTGGCCGGCCTGCCACTGGACCATGTCCGTCGGCATGGCGACCCTGGGCGCGCCCTGTTCCCGCAGCTCGTCCATGAAGCCGGGCAGCAGCCCGTCCAGTGCCTGCTGGCCGCCCGCGATGAGCACGTGCAGGTGCCGGCCCTGCGGCACACCGGGCCGGGCGTCCGGCCCCTCCGGCAGCCGGTCGCGTTCGACGACGGTGACCCGCTCCGCGTGTTCGGCGAGGACCCGCGCCGCCAGGAGTCCGGCGAGACTTCCCCCGATGACCACCGCGTGACGAGTCCCGCGGCGCCCCAAGTCGTCGGCCATACCCGCCCTTTCGTGTCGTGGACAAGACGTGATACCGACCAGTATCCATGGCGGGAAGGGCGCGGACCGCGCTCGGCGGGGGCGGAAGGGCGCGGGGCGGGGGCGCGAGCGGCGGCCCTTCAGCCCCCACGGCCCGCGCCCGCCCCCGGACCCGCCTAAAGGGTGTTGTAGAAGGCCGGGCTCGGGCAGGCTGAAGTGGCGCCTGACCTGCTGTTTCACCGTGTCATGGCGAGGTTGTGCATGGTGGCGACGGCGTGGTGGAGGCCGTCTCCTTTCTGGCGGCAGTCGCGGAGGATCTTCCAGTTCTTCATCCGGGCAAAGGTGTGCTCGACGCGGGCACGGACGCGTCGGTTTTCGGTGTTGTCCTCCTCCTGCCCGCGCAGGAGGGGACGGCCGGCTCTCTTGCGGTGCGGGACGATCAGACCGGTGCCCAGGTAGGCGCCGTCCGCGATCACCGTCGTCCCGGCCGCGGTGGCCGGCAGGTCCGACTCCCGCCACACGTGGGCGTCAGCCTTGGTGCCCGGCGCGGGCCGGGCCGAGGCGATGACCTGGCGGCTGTCCGCGTCGATGATGACCTGCACGTTCGCCGAGAACCGGTAGTTGCGGGGGGAGACTCCCACGGTGCGGTCGCGGACCGGGATCAAGGTTCCGT
>NZ_JBIBWV010000012.1:0-186540 GCF_043081625.1 Streptomyces sp. NPDC014861
ACGACATCGCCCGTGACCTCACCATCTGGATGGCCGCCCGAGACTTCCCCGGACGGCCAAACAGGCAGGTCACCGCGTTCTAAAACACCGCCTAGGAGCAGCGCTTTCCGTCGGCCGGAGGGGTGCCTTCCAGGAGGTAGGTGTTGATCGCGGTGTCGACGCAGTCGCTGCCCCGGCCGTACGCCGTGTGGCCGTCGCCCTCGTAGGTGAGGAGGGTGCCGGAGGAGAGCTGGTCCGCGAGGGACTCGGCCCACTTGTAGGGGGTGGCGGGGTCGCGGGTGGTGCCGACGACGAGGATCGGGGCGGCGCCCTCGGCGGTGATGCGGTGCGGGCGGCCGGTGGCGGGGATCGACCAGTAGGTGCAGTTCAGGGCCGCCCAGGCGAGGCCGGCGCCGAAGACCGGGGAGGCCTTGTCGAAGGAGGGGACGGCGCGCCGCGCGCCCGCCGGGTCCGGGTAGGCGGCGGGCAGGTCGAGGCAGTTCACGGCGGCGTTGGCGAACATGAGGTTCGCGTACGAGCCGTCCGGCTCCCGCTCGTAGTAGCTGTCGGCGAGCGCCAGCAGCGACGAGCCCTCGCCGTCGATCGCCCGGGTCAGGGCCTCCCGCAGCTGCGGCCAGGCCCCCTCGTCGTACATGGCGGCGATCACTCCGGTGGTCGCCAGGGACTCGCCGAGGTCGCGGGCCTCGCCGGTCGGGACCGGTTCGGCGTCCGTGGCGCGGAAGAAGCTCCGCAGGGCCTCCCCGGCCTCCGCGACCGTACCGGTGCCGAGCGGGCAGTCGGGCAGGGTGACGCAGTCGGCGGCGAAGGCCGCGAACGCGGTCTCGAAGCCGGCCGTCTGGTCCCGGTTGAGGTCGAGCGCCGACAGGGACGGGTCCATCGCCCCGTCGAGGACGAGCCGGCCGACCCGCCCGGGGAACAGCTCCGCGTAGGTGGCGCCGAGAAAGGTGCCGTACGAGGCGCCGACGTAGTGCAGCCTCTCGTCGCCCAGCACCGCCCTCGCGATGTCCATGTCGCGGGCCGTCTCCACGGTGGAGACGTGCGGCAGGACCGTGCCGCTGCGCCGCGCGCATCCCGCCGCGAACCGCTGGTACGACGCCGCCAGCGCGTCGACCTCGGCCTCGTCGTCCGGCGTCTGGTCGACCTGCGTGTACGTGTCCATCTCGGGGCCCGTCAGGCAGTCGACCGGCTCGCTGCGGCCGACCCCGCGCGGGTCGACGGCCACGATGTCGTAGCGGGCCCGCACGGGCTCGGGATAGCCGATGCCCGCGTACCCCTGGAGGTAGTCGACGGCCGAGCCGCCCGGCCCGCCGGGGTTCACCAGCAGGGAGCCGATCCGCTGTCCGGGGCCGCTCGCCCGCACCCGGGAGACGGCCAGCCGCACCTCCGGCCCGTCCGGCTTCGCGTAGTCGAGCGGGGCCCGCAGCGTCGCGCACTGGAACCCCTCGACGCCGCACTCCCGCCACGCCGGCTTCTGCCCGTAGTACTTCCTCAGCGCCTCGGGCGAGGGCGCGGGCGAGGCGGCCGAGCGCGCCGAGGCGACCCCGCGCCCGGCGGGGGCCGCCGCGTCGCTCCCTCCCGTACAGCCGGAGAGGATCAGCCCGGCGGCGGCGAGCGCCGTGGCGGAGGTACGGAGGAGACGCCTGGAGTCCATTGCCGGAGCGTATCCGGACGACCACGCACCGTGTCCAATCCGGCCGCCCGGTGCCCTCAGGGGGCTCAGCCGCGCAGCGCCATCGTCATCGCCTCCACCGCGAGCAGCGGCGCCACGTTCCGCTCCAGGGCCTCGCGGCAGGCGAGGACCGCCTCCACCCGGCGCAGGGTCCGCTCCGCGGTCGTCCCGTGGGCGATCCGCTCCACCGCGTCCCGCACGTCCTCGTTGGCGAGCTCGGAGCCGGTGCCCAGCTGGAGCGTCAGGACGTCGCGGTAGAAGCCGGTCAGATCGGTGAGCGCGACGTCCAGGCTGTCGAGCTGGGTCCGCCGGCCGCGGCGCTTCTGCTTCTCCTCCAGCTCCTTCATCAGTCCGGCCGTGCCGCGCGGCATCCGCCCGCCCTGCGCGGCGCCGAGGGCCGCCTTCAGCTCCTCGGTCTCCTTGCCGTCGACCTCCTCGGCGACCTGCTTGGCGTCCTCCGCAGCCGCGTCCACCAGCTCCTGCGCCGCCTTGAGGCAGCCGCCGATGTCCGCCACCCGCAGCGGCAGCTTCAGGACGACGGCGCGGCGGGCGCGGGCCCGCTCGTCGGTGGCGAGCCGCCGGGCGCGGTCGACGTGCCCCTGGGTGGCCCGGGCCGCCGCGTGGGCGAGCTCCGGCTCGATGCCGTCCCGCCGGATCAGCACGTCGGCGACGGCGTCGACCGGCGGGGTCCGCAGGGTCAGGTGGCGGCAGCGGGAGCGGATGGTCGGCAGGACGTCCTCGACCGAGGGGGCGCAGAGCATCCAGACCGTGCGCGGGGCGGGCTCCTCGACGGCCTTCAGCACCGCGTTGGCCGACTTCTCGTTGAGCCGCTCGGCGTCGGTGACGAGGATGATCTGCCACCGGCCGTTGGCCGGCGAGGTGAACGACTTGCGGACGGTGTCGCGCATGTCCTTGACCAGGATCTCCGTACCGACGGCGGAGACGGTCGTCACGTCGGCGTGGGTGCCGACCAGCACGGTGTGGCACCCGGTGCAGAAGCCGCAGCCCGGCGCCCCGCCGAGCGCCCGGTCGGGGCTCACGCACTGGAGGGCCGCCGCGAACGCCCGCGCGGCGTCCACCCGGCCCGAGCCGGGCGGGCCGGTGAAGAGCCAGGCGTGCGTCATCTTCGACGCCTCCGGGGCGGGCTCGCCGGCGGCATGGGCGGTGACGAGCACGTCGGCGTCCCGCGCGGCGGCGGTGAGCTGCTCCTCGATCCGCGCCTGTCCGACCAGGTCGTCCCATACGGCCATGTCTGCCCCTCCTGAAGGTACGTCCTCCATTGTGGGGCAGCGGTCCGACAACCCGGCCCGGGCAGGGTTGTCGGCGGAAGGCGGCCGGCGGAGGCGGCCTGAGGAAAGCCCTCCGGCGGAGCAGGCCCGGCGGAAGCCCTCCCGCGGACGAAGCCCCGGGAAAGGCCTGGTGGGACGAGGCCCGGCGGGAGGTCCGGGCGCCCCGTCAGGAGTGGGTGCGGGGCCGGGTGAGCCACAGGCCGACCGCCGAGGCCAGCAGGACCAGGCCGGTGGCGACGCTCGCGGCGATCCGGGGTGCGCCGGTCCAGCCGGCGACGGTGCTGATGGCGACGTTGGCCAGGACGCTGACGGTGAGCAGCAGCCAGAGCAGGGCCCTCATGGGGTGTCTCCTCGATGCGGTGGGATCCGGGAGGATCGGACGGCTTCCGGTGGGTTCCGGCGACTCCTCGATCCTCCGGCGTACGCGCCCCGCGCACAGCGGAGCCCGTACCCGGACCCGTGGTGTAGCCCGCTCCACCGTCCCCCTCGGCTCCGCCGCCTAGGCTGGGTCCATGCGTGAGGCGATCAAGGAAGCGGGCCGGGCGTGGTGCCGGCTGGCGGTCGGGGCCGCGATCTCCGTCCTCTGCCATCTCATGGTGGGCGTCGCCCTCTTCACCGCCTTCCTCACCCTCACCGTGATCGGCGCGGGCGTGCTCCCCGAGAGCGTGCTGCTGCTGCGCCGGCTCGCCGGCCTGGAGCGGCGCCGCACGGCCGAGTGGACCGGCCGGCCCGTGCCGGAGGCGTACCTGCCGCTCGAAGGCCCCCTCCCCGCGCGCGTGCGGACCGCCGTCGGCGATCCCGGGACCCGGCGGGACCTGCTGTGGGCCGCGGCGCAGCTCCTGTACGGCATGCTCCTCTGGTGCGCCTCGATGCCCCTCATGGTGGCCGCGACCGTGGTCGACGGGGTGTGGGCGGGGCTCGCGGGGCGCCCGCCGGTGGCGCTGCCGCTGGTGGGGCGGCTCGCCGACGTGGGCGCCGGGCTCTCGCGCGAGCTGCTCACGCCCGTCCCGTCGGCGGCCCGGGACGCCGCGCTCGCGGCCCGCATCGAGCAGCTGACGGCCACCCGGGCGGGCGCGGTCGCGGCGCACGGCGCCGAGCTGCGCCGCATCGAGCGCGATCTGCACGACGGCGCGCAGGCCCGGCTCGTCGCGCTCTCCATGCGGATAGGGCTGGCGCGGAGGGCGTACGACTCCGATCCCGCGACCGCCCGGAAGCTGCTGGACGACGCCCAGGGGCAGGCCGAGGAGGCGCTGGCGGAGCTCCGGCACGTGGTGCGCGGCATCCACCCCCCGATCCTCACCGACCGGGGCCTGACGGGAGCGGTCCGCGCGCTCGCCGCGAGCAGCGGTCTGGAGGTGGAGGTCACGGTGACGGGCCTCGCCGACGGACCGGACGCCGAGGGCCCCCGGGCGCCCGCCGCCGTCGAGGCCGCCGCCTACTTCGCCGTCGCCGAGGCCCTCACCAACGCCGCCAAGCACGGCGGCACCGACCGCGCCTCCGTCCTGCTGCGCCGGGAACGGGCGGGCCTGCGCGTCCGCGTCCGGGACGAGGGCGAGGGCGGCGCCGAGGAGGCGGAGCGGGCGGCCGGGGGCGCGGGCGGCGGTTCCGGGCTGCTCGGCCTGCGCCGCCGGGTGGCCGCGCTCGACGGGACCGTCCTGCTGACCAGCCCCTCCGGGGGCCCGACCGTGATCGAAGTGGAGCTTCCGTGCGTGTGGTGATCGCCGAGGACAACGCCCTCCTCAGGGAAGGCCTGGTCCTGCTGCTGACCTCGGCGGGGCACGAGGTCGCCGGGGTGGCGACGGCCGGCCCCGAGGTCCTTCCGCTGCTCCTGGAGCACCGGCCGGACGTGGCCGTGCTCGACGTGCGGATGCCGCCGGGCTTCCGTGACGAGGGTCTGCGGGCGGCGCTCGCGGCGCGCGCCGAGCTGCCGGGGCTTCCGGTCCTCGTCCTGTCGCAGTACGTGGAGGAGACGTACGCGGCCGAGCTCCTCGGTGACGGGGCGCGGGGCGTCGGCTATCTGCTGAAGGACCGGGTGGGGCGGGTGGACGAGTTCCTGGACGCCCTGGAGCGGGTGGCGGCCGGGGGAACGGCCCTCGACCCCGAGGTCGTCAGGGAGCTGCTCGCCCGGCGCCGGGACGATCCGCTGGACTCGCTGACCCCGCGCGAGCGCGAGGTCCTGGAGCTGATGGCGCAGGGCCTGGACAACGGCACGATCGCCCGCTCGCTCGTGGTGACCGAGCGGGCCGTGCACAAGCACATCGGCAACGTCTTCGCGAAGCTCGGCCTTCCGCCGAACGACGGCGGCGGCCACCGCCGGGTCCTCGCGGTGCTGGCCTACCTCGACGCGTGACCGGGGCCGGGCCCCCGGGCCTCCGGGCCTCCGCCCCGACGCGGGACCAAGGGTCGAGGGCCGAGGCCGAGGTCCGAGGGCCGAGGTGCCGTGCCCCGTACGCTCCGGCCGACCCGGCCGACCCGGCCGACCCGGCCAGCGTGGTCGACGCGGCCAGCGCGGGCGACCCGGCCAGCGCGGGCGACCCGGCCGGTCCGGGCGGCCCGGCCCACCCGGCCGACCGTCAGTCCACGAAGGCGCCCGTCAGCCCGGGCGGTGGGAACCGAAGACGCCCGCCGCCACCGTCACCGCGACCGTCCCGGCGATCAGGGCCGCCTGGACGGGCGGCAGGTACGGCAGGCCTCCGGTGTGCGCCCAGGACAGGGCGGTGAGCGGCAGCGCGGC
The DNA here is from genome assembly GCF_043081625.1 of Streptomyces sp. NPDC014861. Classification (NCBI taxonomy): domain Bacteria; kingdom Bacillati; phylum Actinomycetota; class Actinomycetes; order Kitasatosporales; family Streptomycetaceae; genus Streptomyces; species Streptomyces sp. NPDC014861. Next base: position 5,693 of record NZ_JBIBWV010000012.1, read on the forward strand.
CACGACGAGGCCGAGCAGCAGCCCGACGGCGATCAGGAATCCGGCCTCCAGGCCGAGCATCCGGCGCAGCTGTCCGGCCGACGCGCCCACCTGGCGCAGCAGTCGCAGCTCGCCGCGGCGGCCGGCGCCGATCAGGGCGAGGCTGCTCAGGACGGACAGGACGGTGAGGGCGCCGATCGCACCGACGACCCCCGCCGCGACGACGCCGTTCGACGCGGCCCCGGGCCTCACCACCTGTTCGGGCACGACCGCCCGCTCCGGCCCGGCGGCGGTCCTGGCGAGGACCCTCGCCGGATACGGATCGGTCATGTGCGGGGCCAGTCCGGCCTTCGGGAAGAGGAACTCGCCCAGCGCGAGCGAGCGTTCGTAGACGGCGACGACCCTCAGGTCCTTCTCGACGCCGTCGCCGAGCCGCAGCCGGACCGTCGAACCGGGCCGCGCGTCCAGGGAGTCGGCCCGGTCGGCGGCCACGGCCACCGAGCCGGGGCCGGCGAGTCCGGCGAGGTCGCCGTCGACGACTCCGGGATCGAGGACGCCTTCGAGGCCGTCGGGGTCCACGCCGAGCACGGGAAGCCGGTCGAGGCGCGGCGTACCGGCCTCGTCGCGGGCCAGGACGACCGTGGAGCGCAGGACGTCGGTCGCCGCGGTCACACCGGGCCGCCGCCGCACCTCCTCGGCGGTCGTACCGGAGACCGCCAGGTTCGCGGTGGTCGCCGCCCGCGCCTGGGCGGTGGCGGCCCGTTCCATGGTGGCGCCCCCTGTGAGCTGCACCAGCGCGAAGGCGGTGACGAGGACGACCGGGGTGAGGGCGGCTCCCAGGCGCCGCGAGCGGGCGGCGGCGCCGGCGGCGGCGAGCCGCCCGGGCGCCCCGCCGAGGAGCCTGAACGGCCGGTCGAGCACGCGCATCGCGGCCCCGGCGATCCACGGCCCGAGCAGCGCGCACCCCGAGACGAGCGTCACGGTGGCCGCTCCGGCCGCCATGCCGGCGGCCTCGCCCCCCTGGAGCGTGGCGGTCCCGGCCGAGGCGACGCCGAGCACCAGCAGCGCGAGCCCCGCCACCCGCCGGGCCCTGCCGGGACCGGCCGGCGCCCGGTCCGGTCTGCCGGTCCCGAGCGCCACCACGAGCCGGGCGAGTCCGGTCACGAGCAGGGCGGTGACGAGCGGTGCCGCGAACAGCCAGACCGGGACGGCGAGTACGAGGCCCTCGGCGGCGGCTCCCGGTCGGTCGCGCAGCGCCGTCCACAGCGCCAGGAAGGCGGGTACGGCTCCGAGCGCGCCGAGCAGCGCCGCCGCGCCCGCCACCCGGACGACCTCCCGGCCGGCCGCGGCCCGCACCTGGCGGGGCGTCGCGCCGACGGCGAGGAGCAGCTCGCGCTCGGCGGCGCGCTGCTGGAGCGCCTGAGCGACGAGGGAGGCGAGGACGAGGACGGAGACGAGGACGACGGCTCCCGAGACGGCGCCGAGCAGTTCCAGCAGCTCCCACCGGGCGGGCTGCGCGCCGAGGTGTTCGGCCTCGCCCCGCCCGTCGCCGGTCAGGGCCCGGAGCGGCCGGCCGGATGCGGTGTCCTTGAGCCCCGCGGAGTCGAGGGCCGCCCGCACGCGCGCGTGGAGGGTGTCCGCGGGGACCCCGGGCCCGGCGACGACGCCGACGGCGTCGACCTCGCCCGGACGGCCCGCCCGCTTCCGGGCCTCCGCCTCCGTCACGTACACGGCGGCGGGTCCGGCGGCCACCCCGACGATCCGGTACCCGGCCGTCCGGTCACCGGTCCCGAGTCCGAGACCGGCCCCCGCGACGGCCTCGTCGTCGGCGCGGGGCGCGCGCCCCTCGGTCAGGGCGTACGGGGCGAGGGCGGCGGCCGCCCAGGAGCGCCCGGTGCGGGTGCGCGGCGCGCCCTCGGGGCCCGTGCCCGGCTCCCGTACGACGAAGGTGTGGTCCGGCACCGCGGCGCGGACGCCCGGGACGGCGCGCACGACGGCGACGGCCGCTTCGGGGATCCGTACCCGTTCGGTCAGGCCCGCGGTGGTGGTCCTGGGTTCGCTGCCCCAGGGCTTCGTGGTCCAGGTGACCTCGTGGTCGCCGGAGACGACCACGGCGGCGCCCGCGTACCGCTCCACGCGCGCGTGCCCGAGTGCGGTCGAGCCGAGGGCGAGGGCGAGGACGCCGAGCAGCGCGGAGGTGACGGCGACGGCCGCGAAGACGGCCGCCCACGCCCTGCGGTGGGTCCGCAGGGAACGGGCGGCGAGGAGGCGCACGGCCGGGTTCACCGCACCACCGCCGCCGGACGCGCGGCACCGGCGGCCCCGCTCCCGGAGCCGGGGGCGGACCCGGAGCCGGCGGCGATCCCCGGGCCGGAGGCGGACCCGGACCCGAAAGCACCCCCTGACCCGGAGGCGGACCCGGACCCGAAAGCACCCCCTGACCCGAAGGCGCCCCCCGGGCCGAAGGCTGACCCGGACCCGGACCCGGACCCGGAGCCGGAGCCGGACCCGGAGCCGGAGCCGGACCCGGAGCCGGACCCGGACCCGGTGCCGGACCCGGTGCCGCGTCCGAGGCCGGCCAGTGCGTGGCGGACCCGGGGCTCGTCCGGGCGGTCGAGCCGGCCGGCGATCCGGCCGTGGTCCAGGAAGACGGCCTCGTCGGCCCAGGCCGCCGCCACCGGGTCGTGGGTGACGAGGACGACGGTCCGGCCCCGCTCGTCGACCGCGTGCCGCAGCAGGGCGAGCACCTCGCCCGCCGTGACCGGGTCGAGCGCGGCGGTCGGCTCGTCGGCGAAGACGACCTCGGGGTCGGTGAGCAGGGCGCGGGCAACGGCGACCCGCTGCCGCTGGCCGCCGGAGAGGTTCGCGGGCCGGTCGTCGGCCCGGTCGGCGAGGCCCACGGCCGCGAGCCCGGCCAGGGCGCGGGCGTCGGTCGCGCGGTCGTCGCGGGCGCCGGCGAGGAGCAGCGGGAGGGCGACGTTCTCGCGCACGCTCAGGGCGGGGACGAGGTTGAGCGACTGGAAGACGAAGCCGACCCGGTCGCGCCGGAGCCGGGTGAGGGCGGCGGCCTTCAGCCGGGCGAGGTCGGTGCCACCGATCCGTACCGTGCCCGTCGTGGGCCGTTCGAGGCCCGCCGCGCACCGCAGCAGGGTGGACTTCCCTGAGCCGGAGCGGCCCATCACGGCCACGAACCGGCCGGTCGGCACGGTGAGGCTCACGTCGTCGAGCGCGGGCCGTGCCCCGTCGCCGCGCCCGTACGTCCTGCCCACCCGGTCCAGGACGAGCGCGTTCCCGCCGTCCGCCGCTGCTGTCGTCATCATGCCGATCACGCTAGGCAGCCGCGGGGCGCGAGGGGAGGGAGCGGGCTGCCGGGCCTGTGGTGGAGCGGGCTCCACCACAGGCCCGGCCCGGGTCACCGGCGGCGGCCCCGGCCGCCCGTCTCGTCGTCCCCGTCCTCGTATCCGCCGAACAGCTCGTCCGCGAGGGTCGGCAGGTCGTCCAGCGGGGTCTCCTCGGCCCAGTCCGAGCGGCGGCGCGGCCGTCCCTGCTCGTCGAGCTGCGGCAGCTCGCGGGTGACGTCGTTCGACCCGGCCCCGCGGGCCTCCGGCTCCTTCCGGAAGAAGTCGCCGGGCACCCGGTCCACCGGATCGGCCCGCCGCTCGTCCCGGACCCGCGGCAGCACGGCCGTCTCGTCCGGGGCGGCGTCCCGCACCCGCGGCAGCGCGGCCGTCTCGTCCCGGGCCGTGTCCCGTACGGGGCGCAGCACCGCGGTCTCGTCCGCCGCGCGGTCGGTCACCTGGGGCAGGACGGCGGTCTCGGCCTCGGGGCGCCGCTCGTCCGGCCGGACGACCGGGGTCTCCACGGTGACCTCGTTCGGCGAGACGTCCGGGGTGCCGGCGCCCGCCGCCGCGGCCGTACCGGAGGACGCCCCGGCGGCCTTGCCCGAGGCGGCGCCGGGGGCTTCCCCGGCCGGCTTCACGATCGGCGTCTGGACGGTGATCTCGGCGGCCCGCTCCCGGGCCTCCTTCTCGGCGGCGGTCTTCTCCGCCGCCGCCCGCTCGGCCGCGGCCCGCTCCCGGGCCGCCTGCTCCTTCGCGGCGCGCTCGGCCGCCGCGCGCTGGGCGGCAGCCCGTGACGCGGCCTCCGCCGCCGCCTTCTCGGCGGCGGCCTTCGCGGCCTGCTCGGCGGCGAGCCTCTCGGCCGCGGCGGTGGCCTCCTCGGCGGCCTTGGCCGCGGCGGCGGCGGCCGCGAGACGGCGGGCCTCCTCCGCGCGGAGCAGGGCCTCCTCCGCCTTGCGCTGCTTCTCCTGGCGGAGCGCCTCGGCCTCGGCGCGGAGCCGGGCCTCCTCCTCGGCCTGCTTGCGGAGCCGCTCCGCCTCCTCGCGGCGGGCCTTCTCCTCGGCGGCGAGCCTGCGAGCCTCCTCCTCGGCGGCGAGCCGGGCCTCCTCGGCCTTGCGACGGGCCTCCTCCGCCTGCCGCTCGGCCTCCAGGCGGCGCGCCTCCTCCTCCTCGCGGCGCTTGCGCTCCTCCTCCTCGGCGCGCAGCTTCGCGAGCTGCTCCTGGCGCTCACGCTCCAGGCGCTCCTCCTCGGCCTTGCGGGCGGCCTCTTCCTCGGCCTTGCGCCGGGCCTCCTCCTCGGCCTTCCGGCGGGCCTCCTCCGCGGCCTTCACCTCGGCCTCGGAGAGCGGCAGCATCCGGTCGAGCCGGTGGCGTACGACGGTGGTGACGGCCTCGGGTTCCTGCCCGGCGTCGACGACGAGGTAGCGGCCGGGGTCGGCGGCAGCCAGGGAGAGGAAACCGGCCCGCACGCGCGCGTGGAACTCGGGCGGCTCCGACTCCAGCCGGTCCGGCGCCTCGGTGAACCGCTCCCTGGCGGTCTCCGGGGAGACGTCGAGCAGGACGGTGAGGTGGGGTACGAGGCCGCCGGTCGCCCAGCGGGAGATGCGGGCGATCTCGGTCGGCGAGAGGTCCCGGCCCGCGCCCTGGTAGGCGACGGACGAGTCGATGTACCGGTCGGAGATGACGATGGCGCCCCGCTCCAGGGCGGGCCGGACCAGGGAGTCGACGTGCTCGGCGCGGTCGGCGGCGTAGAGCAGTGCCTCGGCGCGGTTGGAGAGGCCGGCGGAGGAGACGTCGAGCAGGATCGTGCGGAGCCGCTTGCCGATGGGGGTGGCGCCGGGCTCGCGGGTGACGACGACCTCGTGGCCCTTGGCGCGGATCCAGTCGGCGAGCGCCTGGACCTGGGTGGACTTGCCGGCGCCGTCGCCGCCCTCCAGGGCGATGAAGAAGCCGGTGGCGGCCGGCGCCTGGGCGGGGTCGGCGCCGCGCAGCGCGTCGCGCAGGTCGCGGCGGAGCGGGACGCCCGCGCGGTCGTCGGTCCTGGCGAGGACGAGCGCGGCGACGGGCAGCAGCAGCGCGCCGACGAGGGCGAGCGTGAAGGCGGCGCCGCCGTGGTCGAAGACGAACTTCCCGGAGTCGGAGACGAAGCGGTGCGGGCCGATCGCGGCGGCCAGGAGCGGCGCGGCGAGGGCGCCGAGGGCGATGCCCACGCGCGCGGTGGCCTGGAGGTGCGCGGTGGTGCGCTCCCGGCGCGGCTCCTCGGTCTCCTGGTCGATGAGGGTGTGCCCGGTGTTGGCGGCGACCCCGGCGGCGTAGCCGGCGAGGACGGCCAGGAGCAGCACGGTCGCGGTGTCGGGGACGAGGCCGACGGCGATGAGGGCGACGCCGGTGACGGCGACGGCGAGGGCGAGCATCCGGCGGCGGGAGAGCACCGGCAGCACGAGGCGGGCGGTGCGGATGCCGACGGCGGTGGCGCCGCTGAGCGCGAGCACGAGCAGGGCGTAGGTGACGGGGCCGCCGTCGAGGTCGTAGGCGTGGAGCGCGGCGAGCGAGGCGGCGGCGCCGATGGCGCCGGCGACGGTGGCGCAGGCCAGGACGAGCAGCGGTACGGCTCCGGTGCGGCCCTTGTCGCCGGCGGGGCGGCGCAGCCCCTCCAGCGGCGAGCGGGGGCGCGGGGTCTGTCCGCCGGGCAGGGTGACCGCGGCGAGGACGCTGACGGAGGCGGCGAAGAGGCCGGCGGCGACATAGCCGCCGAGGGCCGCCTGGTGGAGCGAGAACCAGTCGATGCCGGAGCCGAGCAGGTTGCCGACCAGGGTGGCGGCGAGCAGGACGGCGGCGGCGGCCGGGACGGTGAGGAAGGCGGTGCGCTGGGTGAGGGTACGCAGGGCGCCGAGGTGGTCGGGGAGCGGCCGGACGGCGTCGCCCTCGACCGGCGCGGCGGGCAGCAGCGCGGGGGCGGCGCCGTCCCGGCAGACGGCCCAGAGGCGCTCGGCGGCGCCGGTGAGGAAGACGGTGCCGAGCAGGAACCACAGGGCGCTGCCGGGGATCCAGTCGATCCACAGGGGTGCGATGACGAGCAGCGCGATCCGCAGCCCGTCGGCGCCGATCATGGTCCATCGCCGGTCGAGGGCGCCGCCGGGCGCGGTCAGGGCGGTGAGCGGGCCGAGCAGGACGGCGCCGAGGAGCACGGTGGCGAGCAGCCGGGCGCCGACGACGGCGGCGACCGCGAAGGCCGCGCCCCGGTAGCCGCCGCCGAGGGCGCCCTCGGTCACCGCGGCCTGGAGGCCGAGGAGGACGAGGACGAGGAGGGCGAGGGCGTCGCCGATCCCGCCGGCGACCTGGGCGCTCCACAACCTGCGCAGTGGCTGGTGGCGTACGAGGGCCCGTACGGCCCGCTCCCGGGAGTCCGCGACGAGGGCCGCGTCGAAGACGGGGGCGGCGCCGGGGGCGGGTGCGGCTTCGGAGTCGCCCAGAAGCTCTGGCTGCTCTGCTCGCGTCATCCGTCCACCCTATCCGGACCCCCTTGGTCACCGGGTCCCTAGCCGAACAAACGTAGGAAGGGCGAGAGCATCGCTCCCGCCCTTCCCTCCTGACCCGTGCGGCCGGGACTACTCCGGCTTGGCCGCCGCCGCCTTCTTCGCTGCGGTGGTGGTCTTCTTGGCGGCCGTCGTGGTCTTCTTCGCCGCCGTCTTCTTGGCCGCGGTGGTCTTCTTCGCGGCCGTCTTCTTGGCCGCGGTCTTCTTCGCCGGGGCCTTCTTGGCGGTCTTCTTGGCCGGTCCCTTGGCGCGCTTCTCGGCGAGCAGCTCGTAGCCTCGCTCGGGCGTGATCGTCTCGACGCTGTCGCCGGTGCGCAGGGTCGCGTTGGTCTCGCCGTCGGTGACGTACGGGCCGAAGCGGCCGTCCTTGACGACGACGGGCTTCTCGCTGACGGGGTCGGTGCCGAGCTCCTTCAGCGGGGGCTTGGCGGCGGCCCGGCCACGCTGCTTGGGCTGGGCGTAGATCGCCAGCGCCTCCTCCAGCGTGATGGTGAAGAGCTGGTCCTCGCTGGTCAGCGACCGCGAGTCGGTGCCCTTCTTCAGGTACGGGCCGTACCGGCCGTTCTGCGCGGTGATCTCGACGCCCTCGGCGTCGGCGCCGACGACGCGCGGCAGCGACATCAGCTTGAGCGCGTCCTCCAGGGTGACGGTGTCCAGGGACATCGTCTTGAAGAGGGAGGCGGTGCGCGGCTTGACCGCGTTCTTGCCGGTCTTCGGGGTGCCGTCGGGCAGCACCTCGGTGACGTACGGGCCGTAGCGGCCGTCGCGCGCGATGACCGGGTTGCCGCTGACGGGGTCGGTGCCGAGTTCGAAGTCGCCGCTGGGCTTGGCGAGCAGTTCCTCCGCGTAGGCGACGGTCAGCTCGTCGGGGGCGAGGTCGTCGGGGACGTCGGCCCGCTGGTGGCCCTCCTCGTCCTTCTCGCCGCGCTCGACGTAGGGGCCGTAGCGGCCGACGCGGAGCACGATGCCGTCGCCGACGGGGAAGGAGGAGATCTCCCGGGCGTCGATGGCGCCGAGGTCGGTGACGAGTTCCTTGAGGCCGCCGAGGTGGTCGCCGTCGCCGTTCCCGGCGTCGGCGGCGCCGCCGATCGGGGCCTCGCCCTCGCCGAAGTAGAAGCGCTTCAGCCACGGCACGGACTGGGCCTCACCGCGGGCGATGCGGTCGAGGTCGTCCTCCATCCGGGCGGTGAAGTCGTAGTCGACCAGCCGGCCGAAGTGCTTCTCCAGCAGGTTGACCACGGCGAAGGAGAGGAAGGACGGCACGAGGGCCGTGCCCTTCTTGAAGACGTAGCCGCGGTCGAGGATGGTGCCGATGATCGAGGCGTACGTCGACGGGCGGCCGATCTCGCGCTCTTCCAGCTCCTTGACCAGGGTGGCCTCGGTGTAGCGGGCGGGCGGCTTGGTGGCGTGGCCGTCGGCGGTGATCTCCTCGGCGGTGAGCGCGTCGCCCTCGGCGACCTGCGGCAGGCGCCGCTCGCGGTCGTCGAGCTCCGCGTTCGGGTCGTCGGCGCCCTCGACGTACGCCTTCATGAAGCCGTGGAAGGTGATGGTCTTGCCGGAGGCCGAGAACTCGGCGTCACGGCCGTCGGCGGAGGTGCCGCCGATCTTCACGGTGACCGAGTTGCCGGTGGCGTCCTTCATCTGGGAGGCGACGGTCCGCTTCCAGATGAGCTCGTACAGCCGGAACTGGTCGCCGGTCAGGCCGGTCTCGGCCGGGGTGCGGAAACGATCACCCGAAGGCCGGATCGCCTCGTGCGCCTCCTGCGCGTTCTTGACCTTGCCGGCGTAGACGCGGGGCTTCTCCGGCAGGTAGTCGGCGCCGTACAGCTGCGTCACCTGGGCGCGGGCCGCGGCGACGGCGGTGTCGGAGAGCACGGTGGAGTCCGTACGCATGTAGGTGATGAAGCCGTTCTCGTACAGCTTCTGCGCCACCTGCATGGTCGCCTTGGCACCGAAGCCGAGCTTGCGGCTGGCCTCCTGCTGGAGGGTCGTGGTGCGGAAGGGCGCGTACGGGGAGCGGCGGTACGGCTTCGACTCGACCGAGCGGACCGCGAAGCGGGTGTCGGCGAGGGCGGCGGCGAGCGCGCGGGCGTTCGCCTCGTCGAGGTGGAGCACCGTGTCGCTCTTCAGCCGGCCGTCGGCGCCGAAGTCACGGCCCTGGGCGACCCGCTTGCCGTCGACCGCCGCGAGGCGCGCGACCAGCGTGGACGGGTCCGAGGCGTCACCGGCGCGGCCGGTGGAGAAGGTGCCGGTGAGGTCCCAGTACTCGGCGGAGCGGAAGGCGATGCGCTCGCGCTCGCGCTCGACGACGAGCCGGGTGGCGACGGACTGCACGCGGCCCGCCGACAGCTTCGGCATGACCTTCTTCCACAGGACCGGCGAGACCTCGTAGCCGTAGAGGCGGTCGAGGATGCGTCGGGTCTCCTGGGCGTCGACCATCCGCTGGTTGAGCTCGCGCGGGTTGGCGACGGCCTCGCGGATCGCGTCCTTGGTGATCTCGTGGAAGACCATCCGGTGGACGGGGACCTTGGGCTTGAGGACTTCCTGGAGGTGCCACGCGATGGCCTCGCCCTCGCGGTCCTCATCGGTGGCGAGGAAGAGCTCGTCGGACTCGGCCAGCAGCTCCTTGAGCTTCTTGACCTGCGCCCGCTTGTCCGCGTTGACGACGTAGATGGGCTGGAAGTCGTGCTCGACATCGACGCCGAGGCGGCGCACCTCGCCGGTGTACTTCTCCGGCACCTCGGCGGCGCCGCTGGGGAGGTCACGGATGTGCCCGACGCTCGCCTCGACGACGTAGCCGGGGCCGAGGTAGCCCTTGATCGTCTTCGCCTTGGCAGGCGACTCGACGATGACGAGTCGGCGGCCGCCGTGTGCGGTCTCGCTGGTCGGGGACAACTTCGCTCTTCTCTCCGGTCGACGCGGTCTGCGCTGGCACGCACGTCAGCGGCACCCTCGGTGACGCTGGCGTCGCTGCGGAGTGTGACGGTACAACCCGCCCCCGTGTCAAACAGGGAAAGCCCGCAACGGCCACTCGAACGGTAACCCGACTCCTGCCCTTCCTGCCGCCCGGACTGCCGGACCGGCGGGGCGACCGGGTGTGGAGCGCGTCTCAGCGGGTGGCGCGGGCGAGGCTCAGAGGCGGCCGAAGCACCAGACGCCGAGGGCCAGGGAGAGGGCTCCGGCGAGGCCCGCGACGAGGGCCGCGGCCCGGGGGGCGACGCCGAGCGCGACGGGCTCGCCCTGCCGGACGCGGACCGTGGTCCACAGCAGCAGAGCGCCCCCGAACAGCGCGAACGCCGCTCCCGCGAAGATCGCCGGCCCGCTCTCCATGCCCGTACCCGCTTCCCGTCCCGGCGCCGTACCCGCGGGTCTCTTCCTCTCCCGGGGTGTCCTGGAAGGGAGGCTGACAGCTTCCGGCGTCAGGGACGCGAATTCCGGGTGAACGACGCGGGCCGGGTCGGCCGGTTTCACGAAGATGGCCGGTAGTGCCCCACTACTCCGCGGTGCGCCCCTCCGCCGGAAGCAGGGATTCCGGAGTGATGAAGCCCTCCTCGACGAGGAGGCGGACGGCCTGCGGGGTGCGGTCCCGCAGCAGCACCGGGTCCTCGCCCATGAGCTGGGCGATCGCGTCGAGGATCCGGCCGGCGCTGAGGGTGCCGTCACAGACGCCCGCGAAGCCGGCGCCGACGTGGTCGACCCGGGTGGCGCGGCGCATGCCCCGGTTCTGGCGCAGGACGACGTGCTCGGGGTCCTCGGCGCCGGGCAGCCCGACCTGCTCCTGCACCACCTCGGGGGCGAGGGTGAAGCTGTCGGCGAGGAGGGCGGCGTCGTCGTGCGTGCGGAGGTACTCCTGGCGCTCGAAGTGGGCGCGGACCGTCGGGCCGAGCGGCTGCTCCACCGGGTGCGGCCACTCCTCGATCACGATCGACGGCTCGGCCTTCCCGGCCGCCACCTCCGGGTCGCGGCGCAGGGTGATCCAGCCGAAGCCGATCGAGCGGGTCCCGCTCGCCTCGAAGGCGTCCATCCAGCGGTCGTACGCCGCCCGGTAGGCCTCCGGGTCGCCGCGGTGGTCCCCGCTGTCACGCAGCCACAGCTCGGTGTACTGGGTGACGTCCTGCACCTCGCGCTGGACGATCCAGGCGTCGCAGCCGCGCGGCACCCAGGAGCGCAGCCGGTCCTGCCACTCCTCGCCCTCGACGTGCTGCCAGTTGGCGAGGAACTGGGCGTACCCGCCGTCGTTCAGCCGCTCTCCGGCCTGCTGAACGAGGGTGCGGCACAGGTCGTCGCCGCTCATCCCGCCGTCCCGGTAGGTGAGTCCGGCGCCAGGCGAGATCACGAACGGCGGGTTGGAGACGATCAGGTCGTACGTGTCGCCGTCGACCGGCTCGTACAGCGAACCCTCCAGGAGCTCGGCCTCGCGGGCCCCGGAGAGGGCGAGCGTCAGCCGGGTGAAGTCCAGCGCCCGCGCGTTGAGGTCGGTGGCGGTGACCAGGGTGCTGTGCCGGGCGGCGTGCAGGGCCTGGATGCCGGAGCCGGTGCCGAGATCGAGCGCGGCGGCGACCGGGGTGCGGACGGTGAGGCCGGCGAGCGTGGTGGAGGCGCCGCCGACGCCGAGGACGACCCCCTCCTCCTTGCTGCCGATGCCACCGGCACCGCCGACGGCGCAGCCCAGGTCGGAGACGATGAACCAGTCCTCGCCGTCCGGGCCGCCGTACGGCCGGACGTCGACGGTCGCGCGCACGGCGCCCGCCTCCTCGGCCACCCAGCCGTCGGCCAGGGCCTCCGCCAGCGGGAGCGCGGCGGCGGCCCGCTCGGACTCGACGTCCTGCTGGAGCAGGAAGAGCCGGACGAGGGTCTCCAGCGGGGAGCCGCCTCGGGTGGCGCGCAGGGCGGGCACGGTCTCGCTGCGGGCGAGCGCGGCGTAGGCGGGGGCGCCGAGCAGGTCGAGCAGGCCGTCGGCGGTGAAGTCCGCGGCGAGCAGGGCCTCGCGCAGTCGGGCGGCGTGCGCGGGCACCGGGAGGCTGGTGGTCAGGCTGGTCGTACTCACGGGCTCCATTGTGACGGCCGCCGCCGACAACCGGGGCACCGACAGCCCGACGCCCACCCACCGCCGGCGACCGGCCCCGGCGGACGAACGGTCGGCCTCGGCGGCCGGGGCCGGCGGACCGACGGCCGGCGTCGGCGGCCGGGGCCCGCGGACCGGCGGTCGGCATCGGCAGGCGGGCCGGCGGACCGGCGGTGGGCATCGGCGGACGGCCGCCGGACTGCCCGGTGGCTGTTCGCCCGGCTCGCCGCGCCGGCCTGTGCCGCGCCGCCGACCCGTGTCGCGCCGTGTCGCGCCGTGCCGCCCGCTCCTGCTACTCGGCGGAGGCGGAGGGCTTCGTCTTCGGCGTGGTGGACGCGGAGGGCGTGGCCGTGGAACCCGCCTTCGGGGAGGCGGAGCCGGTCGGCGGCACCGACGGGGTCGGCTTCTGGCAGCCCGGCTGCTTCGCCATGGCCTGGCCCAGCTCGCCGTTCTCCAGGGTGGCCAGCGCGTTCTGGTCCATCTTCTCGATCTTGGTGAGGCCGTCGGCGACGTCCTTCAGTCCTTCGGCGAACTTCTGCTGGTTCGACGGGTCGAGCGCGTCGACCTGCTTCTTCAGCGCGTCGTAGGCGACGGCGGTCGCGTTGAGCTCCGCGATGACGTCCTTCTGGGTCTTCTCGCCGTTCTCGACCGGCGGGACGCCCGCGGTCTCCACGGCCTTGGCCAGCGCCCGGTCGGCGTCCGCGATGTCCTTGAACGCCTTGGAGTCGGCGGCCTGGATCTCCGCCGGACGGCTGTCGGCCGCGGTCGAGATGATGATCTGGTGGGCGTCGGCCCGCTTCTGGATCTGCGGCTTCGCCTGGTCGCAGAAAGACTTGGCCCAGTCGTTGACCTTGTCGCCGTCGTCGCTGCAGCCGGACAGCACGAGTACCAGTACCGCACCGCCGGACAGCGCTGCCGCAAGCTTCTTGTTCACCGGATCGGTCCCTTCCAAGACTCTCGGCCCCGGAACATACACGCCGCGCGGACGACTTCCACCTTTCGTACGATGGATTCCTCCCGTGTTGAATCCGTTTGAACCAAGCGGCGCCAGGCCTCCGGGCACCCCGGACGCCCGGGAAATGAGACGGACGCCACGTCAGGCGACGGTCACCGGACGCCGCTTGGAAACCAGGACGGCCACCGCCACGACGAGGAGCGCCAGGACGGCGATCCCGGCCCGCGCCCAGGGGTTCGCGTCCTCGCCGTACCCGAGGCGGACCACCGCCGGGGCGATCAGCAGCGCCACCAGGTTCATCACCTTCAGGAGCGGGTTGATCGACGGCCCCGCGGTGTCCTTGAACGGGTCGCCCACCGTGTCGCCGATCACCGTCGCCTCGTGCGCCGCACTGCCCTTGCCGCCGTGGTGACCGTCCTCGACCAGCTTCTTCGCGTTGTCCCAGGCGCCGCCGGAGTTGGCGAGGAAGACCGCCATCAGCGCGCCGGTGCCGATCGCCCCGGCGAGGTACGCGCCGAGCGGGCCGACCCCGAGCGCGAAGCCGACGGCGACCGGCGCGAGGACGGCGAGCAGCCCGGGCGTGGCGAGTTCGCGCAGCGCGTCCTTGGTGCAGATGTCGACGACCCGCCCGTACGCGGGGGTCTCGCTGCCGTCCATGATCCCGGGGTGCTCGCGGAACTGCCTCCGCACCTCGAACACCACCGAACCGGCGGACCGGGAGACCGCGCTGACGGCCAGTCCGGAGAAGAGGAAGACGACGGCGGCGCCGAGGATCAGCCCGACGAGGTTGTTGGGCTGGGAGATGTCCATGGAGAGGGTCAGCTCGCCGGCCCGGGCGCCGACCTCGGCGACCGAGCCGGCGATGGCGTCCCGGTACGAGCCGAAGAGTGCCGCGGCGGCGAGGACGGCGGTCGCGATCGCGATGCCCTTGGTGATCGCCTTGGTGGTGTTGCCGACGGCGTCCAGCTCGGTGAGCACCTGCGCGCCGGCGCCCCGCACGTCCCCGGACATCTCCGCGATGCCCTGCGCGTTGTCGGCGACCGGGCCGAAGGTGTCCATGGCGACGATCACGCCGACGGTGGTGAGCAGCCCGGTCCCGGCGAGTGCGACCGCGAAGAGTGCCAGCATCACCGAGGTGCCGCCGAGCAGGAACGCGCCGTAGACGGAGAGGGCGATGAGCAGCGCCGCGTAGACGGCGGACTCCAGGCCGATGGCGACGCCGGCGAGGACGACGGTGGCGGGGCCGGTGAGCGCGGAGCGGCCGATGTCCTGGACGGGCCTGCGGCCGGTCTCGGTGAAGTAGCCGGTGAGCCGCTGGATGAGCGCGGCGAGCACGATGCCGATGGCGACCGCGACGAGGGCGAGGACCCGGGGATCGCCGTCGTGGCCGGTCAGCCCCGGTTCGGTGACGCCGGCCAGCTCGGCGTAGGACGACGGCAGGTAGACGAAGGCGGCGACGGCGACGAGGGCGAGGGAGACGACCGCGGAGACGAAGAAGCCGCGGTCGACGGCCCGCATCCCGCCCCGGTCGGAGCGGCGGGGCGCGACGGCGAGGATGCCGACCACGGCGGTGAGCACGCCGATCGCGGGCACGATCAGCGGGAAGACCAGGCCGTGGTCGCCGAAGGCGGCCTTGCCGAGGATGAGGGCGGCGACCAGGGTGACGGCGTACGACTCGAAGAGGTCGGCGGCCATGCCCGCGCAGTCGCCGACGTTGTCGCCCACGTTGTCGGCGATGGTGGCGGCGTTGCGCGGGTCGTCCTCGGGGATGCCCTGCTCGACCTTGCCGACCAGATCGGCGCCGACGTCGGCGGCCTTGGTGAAGATGCCGCCGCCGACCCGCATGAACATGGCGATGAGGGCGGCGCCCAGGCCGAAGCCCTCCAGGACCTTGGGCGCGTCGGCGGCGTAGACGAGGACGACGCAGGCGGCCCCGAGCAGCCCGAGGCCGACCGTGCACATGCCCACCACCCCGCCGGTGCGGAAACCGATCCGCATGGCCCGGTGAGCGGCCTCGGCGGGGTCGCGGCCGGGCTCGCCGGGGGCGGGGGCGGCCTCCCGGGCGGCGGCGGCGACCCGGACGTTGGCACGGACGGCGAGGCGCATCCCGACGTACCCGGTGAGCGCCGAGAACAACGCGCCGACCAGGAAGAACAGCGAGCGGCCGGCCCGCTGCGACCAGGAGTCGGCGGGGAGCGCCATGAGGAGGAGGAAGACGACGACGGCGAAGAGGCCGATGGTGCGCAGCTGGCGGGCGAGGTAGGCGTTGGCGCCCTCCTGCACGGCGGCGGCGATCCGCCGCATCGCCGGGGTGCCCTCGTCGGCCTTGAGCACCTGGCGGCCGAAGAGCCGGGCGGTGACCAGTGCGGCGAGGGCGACTCCGGCGACGACGTAGACGATCGTCCGGTTCCCGCTGGTGAGCACCGCCGCGGCGAGGGCGGCGGGGGCCTGGGCCATTTCCGGTTCCGGGTGCATGGGCACGGATCATAGGCAGCCGAAGCAGGACAGAACGGCCCTCTCGGGCGGCACCCCGCAGGAATCCATCGATTGCCCCGGAGACGCGGGCACGCGAAGAGGCCCCGCCACGGGGGCGGGGCCTCTTCGCACACGACTCCACCGCGCGGGCGAAGCCTCTGCTCACGCGCCTCCACCACGAGGGCGGGACGGGGTCAGGGCGGAACGCCCGTACCCCACCTCGGCCCCGGGACGGCGTCAGGACAGGACGCCCACACCCCCGGCCACGAGGGCGCGGGGCGGGGCAGGACGACACGTCCACGTCCGCCTCGGCCACGGGGGCGTGGAGGCGGCGTCAGGACAGGATGTCCACGTCCGCCCCGGCCTGGGTGGTGGGCCAGCTCATCCGGATGGTGCCGCCGTCCTCGCCGGCGGTCACCTCGACGTCGTCGACGAGCCCGCGGATCACCGCGAGACCCATCTCGTCCTCACCGTCGGCGTCCGCCTCCTCGGCGGCCTCCGCCGGGTCGCCGGCACGCGCGCCGGGCACACCGCCGGCGGCCGCGCCGGCACCGGGCACCTCGTCGCCGACCTCGATGGAGAACGTCTTCTCCGCCTCGATCAGCACGACCCGGATGGGCGTGGTGACGCCGTTGCTGCGGTGCAGCCCGACCGCACGGGAACACGCCTCGCCGACGGCGAGCCGCACCTCGTCGAGGACCGCCTCGTCCACCCTGGCCCTGCGGGCGACCGCGGCCGCCACCAGGCGGGCCGTACGGACGTGCTCGGGCTGGGCACTGAAGCGGAGTTCAACGGTGGCCATGGGATCCCCCGGTCAGTCGACCGCGTTGACGGCCTCGTCGACCGACGTGTGGATCGGGAAGACCTTGGTGAGGCCCGTGATCCGGAAGATCTTGAGAATGCGCTCCTGGTTGCAGACCAGGCGCAGCGAGCCCTCATGGGCACGCACGCGCTTCAGGCCACCCACGAGCACGCCGAGACCGGTGGAGTCGAGGAAGTCCACTCCCTCCATGTCGACGACCAGGTGGTAACTGCCGTCGTTCACCAACTCGACCAACTGCTCGCGCAGCTTGGGCGCGGTATACACATCAATCTCGCCACCGACCTCGACGACCGTACGGTCGCCGCCAGCTCCGGGCACAGTGCGAGTCGACAGGGACAGGTCCACGGATCCTCCAGCACCTTGCTATCGGGCGTTCGCCCCCTCGGATCTCCCGGACGGAGTCGGAGAACGAATCGCCAGCCGCCATGGCATTCAATCACTTACCTGCAGCCATGCACGACGCCTTGGAAGCATTGTCCGTCACGCCGGTGACACACTCGGTGCCGATGGCCATGAATCACCGCACCGCTCGACCCGCCGGAGACACGGGCAGCCGCCCCTCCCCGCACCGGGTCCTCGAACGGCTCACCTCCGGCGAGAGCCGGGCCGCGCGCATCACTCATATGGAGCACATGCCCGCCCGGACGGGCCGCCATGCCGTCTGGCCGGACCGCATCCGCGCAGAGGTGATCGCCGCGATCCGGGACGCCGGGATCGAGCATCCCTGGGCCCACCAGGCCGAGGCCGCCGAGCACGCCCTCGACGGCGAGTCCGTGGTGATCGCCACGGGAACCGCCTCGGGCAAGTCGCTCGCCTACCTCGCACCCGTCCTCTCCACCCTCCTCGACGGCGCGGAGGCCCCGAACGGGCGCGGCGCGACCGCCCTCTACCTCTCGCCCACCAAGGCCCTCGCCGCCGACCAGCACCGCGCCGTCCGGGAGCTCGCCGCCCCGCTCGGCAACCGCGTCCGTCCCGCCGTCTACGACGGGGACACCCCGGTCGAGGAGCGCGAGTGGGTCCGCCAGTACGCGAACCACGTGCTCACCAACCCCGACATGCTGCACCGGGGCATCCTCCCCTCCCACCCCAGGTGGTCCTCCTTCCTGCGCTCCCTGCGCTACGTCGTCATCGACGAGTGCCACACCTACCGGGGCGTGTTCGGCTCCCACGTCGCCCAGGTCCTGCGCCGGCTGCGCCGGGTCTGCGCCCGGTACGGCTCCGAGCCGGTCTTCCTCCTCGCCTCCGCCACCTCCGCCGACCCGGCCCGCGCCGCCGGACGCCTCATCGGCCTGCCCGTCACCGAGGTCTCCGACGACGCCTCCCCCCGCGGCGAACTGGTCTTCGCCCTGTGGGAACCGCCCCTCACCGAGCTTCAGGGCGAGCGCGGCGCCCCGGTCCGCCGCACCGCCACCGCGGAGACCGCCGACCTGCTCACCGACCTCACCCGGCAGGGCGTCCGCTCGGTCGCCTTCGTCCGCTCCCGCCGCGGCGCCGAGCTGATCTCGGTGATCGCCCAGGAGCGGCTCGCCGAGACCGACCGGGCGCTCGCCCGGCGCGTCGCCGCCTACCGGGGCGGCTACCTGCCGGAGGAGCGTCGCGCCCTGGAGCGTGCCCTGCACTCCGGGGAACTCCTCGGCCTTGCCGCCACCACCGCCCTGGAGCTGGGCGTGGACGTCTCCGGCCTCGACGCCGTCCTCATCGCCGGCTACCCCGGCACCCGGGCCTCGCTGTGGCAGCAGGCGGGCCGGGCGGGCCGCTCCGGCGAGGGCGCCCTCGCCGTCATGATCGCCCGCGACGACCCCCTGGACACCTTCCTCGTCCACCACCCCGAGGCGATCTTCGACCAGCCGGTCGAGTCGACCGTCCTGGACCCCGACAACCCCTACGTCCTCGCCCCCCATCTCTGCGCCGCCGCCTCCGAGCTCCCGCTCACCGAGACCGACCTGGCTCTGTTCGGCCCCGCCGCGCCCGGTCTCATGCCCCAGCTGGAGGCGGCCGGACTGCTCCGCCGCCGCGCCGGCGGCTGGTACTGGACCCGCCGCGAGCGGGCCGCCGACCTCGCCGACATCCGGGGCGGCGGCGGCAACCCGGTCCGGATCGTCGAGGAGGGCACCGGCCGGCTCCTCGGCACGGTCGACGAGGCCGCCTCCCACACCGCCGTCCACGAGGGCGCCGTCCACCTCCACCAGGGCCGCACCTACCTGGTCCGGAAGCTGGACCTGGAGGACTCGGTCGCCCTCGTCGAGGAGGCCGTCCCGCCGTACTCGACCGTCGCCCGCGACACCACCTCCATCCGCGTCCTGGAGACCGACACCGAGATCCCCTGGGGTTCGGGCCGCCTCTGCTACGGCTCCGTCGAGGTCACCAACCAGGTCGTCTCCTTCCTGCGCCGCCGGCTGATCACGGGCGAGGTGCTGGGCGAGACCAAGCTCGACCTGCCGCCCCGCACCCTGCGCACCCGGGCCGTGTGGTGGACGGTCATGGAGGACCAGCTCGACGCCGCCCGGATCACCCCGGAGATCCTCGGCGGCGCCCTGCACGCCGCCGAGCACGCCTCCATCGGCATGCTGCCGCTCTTCGCCACCTGCGACCGCTGGGACATCGGCGGCGTCTCCGTCCCGCTCCACCCGGACACCCTGCTGCCGACCGTCTTCGTCTACGACGGCCACCCGGGCGGCGCCGGGTTCGCCGAGCGCGCCTTCCACACCGCCCGGGCCTGGCTCGCCGCCACCCGCGAGGCGATCGCCTCCTGCGAGTGCGAGGCGGGCTGCCCCTCCTGCATCCAGTCCCCCAAGTGCGGCAACGGCAACGACCCCCTCCACAAGCGAGGCGCCGTCCGCCTCCTCACGGAACTCCTCCGCGCGGCACCGCCGGAGGGCGCCGAGGAGGAGGCGACGGGAGAAACGGGAGAGACGGTGGCGCCCACCGAACTCGGGCCCGCGTAGCCAGAGCCCGGAGCCGCGACAGAGGCCATGGCCCTCGCCGGAACCAGAACCGGTACCCGGACCGGGGAGCCAGAGCCCAGGGCGGCGGCAGAGCCCGTGCCCCTCGCCGGTACCGGTACCGCGAAGCCTGAGCCCAGAGCGGCGGGAGGCGCCGCGGCTCCTACCGGAACCCGGACCGCGGAGCCAGAGCCCCGGGCGGCGGGAGAGGCAGTGGCTGGGCAGGGCCCGCCCGCGCCCTGACCGTCGGCGTCCAGGGCCCTCGGACCACCCGCGCCGTCACCTCCGCCTCCGCCCCGGTCACGGCGCACCGCACCACTTCGGCGCCCTGTGCGGCGGCGACCCGCGCGGCCGCCGCGCACGCCCGCGGCTCGCCCCACGGGGCCCGGTCCGCCGCGGCCAGGGCCGCGAGATCGGCCGCTCCGCCCGCCCTGTGCCGTGCGGCCACCGCCTGCCCGAGCGCCAGCACCGCCCCGAAGACCACACAGAGCGCGCAGGCCGTGAAGGCCGTCCACACGGTCGCGGCACCCCGATCGCCGGCGCCACGCCTCACACCGCACCACCTCCCCCGGCCTCGGGCCCGATCCCGACGCCGATCCCTGCTCCCACCGCGTCCTCGGCGAGCGCAGCGGCCCCGGCGCGCAGGGTCACGCCCAGGCCGCCCGGTCCCGGCGCGGCCGTCTCCACCGTCACCCGCCACAGCTCCCCGTCCCGCACGACCGCCACCCGGGCTCCGTCGGGTGCGGCGGCCCTGGCGGCGGCGGTCACCGCCTCCGCGGGCTCCGACCGGGCCGCCGCCCGCGCCCCGGCCCTGGCGGCGTCCACGCACCGGATCTGCGCGGCGGACGCCACCAGCGCCCACAGCAGGGCCATCGCGAAGAGCGCCAGCACCGGCAGCACGATCGCCGCCTCCACCGTCACCGAGCCCCGGTCGCCCTCAGAACGGCGCATCGAGGGCCTTCATGACCATCGACTCCAGGGCGCCGGAGACGCTCGCCCCGGTCACGACCTTGGAGAACATCACGGCCACGCCGGCCGCCGTGAGCAGGCCGAGCGCGTACTCGACGGTGCTCATCCCGTTGTCGGTCCGCAGCGCCGCCCGCCGGGTCTCCCAGAAGGTCCCCAGCGCCTTCCGCGCCCACGTGTACGTCTTTCCCATCTCGATCTTCCTTCCGTCCTCGTCGCTCTTGTTCGTCGTCATGTCCGTCCTCAGGGGCCGAGCAGGCCCGATGCCAGGCCGATCACCACCGGGGCCACCCCGACCACGAGGAACGCGGGCAGGAAGCACAGCCCCACGGGGGCGCTGATCAGCACCTGGGCCCGGCGGGCCCGTGCCGTGGCGGTACGGGCGCTCGCCGCCCGCAGTCCGGCCGCGTGCCGGGCGACGGCGTCCGCGGCGGGTGCCCCGGAGGCACCGGCCCGTTCCATGCAGCGGGCGAGCCCCTCGGCGCCCGGTATCGCGCCGAACCTCGCCCACACCTCGGCCGGTTCGCCGCCGAGCCGCAGTTCGGCGGAGGTCCGCAGCAGCCGCTCGCCGAGCGGCCCGCCCATCGACCTCCCCACGGCCTCCGCCGCCTCCCCAGGCCCTGCCCCGGCCGAGGCGCAGGCCGCCAGCAGATCGGCCGCCTGGGGGAGTTGCCGTACCGCCTCCAGGTCGACGGCCGACGCCCGGGAGGCTTCGGTCCGGTGCGTCCACCACCGGGCGCCCAGGGTCCCGCCCGCGCCCGCCACGAGCGCCGCGGGCCACCCGAGGAGCATCCAGGTGCCCAGGACTCCCCCGGCGACGGCGGCCCGCACCGGCCCCGGCACCCGCCTCAGCCCGGCCGCCAGACGGGCCGGGACCCCTCGCGCGGCGGGCCGTTTCTCGGGAAGCGCCGCCAGGGCGGCGAGCCGCCGGCGGGCGCCCCGCTCCCGCCGCGCCCGTCCTAGCCGCAGCCAGGCACGGACGAGGATCCAGCAGAGCAGGAGCAACAGCACCGCCGACCGCGTCAGTTCACTCCGCATCGGCACCGCCTCCCCGCACGATCCGGGCGGCCCACCACAGCCCGACCGCTTCCAGCCCGCAGCCGACGAGGAGGCAGATCCATCCGGCGGGGGTGTGGAGCAGGACCCGCAACGGGTCGGCGCCCATGGTCGCGCCCAACCCGATGCCGGCCACCGGGAGGGCCGCGAGCACGGCCACCGTGGCCCAGGCCCCGGCCAGTTCGGCCCGCAGACCCTCGCGCCGTTCGTGCCGCTCGCGGAGGGCGGCCTCCAGCCGGTCGAGCCCGGCCGCCAGCCCCGCCCCGCTGTCGACGGCCACCTGCCAGCAGGCCGCCAGGCCCGCGAGCCCCTCGGCGCCCTCCCGGCGGGCCGCCGCCCGCAGGGCCTCCGGCACGTCGCCGCCGAAGCCGACCGCGGCCAGCACCCGCGCCTCCTCCGGGCCGAGGGCGCCGGTGCGGCGTGCCGCGTGGGCGAGGGCGGGGCCGGGCTGCAGGCCGGCCCTCAGCTCGCCGCCGGCGGCCTCGCACAGGGCCACCACGCTCCCGGCCAGCGCCTCACGCTCCTTGCGCCGGGAGGCCGCCCGCAGGCGGCGCCGCACCAGCGGGACCGCCAGGGCCCCTGCGGCCAGCGGCAGCGGCGACTCCCCCAGGAGCGCGACCAGCGCGGCGACGGGCAGGCACAGCCACTCGGGCCGCCCCCGAGCCGCCGCCCACCAGCGCTCCGCGATCGCCCGGCCGGTGGCACCGCCCCCGTGGACCGTGCCCGGGCCCAGAAGGACCGCCGCCCGGCGGACCGCCCGCCGGCGGCCCGCCGCCTGCCAATAGGCGAGGAGGACGCAGACCCAGACGCAGGTGACGGAGAACTCCGCGGCCGTCACGGGGCACCCCCGACGAGCGCGCGCAGCCGGGGCCAGCCGCGCTCCCGCTCGAACCCGGCCGGGTCCCAGCGGAGCGCGGGCACCGTCCGCACCAGGCCGGCGCGGTCCCGCTCCAGCACATGGACCTCGGCGATCCGGCGCCGCCCGTCGCGGTCGCGCGCCAGGTGCAGCACGGCGGACAGTCCGGCGCCCAACTGGCTGTGCAGGGCGGCCCGGTCGAGCCCGGCGGCCGTGCCGAGGGCTTCGAGCCGGGCGGGCACGTCGGCGGCGGTGTTGGCGTGAAGAGTCCCCGAGCCGCCCTCGTGGCCCGTGTTGAGGGCCGCCAGGAGGTCGACGGCCTCGCCGCCGCGCACCTCGCCGACCACCAGCCGGTCGGGCCTCATCCGCAGGGCCTGCCGGACGAGATCCCTGAGGGTGACCAGTCCGGCGCCCTCCTGGTTCGGCGGCCGGGCCTCCAGACGCACCACGTGGGGATGGTCCGGGCGCAGCTCGGCCGAGTCCTCGGCCAGGACGATCCGCTCCCGCTCGCCCACCAGACCGAGCAGCGCCGCCAGAAGCGTCGTCTTGCCGGTGCCGGTGCCACCGCTGACCAGATACGACACCCGGGCCTCGATCAGCGCGCGCAGCACCCGGTCGCCGCCGGGCGGCACGGTGCCGGCCGCGGTCAGTTCGTCCAGGGTGAAGGCCCGCGGGCGCACCACCCGGAGCGAGAGGCAGGTGGAGCCGACGGCGACGGGCGGGAGGACCGCGTGCATGCGGGTGCCGTCGGGCAACCGCGCGTCCACCCACGGCCGGG
This sequence comes from Streptomyces sp. NPDC014861, assembly GCF_043081625.1. NCBI lineage: Bacteria > Bacillati > Actinomycetota > Actinomycetes > Kitasatosporales > Streptomycetaceae > Streptomyces > Streptomyces sp. NPDC014861. The sequence continues at coordinate 28,462 of NZ_JBIBWV010000012.1, forward strand.
CGTCGTCGAGGCGGCGCCCGGCCACGGCGGCGAGCCGCTGGGCGAGCCTGCGGACGGCGGCGGCGTCGGGGAAGACGACGGGCGCCCGCTCCAGGCCGGCACCCCGGTCGACCCAGACCCGGTCCGGCGCCGAGACGAGCACATCGGTCACGTCGGGGGCGGCCAGCAGGGCCTCCAGCGGTCCCGCGCCGGTCAGTTCGCAGCGGAGCTCCTCGGCGGCTCCCAGCACCTCGGCGTGCCCCAGCAGCCGGCCCTGGGCGCGCAGCGCGGCGGCCACCCGGGCCGGGGTCGGTTCGGCGCCGCTCGCCGCGAGCCGCTGCCGCACGGCGTCCAGGAGTCCCGTGCCGCCCGCCCGCGCGTCCGGGGCGCCACCGCGCGGGACGGTCGCCGTCCCGGTGTCCCCCACGCCCGTCCCCGTCATGCCGCACCTCCGGTGGGCAGCGCGCGCTCCCAGAAGGCGGCGCAGAAGCGGCCGAGCGGCCCCCGGGGCTCGGCGCCCGGCGGGACGCCCGCGTCCTGGTCGGTCACGATGCCGGGGTCGTAGGGGAGTTCGCCGGCGAGCGGCAGCCGCAGCGCGTCGGCGACCCAGCGCTCGTCGAGGCCCGCCGCGTACGGTCCCCGGACCACGGCCCGCAGGTCGCGCACGAACAGGGAGAGGGTGTCGGTGATCCGATGGGCGGCGGCGACCGCCCGCAGCTCGCCGGGGACGACGAGGAGGCCGAGGTCGAGCTGGGCCAGGGTCTCGGCCCCGGCCTCGTCGACGGCGCGCGGCAGGTCGACCACGACGACCCCGCCCCGGCGTCGGGCCGCAGCGAGCACGGACCGGACCGCTTCGGGCGGTACGGCGGCGGTGGGCTCCCGGCCCCAGCTGAGCACCCGGACGCCCCGGGCGGCCGGCAGCGACTCCGCCAGGGCTCCGCCGGCCAGGCGTCCCTTCGAGGCGGCGAAGTCGCCCCAGCGCCTGCCCTTCTCCCGCTCGGCGCCGAGGAGCACGTCGAGCCCTCCGCCGAGCGGGTCGCCGTCGACGAGAAGGGTCGGCCTGCCGGTGCGGGCGGCGGCGAGGGCGAGCCCGCAGGCGAGGGTGGAGGCACCGGCCCCGCCCCGCCCGCCGACGACGCCGACGGTCAGCGCGGTCCTGCCGACGTCCTCGGCGGCGTCCGCGATCCGGTCGACGAGTAGGGACTCGGCGCCGGGGAGCCGCAGGACGCTGTCGGCGCCGAGCTCGACGGCGAGCCGCCACACGGCCGGATCGTCCTGGGCGCGTCCGACGAGGACGACCCCGGGCCTGCGAGTGGCGCCCCGGCAGCGGGCCGCCGCGTCCTCGCCGACCAGGACGAGCGGAGGATCGGTCCAGCTCGCTCGCCGCTCGGGCACCCGGTGGTGGACCTCGGGCTCGACGCCGGCCGCGGCGCACAGCCGCAGCAGGTCGTCGAGGAGGACGACGTCCTCGGTGACGATCAGCGGGCCGACCGCCCGCACCCCTTCGCCGCCCCGTGCCCCTTCGCCGCCCCGCACCCCTTCGCCGCCCCGTGCCCCTTCCTCGCCCCGCGCTCCGCGCGGGCCCCGCCTCGCGTCCCCGTGCTCCGCTCCGCCCGTGCGGGAAGCCGTCGGCTCCTGCATCGCGCCCACCCCTCTCGTGATTCCTGTCGGCCGCGAACTTCGCGACGGGAATCACGGTGAGGCCGCCGGGGAAATCGTGCGGAGGCCACCGAAAAACTGTGGACAATCCACCGCCTGTGAATATCTCGACCACCCGTCCGAGGACTGCCCGGAACGCAGTCCGCCGGTTACTCTGAGTGATGAATCGAGAGATCGCCGCGCCGGGGGCGGCCGGACACGCGGCGGCGGGAGAGAGGGGAGCGAGCGATGGCTCAGCGGGTGAAAACGGGTCCGGACATGCGACGACCCCCGCCGGGGGGGAGAGCGGGGGTCGTCTTTCCGGCCGACTCGGGGGGGGAGGAGCCGGACCGGGTTAGCACGGTCGCGAACGATCCGTGACTTCCATGGTGTACCCGAGAGGCTTCTCAGGCAAACCCACGCGCCACAGCGTACGCCGAATGGCGGGCACCTATGCTCAGCGTTGTGGAAAACCACTCCTTGCCGCGCACAGCTGCCTTCTTCGACCTGGACAAGACGGTCATTGCGAAGTCATCGACGCTGACCTTCAGCAAGTCCTTCTACCGGGGCGGGCTGATCAGCCGCCGCGCCGCCCTGCGGACGGCCTACATCCAGTTCGTGTTCCTTGTCGGCGGGGCCGACCACGACCAGATGGAGCGGATGCGCGAATATCTTTCCGCGCTCTGCAAAGGCTGGAACGTGGCCCAGGTCCGGGAACTCGTCGCCGAGACCCTGCACGACCTGATCGACCCGATCATCTACGACGAGGCCGCCTCGCTCATCGAGGAGCATCACGCCGCCGGCCGCGACGTCGTGATCGTGTCCACCTCCGGTGCCGAGGTGGTCGAGCCGATCGGGGAGATGCTCGGGGCCGACCGGGTCGTCGCCACCCGGATGGTGGTCGGCGACGACGGGTGCTTCACCGGCGAGGTGGAGTACTACGCCTACGGCCCGACGAAGGCCGAGGCGGTCCGCGAGCTGGCGAAGTCGGAGGGGTACGACCTCTCCCGCTGCTACGCCTACAGCGACTCGGCGACCGACCTGCCCATGCTGGAGGCCGTCGGACACCCGTACGCGGTCAACCCGGACCGGACGCTGCGCCGCGAGGCGGTCGCCCGGGAGTGGCCGGTGCTGGTGTTCAACCGGCCGGTGCGGCTGAAGCAGCGGCTGCCGGACTTCCGGATGCCGCCCCGTCCGGCGCTGATGGCCGCGGCGGCGGTGGGAGCGGCGGCGGCCACCGCGGGGCTGGTCTGGTACGCCACCCGGCGGCGGCACCGGGCCGCCACGGCCCTCGCGGGGCGCTGACCGCTCCCCCGTCTCCGCGCGGCCCGGAAAGAGGGCAAAGAAGCGGAGCCACCACTTTCGCTTATCGGCGGACAGGAGTAGAAAGGAATCAGGCCCGCGAGACCTGGGACATCCGAGAGGATCACCTGTTGAGCATCAAGGCCCCACGGACCTGACGCACGAAAACCCGGCACCCACGCGACGTCGACCCGTCGATTACGGGCCAGCCGCACCAGGCGAAGGGCAAAGCAACCCCGCCTGATGGGCACATATCGAGGACGCTTGGTAACTGGGTGGCCGTGCCAGCGGCGGTACTGATTCTCGGTACCGCCGCAACCCATGTCCGGGGGTGTCCTCAGGCCGCGCCGCGCTGGAGCGCCTCGCAGACCGCCGTCGACTCCCGGACTCCCAGTTCCACCGCGCGCCCGCAGTGCGCGATCCAGGCGCCGACGCCCTGCGGGGTTCCGGTCAGATACCCCTCGAGGGCGGCCGCGTAGGCGGCCCGGCCCTGTTCGGCGTGGCCGACCTCGGCGGGGCAGATGCCCTTCGGGTCGAGACCGCTGCCTTCCAGGACGATCCGCTCCGCGGTCCGGGCGACGAGCCCGTTGTGCGAGGTGAAGGGGCGCAGGGCGAGCAGTTCGCCGTGGACCACGGCGGAGACGACGAGCGCCGGGGCCTCGCTGCCGTTGACGACGAGTTCGGCGAGGCCGTCCAGCCGGGCGGCGACCTCGTCGGGGCCCGGCAGGGAGGCTTCGATCAGCGGCTCGACGACGGTCTCGCCGGCCTGACGGGGACGGCCCGTCGAGTCCTCGTGCTCGCCCGCGGCGACCAGGTGCAGACGGGCCAGCACCCGGAGCGGCGACTGGCGCCAGATGGAGAGCAGTTCGCCCGCCTCGGCGCTCAGCCGGAGGGCGGCGCCGACGGTGCGGGCCTCGGGGTCGGCGCTGAAGTCGGTCCGGCGCCGGACCTCCTCCAGGGCCCAGTCGGCCCCGGCCAGCGCGGCCGAGCCGCGGGCGCCGCGGAGAGCGGCCTCGTGGGCGATCTCGTTGCTGCGGCGGCGCATCACACGGTGGCCGTAGACCCGGTCGACGGCCTTGCGTACGGAGTCCACCGCATCGGCTACGCCCGGCAGGGTGCCGAGGGCGGCCAAGGGGTCAGAGGCGTGCGTACTCATAGGTAAGGAGGCTACGCGCCCCGGGGGCCCGCCCCACGATGGAGTGGTCTTCTTCATAGACCTTGACCACTCGGCGCGTTCATACCACTACGCTAAGTGAACATGAAGATCGCTTTCGTCGGGAAGGGCGGCAGCGGCAAGACGACGCTGTCCTCGCTCTTCGTCCGCCACCTCGCCGCCACCGAGTCCCCCGTCGTCGCCGTCGACGCGGACATCAACCAGCACCTGGGGGCCGCGCTCGGTCTCTCCGAGGACGAGGCGGCCGCGCTGCCCGCGATGGGGGCGCACCTGCCGCTCATCAAGGAGTACCTGCGCGGCAGCAACCCGCGGATCGTCTCCGCCGAGACGATGATCAAGACGACGCCGCCCGGGGAGGGTTCGCGGCTGCTGCGGGTCCGCGAGGAGAACCCGGTCTACGAGGCGTGCGCCCGGCCGGTCCGGCTGGACCCCGGCGAGGTGCGGCTCATGGCGACGGGGCCGTTCACCGAGGCGGACCTCGGGGTGGCCTGCTACCACTCGAAGGTCGGCGCGGTGGAGCTGTGCCTGAACCACCTGGTGGACGGGGCGGGCGAGTACGTGGTCGTCGACATGACCGCGGGCTCGGACTCCTTCGCGTCCGGCATGTTCACCCGCTTCGACATGACCTTCCTGGTCGCCGAGCCGACCCGCAAGGGCGTCTCGGTGTACCGCCAGTACAAGGAGTACGCGCGGGACTTCGGCGTCGCACTGAAGGTCGTCGGGAACAAGGTGCAGGGTCCGGACGACCTGGACTTCCTGCACCAGGAGGTCGGCGAGGACCTGCTCGTCACGGTCGGGCACTCGGACTGGGTGCGCGCCATGGAGAAGGGCCGGCCGCCGCGCTTCGACCGGCTGGAGCCGGAGAACCAGCGCGCGCTGGGCACCCTGCGGGAGGCGGCGGACGACTCGTACGCGCGCCGCGACTGGCGCCGCTACACGAGCCAGATGGTCCACTTCCACCTCCGCAACGCGGAGAGCTGGGGCAACGCCAAAACCGGGGCCGACCTGGCGGCGCAGGTCGACCCCGACTTCACCCTCGGCGAACCCACCACCGCCGCCACCCGCTGACGGCGGCGGCCCGGACCCCGGGGCTCACCCTCGGCACCCCCGCACCACCGCCGCCACCCGCCGACGGCGGCCCGGGCCGGGGCCCACACCGGCAACCCAGTGCCGCTGCCGCCACCCGCCGAAGGCGGCGCGGCGCGGGGCAGGCCCCGGCTCGCCCTCGGCGGACCCGCTCGGCGCACCCGCCGCCGGTGGCGGACCCGGCGGCCGGGCCGTCATGACTCGGGGGCGCTCCGGCGCGGCAGGGTGTGCGGCCCGGGGGCGGAGGTCACGCCTTGGAGGCAGGCTTCGCCGCGGGGGCGGTCGCCGGGGCCGGGGGCTGCTGGGCGAGGAAGGCGGTCCAGCCGCCGGGCGGGGCCTCGCCCACCTTCAGGGTCCGCATCTTGGCGATGACGGCCGGGTCCTGGGCGTCGAGCCAGTCCGCGAGCTGGCGGAAGGAGACGCACTCGACGTCCTTCTGGACGCAGACCGTGGCGATGGTCTCCTCGATGGCGCGCATGTAGGTGCCGCCGTTCCAGGACTCGAAGTGGTTGCCGATGACGACCGGCGCCCGGTTGCCCTGGTAGGAGCGCTGGAAGGCCTGGACGAGGCCGTCGCGCATCTGGTCGCCCCAGTAGCGGTGCATGCCCGGGTCGCCCTGGGTCGTCCCCGGCGACTGGTTGACCATGAAGTTGTAGTCCATGGACAGGGTCTGGAAGGCGCGGCCCGGGACCGGCACGAGGTGCATGGACAGGTCCCAGATGCCGCCGTCCTTCTCCGGCCAGATCTGGTCGTTGACACCGCTGGTGTCGTAGCGGAAGCCCAGCTCGGCGGCGGCCTTCACGAAGTTCTCGCGCCCTTCCAGGCAGGGCGTGCGGGCGCCGACGAGCTCCTTGTCGTAGTCGAAGGGGAGCGGCTGCTCGGCGCGCAGGCCCGAGTGGGTCTTCCAGTTCTTGACGAAGGACTTGGCCTGCCGGATCTCGCTCTTCCACTCCTCCACGGACCACGTGCCGACGCCGCCCTCGGCGCCGCAGAAGTGCCCGTTGAAGTGGGTGCCGATCTCGTTGCCCTCCAGCCACGCGCCGCGCAGTTCGCGGACGGTGGCGCGGATGCCCTCGGTGTCGTTGAAGCCGATGTCGGAGCGGCCCGCGTTGTGCTGCGGCGGGTCGTACAGCGCCCGCTTCTCCTCCGGCAGGAGGTACACGCCGCTGAGGAAGTACGTCATGGTGGCGTCGTACTTCTTGCCGACGTTCCGGAAGTGGGAGAAGAGCTTCTGGCTGTCCTCGCCCGCTCCGTCCCAGGAGAAGACGACGAACTGCGGCGGGGCCTCGCCCGGCTTCAGCTTCTTCCAGGTCGGCTGGTGCGGCTGGGCGCCGGTGTGGGCGGTGGAGCCGTCACCGATCAGCCGGACCGCGTTCTCCGGCGCGGCGGCGGGGCCCTTCTTCCCGGCGCCCGTCCCGGTCTTCCCGGCGCCGGCTCCGGGGGCGCCCCCGTCCGGTGGCCCGGCCGGCTCCGAGCAGCCGGCGAGACCGCCGATCAGGGCGACGACCAGGACGCCGGCGGCCAGCGCCTTCCTGCGGAACGTACTTCCTCGCGCGGCGGCTGACATCCGCCCACCTCTCTCCTCCGACGACGGCCTTCGAGCGCCGTCAACGTCGCACCGCACCCGCCGGAGTGATGAAACGACAAGCGGCCCTTCGCCCTCCAATCACCGAAATAGGTGAATCCTTGACCTGTTTGCCCCGAAAATAATGCCGGAGACTTTACTCTTCGTTACGATTCATTTACTCAGAGTTGAGGTACCCGTTCGGCCCCGGAGGAGACCGGATGACCCTCTGCACCCCTGCCCGCACCACCAACCGCCCCCGCGTCCAGCGGCCCCACAGCCCGCCCGGCGGCCGCCGCTTCCGCCCCGCCGGCGCGGACGTCTCCGCGTCGATCGCCGTCTTCCTGATCGCGCTGCCGCTCTCGCTCGGCATCGCCCTCGCCACCGGAGCCCCGCTCCAGGCCGGACTGGTCGCCGCCGCCGTCGGCGGACTGGTGGCCGGCCGTCTCGGCGGTTCCCCGCTCCAGGTGAGCGGCCCCGCCGCCGGCCTCACCGTCGTCACCGCCGAGCTGATCCAGCGGTACGGCTGGCGCACCACCTGCGCCATCACGGTCCTCGCCGGACTGGCCCAACTCGCCCTGTCCGCCCTGCGGGTGGCCCGCTCGGCGCTCATGGTCTCGCCCGCCATCGTGCACGGCATGGTGGCCGGCATCGGCGTCACCATCGCCCTGGCCCAGCTCCACATCGTGCTCGGCGGCACCCCGCAGAGCTCCGCCGTGGCCAACGTCCTCGGCCTGCCCGCCCAGTTGGCGGACGCCGGGCCCGCCTCGCTGCTCATCAGCGGGCTGACCGTCGCCGTGCTGCTCGGCTGGCCCCGGCTGCCGGGCCGCGCCGGCGCGTGGGCGCGCAAGGCCCCGGCCGCACTGGTCGGCGTCGGCGGCGCGACCCTGCTCGCGGTGGCCGCCGGGATCGGCGTGCCCCGCGTCGACCTCCCGTCCTGGAGCAGCCACGCGCTGCCGGGGCTGCCCGACGGCCCCGTGCTCGGCATCGCCGCCGGCGTGCTCACGATCACCCTGGTCACCAGCGTGCAGTCGCTGCTGTCGGCCGTCGCCGTCGACAAGCTCGTCGCCGCCCGCCCGGACCGGGGCCGGGGAGTCCCGCGTGCCGCCCTCGACCGCGAACTGGCCGGGCAGGGCGCGGCCAACATGGTCTCCGGGGCGCTCGGCGGCCTCCCGGTCGCCGGGGTCGCGGTCCGCAGCGTCGCCAACGTCTCGGCGGGCGCGGTCAGCCGCGCCTCGACCATGCTGCACGGGCTGTGGATCGTGCTGGCCGCCCTGCTGCTGGTGCCCGCCATCGACCTGATCCCGCTCGCCGCGCTCGCCGCGCTCGTCATGGTCGTCGGCATCCAGATGGTGAGCATCACCCACATCCGCACGGTCACCCGCCACCGCGAGGTCGTGGTGTACGCGGTGACCGTGAGCGGGGTCGTCCTGGTCGGCGTCCTGGAGGGCGTCGCCCTCGGTATCGCGGTCGCCGTCGCGGTCGCGATGCAGCGGCTGGCCCGGACCCGGATCACCCGGGAGGACCGCGAGGGGAGCCAGCTGCTGCGCGTGCGCGGCCAGTTGACCTTCCTCGCGGTGCCGAGGCTGAGCCGGGCGCTGCACCAGATCCCCGCGGGCTCGGCGGTGACGGTGGTGCTGGACGGCTCCTTCATGGACCACGCCGCGTACGAGACGCTGAGCGACTGGACGGCCGGCCACCTGGCGCACGGCGGCACGGTCGAGATGAGGGGCCCGACCGGAGGCCGTATCACCGGCTCCCCCGGCTCCCCCGGCACCCGCGTCCCCGAAGCGGACCCCCTGGCCGATCCGGCGGCCGATTCCCCGGCCGCCCCCGGTACGGGCCCCGCCCCGGCCCCGAGGACGCTCCCCGCGTCGCTCGCCGGACCGCTCGCCGCGCAGGAGGGGTCCGTCCACGCCTCCCCGCACGCCTGCTGCCGCCCCTGGACGCCGTGGCACAACCACCAGTGCGCCGAGCGGCCCGTCCCGCCGCCCGAGTTCGTGGCCGAGGAGGAGCCGGCGCGGCCGACGGGGCACCAGCTGGCCCACGGCATCGGCAAGTTCCAGCGGAACACCGCCCCGCTGGTCCGGGACGAGCTGGCCCGGCTGGCGCGGGAGGGCCAGAGCCCCTCCCAGCTCTTCCTCACCTGCGCCGACTCCCGGCTGGTCACCAGCATGATCACCTCCAGCGGCCCCGGCGACCTCTTCACCGTGCGCAACGTCGGCAATCTGGTCCCGCTGCCCGGCGAGGAGAGCCGCGACGACTCGGTGGCGGCGGCGATCGAGTACGCGGTGGAGGTGCTGCGGGTCCAGTCGATCACCGTCTGCGGCCACTCCGGCTGCGGAGCCATGCAGGCCCTGCTCGGCGCCGGTCCCGACGAGCCGACGACCCCGCTGCGCCGCTGGCTGCGGCACGGCCGGCCGAGCCTGGAGCGGATGGCGAGCCGCCGCCACGCGTGGGCGCGGATCTCCGGGCGGCTGCCGGCTGACGCGGTGGAGCAGCTCTGCCTCACCAACGTCGTGCAGCAGCTGGAGCACCTGCGGGCGTACGAGTCGGTGGCGCGGCGGCTCGCGGACGGCAGCCTCACCCTGCACGGGATGTACTTCCACGTGGGCGAGGCGCAGGCGTACCTGCTCTCCGGGGACGAGGTGCGCGGTTACGACGACGTCTTCGACAGCGTCCCGCCGGCGGTCCTGGCGGCCCGGGCCTCCTGACGTCCGGGCCTCGGCCTCCGGCGGTCCTGGCGGCCCGGGCCTCCTGACGTCCGGGCCTCGCCCTCCGGCGGTCCTCACCGCCCGGCCTCCTGACGGCCGGCCTCCGGCGGTCCTCCCGGCCCGGGCTCCCTGACAGCCGGGGCCCCGGCCTCCGGCGCCTCCCACCCCGCGAGAGCGGGGATCCCGCGCGTCCTGAACCTTCCGCGGCGCGCGTCCGTGAGACTGTGTGGCCCCTTCTCCCTCCGCTCGGGACGAAGGGGCCACCGTCCGTCAAGACACTCACAGGTCTAAACCAATTCCCCGGAGACTCTTGTCACCCGGGGCATTGGGCTGATGAGGTATGACGCGGGACACATACGCACAGAGGACGCCCTGGGAAAGGGAGATGTCGTGAGCAACGAGAGCCTGGCCAATCTGCTCCGGGAAGAGCGCCGCTTCGCGCCGCCCGCCGAGCTGGCCGCGCACGCCAACGTGACGGCGGAGGCGTACGAGCAGGCCGAGGCGGACAGGCTGGGCTTCTGGGCCGAGCAGGCCAAGCGGCTGAGCTGGGCGGCCGAGCCGACCGAGACCCTCGACTGGTCGAACCCGCCGTTCGCCAAGTGGTTCGCCGACGGCGAGCTCAACGTGGCGTACAACTGCGTCGACCGGCACGTCGAGGCCGGCCACGGCGACCGGGTCGCCATCCACTTCGAGGGTGAGCCGGGCGACAGCCGGGCGATCACCTACGCCGAGCTCAAGGACGAGGTCTCCAAGGCCGCCAACGCCCTGACCGAGCTGGGCGTCCGCAAGGGCGACCGGGTCGCCGTCTACCTGCCGATGATCCCCGAGGCCGCGATCACGATGCTGGCCTGCGCCCGCGTCGGCGCCGCCCACTCGGTCGTCTTCGGCGGCTTCTCCGCCGACGCGGTGGCCTCCCGCATCCAGGACGCCGACGCCAAGGTGGTCGTGACCGCCGACGGCGGCTACCGCCGCGGCAAGCCGTCCGCCCTCAAGCCCGCCATCGACGAGGCCGTCGCCAAGTGCCCGACGGTCGAGCACGTCCTGGTGGTCCGCCGCACCGGCCAGGACACCGCCTTCACCGAGGGCCGCGACGTGTGGTGGCACGAGCTCGTCGAGCGCCAGTCCGCCGAGCACACCCCCGAGGCGTTCCCGGCCGAGCAGCCGCTCTTCATCCTGTACACCTCGGGCACCACGGGGAAGCCGAAGGGCATCCTGCACACCTCCGGCGGCTACCTCACCCAGGCCGCGTACACCCACCACGCCGTCTTCGACCTCAAGCCGGAGACCGACGTCTACTGGTGCACCGCCGACATCGGCTGGGTCACCGGCCACTCGTACATCGTCTACGGCCCGCTGGCCAACGGCGCCACGCAGGTCATGTACGAGGGCACCCCGGACACCCCGCACCAGGGCCGGGTCTTCGAGATCGTGCAGAAGTACGGCGTCACCATCCTCTACACGGCGCCGACGCTGATCCGCACGTTCATGAAGTGGGGCGACGACATCCCCGCCAAGTTCGACCTGACCAGCCTGCGCGTGCTGGGCTCGGTCGGCGAGCCGATCAACCCCGAGGCGTGGATCTGGTACCGCAAGCACATCGGCGCCGACACCTGCCCCATCGTGGACACCTGGTGGCAGACCGAGACCGGCGCCATGATGATCAGCCCGCTCCCCGGCGTCACCGAGACCAAGCCGGGCTCCGCCCAGCGCCCGCTGCCGGGCATCTCCGCCACCGTCGTCGACGACGAGGCCCGCGAGGTGCCGAACGGCGGCGGCGGCTACCTGGTGCTCACCGAGCCGTGGCCGTCGATGCTCCGCACCATCTGGGGCGACGACCAGCGCTTCATCGACACCTACTGGTCCCGCTTCGAGGGCAAGTACTTCGCCGGCGACGGCGCCAAGAAGGACGACGACGGCGACATCTGGCTGCTGGGCCGCGTCGACGACGTCATGCTCGTCTCCGGCCACAACATCTCGACCACCGAGGTCGAGTCGGCGCTCGTCTCCCACCCGTCGGTGGCCGAGGCGGCCGTCGTCGGCGCCGCCGACGAGACCACCGGCCAGGCGATCGTCGCCTTCGTCATCCTGCGCGGCACCGCCAGCCAGGACGACGCCCTCGTCGCCGAGCTGCGCAACCACGTGGGCGCCACCCTCGGCCCGATCGCCAAGCCGAAGCGGATCCTCCCGGTGGCCGAGCTGCCGAAGACCCGCTCCGGCAAGATCATGCGCCGGCTGCTGCGCGACGTGGCGGAGAACCGCGAGCTGGGCGACGTCACCACCCTGACCGACTCGTCCGTGATGTCGCTCATCCAGACGCAGCTGCCCGCCGCGTCCAGCGAGGACTGACAGCACCGGTCGGTACGGAAAGGCCCGCCCCGAGGCCCTGGGGCGGGCCTTTCCGCTGCGCCCGCCCCGACGCGACGAAAGCCCCATAACTCCCTAAAGTGATCCTCGCCGGACACGCCTCCGCACACCTCGGGCTCGTTAGGTAAGGTAAGGACCGCGTCAGGAACGCGACAGAAAGACCTAGGTGCGCCGGGAAGTCTGGTCGGCATGTGCTCTGTGCTGCCCACCCGACCGGAGGCCCCCCGTGTCCACCGACCGCAAGTTCCTCGGCAGGCTCTCCCTCCCGGAGCGCCGCTACCTCACCGACGCCCTGCGCACCGAGACGGTCGGCGGTGTCCTCCTGCTCCTCGCGGCCGTCGCCGCACTCGTCTGGGCCAACACCTTCCAGGGCAGTTACGAGGCAGTCGCCGACTTCCACATAGGCCCCGCCGCCCTCGGCCTCGACCTGTCGGTCGCGCACTGGGCGGCCGACGGCCTCCTGGCGATCTTCTTCTTCGTCGCGGGCATCGAGCTCAAGCGCGAACTCGTCGCGGGCGAGCTGCGCGACCCCCGGGCCGCCGCCCTCCCGGTCATCGCGGCGATCTGCGGCATGGCCGCCCCGGCCCTCGTCTACGTCCTGGTCAACGCCGTCGGCGGCGGGTCCATGGACGGCTGGGCCGTGCCCACCGCCACCGACATCGCCTTCGCGCTCGCCGTCCTCGCCGTCATCGGCACCTCGCTCCCCTCGGCGCTCCGCGCCTTCCTCCTCACCCTCGCCGTCGTCGACGACCTCTTCGCGATCCTGATCATCGCGGTCTTCTTCACCAGCGACCTGAACTTCCTCGCCCTCGGCGGCGCCTTCGCCGGCCTCGCCCTCTTCTGGTACCTGCTCCGCAAGGAGGTGCGCGGCTGGTACGTGTACGTGCCGCTGGCCCTGGTCGTCTGGGCGCTGATGTACAACAGCGGCGTCCACGCCACCATCGCGGGCGTCGCCATGGGCCTGATGCTCCGCTGCACCACCCGCGAGGGCGAGGAGCACTCCCCCGGCGAGCACATCGAGCACCTGGTCCGCCCGCTCTCCGCCGGCTTCGCCGTCCCCCTCTTCGCGCTCTTCTCGGCCGGCGTGTCCCTGTCGAGCGAGGCGCTCCGCGACGTCTTCACCCAGCCCGTCACCCTCGGCGTCGTCCTCGGACTGGTCGTCGGCAAGGCCCTCGGCATCTTCGGCGGCACCTGGCTCGCCGCCCGCTTCACGAGGGCGGAGCTCAACCCCGAGCTGGCCTGGCCGGACGTCTTCGCCGTCGCCTCCCTCGCCGGGATCGGCTTCACCGTCTCCCTGCTCATCGGCGAACTCGCCTTCGAGGGGGACGCGGCCCTCACCGCCGAGGTGAAGGCAGCGGTCCTCATGGGCTCGCTCATCGCCGCCGCGTGCGCCACGCTCCTGCTCAAGCTGCGCGTCCGGAAGTACCAGCTCCTGGTCGCCGAGGAGGACCGCGACGACGACGAGGACGGCATCCCGGACGTGTACGAGGAGGGCACGGAGGAGTACCACCTCCGGATGGCGGAGATCCTGGAGCGGAGGGCCGCGGAACATCGCGAGCGCGCCCGACTGGCGGGGGCATCGCGCGACGGGGCCGACCGTCCGGCATGATCTGACTGGACCGTACAAGAGGAGAGGGAGAGCGATGAGCGACCCGTTCGACGGAACCGAGCGCAGCCTCGGCCAGCTGGTCGCCTCGGCGACCGCCGAGATGTCCGCACTGGTGCACGACGAGATCGCCCTGGCCAAGGCCGAGCTCCGGCAGGACGTCAAGCGCGGCGCGATCGGCAGCGTGGCCGGCATCGCCGCCGCCGTCGTGCTGCTGTTCTCGCTGCCGATGCTGAGCTTCGCGCTCGCGTACGCCATCAACACCTGGACCGGCGGGCACAACGGCAACGGCGGCTGGAACCTCGTCTGGTGCTTCCTGCTGTCCTTCGCCTTCAACGTGATCGTCGCGAGCCTCCTCGGCCTCCTCGCGGTCTCGAAGTTCAAGAAGGTGAAGCCGCCGGAGAAGTCCATCTCCTCGGCCAAGCAGACCGCCGCGATGCTCCAGAACGTGAAGCCGCACCCCCGTCCGGAGGGTGTCCCCGCCGCCGAGGTGACGATGGCGAAGGCCCAGACTGTGGCACGCTCGTCCGTATGACCCTCCCCGAGAGCAGCACCCCCGGCGGCGGGCCCGTACGCCTCGACGGTCCGTGGACCCACCGTGACGTCGCGGCCAACGGCGCCCGTTTCCACATCGCCGAGATGGGCGACGGCCCCCTGGTGCTGCTGCTGCACGGCTTCCCGCAGTTCTGGTGGACCTGGCGCCACCAGCTGCCGGCGCTCGCCGAGGCCGGTTTCCGGGCGGTCGCGATGGACCTGCGCGGGGTCGGCGGCAGCGACCGCACCCCCCGGGGTTACGACCCCGCCAACCTCGCCCTCGACATCACCGGCGTGGTCCGCTCGCTCGGCGAGCCGGACGCCGCCCTCGTCGGCCACGACCTGGGCGGCTACCTGGCCTGGACGGCCGCGGTCATGCGTCCCAAGCTGGTCCGCCGGCTCGTGGTCTCCTCGATGCCGCACCCGCGCCGCTGGCGCTCGGCGATGCTCTCCGACTTCGCCCAGTCGCGGGCCGGCTCGCACGTCTGGGGCTTCCAGCGGCCGTGGCTGCCGGAGCGTCAGCTGGTCGCCGACGACGCCGAGCTGGTGGGTCGTCTGCTCCAGGAGTGGTCGGGCCCGCGCCCGGCCGACGAGGAGGCGGTCGAGGTGTACCGGCGGGCGATGCTCGTCCCCTCGACCGCGCACTGCTCGATCGAGCCGTACCGCTGGCTGGTCCGCTCGCTCGCCCGCCCCGACGGCATCCAGTTCAACCGCCGGATGAAGCGGCCGGTGCGGGTGCCGACGCTGCACCTGCACGGGTCGCTGGACCCGGTGATGCGCACCCGCAGCGCGGCCGGTTCGGGCGAGTACGTGGAGGCCCCGTACCGCTGGCGGCTCTTCGACGGCCTCGGGCACTTCCCGCACGAGGAGGACCCGGTCGCCTTCACGACGGAGCTCGTGAACTGGCTGAAGGACCCCGAGCCCGACCGCTGAGGCCCGTACGGGCGCCGGCGGGCGGCCGCGGGCCCGCCGCCCGCACGGGTTTGCGTCGAACGGCCATGTGCCCCGCGCATACTCCGATTGGCGGGCACCGGAACGGTTACCGGGGCCGGACCCCGGGCAGACGTCCGGGTATGGGCTGGACGCACGACTACGGTGACACGGCACGCGACCGCCGCTCCGCCTCCGGGCCGGGCTCCCGCGAGCGGGGAGGCCCGCCGGACCAGGGCCGCGCTCCCGGCGGGCAGGTCGGGATCTCACGCATCCTCAGGCGGCGGGCCCGCTGGGTCTCGGCCCGGCTCCGCCATCCGCGCGACACCCCCTGACCCCACCCGGGGTCAGAGGGCGCAGCCGTCGGTGTCCACCTCCTGGGTGGCGGTGCGGCCGAGCTCGATGTCCTCGCGGATCTCCTCCACCGTCAGCGCGTAACCGGTGTCGGCGTCGTCGCGGGAGCGGGCGAAGATCACGCCCGAGACCGTGCCGTCCTCGGTGAGCAGCGGTCCGCCGGAGTTGCCCTGGCGGACCGTCGTGTACAGCGAGTAGACCTCCCTGCGCACCTGGCCCCGGTGGTAGATGTCGGGGCCGTCGGCGCTGATCCGGCCGCGGACGCGGGCGGAGCGGACGTCGTACGAGCCGTTCTCGGGGAAGCCGGCGACGATGGCGTCGTCGCCGCTGCGGGCCTCCCGACCGGTGAAGCGGAGCGGATCGGCGTCGAGTTCGGGCACGTCGAGGACGGCGATGTCGCGGCGCCAGTCGTAGAGGACGACCTTGGCGTCGTAGAGGCGTCCCTCGCCGCCGATCTGCACGGTGGGCTCGTCGACCCCGCCGACCACGTGCGCGTTGGTCATCACCCGGCGGTCGGAGAAGACGAAGCCGGTGCCCTCCAGGACCTTGCCGCAACTCGGGGCCGTACCGACGACCTTGACGATGGAGCGCTGGGCGAGGGTCGCGACGGGGCTGCCGGCGAGCGCCGGGTCCGGCGGGAGGACCTCGGTGATGGGCTCGTTGGCGAAGGGGCCGAAGACCTGCGGGAAGCCGCTGCGGGCGAGGGTGGAGCTGAAGTCGGCGAACCAGACGCCGACCTGATCGGGCATCACCCGGGAGACGCCCTGGAGCACCTTGGATCCGCGCACCTCCTTGCCCAGGGTGGGCAGCGAGGTGCCGGCCAGCGCCGAGCCGATCAGCCAGGCCACGAGGAGCATGGCGATCACGTTGACCAGCGCGCCGCCGGTGGCGTCGAGGGCGCGGGCCGGGGACCAGGTGATGTGGCGGCGGAGCTTGTTCCCGAGGTGGGTGGTGAACGCCTGGCCGACGGACGCGCTGACGATGACCGCCATCACGAAGATCACGGTGACGGTGGTGGTGACCTCGCTCTGCTCGGTGAGCTGGTCCCACAGGATCGGCAGCAGCCACATCGCGGCGAGCCCGCCGCCGAGGAAGCCGATCACCGAGAGGATGCCGACCACGAAGCCCTGGCGGTAGCCGATGATCGCGAACCACACGGCCGCGAGCAGCAGCAGGATGTCCAGCACGTTCACGGTCGTCAGCCTCGCAGTGTCGTTTCCGGTCGCCCGGGGGCCCAGCCTGTCATGACCGCCAGTCGAGCGGGACCTTACGGGAGGTGTCCCAGGGGAGCTCCCAGCCGGCGAAGTGGAGGAGCCTGTCGATCACTCCGGCGGTGAAACCCCAGACCAGGGCGGACGCGACGAGGAAGGCGGGGCCCGCGTGGCCGGCCGGGTGGACGGCGGTGGCGCGGTTGGCCGGGTCCGTGAGATCCGCCACGGGCACCGTGAAGACGCGGGCGGTCTCGGCGGGGTCCACGACCCCGACCGGGCTGGGCTCGCGCCACCAGCCGAGGACGGGCGTGACGACGAAGCCGCTGACCGGGATGTAGAGCCGGGGCAGGACGCCGAAGAGCTGGACGCCGGCCGGGTCGAGGCCGGTCTCCTCCCGCGCCTCGCGCAGGGCGGCCCGCAGCAGTCCCCCGTCGTCGGGGGCGCCGTCCTCGGGGTCGAGGGCGCCGCCGGGGAAGGAGGGCTGTCCGGCGTGCGAGCGGAGGCTGCCGGCCCGCTCCATGAGGAGCAGTTCGGGGCCGCGCTCGCCGTCGCCGAAGAGCACGAGCACGGCGGACTGGCGGCCGGCGCCGCTGGCGGGCGGCAGGAACCGGCTCAGCTGCTCGGGCGCGACGGTGCGCGCGGCCCGGTCGACCGGCGCGAGCCAGTCGGGCAGTCCGCCCCGGTCCAGCAGGCCGCCGGTGCCGGGGCCGTAGATCTCTTCGTCCGTGCGCGTCATGGGCACCCCCGTGTCGTCCAACGCCGTCGCCGTGCCCCTTCGTTCCCGTGGTCGCCCAACGCGCCGGAGGCCCCTGCCGTGCTCATTCGGCCCCTGAGGGACGCTGGACGGCGCCCGGCGCCACTCCGGGGGCGGGCGGGGCGGGGCGGCCGGGGTAGTCGGCGGGCGGGTTGAGCCGCTGGCCGGGGTAGCCGCCCTTCTCGTACTTGAGCAGCTTCGCGGCCTTCTCGGGGTCCGTCTCGCCCTCGCCGTAGGCGGGGCAGAGGGCGGCGATGGGGCAGGCGCCGCAGGCGGGCTTGCGGGCGTGGCAGATGCGGCGGCCGTGGAAGATGACCCGGTGCGAGAGCATCGTCCAGTCGCTCTTCGGGAAGATCTCGGCGACCTCGGCCTCGATCTTCACCGGGTCGTCGGACTCGGTCCACCGCCAGCGGCGGGCGAGCCGCATGAAGTGGGTGTCGACGGTGATGCCGGGGACGCCGAAGGCGTTGCCGAGGACGACGAAGGCGGTCTTGCGGCCGACGCCGGGGAGCTTGACCAGGTCCTCCAGACGGCCGGGGACCTCGCCGCCGAAGTCGTCCCTGAGGGCGGCGGCCAGGCCCATGATCGACTTGGTCTTGGCGCGGAAGAAGCCGGTCGGGCGGATCAGCTCCTCGACCTCCTCGGGGACGGCGGCGGCCAGGTCCTCGGGAGTCGGGTACCGGGCGAAGAGCGCGGGGGTCGTCTGGTTCACCCGCAGGTCGGTGGTCTGCGCGGAGAGGACGGTGGCGACCAGCAGCTCGAAGGGGTTCCGGAAGTCGAGCTCCGGATGGGCGTACGGGAACACCTCCGCGAGCTCCCGGTTGATCCTGCGGGCGCGCCGGACCATCGCGAGCCGCGACTCGGACCTGGACCCGGCGGCCCTCTTCGGCGCCGCCTTCTCCGGGGCCGCCTTCTTGGCGGGGGCCTTCTCCGGGGCCGCCTTCTTCGCCACCGCCTTCTTCGCCGCGGCCTTCTTCACCCCAGCCTTCTCCGCGGCCTTCTTCGGGGCCGCCTCTCGCGGGTGCGAATCATCCCGATCCGCACCTTTCGACCGCTTCGACACGCCGTGTTCGCCCACGGCGGAATTACCTTCGGCCGACACTCTTCCAGCCCCCTTGGCCTGCGTTCTCACCGGCGAGTTGGACACCCGGCCAGCCTAGGGGCCGAGGCCGACATCCGCCCCGCCCGCCGCCGATCGGCCCCCGATCGGGCCCCTGACGTTCGGCAATGGCGTCCGGTGCGTCAAACTTGTTGTGATTGATCGCACTGTTTGGCACGTCCGGCATCATGGGACCAGGTCCCGTGAGCAGGTCGACAGTAGGAGTGAACTCGTGGACGACGTTCTGCGGCGCGCCCCGCTCTTCGCGGCGCTCGATGACGAGCAGGCCGCCGAGCTGCGCGCCTCGATGAGTGAGGTGACGCTCGCCCGTGGCGACGCGCTCTTCCACGAGGGCGACCCCGGCGACCGCCTGTACGTGGTCACCGAGGGCAAGGTGAAGCTGCACCGCACCTCCCCCGACGGGCGGGAGAACATGCTGGCCGTCCTCGGCCCCGGCGAGCTCATCGGCGAGCTGTCCCTCTTCGACCCGGGCCCGCGCACCGCGACCGCGACGGCGCTGACCGAGGTCAAGCTGCTCGGCCTCGGCCACGGCGACCTCCAGCCCTGGCTGAACGCCCGTCCCGAGGTGGCCGGCGCCCTGCTGCGGGCCGTCGCCCGCCGACTGCGCAAGACCAACGACCAGATGTCCGACCTGGTCTTCTCCGACGTGCCGGGCCGGGTCGCCCGCGCGCTCCTCGACCTGTCGCGCCGCTTCGGCGTGCAGTCGGAGGAGGGCATCCACGTCGTCCACGACCTCACCCAGGAGGAGCTGGCCCAGCTGGTCGGCGCCTCCCGCGAGACCGTGAACAAGGCGCTCGCCGACTTCGCCCAGCGCGGCTGGCTGCGCCTGGAGGCCCGCGCCGTCATCCTGCTGGACGTGGAGCGCCTCGCGAAGCGCTCGCGGTAAGCACGCGCGCGTAGGTACGGAAGAAGGGGCCGCCCGGTCGAACCGGGCGGCCCCCTTCCGTGCGGGGTGCGGGCGGATCAGCGCTTGGAGCCGTCCACGATCACCGGGGCGGAGCCGCCGCCGCTGCCGCAGGGCACCGCGTAGACCGGGTTCTTGGCCGCCGCCTCCTTGAAGGCGTCGATGCACTGGTTCGCCAGGACCTTGTCGGTCAGCGAGTCGTTGAGGATCTTGTTGGCGCGGGCGATGCCCTCCGCCTCGATGCGGCGCCGGTCCGAGTCCGCCTTGGCCGTACGGGCGGCCTCCAGGGCCCGCTCGGTGGCCTGCTGCTGCTGGATCTTGCGGTCGATCTGGCCCTGGAGCGCGTCCGAGGGCTTCACGTTGCGCAGGTTGACCGTGGTGACGACGATGCCGCGCGGCTCCAGGCGCTCCGTGATGAGCCGGGCGATCTCGGCGTTGATCTTCTCGCGGTCGGAGGCGTACCCCTGCTCGCTGCTGTAGCGGGCGAAGACGTTACGGACGATCTCACGGCTGTCCGGGTAGACCAGCCGCTGCTGGATCGCGTCCTCGCTGCCCGCGAGCTTGTACAGCTCGACGGCCTTCGCCGGGACCACGGCCCACTTCACGGTGACCTCGGCGTACATGACACCGCCCTGCGAGGAGCGGACCTCGACCACGTCCTTGTCGGAGAGGTTGAGGTCGACCGGGCGGGTGGAGAAGGTCGTGACGTCGGTGAACGGTGACTTCACGTGCATGCCGGACGTCATCGGCGTCCCGACCTTGCCGAAGGCGACCGGCACGCCGACCTCGTACGCGCTGATCACGTACGTCATGCTCACGATCAGCGAGAAGACGCCGGTCACCAGAGCGCCGGCGGCGCCCAGCTTCCAGCCGGTCGAGTCCTGCGACCGGCCGACGAACCAGAGCACCACCGCGGCGATGACCAGCAGGATGGCTATGACGAACATGGGCATTCCCCCCGAGAGCTACGGCCTGATGTAAGCGGAGCGTAAGACATCAGGGGAAGCTCCCGGGTTCCCGGGGTCGACCGGTCACTTCAGGACACTCTCGCGGGCCCCGGGGCGGCCGGAGTGGACCGGTTGCTTCAGGACACCCTCGCGGGCCCGGGGCGGCCGGGTCAGCTCCGGCCGCGCTCCCTCAGGTACTCCAGCTGCGCCCGTACGGAGAGCTCCGCCGCCGGCCAGAGCGAGCGGTGCACGTCCGCGTAGACGTGCGCGACGACCTCCTCGGCCGTCCGGTGGCCCGCCTCGACGGCCGCCTCCACCTGGGCCAGCCGGCCCGCCCGGTGGGCCAGGTAGAAGTCCACGGCACCCTGGGCGTCCTCCAGGACCGGCCCGTGGCCCGGCAGCACCGTGTGCACGCCGTCGTCCACGGTGAGCGAGCGCAGCCGCCGCAGCGAGTCCAGGTAGTCGCCGAGGCGCCCGTCCGGATGCGCCACCATCGTCGTGCCCCGCCCGAGGATCGTGTCGCCGGTCAGCACCGCGCGGTCGGCGGGCAGGTGGAAGGAGAGCGAGTCGGAGGTGTGTCCGGGCGTCGGCACCACCCGCAGCTCCAGACCGCCCACGGTGACCGCCTCGCCCTCCCCCAGGCCCTCGTCGCCGAGGCGGAGCGCCGGGTCGAGGGCGCGGACGGACGTGCCGGTCAGCTCGGCGAAGCGGCCGGCGCCCTCGGCGTGGTCCGGGTGCCCGTGGGTCAGCAGGGTCAGCGCGACCCGCTTGCCCAGCTGCTCCGCGGTGTCGATCACGTGCCGGAGGTGGCCCTCGTCGAGCGGGCCCGGGTCCACGACGACGGCCAGGTCCGAGTCCGGCTCGGAGAGCAGCCAGGTGTTGGTGCCGTCCAGGGTCATCGCGGACGGGTTGGGCGCGAGCACGTTCACGGCCCGCGCGGTCGCGGGCCCCGAGGTGACGAGCCCGCGCGGCTGGCCGGGCAGGGCGGCGGCGTCGGTCATGCGGCGCCTCCCTCGACCCGCTTGGTGAACTCGTCGTGGCCGGGCCAGGTCAGCACCACCTGATCGCCCTCCACGCGCGCGTGGGCCAGCACCGGCGTCAGTGCCTGCTTCCCGGCCGCCGCCAGGGCGTCCGCGGCCGTGGCGCACGGCAGGAGGGAGCGCAGGGTCGCGATCGTCGGCGGCATCATCGTCAGCTCGCCCCGGTCGTAGCCGTCCGCGGCGTCGGCCGGACGGGTCCACACGGTCCGGTCGGCCTCCCCGGAGACGTCCCGGGTCCGCTGCCCGGCCGGGAGGAGGGCCACGAAGAACCAGGTGTCGTACCGGCGCTGCTCGAACTCGGGGGTGATCCAGCGGGCCCACGCGCCGAGCAGGTCGGAGCGGAGCGCGAGGCCGCGCCGGTCGAGGAAGTCCGCGAAGGACAGCTCGCGGGCGACCAGGGCCGCCCGGTCGCGCTCCCAGTCCTCGCCGGTGGTGTCGCCGACCACGGTGTCCGGGGTCTCCCCGGCGAGCAGCACGCCCGCCTCCTCGAAGGTCTCCCGGACGGCCGCGCAGACCACGGCCTGGGCCTGCGCGGGGTCGTCGAGCCCCAGCCGCTCCGCCCACTCCTCCAGCGCGGGCCCGGCCCAGCGCACCGGCTGCTCGTCCCGCGGGTCGACGCCGCCGCCGGGGTAGGCGTACGCGCCGCCGGCGAAGGCCATGGAGGTGCGGCGGCGCAGCATGTGGACCTCGGGACCCGCCGCCGCGTCGCGCAGCAGGAGCACGGTGGCGGCGCGCCGGGGCGTCACCGGCACCAGCTCGCCGGCGGCGAGGGCGCGGATGCGGTCGGGCCATTCCGGCGGGTACCACTGACCATTCGGCATGGGCGGATGCTATGCGCATCGAACGGAATGCACGAGAGCCGGCCGCCCCGGGTGGGGGCGGCCGGCTCTCGTGCGGACGGTTCCGGTCAGGCCTCGGTCAGCTCGACCTGGACCTCGACCTCGACGGGGGCGTCGAGCGGCAGGACGGTGACGCCGACGGCGCTGCGGGCGTGCACGCCCTTGTCGCCGAGGATCTCGCCGAGCAGCTCGCTGGCGCCGTTGATGACGCCGGGCTGGCCGGTGAAGTCCGCGGCGGAGGCGACGAAGCCGACGACCTTCACGACGCGCTTGATCCGGTCGAGGTCACCGGCGACCGACTTGACGGCCGCGAGCGCGTTCAGCGCGCAGGTGGCGGCGAGCGCCTTGGCCTCCTCGGCGGTCACCTCGGCGCCGACCTTGCCGGTCACCGGAAGCTTGCCCTCCACCATCGGGAGCTGGCCCGAGGTGTAGACGTACACGCCGGACTGCACGGCCGGCTGGTAGGCGGCGAGCGGCGGGACGACCTCGGGCAGCTTCAGGCCCAGCTCGGCGATCCGGGCCTCGACGGCCCCGCTCACGACTGCGGCCGCTTCATGTAGGCCACCAGCTGCTCCGGGTTGGGCCCGGGCACGACCTGGACGAGCTCCCAGCCGTCCTGGCCCCAGTTGTCGAGAATCTGCTTGGTCGCGTGCACCAGAAGCGGCACCGTGACGTACTCCCACTTGGTCATGGAGCCGACTGTAGTCGTTGCGGAGGAGTGCTCCTCCGAGGCTCTCCCCCTAGGGCCCGGGCTCGGGGACTTCTCCGGGGCGGTCCGCTGATTGCGCGGGCCCGCCAGTGGTTAGGCTCGACAGCGTGAGCAGGCTCCAGGTCGTCAGCGGCAAGGGCGGTACCGGTAAGACGACGGTCGCCGCCGCCCTCGCCCTCGCCCTCGCGACGGAGGGGAAGCGCACGCTCCTCGTCGAGGTCGAAGGCAGACAGGGCATCGCACAGCTCTTCGAGACGGAGGCGCTTCCCTACGAGGAGCGCAAGATCGCCGTGGCTCCGGGCGGCGGCGAGGTGTACGCGCTGGCGATCGACGCCGAGCGCGCGCTCCTCGACTACCTTCAGATGTTCTACAAACTGGGCGGCGCGGGCCGGGCGCTGAAGAAGCTCGGCGCGATCGACTTCGCGACGACGATAGCGCCGGGGGTGCGGGACGTCCTGCTCACCGGCAAGGCGTGCGAGGCGGTCCGCCGGCGGGAGAAGGACGGCCGCCCGGTCTACGACCACGTGGTGATGGACGCGCCGCCGACCGGCCGCATCACCCGCTTCCTGAACGTGAACGACGAGGTGGCCGGGCTGGCCAGGATCGGCCCGATACACAACCAGGCGCAGGCCGTGATGAAGGTCCTCAAGTCCCCCGAGACGGCCGTGCATCTGGTGACGCTCCTGGAGGAGATGCCGGTCCAGGAGACGGCGGACGGCGTCGCGGAGCTGCGTGCGGCGGGGCTGCCGGTGGGCCGGGTGGTGGTGAACATGGTCCGCCCGCACGTCCTGGACGAGGCGGCGGTACGGGCCGCCTCCGGCGACCACCGCGAGGCGATCGCGCGGACGCTGGCGGCCGCCGGCGTCACGGGCGCCGTCGGGCTCGTGGAGCCGCTGCTCGACCAGGCGGCCGAGCACGCCCGCCGGGTGGAGCTGGAGCGGACCCAGCGGGCGGTCCTGGAAGGCGTCGGCGTGCCCGCGTACGAGCTGCCGTACCTGGGTGACGGGGCGGACATCGCGGGCCTCTACCGCCTGGCGAAGGAACTGCGGAAGCAAGGGGTGGGTGCGGCGTGACGGAGAAGACCCCGGGCCCGGCGGACGGCGGGGCCGCCCCGGCCGAGGCGGGCGGGCCGGTTCCTCCCGCGGGCGGCGGCATGGACGCGGTGCCCTTCCTGAAGATCGACCCGATCCTCGACGACCGGGACACCCGGATCATCGTCTGCTGCGGCGCGGGCGGGGTCGGCAAGACGACCACGGCGGCGGCGCTGGGGGTGCGGGCGGCGGAGCGGGGCCGGCGGGTGGTGGTGCTCACCATCGACCCGGCGCGCCGGCTGGCCCAGTCGATGGGCATCGACGCGCTGGACAACACCCCGCGCAGGGTGGACGGCATCAAGGGCTCCGGTCCGGCGGGAGCCTCGCGCGGTGATTCCGGCGAGGGTGGCGGCGACCGCGGGGAGGGCGGGGGCGAGCTGCACGCGATGATGCTGGACATGAAGCGGACCTTCGACGAGATCGTCGAGGCGCACGCGGAGCCGGCCCGGGCGCGGGCGATCCTGGAGAACCCCTTCTACCAGTCCCTGTCGGCCGGGTTCGCCGGTACGCAGGAGTACATGGCGATGGAGAAGCTGGGCCAGCTGCGGGCCCGGGACGAGTGGGACCTGATCGTCGTCGACACCCCGCCGTCGCGCTCGGCGCTGGACTTCCTGGACGCGCCGAAGCGGCTCGGCTCCTTCCTGGACGGGAAGTTCATCAAGCTGCTGATGGCGCCGGCGAAGGTGGGCGGCCGGGCCGGGATGAAGTTCCTCAACGTCGGCATGTCGATGATGACGGGGACGCTGGGGAAGCTGCTGGGGGGTCAGTTCCTGGGGGACGTGCAGACCTTCGTGGCCGCGATGGACACGATGTTCGGCGGCTTCCGGACGCGGGCGGACGCCACGTACCGGCTGCTCCAGGCGCCGGGCACGGCCTTCCTCGTCGTGGCGTCGCCCGAGCGGGACGCGCTGCGGGAGGCGGCGTACTTCGTGGAGCGGCTGGCCGCCGAGGGGATGCCGCTGGCCGGTCTCGTCCTCAACCGGGTGCACGGCAGCGGGGCGGAGCGGCTCTCGGCCGAGCGGGCCCGGGCGGCCGCGGAAAATCTTGAGGAGGGCCGCATTGTGGATCAGGGGCCCGGGAAGACTGGAGTGCGTGGCGCCCCGGCCACGTCGTCCGAGCCGTCGCACGCCACCGCCGCCGACTCTCCCGCCCGCCCCTCCGCCGCATCCGAGGCTGCCCCCACAGCCGACGTGCCCGAAGAGCACCCCAGCGAGGACACCGATCCCGGGTCCGCTCCGGACATCGCGCGGCTCACCGCGGGCCTGCTCCGGCTCCATGCCGAGCGGATGCGGGTGCTCACGCGCGAGCAGCGCACGCGGGACCGCTTCACGGCCCTCCACCCCGAGGTGGCGGTGACCGAGGTGGCCGCCCTGCCCGGCGATGTGCACGACCTCGCCGGGCTGCGGGCCATCGGTGAGCGCCTCTCCTCCCCGCGCGAGCGGTCCTGACGGGACCTCACGGGGCGAGCGGGACTATCCGACCGCGGCGTACTCCTCGTACGTCGCGTCGTCCTGCATGGCGACGGGCAGCAGACCCGCGCCGCGCTCGTACTCGGTGCGCGCGGTCTCCAGGAGCCGCCGCCACGAGGTGACCGTGGGCCGCCGGCGCAGCAGGGCACGGCGCTCGCGCTCCGTCATGCCACCCCACACGCCGAACTCCACACGGTTGTCCAGGGCGTCGGCGAGGCACTCGGTGCGTACCGGACAGCCGGTGCACACCGCCTTTGCCCTGTTCTGCGCCGCTCCCTGCACGAAAAGTTCATCCGGATCGGTAGTGCGGCAGGCCGCCTGCGCACTCCAGTCAGCTACCCAGCCCATACCGGCGCCGTCCTCTCCCGAATCGAGGCTCCCCCACGGCGGCAGCGGCATATTCACCGCTGCCAGTTGGGACGTTACGGAAGGCGGGGACAGCGCAACACCCCCTTCGGGCCCAATCTTGAATGGTCCGAACGGACTATGCGTGCGCGTCAGATCACCCAGGGGAGTGATCGAAGGACATGCGTGTGTTATGGGGCACCCCGCGACACACACCCCGGAATCGGACACACTCTTCCCGCGTATTCGGGGACGCGGGAACGGGTGCCGGAAATCAGGCGATTGTCACGCACGGGGGTTGATACGGGACCGCACTCCTGTGACAGTTGGGAGCAGCTTAGGCCAAGGCATATACGCGTGTCCGGCGATTGAGAACGTAGACACCTCACGTTGCTATGCCGTCAAGTCAGGCCGCCCGAGTGGTGAGGTCAGGCCTCGTCTTCGTCGAACAGGGCATCTCCGATTTCGACGAGTTCATCGTCGGTCAGCTCCGGCGGACTCCAGTTCCTGCTTCGGGCGTGCTGGACGAATCGCTGGTCCAGGGCGACGTGGTAGCGCTCGACGTAGTGGGCGAGGTCCGAGTACCAGAACCACTGGCCGTCGGTGAGCAAGGACAGTCCGCCGATCAGCTCGCGCTCCGGGCTGAGGATGTCGTAGAGCCTGGTCCCGGTGACAGCAAGGACTCCCCCTTCACACAGGTAGCGCGCGAGGGACTGCTCGTCCTGGTCTCCTTCGTCACGTACGGCAGCATGAAGCGAGGGCCCATCACTCCGGCCGTGCCCGAGTTCCCGGAAATCGCCGATGAAGCGGTCTGAGACGGAGGGCTGGTTGCTGCTCATGCCTCGGGAGCCTAGCCACTCGAGCCGTAGGTCCTCCTGGCCTTTTCCGGGGGCCGGGACTATGCGGCCTGCGCTGCGTCCTCGATCCCCACCGGGAAGGCGGCGGACTCGTCGAAGCGTTGTCCGTGCTGGAGGCAGTGGTAGAGCTGGCCGATCATGCGGTTGAAGAGGTTGCGCTGGGCGGCGGCGTGCCAGTCGCCTTGTTCGCGTCGGCGTCGGTAGTGGGCGTTGGCCCCGGTGGATGCCCGGAGTGAGGCGAAGGCCCAGAGGTAGCCGGCGTGGTTGAGCCGGTCGTTCTTCACCCAGCGTCTGGTGATGGCGGACTTCTTGCCGGAGGCGCGGGTGATGGGTGAGGAGCCGGCGTAGGCCTTCAGTCCGTGGGCGTCGGCGAAGCGGGTGCGGTCGTCGCCGATCTCGGCCAGGATTCGGGCGGCGAGCTGGATGCCGAGGCCGGGGAAGCTCAGCAGGATCTCGGCGTCCGGGTGCTGGGGGAATGCCTCTTCGACCGCTTCGGCGAGCTGGTCGGCGGCGGTGCAGGCGGCATCCAGCTGCATGAGAAGGGCGAGCATCTGCTTGCCGAGTGCGTCCTCGACCAGCGGCGGCTGGTGGGCCCACTCGGCACGGAAGGCCTCGCGGAGGCGGTCGGCCTCGGCCTCGATGCCGCGCTGGCGGCCGGCTCGCTTGAGCGCGGCCTGGATCTGGGTGCGGGTCAGCCGTGCGGCCCGGGCCGGGGTCGGGGCGGTCTTGAGCAGCTCGCGGGCCTCGGGACGGCACAGGCCGTTGGTCCAGGCGGCGAAGGCGGCCAGGGCGGCGGGGTAGTACTCGCGCAGCAGGGAGCGGAGCTGGTTGGCGAGCTGCTGCCGGTTCCAGAGAGAGTCCTGCTGGGCGCGGGCCAGGACGGTGATCGCGCGGCCGAGGTCGGAGTCGTCGGGCAGGGGCCGGTGGGCGTGCATGTCGGTGCGGAGGATGTTGGCGAGGACGAGGGCGTCGCCGGGGTCGGACTTCTTGCGGGAGACGCTGTGCCGGTCGCGGTAGCGGGCGGCGGCCATCGGGTTGATCGCGAACACCTTGCGCGTTCCGGTCCGCAGCACCGCGACGAGCAGGCCTCGGGAGGTCTCGATCGCGACCGGGATCGGATCCTCCTCGGTATCGCCATACTCGGCGAGCAGTTCCAGCAGGATCTTGTAGCCGGCCGCATCGTCGGTGATGTGCCGCTTGGCGAGCAGCTGGCCGGTGTCGTCGACCAGGGCGACGTCGTGGGTTCGTTCCGCCCAGTCGATTCCGCAGTAGATCAAGATTCCCTCCCCGGAGATCGGTGTTTGCGCTGGTCACGAGCGCATGCGGGCCACGCAGCGACCTAATCCCAGGCCTCAACCGCAGCGCGGTCGGGCCGCCACCTCACTAGCCGTTCGTGACACCAGCGCACCCCACGGGCCTCGGTCTATGCGGGAGCTCTGAGGGCTCGGGCGTAGCAAGAGGTCACCGCGCGGCAGGCTCGCACCGCCAACGCCAACGAGAAGCCAGGGCGGAGAGTGTTGCCCTTGAGGTCGCCGAGCGGCGCCGATCTACCGGGAGACTTCACAAGTCCTGTCACGCGAAGGCATCCGTCCAGCGGTTACGAGTTCAGCCCTCCCCGCCCTGAGCACCACGACCGCGCACCGATCTACGTTGAGGCCTCGGCGGCCCGGCTGCACCTGGATGTCACGGTCTGGTACTCGAACGCTCCGAGAAGCACCCGCTCCTGCAGAACGCTCGTAAGTACGGATTAGGCTGCCCCCATGGCAAAGAAGCGCTCGGGCGGTGGTCTGACCGGGACCCAGCAGGCCGCCAAGTTCCTCGGTGTCAGTGTGCTCTCCGGAGCCGTGCTGGCGGGCATCGCCCTGCCCGCGGCCGGCGCACTGGGTCTGGCGGCGAAGGGCACGGTGGAGGGGTTCGACGAGATCCCCTCCAATCTGAAGACCCCGCCGCTCAGCCAGCGCACCACCATCCTGGACTCCAAGGGCGGGGTGATCGCCACGGTCTACTCGCGGGACCGCAAGGTGGTGCCGCTGGAGAAGATCTCCCCCTACATGCAGAAGGCGATCGTCGCGATCGAGGACGCGCGCTTCTACGAGCACGGGGCCATCGACCTCAAGGGCGTGCTGCGCGCGATCAACAAGAACGCGCAGTCGGGCGGGGTCTCCGAGGGCGCGTCCACCCTCACCCAGCAGTACGTGAAGAACGTCTTCGTCGAGGAGGCGGGTGACGACCCGGAGAAGGTCGCCCAGGCCACCCAGCAGACGATCGGCCGCAAGGTCCGCGAGCTGAAGTACGCGATCCAGGTCGAGGAGGAGCTGGGCAAGAAGAAGATCCTGGAGAACTACCTCAACATCACGTTCTTCGGGCAGCAGGCGTACGGCATCGAGGCCGCCTCGCAGCGCTACTTCTCCAAGCCCGCGGCCAAGCTGGAGCTGGGCGAGGCCGCGATGATGGCCGGCCTCGTCCAGTCGCCGAGCCGCTTCGACCCGATCAACGACCTCCAGGAAGCCACCAAGCGGCGGAACATCGTCCTCCAGCGGATGGCGGACGTCGGCGACATCAGCCAGGCCGAGTTCGACAAGGCCAAGGCCGCGCCGATCAAGCTGAAGGTGAAGACGCCGAGGAACGGCTGCATCACCGCCGTCGACGGCGCCGGCTTCTTCTGCGACTACGTCCGCAAGACGATCCTCAGCGACCCGGTCTTCGGCAAGACGGCCGAGGAGCGGCAGAAGCTGTGGAACCTGGGCGGTCTGACCGTCCGGACCACGCTCGACCCGAAGGCGCAGGCGGCGGCGAACGAGGCCGCCGTGGCCAAGGTCAACAAGGACGACGGGGTCGCGACCGCCGTGGTCCAGGTCCAGCCCGGCACCGGCAAGATCCTGTCGATGAGCCAGTCCCGCCCGTACGGCCTGGACCAGAAGCAGCACCAGACCACGCTCAACCTCGCCGTCGGCAGCAAGATGGGCGGCACCACGTACGGCTTCCCGGTCGGCTCGACCTTCAAGCCGATCACGGCCGCCGCCGCGCTGGAGAAGGGCCTCTCCCCGGCGACGAGCTACGACACGCCGTGGAAGATCTCCATGGAGGAGAGCGACTACACGCGCTGCGACGGCAAGCCGTCGGGCTACGCCGACTGGTCCGTCCAGAACGAGCTCAAGTCGGAGAAGGGGGCGTACGACATGACGAGCGCCCTCGGCAAGTCCATCAACACCTACTTCGCCAAGCTGGAGCAGGCCGCCGGCCTCTGCGAGACGCTGACGATGGCGAAGAAGGTCGGCTACGAGCGCGAGCTCGGCAAGCCGATGCTGCAGAGCCCGTCGGCGACCCTCGGCTCCCTGGAGAGCACCCCGCTCGACATGGCGAACGTCTACGCGACCTTCGCCAACCGCGGCATCTACTGCGTCCCGGTGGTCATCGACTCCATCAAGGCCGCCAACGGCGACAAGCTCAACGTGCCGCAGACCAAGTGCACCCGGGCCATGTCCGACCGCACCGCCGACATGATCAACCAGATGCTGAAGGGCGTCGTCGAGGACGGCACCGGCACCCGGGCGGGCCTGAGCGACCGGGACAACGCGGGCAAGACCGGTACCACCGAGGGCCGCAAGGACGCCTGGTTCGTCGGCTACACCCCGAACCTGTCCACCGCGGTCTGGGTCGGCGACGACGTCGGCGAGCGCGACGAGATGTTCGACCTCACCATCGGCGGCGTCTACTACGACAAGGTCTGCGGCGGCTGCCTGCCCGGACCGATCTGGCGGATCGCGATGACCGGCGCGCTCGACGACCAGAGGCCCTCCTTCGTCGGCATCAAGGTCCCCCGGGCCGAGAAGCCGAAGGACCCGAAGAAGGACAAGCCCGCGGACGACGACAAGCCGCGCGACCGGGACAAGAACAAGCCGGGCGACCGGCGGGACGACCCGCTCCCGGGAATCGACCTTCCGGGCCTGATCGGCGGCGACCGGGGCAACGGCCGCGACAACCGCTGACGTACGGCAGGGAAAAGGGCGCCGTCCACCGGATCCGGTGGACGGCGCCCTTTCGCGTGTACGGGGGCGGCTCAGCCCGCGAGGAGCTTCTTCACGGCGGCGGCCACGCGACCGCCCTCGGCCTGGCCGGCGACCTTCGGGTTCACGATCTTCATGACGGCGCCCATGGCGCGGGGGCCCTCGGCGCCGGCGGCCCTCGCCTCCTCGACGGCGGCGGCGACGATGCCGTCCAGCTCGTCGTCGGAGAGCTGCTTCGGGAGGTACGCGTCGAGGAGGACGCCCTCCGCCCGCTCGCGCTCGGCCGACTCGTGGCGACCGCCCTGCTCGAAGGCGTCGGCGGCCTCGCGCCGCTTCTTCGCCTCCTTGGCGATCACCTTCTGCACCTCGTCCTCGGAGAGCTCGCGCTTGGTCTTGCCCGCGACCTCCTCCTTGGTGATCGCGGTGATGGTGAGCCGCAGGGTCGAGGAGCGCAGTTCGTCGCGCTCCCGGATCGCGGCGTTGAGGTCGTCCTTCAGTCGTGCCTTGAGCGTGGTCATGGCATCAAGTGTGGCAGGTGCCCGCCGCCGCCCGCCCGTCCATTTCCACCCCACGCGTCTGGAACGATGGGGGGATGCGCGCACGGTACGGGATCCCCCTGAAGATCACGGCAGGCGTCGCGGCGACGGCCGCGGCCGGACTCGTCTACGCGGCGGGCTTCGAGGCCCGCTCCTTCCGGCTCCGCCGGATCACCGTCCCCGTCCTGCCACCGGGCATGGACGACCTGCGGGTCCTCCAGGTCTCCGACGTGCACATGGTGTGCGGCCAGGACAAGAAGCGGGCGTGGCTGCAGAAGCTCGCCGGACTCCGCCCCGACTTCGTCGTGAACACCGGCGACAACCTCTCCGACACCGAGGCCGTGCCGGAGCTCCTCGACGCGCTGGGCCCGCTGATGGAGTTCCCCGGCGTGTACGTCTTCGGCTCCAACGACTACTACGGCCCCCGGCTGCGCAACCCCGCCCTCTACCTGGTGGAGAAGATGCAGGGCCGGCACGGGCTCAACGGCAACAAGCCGGTCGTCGGCGCCGTGCACAACCCCTGGGAAGGCATGAAGGACGCCTTCGACGCGGCCGGCTGGGTGGACCTCACCAACACCCGCGGCCGGCTCAAGCTGCCCCAGGGCGACCTGGCCTTCACCGGCCTCGACGACCCGCACATCAAGCGGGACCGGTACGAGCGGGTGGCCGGCGGCCCCGAGGCGTCGGCGGACTTCTCGCTCGGCATCGTGCACGCCCCGTACCTGCGCGCCCTCGACGCCTTCACCGCCGACGGCTACGAGCTGCTGCTCGCCGGCCACACCCACGGCGGACAGCTGTGCATCCCCTTCTACGGGGCCCTCGTCACCAACTGCGACATCGACACCGGCCGGGTGAAGGGGCTCTCCACCCACACCGCCGGCGGCCACACCTCCTACCTGCACGTCTCCGCGGGCTGCGGCACCAACCGGTTCACCCCGGTCCGCTTCGCCTGCCCGCCCGAGGCGACGCTGCTCACCCTGACGGCACGCGCCTGAACTCCCCGCGGGGGCACACCCGCCCCCGTACGGTGAGGGCCATGCCGAACCGTTTCACCGCCCTCGTCCGCGGCCTGATCGCCCTGGCCGCGGCGACCGGCATCGTGATCGAGTGCGTCGAGGGGAACCCCCTGGTCGTCCTCAGCTTCTTCACGATCTGGTCGAACACCGCCGTCGCCGTCGTCCTCGGCCTGGGCGCCGCCCGCGCCTGGACCGGCCGGCCGCCGGTGCCCGCGGTGTGGACCGGCGGGGTGCTGCTCTGCGTCGCGGTCGTCGGGCTCGTCTTCCACCTCGTCCTCGACAACCCGGCGAGCCCCTTCAACCAGGCCGCCGACATCGCCCGGCTCACCGGGGGCCGCGCCGTCGCCAACCAGCTCCTGCACACCGTCACCCCGCTCGGTGTCGCCCTGGAGTGGCTGCTGCTCACCCCGCCCGGCGCGCTCCGCCCCCGGTACGCGGTGCTCTGGCTCGCCGCGCCCGGCGCGTACCTGCTCTTCGCCCTCGTCCGCGGCGCTCTGCTGCCCGCCGGCGCCCGGACCCGCTACCCGTACCCCTTCCTCGACGTCGCCGCCCACGGCTACGCCGGCGTCCTGGTCAACGCCCTCGTGCTCGGCCTCGCCTTCTGCGCCCTCGGCCTCCTCCTCGTCGCGGCGGACCGCTTCCGACCTGCGGTGGCGGGGCGCCGAAACCGGATTTCGTCTCTGGGCGCGGGTGGGCTAAAGTAATCGATGTCGCCGCGACGTGAAGAACAGAGCAGCGACATCGGGGTGTAGCGCAGCTTGGCAGCGCGCTTCGTTCGGGACGAAGAGGTCGTGGGTTCAAATCCCGCCACCCCGACAGCCAGAGGTTCAGGGCCTGATCCGCGCAAGCGGGTCGGGCCCTGAGTCGTTTTCCGGGGGAGAGACCTCGCGCTGGGAGGGTGTGCCGTGACCGAGCACAGGTCGCATGACGGATACGCGGCGTACGGGGAGTACGGGGCGTACCTCGACGGGTACGCCGGGATTCTGGCCGGGGTCTGCGCGACCGGGCGACGGCTGAGGCGGGAGGAGCTGGAGGGGCTGCGGGAGCGCGGGGAGCGGGCCGCCGAGGCGGGGATCGGGCTCCGGGCGCTCGTACGGGCGCATCTGGCGGCCGCGCGGGAGGTACGGGGCGGGCTGCCCCGGGGGATCGATCCTGACCTGCTGCTGGGCGCCGTCGAGCAGGCCGTCGACGCCTTCGCGGAGGGGCACGAGCGGGCCCAGAAACTGGCGGTGCGCCAGGAGGAGGCGGCACGGCGGGAGTTCGTCGACGACCTGCTGTACGGGCGGAGCGACCTGGGGCGGCTGGCCCAGCGGGCCGAGCGGTTCGGGCTGCTGCTCTCGCACGCGCACGCGGTGGCCGTGGCGCGGGCGCCGGAGCCGTTCGGGGACGGGTATCCCGTCTCGCGGAGCGTGGAGTCCTCGCTCCTCGCCCGCTTCCCCACCCGGCGGATCCTCCTGACCACCAAGGACGGACGGCTGATCTGCGTCGCGCCGGCCGACGAGCCCGAGGTCCTCGCCCACTTCGCCAAACAGACCTACGCCACCGCCGACGGCAGTCTGGTCGCGATCGGACGCCCGCACCCGGGCGCCGGCGGGGTCGTCCACTCGTACGAGGAGGCGCTCGGCGCCCTCGACCTCGCCGACCGCATCGGGCTCGACGGGCCGGTCCTGTACGCCGCCGACCTGCTGGTCTACCCGGTCCTCGGGCGTGACCGGCAGGCCATGGCCGATCTCGTCGGGACCGTGCTCGGGCCGCTCGCGACGGCCAGGGGCGGCGCGCGACCGCTGCTCGACACCCTGCACGCCTACTTCGACGCGGGGTGCGTCACCACGGAGGCGGCCCGGCGGCTGGCGCTGAGCGTGCGGGCCGTCACGTACCGGCTCGACCGGATCCACCGGCTCACCGGCTCCGACCCCGGCGACCCCACCCAGCGGTACACGCTCCAGACCGCCGCGATCGGGGCCCGGCTGCTCGGCTGGCCGGACGAGGAGCTGTGAGGACGGGGCAGCCGCGCGCAGGGGGCTGTGAGGGCGGGGCGGCCGCGCGACGGGGGCTGCGCGGCGGGGCGGGGCGCGCGCAGGGGGCTGCGCGGCGTCCGTTTCCGGACGGCATCAAGGACGCGTAAAGATTGCCGGGCGTCGGCAATGCGCAAGGTGACTGTGCGATGAAACGATCCTTCTGACGGCGGGCAGGACACGGCGACCGAAGGAGCGGGGACATGGTCTGGTTTCTCAGTCTCGGCATCGGCGGTCTGCTGCTGCTCGTCCTGAGCCTGGCTTTCGACGGGGTCCTGGAAGGCCTCTTCGACGGCTTCGGGGGGCTGGACGGGCTGCTGTCGCTGCCGGTCCTCGCCGGGTTCCTCTCGGCGCTCGGCTTCACGGGGGCGGTCGTGCTCGGCACGACCGGAACGGGAGCCGGGACCGCCGTCGGCGCGGGCGTGGTCGCGGGGCTGGGCGTGGGGTGGGTGACCTGGCGGTTCAGCCGGGCACTGCTGCGCGACACCGGCGCGACCGCGCCCCGCGGCGAGGACCTGACCGGCAGCTCCGGCTCCGTCGTCACCGCCGTCCCCGCGGACGGCTACGGCGAGGTGCTGCTCCACCTGGGCGGCCAGCCCGTGAAGTACGCGGCGAAGGCCTCCGGGCCCGTCCCGCGCGGCACCGAGGTGTGGGTCGAGTCGGTCCTCTCGGCCACCTCCGTCCACGTGCGCCCCGTCGAACGCTGACCCCCGCCGCGCCGCCCTCGCCGCCCTCGCCGCCAGCTCCTCCCGCCGTCCTCTCCGCCGTACCCGATCGAAGGGGGTTTCGTCATGAGCCCTGTCCTCACCGCCGTGGTGGGCATCGTCGTCCTCGTCGTCCTGCTCGCCCTCGCCGTCGTCACCCGCTACAAGGTCGCGGGCCCGAGCGAGGCGTTCATCATCACCGGCCGGCGCGGCCAGAAGGCCACCGACCCGGCCACCGGCCGCGTCTACACCGACAACAGCGGCCAGAAGGTCGTCGTCGGCGGCGGGGTCTTCGTCGTGCCGTTCGTGCAGCAGAAGTTCACCCTCGACCTCTCCAGCCGGCACATCCCCATCGCCGTCCGCGGCGCCGTCACCCTGCGCGGCGTGAAGGCCAACCTGGAGGGCGTCGCCATCGTCAAGGTCGGCGGCACCGAGGACTCCATCCGCGCCGCCGCCCAGCGCTTCCTGATGCAGCAGGACGGCATCGTCGGCTTCACCCAGGAGGTGCTCTCCGGCGCGCTGCGGTCCATCGTCGGCCGGATGTCCGTCGAGGACATCATCCGCGACCGGGCCGCCTTCGCCGGGCAGGTCGCCGAGGAGGCCGAGGCCAGCCTCTCCGGGCAGGGCCTGGTCCTCGACGCCTTCCAGATCCAGGACATCACCACCGAGGGCTCCTACCTGGAGGACCTCGGCCGGCCCGAGGCCGCCCGCGCCAAGCAGGAGGCCGACATCGCCGAGGCCGAGGCCCGGCGCGCCGCCGAGCAGGCCCGTCTGAAGGCCGAGGAGGAGATCGCGGTCGCCCAGCGGACCCTGTACCTGAAGCAGGCCGAGATCAAGGCGCAGACCGACGAGGCCGCCGCCCAGGCCAACGCCGCCGGACCGCTCGCCGAGGCCGCCCGCCAGCAGGACATCCTCACCGAGCAGGAGAAGGTCGCCACCCGGCAGGCCGCCCTGACCGACCGCCAGCTCGACACCCAGGTCCGCAAGCCCGCCGACGCCAAGCGGTACGAGGCCGAGCAGCAGGCCGAGGCGCAGCGCACCGCCCGGGTGAAGCAGGCCGAGGGCGAGCGGACGGCGTCCATCGCGGCGGCCGAGGCCGAGGCCGAGCGGGCCCGTCTGACGGGTGAGGGCGAGAAGCAGCGCCGCCAGGCCCTGGCGGAGGCCGAGGCCATCGAGGGCGCCAAGCGCGGTGAGGCCGAGCGGGCCCGGCGTGCCGCCATCGCGGAGGCCGTCCGGCTGGAGGGTGACGCGGAGGCCGGCGCCATCGCGGCGAAGGGCGCCGCCGAGGCCGAGGCGATGCACAAGCGGGCCGACGCGTTCGAGCGGTACGGCGACGCGGCCGTGCTCCAGATGCTGGTCGAGGTCCTGCCGCAGGTCGTCGCCAAGGCGGCGGAGCCGCTCGCCGCCATCGACAAGATGACGGTCATCTCCACCGACGGCGCCGGCAAGCTGCCCCGCACGGTCGCGGACAACGTCGCCCAGGGCATGGAACTCCTCAGCTCCACCACGGGAGTCGACCTCTCCTCCCTCCTCCAGGGCCTCACCGCCAAGGCGGTTCCGGCCGCCGCCCCCGTGCCCGCCGCGCCGGTCGACGGCACGCACGGGAGGGTCGAGATCACCGACTAGCCGAGCGCGGCCCCCGGCCGCTCCGGCCTCGGTCCGCTCCGCAACCGGCCGCTCCGGCACCGGTCCTCGGCCCTCGGTCCGCTCCGGTCCCGGTCCTCGACCCTCGGTCTCCGGTCTCCGGTCTCCGGTCTCCGGTCCTCGGTCCTCGGTCCGTCCGAACGGCCTCGCCCCGTCCCCGCCCCGCTCCCGCCGTGATAGGCAGGGGCGGGGTCAAGTCGTGCGAGGGAACGGGGGGTTCGAGGTGGCGGGGCTGCTGCTGATCCACGGGGCCGGGGGAAGCGCCGAGACCCACTTCGGAGGGCTGACACGCCGGGTCGGTGACCGATTCTCCTGCGTACGAGGGGAGTTGCCGGAGCGCGAAGGGCTCGGGGTGGACGAGGTCGTCGACGGCTTCGTGGCCGCCGCGGACGCCGCCGGGGTCGGGACCTTCGCGGTCTGCGGCTACTCGGCGGGTGCGCCGCTGGCCGTACGCCTCGCGGTCCGGCATCCGGAGCGGGTCACCGGCCTGGTGCTGACCGCCCCCTTCGCCCGCTTCGACCACCGCATGCGGCTGGGCGTCTCGCTCTGGCGGGGACTGTACGAGAGCGGGCGGCACCGGCTGCTCGCCGAGCACCTGGCGCTGACCGGGCTCGGCGAGACGTTCCTGGAGCGGACCGACCCGGCCCGGCTGCGCGCCATGCTGATGCTCGCGCCCGCCCCGCCCGCCGGGACCCCGGCCCATCTGGAGCTCGCCGGGCGGATCGACGTACGGGAGGACCTGGGGCGGCTCGCGGTGCCGGCGCTCGTCGTCGTCACCGCCGAGGACCCGCTCGTCTCCCCCGCACGGCAGCGCGCCCTCGCCGCCGCCGTACCGGACGCCAGGACGGCCGAACTCGCCACCGGTCACCTGCCGTTCTGGGAGGACCCGGAAGGCTGGGCGGACGTGGTCGAGGAGTTCCTGACGGCGGGGAGGTCACCGACGGCGGGGAAGTCGCATACGGCGGGGAAGTCGTCGACGGCGGGGAACCCCCGGTCCGTCGGCGTCAGATGATCGGCGGGCGGCCCAGCTTCGTCATACGGAGCACGGTCGACCAGCGCATCGGGCGGCGCTGCCCCGCAGGGGCGCGCAGGCCCTCCGCGAACCCGGCGAACCAGGAGCGCAGGCCGCGCACCGAGCGGGTGCGGGCGACGGTGAGCAGGACCCAGACCACCAGGTAGAGCGGGACGAGCGGGGCCGGAAGGTTCCGCTTGGCCAGCCACACGCGGTTGCGGGCGGTCATCCGGTAGTAGACGTCGTGCCGGGCCGGGCTGGTCTTCGGGTGCTGGAGCAGCAGCCCGGGCTCGTACCGGATCCGCCAGCCGGCGTCGAGCGCCCGCCACGCCAGGTCCGTCTCCTCGTGCGCGAAGAAGAACTCCTCCGGCCAGCCGCCGATGCGGTCGAGCATCGGCATCGACAGGCCGTGTCCGCCACCGAGGAAGGTGGTGACCTCGCCGCCGCGCATCGGGTCTTTCGCGCCGAGCCGGGGGATGTGCCGGCGCTGGGTCTCGCCCGTCTCGTCGGCGATCCGGAAGGAGACGACGCCGAGCTTCGGCTCGGTCTCGTACAGGTCCACCAGGCGGCGGAAGACGTCCGTGTCGACCAGCAGGCCGTCGTCGTCCAGGTCCACCAGGACGTCCACGTCCCCGAAGGAGCGGAGGGTGTCGATGGCCACGTTCCGGCCACCGGTGACCCCCCGGTTCTCGGGCAGTTCCACACCGGTGACGCCTTCCGGGAGCGCAGGCAGCGAACCCGTGCCGTTGCCGACCACGACCACCCGGGCGGCGGGCTCGTCCTGCTTCGCCACCGAGTCGAGCAGCGCGCCCAGTTCCTCGGGGCGGGTGCCCATCGTCAGTACCGCCACGCCCACTCGCGGTCGCGCCACGGTCCACTCCGTTCCAGGTCGGGGTCGGGTCTCGCGTACGGGCCGGTTCCCGCCGACCCCACGGCACCCATTGTTCACCCTCCGGGAACCCGGACGGAACCCGGAAGGAACCCGGCGAGAGCCGGAACGGCGCTGGGGGGTGCCGTGGGGTGGGGGTGGGGGCTGATCGAGGGCCGCACGGGGGGGGCGGATCCGGGGCCGCGAGGGAGCGGATCAGGGCCACGCGGCGGAGGGTCCGGGTGTGGCGAGGGAACGGATCCCGGCCGCGCGGCGGCGGATCCGGGTGTGGCGAGGGGCCGGTGGAGCCCGGCTGCGGCGGATCGGGTGGGGAGCAGGGGCGGGAGGCCTGACGGGGGCCGGGCGGGGGCAGGGCGGAGCCGAGCGATACCGGACGGCCTGCGGCGGAACCCCCGGGGCCCTTCCGGACGTCCGTGCGTACGGCGGCGGTTCCACCGTGGTTCCCCTTCGGGGGGAGCGCGGCGAAGACGC
This sequence comes from Streptomyces sp. NPDC014861, assembly GCF_043081625.1. Taxonomy (NCBI): domain Bacteria; kingdom Bacillati; phylum Actinomycetota; class Actinomycetes; order Kitasatosporales; family Streptomycetaceae; genus Streptomyces; species Streptomyces sp. NPDC014861. The sequence goes on from NZ_JBIBWV010000012.1 coordinate 67,287, forward strand.
GCGGGTCGCGGCTCTACCCTGGTGCTCTGCCGTCAAGTGATCGATTGTCGAAAGGGCGTCTCCTGGTGCTGGTCGCGGACCGATATCGGCTACACGGGTGTATCGGCCGTGGCGGCATGGGCGAGGTGTGGCAGGCCACCGACGAGGTCCTGGGCCGTTCCGTCGCCGTCAAGCTGATGCTGGCGCAGTCCACCGACCCCTCGGGTGCCGACCGCTTCCGCCTGGAGGCGCAGACCGCCGCCCGGCTCAGCCACCCGCACGTCGTCGGCGTCTTCGACTTCGGCACCTGGGACGGCAAGCTCTTCCTGGTGATGGAGCTGGTCGAGGGCGACAGCCTCGCCTCCTCCCCCGCCCACCCGCTGGTCCTGCCCGCCGAGCGGGTCGCCGTGGTCGCGGCGCACGCCGCCGCCGGCCTGGCCGCCGCCCACCGGCAGGGCGTGGTCCACCGCGACATCAAGCCCGGCAACCTGCTCATGGACGCCGAGGGCACGGTCAAGCTCGCCGACTTCGGCATCGCCCGCTTCGTCGACGACCCCTCGGCCGGTCTCACCACGGCCGGGCAGATCGTCGGCACCGGCCTCTACCTGGCACCGGAGCGGGCGCTCGGCAAGCCCGCCTCGCCCGCCTCCGACGTGTACTCGCTGGGCTGCGTGCTCTACCAGCTGCTCACCGGCAACCCGCCCTTCCGCGCGGACACCGCGACCGCCCTGCTGTACCAGCACATCGACAGCGCGCCGACCCCGCCGAGCCGGCTCGGGGTGGTGCTCACGCCCGCCTTCGAGACGTACCTGCTGAGCCTGCTGGCCAAGCAGCCGGAGCAGCGTCCGCCGGCGCAGGCCATCGCCGACTGGTTCGGCTCCGGTGCCTGGCGGGAGTACGCGCCCCGGCCCGCCGCCGCGGCCATGCCCGGGGTCGTCCACGCCCCGCCCGGCCAGGCCGCGCCGCACACGGCGCCGGTGGCCTCGCCGGCCGCCATGCCCGCCTCCCGGGCCCCCGCCCCCTCCCCTCCCCCCTCCGCCCCCTCCTCCCTCTCCGCCCCCTCCACGTTCTCCGGACGTACGGTCGCGCCGGCGTCCTCGCCCGCCTCGGTGGGCGGGTCGCGGCGGCGGGCGCCCGAGCGGGGCGGGAGCGCCGGGTCGGCCGGGGGCGCGCTCGCCGAGCTGTCCCGCCGCCGACCGCGCAAGACGGCCGCCGTCGCCGGGGTGCTCGCCTTCGTCGTCTTCCTCTTCATCGGCATGGCCTGGCTCTCCTGAGCCCGGCCCGGCCGCGGTCCCTCTCAGTACAGGCGGGGCGCCATCACGTGCGGGTCGGGGTCGCCCTCGGCGAGCAGGAGGCAGCGGGGCACGCCGGGACCCAGAGTGGCGCGTACGGTCGCCGGGGTCGGCGGGTCCGTCGGCAGCTCGATCGGCACGGCCACCGGCCGGTCCTCCCGGGCGTCCATGTGCCCGGTCTCCTTGCCGTCGACCAGGACCTCGACCACGGGCCTCAGGCCGGTCTCCACGGTCGCCGAGACCGAATGGCCCCGGTAGTCGATGTGGAAGTGGTGGCGTCGCCTCATGAGGTCACCTCCGCGGCGGCTCCGGGCGCCGCCGCCGACGCCCTCGGACACCTCCGTCCCTCCAGCGTAGGGACGCCGGGCCCGGCCCGCCCTCCGGAGCGGGTCGTCACCCCGCGACGGCGAGCCCCAGGCAGCCGATGCCGAGCAGCACCGCGCAGACCGTCAGGTTGACCACCCGGTACTCCAGGAAGACCGCCGCGAACTCGCGGATGGTGGCGCTCGGCCAGAAGTACTTGGCGGTCGGCGAGCCCACCACCTGGCCGTCCACCCCCGCCTTCCTCGCCATCAGCGCGGCCCGGAAGGCGTGGAAGTTGTTGGTGACGATCACGCACCCGGCGCCCGGCCGCTCCGCCTCCATCAGCTCCCTGCTGAACAGCAGGTTCTCCTCCGTGTTGCGGGAGCGGTCCTCGCGGACGATCCGGTCCTCCGGGAAGCCCCGCTCCACCAGGTACGCGGCCATCGCGTGGGACTCCGGCACCTCCTCGTCCGGACCCCGGCCGCCGGAGACGACCAGCAGCGGCGGCGTCGGCCCGCCGCGCTCGGCCAGCCGCTCGTACATCTCCCGCCCCCGGTCGAGCCGGCTCGCGAGCAGGGGCGGCACCCGCCGGCCGCCGATCAGCCCGGAGCCCAGCACCACCACGAAGCCCGCGTCGCGGCGCAGCCGCATCCGGCCGTACAGGAACGCGTACCCCACGAAGCAGAGGAAGAGGAAGGAGACGTATCCGAGGACGAGGAGCAGGGTGACGGCGATGACGCCGAGGACCCGGGAGCGGGTGAGGACGGCGACCGCCGTGAGTCCGAGCACGCCGAATATGCCGAGGCCGGCGAGGAGCGAGAGCAGGTTCGCCGGGCTTCTGCCCTCCCTGCGGACCATCTTGACGCCGTTGACGCACAGCAGCCAGGCGAGGACCAGCGGCCCCAGGCAGAGGACCAGCAGGAGGAGGACGAGGACCGTCTCGGTCAGGCCGTGCGGCAGGTCGTCGACGGCCGAGAGCAGGCCGAGGCCGAGGAAGGTGACGGCGAGACCGAGGTACACCGCGTTCCCGAAGCGGCGGCGGTCGCGCAGCAGACCGACCCCGAAGAGAAGGAGGAAAAGGGCGGACACCGCGAAAGCGATCATGCCCTCATCGTAGGCATCCGCACGGCGCCCGAGCAGGCCTCGGAGCGAAGCTGTGGACAACCCTCCGGAGGCCGGTCCGTCCCCACCCCGCGCGGGTGAAACACCGCCGCCCCGACGCGAGTGGGCGCCCCTGCCGAGCGCGTGGGCCACCCCTCCCGATCGGGTACCGCTCCCGCGAGTGGGTCACCGCTCCCGTGAGAGGGCGAACAGGCCTTTGCGGGCGCCCTCTTCGTACGCCTCGCGCAGCGCCGGGTCGTCGAGCAGCGCGTTCAGCGCCGCGTCGCTGCGGGCCCGCGCCACCGCGCAGTACCGGGAGGGCCGGTAGGAGGTGTCGAAGACGGAGGTGCGCAACAGGTCGACGGCGCCCAGGAGATGGGCGGCGCGGTCGGGCCGGCCGTCGAGCAGCCGGATCCGGGCGAGGAGTTCGGCCGCGCAGGCGGCGCCCACCGAGGAGCCGAGCCGCAGGTGCTCGCACAGCGCCCGGCGGGCGAGCTCGGCGGCCCGGACCCGCTCCCCGTCCCAGGCGAGGAGTTCGGCGCGGGCGTGGTCCCCCCAGGCGTCGGCGAAGAGGTCCCGGCCCGCCCGGGTCCGCCGCCGCACCCCTTCCAGCTCCAGCCGGTCCAGCGCCTCCTGCGCGGCCTCCGGGTCGGTGCGGCTGAAGCAGAGCGCCAGCGCCGCCCAGCAGGCCTCCCGGGTGGGCCCGAAGTCGGGCACGTCCCCGATCTGCGCCAGCGCCTCCCGGAACTCCTCCGCCGCCGCCCGGGTGCGGCCCTGGTACAGGGCGATCGAGCCGCGCAGATGGGCCAGCAGTCCCAGGCACCGCTCGTCGCCGTCCCGTACCGCGCTCGCCCACGCCATCACGAGCAGCGGGTCGGCCTCCTCGGGGCGGCCCGACTCCAGCTCCAGGAAGGCGGCGAGCCACAGCGCCCGGGCGGGCGGCGGGCCCTGGTGCAGCGAGAGGACGTGCCGCAGGCGGGTCCGCCCCTCGGCCGCCCGCCCGCAACCCACCCACAGGAACCAGAGCGAGACGGCGATCTCCAGGGCCGCGCCCGCCTCGTCGCCGGGGGCGAGCGGCGCCGTCGTCGGGTCCATCGCGGCCGCCAGGTCCGGGAGTTCGCGCAGCGCCAGGTCGCGGGCATCCAGCTGACGACCCCGCTGCCACCACTCGGAGGCCCGCCGGGCGACCTTCACGCACCACCTCCGGTGGTGCAGGAGCACGATCCAGCGGTCGCCCCGGGCGGTGAGCCTGCGGGCGCCGACCGCCCGCATCGGATGCGGCATCCAGTGGCGCGGCCCGCCGTCCTCCCCGTCGAACAGGTCGTCCACCGGCAGCAGGGCCCGCGTCGCCAGCCGGTCCAGGACGGCGGCGATGTCGACGGCGGCGAGCGCCCCGTACCCGCAGACCTCCTCCACCGCGCGCCGGTCGAAGGCGCCCTCGAAGACCGACAGCCGCTCCCACAGGAGCCGTTCGGCCGGGCCGGCCGTCGCGTACCCCTCCTCCGCGACGGCGAGCTGGGCGGCGGCGACCGGTTCGCCCCACAACACCTCGTACTCCGGCGGTTCTTCCGCCACTCGCCCCATGGTCTCCGTCCCCCGTGGCCTGGTTTCGCCGGATCTGGTCCGCCGCCGGGTGTCGCCGCTGTGACTTCTGGCCGATTCCGTGGCCATCGGGCGTCGAGGCGGCTTGAATGCATATGCCCTGGTCCACATCCTGGGGTGCCCTCGGGTCCACGACCAAGGTTTTCCGGGGATCGGCCAAGGAGGGAAATGCAGACCGGGGATTCCGTCCTGGGAGAGGCGGACATGTCGCTGATCCACGCGCTCCAGGTACTCCCGAGGGCCAGCTGGACCCAGCTCTCCACCGTCCTCGGGACCGGACCCGACACGCTCGCGCGCCGCTGGGAGCACCTCACCGCCGGCGGCTACGCCTGGACCTCGCTCCTCGTCGCCCGGCGCGGCGCCGAGTCCGCCCTGTACGCCTGGATCGAGCTGGAGTGCACCGCCGACAGCGCGGAAGCGACGGCGATCGAGCTGTCCGGCGACCCGGGCACCCTCGGCGTGCACGCGGTGACCGGCGGCGCCGATCTGGTCCTGCTGCTGATCGCGCAGGACCTGCCCGCCCTCGACGCGTACGTCACCGGCCGGGTGCGCCGGCTGCCCGGAGTGCTCCGGGCCCGCACCCAGGTCGTCACCCGGATGCACAACCGCCCCTACCGCTCCCGCGTCGAGCACCTCACCCCCGCCCAGGCCCGGCTGCTCACCGAGGTGACCGCCCTGGAGCGGCGGGACCCGGCACGCGCGCGCGTGGCCCCCCGGGTGACGGAGCTGGACCGGCGGCTGATCGCCGAGCTGGCCGGGGACGCCCGCAGGACCGCCGCCGAACTGGCCCGGCGGTGCGGCGCCAGCGAGTCGACGGTACGGCGCAGGCTGGACCTCCTGGCGGCGGGCGGCGCGCTCCACCACCACTGCCAGCCGGCGCCCCGCTTCTCCGGGCGCCCGGTGTGGGCGATGGTGACGGCGCAGGTGGCGCCGCTGGACGAGCCGGCGACGGTGGCGGCGCTGACCCGGGTGCGCCGCACCCAGGTGATCACCTCGGTGACCGGGCCGCACAACCTGGCGGTGGCGATGTGGCTGGGTTCGGTCGACGAGCTGCACGAGATCACGGCGGGGCTGGTGCGGGCCGCCCCGGCGCTGCGGATCACCGGGACGGCGGTCAGCATGCGCACGTACAAGATCGGGGCGCAGGTCCTCGGCCCGGACGGCCGCCGGACGCACCACGTCCGGCCCGATCCCTGACGGGGACGCGGACGGGGCCCTTCAGGCCGTCCGTGGGCCGTGGTGGGCCCTTCCCGGCCGCCCGTGGGCCGCGGTGGCCCCTCCCGGCCGTCGGTGCTCCGTGGCCGGCTCTTCCCCGGCCCTCCGCGCGCCGTAGTGGGCCCTTCCCCGGCCCTCCGTGGGCCGTGACAGGCCCTTCCCGGTCGGCCGTGCGCCGCGGTGGCCCCTCCCGGCCGGCCGTGCGCCGCGGCGGGGCCTTCCGGCCGGTCGTGGGTCGTGGTCTGCTGTGGGCATGGAGTTCGCCGTGTTCGTGACGCTGCCCGGGCTGGTCATCCTGCTGACCGCGGTCGCCTTCGCCGACCAGTTCCTACGCATGACCGGCCGTGGCAAGCGCCGGGGCACGGTCTCCTCGACCGGTTTCGAGCAGCTTCACGCCACCTTCTCGCCGGGCAAGCAGAGTGAGCTGAAGGAGCGGCAGAGCGCCCTCCTGCTCCGTGACGACGAGGAGGACGGGGCGCCGCCGCGACGGACCACGGTGGACCTGGCGGGCGGCCGCGCGGTGATCCGGCTGCGGCGGCCGGACGCGGCGGCCTGAGGAGCGCGCGCCCGGATTCGGTGCCCTCCCGGCGGGGCTCCGGGACCGTCCCCGTACCGTGGGGGGCGTGTACCGGTTCCTGAGGACCCCCCGCTGGTGGGGGATCAATCTCTTCGTCCTGCTGGCCATCCCCGTCTGCGTGTTCATGGGGACCTGGCAGCTGGGCAAGTTCGAGGATCGCGTCGACTCCCACCAGGAGGCCGAGCGGAAGCCCGCCGCGAGCGCCCAGCGCGCCGCGCCCCTGGCGTCGCTGCTGCCGGTGGACAAGGAGACCTCCGGTCGCGTGGCCGAGGCCACCGGCCGGTACGGGAAGCAGTTCCTGGTGCCGGAGCGCGAGCTGGACGGCAGGCGGGGCTCGTACGTGCTGACGCTGCTGCGGACGGACGGCGGGCGGTCGCTGCCCGTGGTCCGGGGCTGGCTCCCGGCGGGCGCGGAGGCCCCGGCCCCGCCGTCCGGCGAGGTCACGGCCGTGGGCGCGCTCCAGGCGTCGGAGAACCAGGGCACGAAGGGCGTGCGGACGGCCGGCGGGCTGCCCGAGGGGCAGCTGGGCATGATCAGCGCGGCGTCGCTGGTGAACGTGGTGACCGAGGACGTGTACGACGCCTGGGTCACCCTCACCGACTCGCCGGCCGGTCTGACGCCGGTTCCGGCGGCAGCGGCGGCGGGCACCGGCCTGGACGCGAAGGCCTTCCAGAACCTCGGCTACACGGCGGAGTGGTTCGTCTTCGCCGGCTTCGTGGTCTTCATGTGGTTCCGGCTGGTGCGCCGCGAGGCGGAGGCGGCACGGGACGCGGAGCTGGGCCTGGCCGGTCCCTGACGGGCGGCGTCCGCGACGAGCGGCGTCTCTGACGGGCTGCCCGCCCTGGGCACGGTACTGGCCCGCCCCGGGCGCGGTACGGCTCGCCTCGGGCGCGGTGCGGGCTCGCCTCGGGCGCGGTACGGACTCGGTACGGCGAAGGGGCCGGGGAGAAGCAGTCTCCCCGGCCCCTTCGCCGTGTCCCGGCCGGGCTCAGCCCTTGAGCAGCCCCGTGCGGTAGACCGTGCCCGCGCAGGCGCCGGAGAGCACCGTGCTGACGGTGGGGTCGCCGGGCTCCGCGGTGTGGCTGACGACGACGCCGCCCTGTACCGGGTCGGCGCGCACGAGCTGGGTGGTGAGGCCGGAGTCGACGCCGGAGTCGGTTCCCGAGCCCGATCCGGAGCCCGAGCCGCCGCCGGTGCCGCCGGTGCCGCCGCCGGCGTCGGCGCCGCCCGGGGTGGTGCCCTCACCGCCGTCGGTGGGCGTGGGCGGCGAGGGCTCGGTCGGAGTCGGCGTCGGCTCGGTGGGCGGGGGCGGCGAGGGCTCCGTCGCGGTCGGCGTCGGCTCGGTGGGCGTGGGCTCGATCGGGGGGTCGACCGGGCCGAGCGTCGGGCACCCCTCGCTCGGCACCCAGGCGAACTTCACCTGGTACGAGTCGCCGGGGCCGAGCAGCACCGAGGCGGACTCCGCGGAGGGGGCGGGCAGGCCGGTGGCCGGGTCGCCGTCGCTGTGCCGGACGACGCCGATCCGGTTCGGGTCGGCGGAGCCGGTGGTCGAGACGCCGACGAGCCCGTCGCCGTCGACGACGCAGGGCTTGCCGGAGGCGTTGACGATGGTGAAGCCGCCGTAGACGACGCCGGTGGCGTCGGGGCCGCTGTTGTACGCGCCCGCCGACTGGAGGGTGCCTCGGCCGCAGCTGAGCGTGGCCCCGGGTCCGGCGGCGGTGCCGGACGCGGTCGGGCTGTCCTCGGGGTCGGGGTGACCGGTGCCCTTGGTGTGGTCCTTGGTGGGGCCGGTGGTGGGCGAGACCTTGACGGAGGGCGCCTTGGTCGTGGCCGGGTTCTCGGCCTCCGCGCCGGTTCCGCCCTGTGCCTGCTCGCCGTGGCCGGCGAGGGCCGGGTTCGCGGCGGTCACGCCCGGGGAGCCGGCGACGTGGACGAGGGCCGGGACGGCGGTGCCGATGAGGACCGCGGCGGCGGCGGCGCCCACGAGGGCCTGTCGCTTGCGGGCGCGGCGGGCGGGGACGGCGCGGCGGAGGTGGTCGAGGGAGTCGGTGGACGGTTCGAGGCCGGAGACGGCGCCCTGGAGCAGTCGCCGCAGTGCGAGCTCGTCCTCGCCGGGTGCGCGCTCGAAGTCCGTCATCAGTCGTCCACTCAGGTCGTCACGGGCGACGCGGCCCTGTTCGGGGGCGCGTCCGCCGCGTTCGTCGGGGTCGTGGCGCTCCTCGCCCTCGCCGCGTCCCTCGTGCTCGTCCCGGTCCTCGCGGTCGCCGCGCACGTCCCGCTCGGGTCGTTCGTCGTGCTCGCGCCGCTCGTCGCGGTGCTCGCCGTGGTCCCGCTCCGCGCTCATGCCTTCGCCTCCATGACGACGCGCAGGGCCGCGATCCCCCGGGAGCCGTACGCCTTCACCGAGCCGAGCGAGATCCCGAGGGTCTCGGCGACCTGAGCCTCCGTCATGTCGGCGAAGTAGCGCAGGACGAGGACCTCGCGCTGGCGGCGCTGGAGGCCCTTCATCGCCTTGATGAGGGCGTCGCGCTCCAGCTGGTCGTACGCCCCTTCCTCGGCGCTGGCCATGTCGGGCATCGGCTTGGAGAGCAGCTTGAGGCCGAGGATGCGGCGGCGCAGCGCGGACCGGGAGAGGTTGACCACGGTCTGGCGGAGGTAGGCGAGGGTCTTCTCGGGCTCGCGGACGCGCCGGCGGGCCGAGTGGACGCGGATGAACGCCTCCTGGACGACGTCCTCGCAGGAGGCGGTGTCGTCGAGGAGGAGGGCGGCGAGACCGAGCAGCGACCGGTAGTGGGCGCGGTAGGTCTCGGTGAGGTGGTCGACGGTGGTGCCGGCGCCGGTGACGGCGGGTTCGGCGGCCGTGCGGGGCGCGGGGATGCCGCTGACTCCGCTCGCGCGGGACTCGGTGGGCACGACGGTGGTCACCGGAGGCCCGTCGAGTGGGCGCGGACGTCCGAGCGGGCGGGCCGCGACGGCGCGTCCGGGCGCGGGGACGCCGCGGGGCGCCCGGAGGGGGAGCACGGCCGCGCGTACCCCCCGGAGCGGGGAGATCGCAGGGATGTCGAGTACGTCTGCCACGTCAGTTGGACGCGTGTTCCCCCGGGATGGTTGTACGCGTACACCGCTGTTCTCTGCGGCGAGCAGATCATCCTCATGCGTAACCGTTCTCCCCCTTCGCCCCGTTTCCGCGCATGCTCCGCGCCACGTTCGTGGGTGTACGCGGAGACGCGCCCCGCCCAACCACGAGTTGCAGCAAGGGGGAAGAGCATCGTCCGACACCACATCACCGCAGTTCAAGGGGGTTCCGCGGCCGAATTGCTCACAGGATGTTCACAGATCCCACGAAGTCACCGCAATCGGTTGCGACGACCGCGCCCGGCCGCTGGGGAGCGGCCGGGCGCGGTCGGTGGGACGCGGGGGCGGGTCAGCGCCCGGTGCCGCCGTAGACGACGGCCTCGTCCGAGTCGCTGTCCAGACCGAAGGCGGTGTGGACGGCGGTCACGGCCTCGTTGACGTCGTCGGCGCGGGTGACGACCGAGATGCGGATCTCGGAGGTCGAGATGAGCTCGATGTTCACGCCCGCGTCGGACAGGGCGCGGAAGAAGTCCGCGGTGACGCCCGGGTTGGTCTTCATGCCGGCGCCGACGAGCGAGATCTTGCCGATCTGGTCGTCGTAGCGGAGCGAGTCGAAGCCGATCGCGGCCTTCGCCTTCTCCAGGGCGTCGATGGCCTTGCGGCCCTCGGCCTTGGGGAGGGTGAAGGAGATGTCGGTGAGACCGGTGGAGGCCGCCGACACGTTCTGCACGATCATGTCGATGTTGATCTCGGCGTCCGCGACGGCCCGGAAGATGGCCGCGGCCTCGCCCGGCTTGTCGGGCACGCCGACGACGGTGATCTTCGCCTCGGAGGTGTCGTGGGCGACACCGGAGATGATGGCCTGCTCCACCTTGTCCCCTGTCGGTTCGTTGCTGACCCACGTGCCCTGGAGTCCGGAGAAGGACGAGCGGACGTGGATCGGGATGTTGTAGCGGCGTGCGTACTCGACGCAGCGGTGCAGCAGCACCTTGGAGCCGGAGGCGGCGAGCTCCAGCATGTCCTCGAAGGAGATCCAGTCGATCTTCTTCGCCTTCTTCACCACGCGCGGGTCGGCGGTGAAGACGCCGTCGACGTCGGTGTAGATCTCGCAGACCTCGGCGTCGAGCGCGGCGGCGAGCGCCACGGCCGTGGTGTCCGAGCCGCCGCGGCCCAGCGTGGTGATGTCCTTCTTGTCCTGGGACACACCCTGGAAGCCGGCGACGATGGCGATGTTGCCCTCGTCGAGGGCGGTACGGATCCGGCCCGGCGTGACATCGATGATGCGCGCCTTGTTGTGGACCGAGTCGGTGATGACACCCGCCTGGCTGCCGGTGAACGACTGGGCCTCGTGGCCCAGGTTTTTGATCGCCATCGCCAGCAGGGCCATGGAGATCCGCTCTCCGGCGGTCAGCAGCATGTCGAACTCACGTCCGGCAGGCATCGGAGACACCTGCTCGGCGAGATCGATCAGCTCGTCCGTCGTGTCGCCCATCGCGGAGACCACGACGACCACCTGGTGGCCGTTCTTCTTGGCTTCCACGATCCGCTTGGCGACGCGCTTGATGCCCTCGGCATCGGCAACGGAGGAGCCTCCGTACTTCTGCACGACAAGGCCCACGTGCGCTCCTCGCTCGGTCGGTGCCGCAGCCTCTCGCTGCGGTCGGCTCAGTCTAACGAGCGACCGAAAAACGCCTGCCTGCTATCACATCCTGAGACGCGGTGACCAGAGGGTGATCACATCGGGACGGGCGCGGTCCGACCGTGCCCGTCCCCGCGGCCCCTACAGCCCCTTCATCCCCAGCGGCCCGGCGATCTCCTGGACCATCACGCGGCCCGCCTCCTCGGCGAGGTCGTCCTCGGTCAGGTCCTCGTCGGTGTCGAGGCCGTCCAGGGCCGCCAGCGGCTGGTCCAGGCGGACGTGCGCGACCAGGGACTGGAGGGCGCGGAGGGTGGCCGAGGCGGTGGGGCCCCAGTTGGAGAAGTACGAGAACTGCCACCACCACAGGGCCTCGGAGGTGCGGCCCGCCCGGTAGTGGGCGAGGCCGTGCCGCAGGTCCGTGACGATGTCGGCGAGGTTGTCCGAGATACGGGCCGGGACCGGCGCCTTGCGGGGCTCGTACGGGTCGAAGACCTCGGAGAAGACGTCCACCGGGTCCAGCATCGCCGCGAACCGCTCCCGCAGGTCGTCCACGTCCGGCTCGGGACCCGTGTCGGGCTCGTACCGCTCGTCCGGGAGGATGTCCTCGTGCGCGCCGAGGCGGCCCCCGGCGAGCAGCAGCTGGGAGATCTCCAGGAGCAGGAACGGCACCGCGCTGTCCGGCTCGTCGCCCTTGGCGACCTCGGTCGTGGCGACGATGAAGCTCTCGACGGAGTCCGCGATCTGCACCGCGAAGTCGTCGGGACTCTGCGTGATGGAGTGGAGCGTGGGGTCAGACATCGAGGAGCCTCCCTGAGAGCTCACCGGCACCGGCCCGGTCCTCCCGCGCCCGGTCGTCATACATCTAGCAGCCTCCGCCCCTCGAAGGCACGGCCGAGCGTCACCTCGTCGGCGTACTCCAGGTCGCCGCCGACCGGGAGCCCGCTGGCGAGCCGGGTGACCTTCAGCCCCATGGGCTTGATCATCCGCGCCAGGTACGTGGCCGTGGCCTCGCCCTCCAGGTTCGGGTCGGTCGCCAGGATCAGCTCGGTGACCGTGCCGTCCGCGAGGCGGCCGAGCAGCTCCCGGATCCGCAGGTCGTCCGGGCCGACGCCCTCGATCGGGCTGATCGCGCCGCCGAGGACGTGGTAACGCCCCCGGAACTCGCGGGTCCGCTCGATCGCGACGACGTCCTTCGGCTCCTCGACCACGCAGATGACGGTCAGGTCGCGGCGCTGGTCGCGGCAGATGTTGCACCGCTCCTGCTGCGCCACGTTCCCGCAGACCTCGCAGAACCGGACCTTCTCCTTGACCTCCAGGAGCGCGTGGGCCAGCCGGCGCACGTCCGTCGGCTCGGCCTGGAGGATGTGGAAGGCGATCCGCTGCGCGCTCTTGGGACCGACGCCGGGCAGCCTGCCCAGCTCGTCGATCAGGTCCTGGACCACGCCTTCGTACAACGGAACGCCCTTTCCGGGGTGTGCTGCCTTGCTTCTTACGGTAGTGGCTGGAAGTGCCCGCTAGAAGCCCAGGCCCGGCATCCCGCCCAGACCCTGCGCCAGCGGGCCCAGCTTGGTCTGCTGGAGCTGCTGCGCGTTGTCGTTCGCGGCCTGCACGGCGGCGATCACCAGATCCGCCAGGGTCTCGGTGTCCTCGGGGTCGACCGCCTTCGGGTCGATGACCAGGCCGCGCAGCTCTCCGGAGCCGGTCACGGTGGCCTTGACGAGGCCGCCGCCCGCCTGGCCCTCGACCTCGGTCGCGGCGAGCTCCTGCTGGGCGCGGGCGAGGTCCTGCTGCATCTTCTGCGCCTGCTGGAGGATCTGCTGCATGTTGGGCTGGCCGCCACCGGGGATCACGGTCACTCCTCGTGGTTGATGGTTCGGTCCGTCACGTCTGGTGCCGGTGGAACGAGCCTACGTGGTCGGGGAGCGCCCTGCCGTGACAACTCTTTCGAGTGAGAAACTGCGGGCTCCTCTACCTGATCAACACGCTCTTGCGGGCGGAAATCCCGGGATTCCGGGCCCGCCGCCCACCATTCGGCGGTAGGAAGGGCAGGCACCACGTGCACCGCACGTCACAGAAGGACACGAGCGCCACGAACGCTGGGCTGAGCAGAGGAGTCCCCCGGTGAGCCACCAGCCGGAGATGCAGCCGCCGGGGCAGCCCGGGGGAGACGTCCACAGAGATCTGACGGGGAAGCCCTTCCCCCTGGGCGACTGGGGCGAGCCCGCGGAGCGCCTCGACGAGCTCTACCGGTGGGTGGAGTCCAACGCCCTGGCCACCGCCGAGTGGTACCTCTCCGACCGGGCCCGGAAGCGCCGCTGCGCCCGGATACTGCGGATCGGCACCGCGCTCGGCGTGATCGCCGGGGCCGCGCTGCCGCTGCTCGACCTGACCGGGGTCGCCGGGGGCACGGCCGGCTGGGGCTACCTCTCGCTGCTGCTCGGAGCCGCCTGCCTGGCCTGCGACCGGTACTTCGGGCTGACCTCCGGCTGGATGAGGGACGTGGCGACCGCCCAGGCCGTGCAGCGGCGGCTCCAGGCGCTCCAGTTCGACTGGGCCTCGGAGAGCGTGCGGGAGGTCCTCGGGCCGACGGAGGGGACCGCCAGCGAGGCCGCCGACCGGTGCCTGGGGGTGCTCCGGCGGTTCTCGGAGGACGTGACGGAGCTGGTGCGGGCGGAGACCGCGGACTGGATGGTCGAGTTCCGCTCGGGCCCGGCGCCGCTGGCGCTCCAGTCGGTCGGGGTCATGCCGGCGCGGCCGGAGGCGGCGCACCCGTCGGGCCGCTTTCCGCTGCCGCCGGGCACCCGGCCGAACATGCCGCGCCAGCGGCCCCCGGAGGCCCGCTGAGGGCCCCCGGGACGCACGGGCCGGAGGTCAGCTGAGCATGATCATCGAGCCCTGGGCGAGGCTGCGGGTGGCCGCCGCGTGCAGCCCCAGCCAGACGTGCCGCTCCCGGGCGAAGGGGCCGTCGTCGTACGGGAGCGGGGCGGCGGGCTCCTCCAGCTCGGTGGGCCCGGCGGGCGGGGCGGGGGTGGCCGGCGGGTTCGCCGGGTCGATGCCGAGGGCCGGGGCGACGAACTCCAGCTCGCGCAGCAGCCCGTAGGAGGAGCCGAGCGGGCCGCCGCCCGCGAGGAGCTCGTCGCTGGAGAGCGGGACGGGGAAGTCGACCGGCACGTACGCGCCCGCGTGGTCGTAGTGCCAGACGAGGTGGGACTGCTGGGCGGTGGTCTCGAACATCTCCAGGAGCTGCTCGTAGTCCCCGCCGAGCTCGCCGACCGGCTCGACCGGCAGTCCGCAGATCGCCAGCAGGTAGGCGCGGCGCAGGAAGTGCAGGGCCTCGTAGTCGAAGCCGGCGACCGGGGCGACGTCGCCGGAGAGTCCGGGCATGTACGCGTACACGGGCACGGTCGGCAGGCCGGAGGCGCTCAGCACCGCGTCGTAGGCGGCGAGGTCTTCGGCGAAGGGGTTGTCGGGGCTGTGGCACAGCACGTCGACGAGGGGGACCAGCCACAGGTCACAGGCCAAGGGAGGCTCGCTCTCCGTCAGTTCCGGGGAGGGCCAGGGTAGTCGGCGGGGCCGACGACGCCCACCCGTGGGAGGCCTGCCCCGGGAAGGGGGGCCTCAACCGGACCGGCGCAGACGGGTCTCCAGGCGGTCGGCCCATTCCAGCGCGTGCGCGTTGTAGGCGCGGACGACTCCGACGGCGGCCTCGGCGTCGCCCCGGGTGACGGCGTCGATCAGCTCCACGTGGCCGGACCAGAGCCAGCCGTGGAGTTCGCGCTCGGCCCGCAGGTAGGGGACGGAGAAGGCCCAGGCCTGGACGCGGAGGCGGTGCAGGAACCCGGCGATGTGCTCGTTGCGGGCGACGAGCCGGCCCAGCTCGTGCCAGTAGCGGATGTCGTAGCCGACGAGGACGTCCAGGTCGCCGGCGCGGGCGGCGCGGACGGCGGCCTCGCCCCGGCGGCGGATCGACACCAGGACGACCCCGAGGTCGGGGTCGGGCGCGGGGAGCGCGGCGCGCGCCTGCGGGGTGTGGCGGCGGAAGACGCCGTCGGCGACGAGCATGCGGGCCTCGACCATCGCCCGGTAGTCGTCCACGGAGAAGCGGTGGACGCGGAAGCCGCGGTGCTGGTCGGAGTCGAGCAGGCCCTGGGCGCAGAGCTCGACGAGGGCTTCGCGGACCGGGGTGGCGGAGACGCCGTACTGCTCGGCGATCTGCTTGACGGTGAACTCCTGGCCCGGCCGGAGACGCCCCGCGAGGACCTCGTCACGGAGAGCGTCCGCGATCTGCCGGCTGAGGGTGCTGCGGGTGACGGCGCTGTTCGCGGACGTGCCGGGCATGCGGGCGGGGCCCCCTCCGTGAGGTTCCGGAAGACTCTAGTCCAGACCAGCTCCGGGGGAGGAGGTCCCGCCGCGCGGGGTGGCGCCGGCCGTGCCGTCGGCGGCGTCACCCCGTGCGCGCGTCCGCGGCGTCAGACCGTGTGCTCGTCGGCGACGGTGAGCGCCGCGTCCAGGGCGGCCAGGCCCTCCTTGACCTCGTCCTCGGAGACGTTGCAGGCGGGGACGGCGTGGGTGCGGTTCATGTTGACGAAGGGCCACAGGCCGTTCTTCTTCGCCGCGGCGCCGAAGGCGGCCATCGGGGCGTTGG
The DNA here is from genome assembly GCF_043081625.1 of Streptomyces sp. NPDC014861. Taxonomy (NCBI): domain Bacteria; kingdom Bacillati; phylum Actinomycetota; class Actinomycetes; order Kitasatosporales; family Streptomycetaceae; genus Streptomyces; species Streptomyces sp. NPDC014861. The sequence goes on from NZ_JBIBWV010000012.1 coordinate 82,715, forward strand.
CCTCGCCGGCGGCGTTGTACGGGACGAGCGGCTCGCGCGTCTCCTTGTTCTTCACCAGGTCGAGCGCCCAGAAGACGCCCATGCCGCGGACCTCGCCGACGGAGGGGTGGCGCTCGGCGAGTTCGCGCAGGCCGGGGCCGAGGACGGTCTCGCCGATGCGGGCCGCGTGCTCGACGACCTGCTCGTCCTCCATCACCTCGATGGTGGCGACGGCGGCGGCGCAGGCCAGCGGGTGGCCGGAGTAGGTGAGGCCGCCCGGGTAGGGGCGGGTCTCGAAGGTGGCGGCGATCCGCTCGCTGATCGCGACGCCGCCGAGCGGCACGTAGCCGGAGTTGACGCCCTTGGCGAAGGTCATCAGGTCGGGCACGACGTCGAAGTGCTCGGCGGCGAACCACTTGCCGGTGCGGCCGAATCCGGCCATGACCTCGTCGAGGACGAAGACGATGCCGTACTTGTCGCAGATCTCGCGGACGCCGGTGAGGTAGCCGGGCGGCGGGGTCATGATGCCGGCGGTGCCGGGGACGGTCTCCAGGATGATCGCGGCGATCGTCGCCGGGCCCTCGAAGGCGATGGTGTCCTCCAGGTGCGCGAGGGCCCGCTCGCACTCCTGCTGCTCGGTCTCGGCGTAGAACGGCGAGCGGTAGAGGAAGGGCGCCCAGAAGCGCACCACGCCGGCGGAGCCGGTGTCGGAGGCCCAGCGGCGGGGGTCGCCGGTGAGGTTGATCGCGGTGGAGGTGGCGCCGTGGTACGAGCGGAAGGCGGAGAGCACCTTGTGGCGGCCGGTGTGCAGCCGGGCCATCCGGACGGCGTTCTCGACGGCCTCGGCGCCGCCGTTGGTGAAGAAGATCTTGTCCAGGTCGCCGGGGGTGCGCTCGGCGATGAGGCGTGCGGCCTCGGAGCGGACGTCGACGGCGAAGGCGGGCGCGAAGGTGGTGAGCTTCGCGGCCTGCTCCTGGATGGCGGCGACCACCCTGGGGTGCTGGTAGCCGATGTTCGTGTAGACGAGGCCGCTGGTGAAGTCGAGGTAGCGGTTGCCGTCGTAGTCCCAGAAATACGAACCCTCCGCGCCGGCCACGGCGAGCGGGTCGATCAGGCCCTGCGCGGACCAGGAGTGGAAGACGTGCGCGCGGTCCGCTGCCTTGACGGCGGCGCCGGCCTGGGGGTCGGGTTCGATGACATGAGGGGTCATGCACCGAAGGGTAAGGAACCGCAGGTGGGACGGCCATCACCATCTTGTCCACCGAGAACGCGCCGGACACGACACTGTGCTCCGCGTGGCGGGTCGCTGCGGATTCCGTCGTCGGCGACCCTCCGCCCTCCTTGACAGCATGCTGTCGTGATGACAGTCTCTTGTCATGACCTCCAGGACCGTTCACCTCGCCGTGTACGACACGCTCGCCGACTGGGAGACGGGGCACGCCACCGCGTGGCTCGCCCGGGCCGGCTTCACCGTGCGGACCGTCGCCCTCGACGCCGGGAAGCCCGTCCGCACGATCGCCGGGATCCGGATCCTGCCCGATCTCGCGCTGGACGAACTGCGCCCCGAGGACAGCGCGCTGCTGATCCTCCCCGGGGCCGAGAAGTACGACGAGGGCGACGAGCTCGCCCCCTTCACCGCCGCCGCCCGCGCCTTCCTGGACGCCGGGGTGCCGGTCGCCGCCATCTGCGGCGCCACCGCCGGACTGGCCCGCGAGGGCCTGCTCGACGACCGGGCGCACACCGGCGCCGCCTCCTTCCACCTCGCCGCGACCGGGTACGCGGGCGCCGGGCGGTACGTCGAGGCCGACGCGGTCACCGACGGGGACCTGATCACCGCCGGGCCGACCGAGCCCGTCGCCTTCGCCCGCGAGATCTTCGCCCGCCTCGGCGCCTACGAGGGCAAGCGGGACGCCTGGTACCGGCTCTTCCACGACTCCGACCCGGCCGCCTTCGCCGAGCTGAACGGGTGAGCCGCGCCCAGCAGGACGCCCTGAGCCGGACCGCCCTCGGGGTCTTCCGGCTCAACGGCCAGTTCCTCGCCGTCTCGGAGAGGCTGGCCGAGCCCGCCGGGCTGACCGCCGCCTGGTGGCAGGTGCTCGGCGCGGTGCTCCCGGAGCCGCTGCCGGTGGCGGGGATCGCCCGGGTCATGGGCATCACCCGGCAGAGCGTCCAGCGCGTCGCCGACCTCCTGGTCCGCGAGGGACTGGCCGCCTACGCCCCCAACCCGGCGCACCGCCGCGCCAAACTGCTCGCCCCCACGGAGGCCGGCCGCGCGGCGATCACCCGCATCGACCCGGGCCACGCCGAGCTGGCAGCCCGGCTGACCGCCGCCCTGGGCGGGCAGGACGCCTTCGACGAGACGGTCCGGGTGCTCGACCGGCTGTCGGCGGCCCTCGACGTGGTCGCGACGGAGGCGGAGCGGGCGGTCTGACGGAGACGCGCGCACGCCCCGGCCGGGAGGCCGGGGCGTGCGGAGGAGGGTGGTGCGGGGTCGTGCGGGGCGAGCGGTCAGCAGGACAGGTTCGCACCCGCGGGGACGCCGAGGATCTGGGTGAACTGCTGGTACTTGGTGACGCGGCTCTGGACCTGGGCCGGGTTGCGGCCGTTGCACTCCAGGGAGCCGTTGATGGCCCAGATGGTCTGTCCGAAGCCGGCGCCGTTGACCATGGCGTTGTGGGCGGTCATCGTGCCGGGGCCGTTCTGGGTGTTCCAGTACCAGAGGCCGGTCATCATGGCGACGTCCGGCTCGCGCTCGACCCGCCAGGGGTTGTTGAGGAGGTCGATGCCGAGGGCGTCGCCGGCGGCCTTGTAGTTGAAGTTCCAGGAGAGCTGGATGGGGCCGCGGCCGTAGTAAGCGGCCTGGCCGGCCGGGCAGCCGTAGGGCTGGTTGCGGTCGCAGTAGTGGGGGTAGTTGGCGGTGTTCTGCTCGACGATGTGGACGAGGCCGCCGGTCTCGTGGGCCACGTTGGCGAGGAAGGCCGCGGCCTCCTGCTTCTTCACGGTGTCGCTGCCGGTGCCCGCGAAGGCCGGGTACTTCTTGGTGGCCGTGACCAGGCCCGCGTACGTGTAGAAGGGGTTCCGGTTCGGGAACATCTGGTTGAACTGGGCCTCGGTGACGACGAATCCGGACGGGTCCGGGTTGCCGCCCCCGCCACCGCCGCAGGCGCCCTCGTCGCGCCAGACGTCGCTGGAGCCGGGACGCTCGTTCTGCGTCCACCACTTCGCGTACCAGTTGCGGCCGTTGTGCGAGGCGGTCATGCCGCCCGTGTAGACCTGGCCCGAGTTCCAGGCGGTGACACAGGCGGGCGCCGCGCCCGCCGTGGCGGGGAGCAGGACCGCGAGTCCGAGTGCCGTACAGAGAGCGGCGATCAGGGCGAGAAGTCGTCGCATGCGCTGTCGTCCTTCCGGTGGGGGGAAGGCCAGCGAACCGGCACTGGTCTGTACCTGTCAAGGTCTAGACCAAGACTCGGGACAGATGGCGGTCCGGTACCGGGCGGCCCCGTACCCGAAAGGCCGGGTACGGGGCCGCCTCGCGCGAAGTGCCGTGGATCTAGAGGAGGTTGAATTTCTTCATGCCCGCCCCCATGAACGGCACCGGCGCCGCGAACGGCTTCGCCGCGTCGCCCGTACCCGGGTACCGGAGCAGCTCGCCCGTCGTCTTCCGGGCCAGCAGGTCCACCTTGCCGTCCTGGTCGTCGTCACCGAGCGACAGCAGCCGGTCGTACGCGTTCCACCCGCCGCCGACCTTCGCACGGCCCGCGAACGGCGCCTTGTAGTCGCCCGTGCCCTTGTAGAGCCACAGGACGCCGGTCCTGTCGCGGGCGACGATGTCGGCCCTGCCGTCGCCGGTCAGGTCACCCTGGCCCGCGAGCTGGTCGTACGCGTTCCACCCGCCGCCGACCCGCGTCCGGGTGGTGAGGCGGCCGTCCGGGTAGGCCAGGTAGCTCCACAGCACGCCGGCCGTGTCGCGGCCGATCAGGTCGGCCTCCTTGGCGCCGCCGAGGGTGCCGGGCGACAGGACCTCGGCGTAGATGTGCCAGCCCTTGCCGACGGTCTTCGCCGGCTGCCAGGTGCCGCCGACGACACCACCGAAGTCCAGACGGCCGTTCCTGTAGAGGGTCCACATGCCCTCGCCGTGACCGTTGTTGTTGTTGTCGACCGTGATGATGTCGGCGACGTCCGAACGGTCCTCCATGAGAGGCACGTCGCTGACGAGGTACGGCCCGTCGTGGTACCACTCCCACAACTCGCCGGTCTGCTGGTGGACGCCGTACAGGTTGAAGGCGGGCGCCACCACCGGGTCGGCGGCCGGAGCCGCGACGGCGGAGGCCGCGCCGGTGGCCGTCGCCGCCGCGACGGCCGTGGCGACGAGCGCCGCCTTCAGCCCGGGCCTGCGTCGTTCGAACATGATCGGGTTCCCCCCTGCGTTGTTTCGCTGTCACCCTTCCGACCGGTGAAGGCCCCCCAGGGTTGTCCGAAACCGCGCGCTTTCTCGATCTTCCTCCCGACCGTCAGATCATCAGCACGATCCGGCCGGGCCGGTGACCCGCCTCCGCGCGCCGGTGCGCCTCCGCCGCCTGCTCCAGCGGGATCACGTCGGCCACCCGGGTCGCGAGGGCGCCCGCGCCCAGCAGCTCCAGGAGCTCCTTCAGCCGCGCCGCGTCCGGACGGCCCTCCACCACGTCGACCCGGACGTCCCGCTCGGCCACCGGCACCCGCTCGGCGGAGGCGGAGACGAAGACCCCGCCGTCCTTGACCACGGGCAACAGCGGTTCGGCGATCAGGGCCGCGTCGAAGACGCCGTCCACCCGCTCCGGCGCGAAGCCGAGCACCCCGGTGATCACCTCGTCGGGCGAACCGCGCCCCACCACCCCGTGGGCGCCGAGGAGCCGCAGCTCGTGCACGTCGTCCGCGTCGCCGAGGGCGATCACCCGGTGGCCCGCCCGCGCCGCCAGCTGCACCGCGAACCGGCCCACCACCCCGCTCGCCCCGGTCACCAGCAGCGTCGAGCCCGCGGGCAGTTCCAGCAGGTCGAGCGCCTGCGCCGCGGTCACCGCGGAGAGCGGCAGCGAGGCCGCCGCCGTGAAGTCCACCTCGTCCGGGACCGGCGCCAGCCAGGCCGGCTCCGCCAGGATCGTCTCCGCGTACGTCCCCACGCCGCTGCCGTCCGCCACCCAGGGCACGAAACCGGCCACCCGGGTGCCCGCCGCCAGGCCCGGCGCGGGGTCCACCAGGGTCCCGGCGAAGTCGTAGCCGAGCACGAAGGGCGGGGCCAGCGCGCCGAGCGCGGCGGCGAAACGACCGGAACGGATCTTGAGGTCCGCCTGGTTCACGGCCGCGGCCTTCAGCCGTACCCGGACCCGCCCGGGGGCGTCCGCGGGGTCCGGCTCGGGACGCCGGGCCGATCTGAGGACCTCGGGTCCGCCGTAGGCGGTCACTTCGACGACACGCATGGGGTTCCTCCTCCGGAAGGGCCCCCTCACGGCCATTACATCCACGCTCCTCCGGCCCGGGCAACCCCTGCCGGGCCACCCGGACGACCCCCGCCCCACGCCCCCGCGCCCGGCTGAACGAGCGGCGAAATCCAGGTGTCCGGCCGCTACACCACCCCCGCGCTCGCACACCCGTCCGTACCGTCCCGGCCATGGAGCCCGGTGGAGGGGACAGCCGCACGGAGTGGGTGACCGCATGGAGTGGATAACCGCCGAGAACGTGGTCGCCGTGGTGACCGCCCTGGCCGGCGTCCTCGTCTCGGTCGTGGCCATCTGGCTCGACCGCCTCCGACCGCAGCGCAAGCGCCTCGGCTACCGCGTGCAGCTGAACACGCCCCTCCACAAGGAGGACGCCGGCCGGGGCGGCGGGGTGACGACCGTCCGCGCCGGCGAGGTGCTGGGCAACTCCGCCGACGGCGCCACCGTCGTCCTGCTCCGCATCGAGAACGACGGCGACCTCGACATCACCCACGGCGACTACGGCACCACCCCCACCGAGCCCGCCCTCCGACTCACCTTCGGCAAGGGCGCCGCCGCCGTGAACGTCGGCGGCGTCGTCGCCACCGTCCCCCAGGGCTGGGAGTCCGTCCGCGACGACCTCAAGCGGGCCCCCGAGCTCGGCCTGGCGGGCAACGCCGTCCTCGTCCCCCGGGTCGCGCTCGGCACCGGCCAGTACTTCAAGCTGCTCGTCCAGCTCGCCGGACCCGTCGCCGACGGCCGGATCGAGGTGGACGGGCACATCGTCGGGGGCTCCATCCGCCGCAACCACTCCACCACCCCCGACGACCAGGCCGGCCGCTTCAGCCCCGCCGCCCGCACCGTCACCGTCGTCCTCACCGCCTGCGTGGTGGCGCTCGCCGCGCTCGTCGTCCGCGAGCGGACCCCGCCCCCGATCGGCTGCGCCCGCGGCACCCTCACCGTCACCGGCTCCACCGCCTTCGCGCCGGTCGTCCAGGAGGTGGCGAAGGCGTACGAGAAGGACTGCGCGGGCGCCACCGTCACCGTCGACGCCGACGGCTCCACCTCCGGCGTCCGCGACCTCGCCGAGGCGGGGTCGCGGGCGGGCGCCGAGGGCTCCCCCGCCGTCCTCGCCCTCTCCGACGGACACGGCCCGGCCGGCTACCCGCGGCTGCGCGAACACCTGGTGGCCGTCTCCCTGTTCACCGTCGTCGCCCACGACGCCGTGCCCGTCGAGAGCCTCACCCTGGAGCAGATCCGCGCCCTCTACCGCGGTGACGTCGCCCGCTGGAACCAGCTGGAGGGCCCCGGGCTGCCCGCGCACCTCCCCGACCTGCCCGTCCTGCTGGTCAGCCGGGACGCCAACTCCGGCACCCGGGAGGTCTTCCAGCGCCGCGTCCTCGGCCGCAACGAACCCGCCCACTCCTCCCGCGACTGCGCCACCGTCGACGACCCGGAGGCCGAGGTCGTCCGCTGCGAACTCGACTCCACCGCCCAGGTCCTGGCCACCGTCGCCCGCCTCCCCGGCGCGATCGGCTACGCCGAACTCGGCGCGGTCGCGACGGCGAAGGGCCTGCACCGCGTCGACCTCGACGGCCGCGCGCCCGTCCTGGAGGAGCTGGGCACGTCCCCGTACCCGTACCGGGAGATCGAGTACGCGTACACCTGGGGCGATCCGCCCGGCGACTCCCTCACCGCGAGCTTCCTCTCCTACCTCGCGCGCGGGCGCGGCCAGGACATCGTGCGCGCCCGCGGGCACCTGCCCTGCGCCACCCCGAAGGGCCTGCGGATCTGCGGCGAGGACTGAGCCCCGGCCGGACCCGGACCGAACCCGGACCGGACCCGGACCCGGACCCGGCCCCGAACCCAGTCGCGGCACCGGCACCGGCACCGGCCCTGACACCGGCACCGTCCCCGTCCCCGACACCAATCCCGGTCCCGGCCCCGACACCGACGCGGACGCGGACGCCGACACCGCCACCGCCACCGACCCGCGCCCTGACGTCACCCCTGGTACCCGCCCCGACACCGGACCGTGACCCGGACCGTGGCCCGGCCCCTCCGCCCGGTCTGGCATCCTCTTGCCACGTGGATCCCTTGAACGCGGAAGACCCGGTCGCCATCGGCCCGTTCCGACTCGTCGGCCGGCTCGGGGTCGGCGGCATGGGCCGGGTGTTCCTCGCGCGTTCGGCCGGCGGGCGGACCGTCGCCGTGAAGGTGGTGCACGCCGAACTGGCCGCCCAGGACGAGTTCCGGCGCCGCTTCGCCCGCGAGGTCGAGGCGCTGGAACGGGTCGGCGGCTCCGGCACCGCGCCCGTCCTCGGCTCCGACACCACCGCCGCCGCCCCGTGGGTCGCCATCGGCTACGTGCCCGGGCCCTCGCTGCGCACCGTCGTCGGCGACGAGTACGGGCCGCTGCCGCCCGCCACCGTCCGCGCCCTCGGCGCCGGCCTCGGCGAGGCCCTCGACCACATCCACCGGGCCGGGCTCGTCCACCGCGACCTCAAGCCCTCCAACGTGCTGCTCACCGTCGACGGCCCCCGGATCATCGACTTCGGCATCGCCCGGGCCGTGGACACCGTCACCGACGGCGGCCTCACCAGCACCGGCGCCGTCGTCGGCTCCCCCGGCTTCATGTCGCCCGAGCAGGTGCGCGGCGAGAAGCTCGGCCCGGCCTCCGACGTCTTCTGCCTGGGCTCCGTCCTCGCCTACGCGGCGACCGGCCGCTCCCCCTTCGGCACCTCCGACAGCGGTGTGCACGCGCTGATGTTCCGGATCGCCCACGACGAGCCGGACCTGACGGACGTGGCGCCCGCCCTGACCGGGCTCATCCGCGCCTGCCTCGCCAAGGACCCGGCGGCCCGCCCGACGGCGGCCGAGCTCGCCGGGACGCTGCCGGTCGCCGAGCCGTGGCTGCCCGCCGACGTCCTGGTCCGCCTCGGCCGGCACGCGGCGCGCCTGCTGGAGGCGGAGAGCACGGAAGGCCCCGAGAGGACCTCCGGGGCGGAGCGCGCGCCCGACCGCACCGCGGGCGGTGCGGCGCCCGGCGACCCGACGCCCGCACCGGAGCCTGAGCCGTCGCGGCCCGCCGCCCGCTCCCGGCGGCGGGTGCTGGCGGCGGCGCTCACGACCGTCGCCGTGGCGGCCGCGGCGGGTGTCGGCTACGCCCTCTGGCCGTTCGGCGGCGGGGCCGGCGCCCCCGGCGGGGACGGCAAGGGCACCGGATCCGGCTCGTCCTCCGCCGCCTCGGCGCCCGCCGGGTCCGTGCCCGCCGCCTTCCTCGGCGCCTGGGAGGGCGTCCTGCGGGGCACCTCGGAGCACCCCCGCGAGACCGTCCGCATCGAGCTCGTCCAGGGCGCGACCGGCACCAAGACCGCCGTCTACACGCACGTCGGCGACAACCGGCTGTGCATGGGCCGCTCGCGGCTCATCTCCGCCGACGAGGACAAGGTCGTCCTCGGCGAGTCCGACGTCACCACCAGCGTGCCCGCCCGGCGGTGCATGGCCGCCGCCCACCAGACGCTCACCCTGCGCTCCCCGGAGGTCCTCGAATGGACCTCGGGCACCGCGAAGGCCACCTTCCACAAGGCCCGCACCGGCCCGGAGGTCCTGCCCGCGGAGTACCTGGGCCGCTGGAAGATGAAGCCGCTGGTCGAGGGCCCGGAGGCGGATCGCTACACCGACGAGGTGACGGTCACCCAGGGCGCGGTCGGCTCGGCCGTCCTCCGCGTGCTGAGCGTCTATCCGCGCACGGACGCGGAGGGCAACCAGCTCGCCGACGCGGTCAACTGCACCTGGACGGCGATCCTCGCGAGCACCACGCCCCCGTACGTCCTCGGCCCCATGGACCTCGAACCCGGCGCGGACCGGGAGTGCGTCCGCGACGACCCCGGCGGCTACCTGACGCTGACGACGTACAAGGGCAAGGAGATCCTCCAGGTCTACCCGATGTACGACACGGAGCCGGGCGAGTACCACCGGGCGGACTGACGGCGGTCCGATCCGCACCGACCCCGCCACCGACCGGCACGAACCGGCGCGGACCGGCGCGGACAGTCTCTGGCCTTCCCGGGCCGGCGCGGACGCGCGAAGGGCCCGCGCCCCTTGCCGGGGTGCGGGCCCTTGCGCCGTCCTGCCTACAGGAAGGAGTTGATCTCGATGGTCTCGGTGCGGCCGGGGCCGACGCCGATGGCGGAGATCGGGGCGCCGGACATCTCCTCCAGCGCCTTCACGTAGTTCTGCGCGTTCTTCGGGAGGTCCGCGAAGGTCTTGGCCTTCGTGATGTCCTCCGACCAGCCGGGCAGGGTCTCGTAGATCGGCTTCGCGTGGTGGAAGTCGCTCTGGGAGTACGGAAGCTCCTCGACGCGCTTGCCGTCGATCTCGTACGCGACGCAGACCGGGATCTCCTCCCAGCCGGTCAGCACGTCCAGCTTGGTGAGGAAGAAGTCCGTCAGGCCGTTGACGCGGGTGGCGTAGCGGGCGATGACCGCGTCGAACCAGCCGCAGCGGCGGTCACGGCCGGTGGTGACACCGCGCTCGCCGCCGATGCGGCGCAGCGCCTCGCCGTCCTCGTCGAAGAGCTCGGTCGGGAACGGGCCGGCGCCGACGCGGGTGGTGTACGCCTTGAGGATGCCGATGACCCGGTTGATCTTCGTCGGGCCGACGCCCGCGCCGGTGCAGGCACCGCCGGCGGTGGGGTTCGAGGAGGTGACGAAGGGGTACGTGCCGTGGTCCACGTCCAGGAGGGTGCCCTGGCCGCCCTCGAAGAGGACGACCTTGCCGTCGTCGATGGCGTTGTTGAGGATCAGGGTGGTGTCGGCGACGAAGGGCTTGATCTGGTCGGCGTACTGGAGCATCTCCTCGACGATCCGGCCGGACTCGATCGCGCGGCGGTTGAAGACCTTGGCGAGGAGCTGGTTCTTCTGCTCCAGGGCCGCCTCGACCTTCTGCTCCAGGATCGACTCGTCGTAGAGGTCCTGGACCCGGATGCCGACGCGGTTGATCTTGTCCGCGTAGGTGGGGCCGATGCCGCGCCCGGTGGTGCCGATCTTGCGCTTGCCGAGGAACCGTTCCGTCACCTTGTCGAGGGTGACGTTGTACGGGGTGATCAGATGGGCGTTGCCGCTGATCAGCAGCTTCGACGTGTCGACACCGCGGTCGTTCAGCCCGCTCAGCTCGGAGAGCAGGACCGCCGGGTCGACGACGACACCGTTGCCGATGACCGGGGTGCATCCCGGCGAGAGGATTCCGGAAGGGAGCAGATGAAGCGCATACTTCTGGTCGCCGACGACGACCGTGTGGCCGGCGTTGTTACCGCCCTGGTAGCGCACCACATAGTCGACCGAGCCACCGAGGAGGTCGGTGGCCTTTCCCTTGCCCTCGTCACCCCACTGAGCACCGAGCAGCACAAGTGCGGGCACAGGCGTACACCCCTTCCGGAGGGGGCATTCCAAGGTCAGGGGGCCTACGCCGCCTCACCGGTGTGCCCCGGAATAGACGAAGCCCCTGGCGCAATAGCGCAAGGGGCTCTTGCACAAAGAGACTACCCGAGGAAGGACCGAGGTGTCGGATCACGACCAGCTGCTGGTCATCGTCGACCCGGTCGCCCGCCGAAGTGACGGCGAGTCCGTACGGATCGCGAAGGATGTCTTGTCCGCGGGCGCGGAGGCGAAGATCTGCCTGCCGGACTCCCCCGAGGAATTCTCCCGGGCCCTGTCCCGGCGCGGCTCCCGCCGCCCCGTCGTCCTCGGCGACGACCGGGCGCTGCTGCGCGCGGTGACCCTGCTGCACCGGGACCGGGCGCCGCTCGCCCTGGTCCCGATCGGCCCGCCGGACGCCCTGGAGGTCGCGTACGGCTTCGGCGTGCCGCGCTCGGCGGTGACGGCGGCCCGGACGGTGCTGGACGGCACGGTGCGGAGCCTGGACCTGCTGGTGGACGACAGCGACGGGGTGGTCCTCGGCGACCTGCGGGTGCCCGCCGTGCCCGTCCCCGCCGCCGGGACGGCGCCCTCCGTCTGGGGCACCTGCCGCTCCCTGGTCCGCACCCTGGTGCGGCCCGCGCCGCCGGTCCCCTCGGTGCTCGTGCACCGGCTGCGGGTGGAGGCGGACGGGGTGCTGCTGGCCGACGTGGACGCGCCGGTGTCGGCGGTGACGGCCCGCCCGGCGGGCGGCGGCGGTACGGCGGAGGTCACCGTCCACCCGGGCGCGACGTCCGGCCCGCCGCGCCGCGCTGCCGCCGGCGTCCTGACCGTCTCGGGCCCCGACTTCCGCTACCGCGCCGACGGCCGCGTGGCGGGCCCGGTCCGCCGCCGCACCTGGACGGTCCACGCCGGCGGCTGGGGCCTCACCCTGCCCCGCGAACCGTCCCTCGTTCCACCCCTCTGACCTGCCCCGACACGACTCCGACCCCTGTCGTGACCGGTGCGCCGCGGCTACTGTCCTCGACGGGGACGGGGACGGGGACGGGCCGCGGGGGTCCGGCGGGGAGGGGCGGGAATGACGCGTGCGCGCGAGCTGCGCGGGACGGCCGAGGCGCTGGAGGCGTACCGGCGCGGAAGCGGCCGGGTCCTGGCCGGCGGGGGCGTGCTGACCGCCCTCGGGGTCGGGCTGGGCGCGTTCTGGCCGGGGCCCGAGTGGCGGGGCCAGCTGACCGCCTGGCTGGTGGGCATCGGCTTGGCGGTCATCGGCACCGGCATCGGGGCGCGGGCCCACACGCGCCGCTTCCGCCGGGTGCTCGGCTCGGGGGTGTGGACGGCGCACAGGGCGGTGGCGGTGCCGCCCGGTGTCTGGAGCGCGGAGGCCGTGGTGCTGGCCGGCGGGCCGGACGGCGAGGAGCTGTGGCCGCTGCGGGTGGTCGCGCTGCGGCACCGCTGGGCGCCGCACGGGCCGGGCCGGGGCGCGGTGATGTGGTGGTGCGGCGATCCGGGCGCGGGCGGTGTGCTCGCGCCGCCCGGCGGTGGGGCGCTGTTCTGGACGAAGCCGGTACGGGGGGCGGCTGCGCGCCGTCGGATCGTGGCCCGTGCGTCGGCACAGGGCTTGGCCGGACCGCCGGTCCCTCCGCCGATGCCGCCGCTCCCCGACGGCGGGCCGTCCGCGGAGCCGGACGCCGCGAAGCCGGACGCCGCGGGGCGGCGGAAGGAGCGGCGCCGGCTGCTGACGGGGCGGTGGCGGTGGCTGGTCGTGGTGGCCGCGGTCATGGTGGCGACCGCTGTCGCCTGGGACGACCGCCGCGAGGCCGACCCGCAGATCGACCTCACCGTGGTGAGCGAGGAGGCGGACGGCAGCTGCGTGGTCCGCTGGAAGGACCCGTGGGACGGGTCGGAGCGCAGCAGCCCCTACCGGTGCGATCCGGAGCGCGATCCGCTGCTCGCCGGCTGGGAATCGGGCTTCGTCGTGTCGTACGGCCCGTGGAAGGGCGAGCTGTACGGGTACACCGGGGACGGGGAGCGGCATGGTTCGGACCCGGCGGACACGGTCGGCCTGATCGGCCTCGGCGGGCTGCTGGGCGGCGCCGTCGGGATCGTCGGCGGCGGTGTGTCCCTCTGGACCCGGTCGCGGCGGCGCGCCGCCCGGGAGGCCGCGCGGGACCTCCGCGGCGCCTCCGCCGCGGCCGGGCCCCTCGGCTTCGGCGGTGCCCCGACGGAACAGGCCGGCCGAGCCCGGTTCGCCGTGTACGCCGCGCACGCCGAGCGGCAGGCCGCCCCGCGGACCGGGCCGCCGCGCCCGGAGGCGGACGTCCGGGAGGTGCCCTGGTGGCGGGTGCGGAGCCTGCGGCGGTGGTCCGGGGCGCGGGACGTGGAACTGACGGGCGGAAGCGTCCTCGGGCTGGGGCTGCTCGCGCTCGTCGCGCCCGCCGGCGCGTCGTCCGTTCCGACGTACACGTTCCTGGTGATCACGGCCGGGCTGCTCGTCCGGAGCGTCTTCCGGCTGCTGGACTCGGGGCTGCCGTCCGTCCGGCTGCTGGTGCGGGCCGCCACCGCGCCCGTGCCGGTGGTCCGGCGGTACGCGCTGCTGTACGACCCGTACGAGGGCCGACCGGTCCTGGTGCTCTTCCCCGACCACGGCGGGGACGACGACCGGCCCGAGGCGGTCCTCCCGCTGGTGTCGCCGGGGCCGTCGAAGCGCCCCTGGGAGGGGCTGCCGGCCGGGCCGACCGGCACGGTGGAGCTGCGCGGCTGGCTGGACCGGGCGGACGACGGCGCCCCGCTCGTCGTCGCGTGGCACGAGGGGCGGGCGCTCTGGCCGGCGGAGCCGTACCGGGAGACCGGGTCGGCCGGGTTCGCCGCGCTGATCGACCGGCTCGCGCCTCCCGCGGAGCGGCAGGGGACGGAGGACTCCTGAGCCTCGCGTGCGGGCCGCGCGCACGGCGTACGGGCCTCTCGGGGGCGGCCGTGCGGGCCTCGGGGGCGGCCGTGCCGGGCCTCTCGGACACGGCGGGCGGGCCTCCGGGGTGGCGTGCCGGGGCTCGGGGTGGGGCTCAGAGCTGCACGAGGAGGGAGTCGAAGCCCCGGATGACGTAGCCGGGGGTGCGGACGGGTTCGGCGGCGAGGCGGAGGGTGGGGGCCCGGCGGAGCAGCTCGCGGAAGACCGCGTCGAGTTCCAGGCGGGCCAGGGGGGCGCCCAGGCAGTAGTGGATGCCGGCGCCGAAGGTGACGTGGGGGTTGTCCGCGCGGGTGAGGTCGAGGGCGTCGGCGGTGGGGCCGAAGCGGGCGGGGTCGCGGTTGGCGGAGCCGAGGAGGAGCGCGACCTCCGAGCCGCGGGGGATCACCGTCCCGCCGATCTCGATGTCGTCGAGGACCCACCGCTCGAACATCTGGAGCGGTGTGTCGTGACGGAGGAGTTCGTCCACAGCTGTGGACAACTTTTCCGGGGCGAGGGCGAGGGCCGGCCACTCCCCGTGCGCCAGCAGGGTCCGCACCCCACCGACCGTGGTGTTCACGGTCGCCTCGTGACCCGCGTTCAGGAGCAGCACGCAGGTGGAGACCATCTCCTGCTCGGTCAGCCCCTCGACCCCGATGAGCGCCGAGATCAGGTCGTCGCCGGGGTCGGTCCGGCGGCGCGCGATCAGCTCCCGCAGGTAGCCGGAGAACTCGACCGAGGCGCGGACCGCCCGCCGGGCCGTCTCCTCCGACGGGTTCAGCTCGAACATCCCGCAGATCGCCGCCGACCAGGGCCGCAGCATCGCCCGCTCCTCGTCCTCCTCCGGGACGCCCAGCATCGCGGCGATCACCGCGACCGGCAGCGGTTCGGCGACCGCCGCCTGGAGGTCGCCGCCGCCCGCCGCGACCAGCTCGCCGACGAGCCCCGCCGCAAGCTCCCGTACGGTCGGCGCCAGCCGCTCCACCGTCCTCGGGGTGAACGCCTTCGACACCAGCCGCCGGATCCGGGCGTGGTCGGCGCCCTCCAGGTCGAGCAGCCCGTGGTCGTTGAGGGTGTGGAAGGGCTCGTGCAGCGGGTCGGGGGCCGGCCGGCCGAACTCCTCGTGGGTGAAGCGATGGGTGTACGTGCGTCCCAGGCGCCGGTCCCGCAGCAGCGCCGACACGTCCTCGTGGTGCGGGACCAGCCACTGCCGGGTGGGGCCGTACCAGTGGGCGCGGCCGGTCTCCCGCAGCCGCGCGTACGCCGGGTAGGGGTCGGCGACGAACTCCGGGGACCAGGGGTCGAACACTGCGGCGGCGTCCATGCCGCGGACGCTACCGCCCGGGCCGGGTCAGCGCCCGACCTGCACCAGGCGCGCCTCGTACGCGAAGACCGCCGCCTGCGTCCGGTCGCGCAGGCCCAGCTTCACCAGGATCCGGCTGACGTGGGTCTTGATCGTCGACTCGGCGACGACGAGGTGGCTGGCGATCTCCTGGTTGGAGAGGCCCTGGGCGATCAGCACCAGCACCTCCGTCTCGCGCTCGGTCAGTTCACCGATCTGGGCGACGGCGGGCGCCTTCGGCGCGGTGTCTGCGGACCGGGCGAACTCGGTGATCAGCCGCTTCGTCACGGTCGGCGCGAGCAGCGCCTCCCCCGCCGCGACGACCCGGACGCCCTCCGCGAGCTGCCGGGCCGAGGCGTCCTTGAGGAGGAAGCCGGAGGCGCCGGCGCGCAGCGCCTGGTACACGTACTCGTCGAGGTCGAAGGTGGTCAGGACGAGCACCTTGGCGTCCGCGTCGGCGGCGACGATCTCCCGGGTGGCGTCGATGCCGTTGAGCTCGGGCATCCGGATGTCCATGAGGACGACGTCCGGGCGGAGCGCGGCGACCTGGGCGATCGCCTCCCGCCCGTTGACGGCCTCGCCGACGACCTCGATGTCGGGCATCGCGCCGAGCAGCACGGAGAAGCCCTCGCGGACCATGATCTGGTCGTCGACGATCAGTACCTTGATCACTGGTCGGTCCCTTCGCGCTGGACGGGGACGAACACGGCGACCTCGTAGCCGCCGTCGTCGGTCGGCCCGTCGGTCATCTCCCCGCCGAGCATCGTGACACGCTCCCGCATGCCGGTGATGCCGTGGCCGGCGCCGGGGGAGGGCTTCACGAGGCCGCGGGCGGGGCCGTTGGCGATCCGCAGTCCGAGGCCGCCGAGCACATGGCTGACCTCGACCTTCGCGTCGGCGCCCGGCGCGTGCCGCAGCACGTTGGACAGGGCCTCCTGGACGATCCGGTACGCGGAGAGCTCCACGCCCTGCGGCAGCTCGCGCACCGCTCCGGTCACCGCCATGGACACGTCGAGCCCGGCCTCCCGGACGTTGTCGACCAGGCCGTGCAGGTCGGCGAGGGTCGGCTGCGGGGCGTCGGGGGCCTCGTAGTCCTCGGCGCGGACGACACCGAGGATGCGGCGCAGCTCGGTGAGGGCGGCGACGGCGTTCTCCCGGATGGTGCGGAAGGCCTGCTCCAGCTCCGGCGGCGGGTTCTCCACCCGGTAGGGCGCGGCCTCGGCCTGGATGGCGACCACCGACATGTGGTGCGCGACGACGTCGTGCAGCTCCCGCGCGATGGTGGTGCGCTCCTCCAGGAGGGTCCGCCTGGACCGCTCGACGGCGGTGACGGTCTGCTGGGCGGTGACCTCGCGATCCGCCTGGCGGCGGATCTGGATGACGGCGATGACCAGCAGGAAGAACGCGGAGAAGAACACCATCTCGACGCCGTTGAAGCCGTACCACGAGCCCACGCTCAGGAAGAAGGAGGTGAGGGTGGCGTACGCCGCGGTGATCACCCATATCCAGGCGGCGGTCCTGGGGCCGGTCCGCAGGGCGACGATCACCAGGACGGAGAGGTGGGCGGCGAAGGAGCTGGGCGTCCAGGGCCAGCCGTCGTAGCCGCTCAGGTAGGCGACGAAGGGCGTGGAGCCGATCGAGAGCCAGAAGGCCGTCGCCGGGCGGCTCAGGGTGAGGAGCACGGCGGCCGTCGGCACCAGGCAGGTGACGAGGGCGACCGGTCCGACGGAGTCGGTGATGCGGTCGACGCCGAGGACGAAGGTCACCAGGGCGAGGAAGCAGATCGCCGCGTGCGGCAGCAGCCCGGCGTGCGGGCGCAGCCGTCGGGGCAGGAAGCGCAGGACGGGGCTGTCCGGCGCGAGCCGGGGCAGCGGGCGGTAGGAGAGGGCGTCGCCGGTCAGGTCCGCGCGCAGGCCTCCGAGCGCGTCCAGCGTCATGCGGAGCTCGGGGCTGCGGCTGCCCGTGTCGGGGGTCTGTGTCGGATTCACGCCGACCACGGTACGGAAGCCCGGGGCCGGCCCGCGTCCGGCTGGATACGGATCCCGGGCCGTCCCCCTTGAGTACTACGTTCCGGCTCCCGCCTCGTACGCGAGCCGGGCGATCCCCTCCGCGCCTCGTACGCGAGCCGGTCCGTCCCCCCTCCTCGCTTCGTTCGCGAGCCGGTCCGTCCCCCTCCTCGCTTCGTACGCGAGCCGGTCCGTCCCCCTCCTCGCTTCGTACGCGAGCCGGTCCGTCCCCTCTCCGCGCCTCGTTCGCGAGCCGGTCCGTCCCCCCTCCGCGCCTAGTAGGCGAGCTGGGCGATCTCCTCCGCGACGACCGCGCAGGCGTCGGCCGCCGGGTCGATCAGCGGGAAGTGGCCGACGTCCTCCAGGAGCGTCAGGCCGACCGTCTCCCCCGCCTTCGCCGCCGCCTCGACGAACGCGTCGGCGACCTCGGCGGGGACGGTGAGGTCCGCGCGGCCCTGGACGACGGCGGTGGCGATGCCGGTGGGCAGCAGCCGGGCCGGGTCGGTGGCGGCGGCCCGTTCGCCGTACGCCTCCTCGCCGCCGAGCAGCTGGGTCACCGCGCCGCCGCACACGTCGAGTTCGCGGGCCCGCTCGAAGTGCCCGATCGGGGCGAGGGCGACGACCCCGCGCAGGGCGGGCGGGGCGGGCAGCCGCCAGGGGGAGCCGGCGGGCAGGACGTGCCGGGCGGCGGCCCACAGGGCGAGCTGCCCGCCGGCCGAGTGGCCGGTGAGGACCGTGCGGTGCGGGTCGGCGCGCGGCAGGTGGGCGGCGGCGAGCTCGGGCAGGGCGTCGAGGGCGGCGGCCACGTCGTCGAAGGTCTCCGGCCAGCGGCCGGCGACCGGGGCCGTACCGCCCTGGTGGGGCAGGCCGGGGCCGCGCCGGTACTCGACGCTGGCGACGGCGAAGCCGCGGCGGGCGAGGAAGTCGGCGAAGGGGCTGATGTGCTGCCGGTCGTAGGGGGCCCGCCAGGCGCCGCCGTGCAGGACGACGACGAGCGGGGCGCGTCCGTCGCCACCGTCCCGGGGGGCGTGGAAGTCGACGATCTGGTCGGGGTGTTCGCCGTACGCGGCGGTGGCGTCGGGGGGGACGGCCGGGTGCGAGAAGGCCGATGCCTCTTCGGCGGCGTCGCGCGCGGCGGGGTCCGGCATGGGGGTTCCAACCTCTCGGTGACGGGGCCGAATCGGCCTGACCTGCGGGGACCGTATCAGGGTCCGGGGCCCCGCAGATCAGGTGAAGATCAGACCTGACGACCGGTCACCGGCCGTCCACCGTAGGTGAGTCGGCTAGGAAGAGGCGGGCGCCTCGGCGAGCACGTCGGCGAGGATCCGGGCCGCGCGCTCGGCGTCCGCGAAGCCGACGTAGAGCGGGGTGAAGCCGAACCGCAGGACGTCCGGGCGGCGCAGGTCGCCGACGACTCCGCGCTTGATCAGCTCGGGCATGACGGCGGGGGCGTCCGCGCAGCGCAGCGCGACCTGGCTGCCGCGCTCGGCGTGCGCCTCCGGGGTGACCGGGGTGACCCGGCCCTCGGGGACGTACGCCCGCACGCACTCCAGGAAGAAGTCCGTGAGGGCGAGGGACTTGGCGCGGACGGTGTCGATCGCGACCCCGTCCCACACGTCGAGCGCCGCCTCCAGGGCCAGCGTGGAGAGGATGTCCGGGGTTCCGACGCGGCCCCGGACGGCTCCTTCGGCGGCCCGGTAGCCGGGCGTCATGGCGAAGGGGTCGGCGTGCGAGGTCCAGCCCGGCAGCGGCGAGTCGAAGCGGTCCTGGTGGCGTTCGGCGACGTACAGGTACGCGGGGGAACCGGGGCCGCCGTTCAGGTACTTGTAGGTGCAGCCGACGGCCAGGTCCACGCCGTGCCGGTCGAGGTCGACGGGCAGGGCGCCGGCGCTGTGGCAGAGGTCCCAGACGGCGAGCGCGCCGGCCGCGTGGAGGGCGGCGGTGGTGCCGGGCAGGTCGTGGAGCCGCCCGGTCCGGTAGTCGACGTGGTTGACGAGCGCGACTGCGGTCCGCTCGCCGGCCGCGGCGGGGATGTCGGCCGGGTCGAGGGGCACGATCCGGTGACCGGTCATCCGCGCGGCGGACTCGGCGATGTACCCGTCCGTGGGAAAGGTCGAACCGTCCACCAGGATCTGGTCGCGTCCCTCCCCCGCGAGGCGGGCCGCCGCGACGACGGCCTTGAAGACGTTCACGCTGGTCGAGTCGCCGACGACGATCTGCCCGGGGGCGGCGCCGACGAGCGGGGCGATCCGGTCGCCGATCCGCTCCGGCGCGGTCCACCAGCCCGACTCGTCCCAGGACCGGATCCGCAGCTCGCCCCACTCGCGGCCGATGACGTCGGCCATCCGGGCGGGGACGTGGGCGGGGAGGGCGCCGAGCGAGTTGCCGTCGAGGTAGACGGTGGCGTCGTCGAGGGCGAACTTGGCGCGGTGGCCGGCGAGCGGGTCGGCGGCGTCGAGCTCCAGGGCCCGCTGGTTCAGGTCAGACATGGCTGCGGGCCGTCCAGAGCTCGGGGAACACGTTCTTCTGCGCGCGCTTCTCCAGCCAGGCCACGCCCGCGGAGCCGCCGGTGCCGGTCTTGGAGCCCATCGCGCGGCGGGTCGCCACCAGATGGTCGTTGCGCCATCGCCACACCAGTTCGGCGACGTCGCTGAGCGCCTCGCCGAGCCGGACCAGCTCGGTGTTCCCCTCGGCCTCGGGCTCCGCGTACAGCGCCGCCCACACGGCCTCGACCTCGGCCGAGGGCTCGTACCGCCGGGTGAGGTCGCGGGCGAGGACGGAGGCCGGGACGGGCAGGCCGCGCCGGGCGAGGAGCGCGAGCACCTCGTCGTACAGGCTCGGCTCGTGCAGCGCCTTCTCCAGCTCGGCGTGGACGCGGGGCGCGCCCCGGTGCGGGACGAGCATGGACGCCGACTTCTCGCCGAGCAGGAACTCCATGCGGCGGTACATCGCCGACTGGAAGCCGGAGCCCTCGCCGAGGGCGCCCCGGTAGGAGTTGAACTGGGCGGGGGTGAGCTGGGAGAGCGGCCGCCAGGAGTGGTTGAGCGCCTCCAGCTCGCGCACCGAGCGCTTCAGCGCGTCGACGGCGACGGGCATCCGGTCCTCGCGCAGGGCGCGGCTCGCGGTCTCCCACTCGTGGACGATGACGGTGAACCACAGCTCCATGACCTGGGTGGTGACCAGGAAGACCATCTCGCCGGGATCGTCCGAGCGGAGGTGCTGGAGGTGGGTGAGGACGTCCGCCTGGACGTAGTCCTCGTACGGCGTGGTGCCCGCGAAGTCGAGGTTCGGCGCGTCGGTGACCGCGTCGGCTCCGGAGGCATCGGGAGAACCCTGGTAGGTCGACATTTCTGTCTCCTCGATACGAACTACCGGGTAGCGGTCCGCTCCACCGCGTGCGCCCCTCCGCTGCGGAAGGCGGGCGCCACGGGAGCCCCGGTCCCCTCAGGAGGCGTGCTTCGTCGCGCGCCGTCCCAGACGCATCATGACACGATCGGACCGGTGATGTAGACCCCGTCTTCGTCATACGGAAACGCGTTCGAACGACAGCCGTTCAGGCCCTTGATCTGCTGCATCATGGCGGGCGCGAGCTTGCCGGGGCCACCGCAGTCCATGTGCTCCCGGATGCCGATCTCGTGCCCGACCTCGTGGTTGATGATCAGGTGGCGGTACTCCTCCGGCGGCCCCGCGAAGGTCGGCGAGCCCAGCATCCACCGCTTGAGGTTCACCACGACGCCCTCGGTGGTCTCGCAGTTCAGCTCGCCGTGGGTGTCGAGGCCCTGCCGGGCGCAGAGCGCGTCCGCGGTGTCGGGGGTGGCTATCCGGATCACGAAGTCGGCGTCCGACCCGACCAGCTGGAAGCGGCCCCGGCCGTGCGCGGCCCAGCCGCGCGGATGGGCGAGTATCGCCTCGATCTCCTCGGCCGTCTCCCGGGCCGACAGGTCGACGCCCTCCTCGATCTGCACCCGGTAGCGGCGCAGCTCGCCGCTCGTGCCGGTGACCCGTCCGGAGGCGGAGGCGGTGGTGAAGGTGCCCGAGCCGGACTGCGGCACGGTCGCGGGCTTCTTCTTCGTGGCGGCCGGCTTCGGCTCGGGCTTCGGCTTCGGCTTCGGCTTCGGCTTCGGATCAGGCTTCGGCTTGGGATCAGGCTTCGGCTTGGGCTCGGCGGTGGGCTCGGCGGTGGGCTTCGACCTGGCCTCGCGGGCCGGTCCCTCCGACGCGGTCGCCGCCGGCCCGGGCGCCCGCGGCGCCTCGGAGACCGGTGCGGGGGCGGCGGTGTCCCGGCCGCCGTCGTCGCCCCGGAGGTGCGCGATCGCCACGCCCGCGCCGAGCGAGACGCCCATCAGCACCAGGGTCGAGAGGACGAGCCGGCCGCGGCGCGTGACACGCGTCCTCGCGCGGCGGCGGCTCGTCCCGCTCTGTCGGTTCTGCGGGCGCTGGTTCGGCGCCCCCCGCTTGCCCACGACAGTTCCCCCCTGTTCAGGCCGCTGCGTGGATCCTACTGGCCGGGGGGAAAGGCACTCAGCCGAGCGTCTCGGCGGCGGTCTCCGAGGAGTCCCGCAGGAAGGTCGTGCAGCGCTCGTACTCGGCCTGCTCGCCGATCTCCCCCGCGGCCCGCGCGAGCGCGTGCAGGGCCCGCAGGAAGCCGCGGTTCGGCTCGTGCTCCCACGGCACCGGGCCGTGGCCCTTCCAGCCGTTGCGGCGCAGCACGTCGAGCGCGCGGTGGTAGCCGGTGCGGGCGTAGGCGTACGACTCCACCACGCGGCCCGCCTCGAACGCGTCGTCCGCGAGCTGCGCCCACGCGAGCGAGGAGGTCGGGTACTTCGCGGCGACGTCCGCGGGGGCGGTGCCCTGCGCGAGGAGCTCGCGCGGCTCGGGCTCGTCGGGCAGCAGCGTCGGCGCGGGACCGCCCAGCAAGTTCTCATGCGTAACCATCCCCCCAGTCTGCCCCACCCGCCCGCCCGACCGTCCCGCCGTTCCGTCGTGGGCGCACGCGGAGGTCAGGGGGTGCCCGGGTCCAGGGGCGGGGAGGTCACGCCGCAGTGGTGGCGGCAGCCGGGATGGCAGGAGGGCGCCTCGGGGGTCCGCATCGTGAACCAGGCGAGCGCCGCGCCGAGCAGCAGGACGCCCGCGCAGATCGGCATCGCCTTCCCGAACGTCTCGTCGAACTCCGCCGCCGACCGGTACGCCTCCGGCCCCATCCCCGTCAGCAGCGGCAGCGCCGCGACCGCGATGAGGCCGGCCGCCCGCGCCGCCGCGTTGTTGATGCCGCTGGCGAGGCCGGCGCGGGCGACGTCGACGGAGGCGAGGACGGTCGCGGTGAGCGGCGCGACCAGCGCGGTCATGCCGAGGCCCAGCACGAGGAGGGCGGGCAGGACGTCGCGGACGTAGGAGGCGTCCTCCCCGACCCGCAGCATCAGCAGCATCCCGGCGGCGCACAGCAGCGGCCCGACGGTCAGCGGGATGCGGGGCCCGATCCGCTCCCCCAGCTCGCCGGACCTCGCGGAGAGCAGCAGCATCAGGACGGTGGTGGGCAGCAGGGCGGTGCCGGCGGCGAGCGCGGAGTAGCCGGAGACGACCTGGAGCTGGAGCGCGGCCAGGAAGAAGAAGCCGCCGAAGGCCGCGTACACGCAGAGCGTCACCAGATTGACGGCGGTGAAGAGCCGGGACCGGAAGATCGACGGCGGCACCATCGCCCGCTCGGCCCGCCGCCGCTCCACCCCCACGAACCCGGCGCCGGCCAGCACGCCCATCGCCCCGGCCCACCACACGGCGCCGATCAGCGCGTAGGTGACGAGGCCGAGCGCCGCGGCTCCGAGGACCGCGCCGAGCACGTCGAACCGCCCGTGCGCGGCCTCGTCGCGGGATTCGGGCACGTGTCGCAGGGCGACCGGCACGCAGAGCGCGGCGAGCGGCACGTTGAGCAGGAAGACCCACCGCCAGCCGGGACCGTCGACGAGCCAGCCGCCGACGAACGGCCCGATCGCGGCCCCGACGCCGCCGAAGCCGGACCACAGGCCGACCGCCCGGGCCCGGTCGTCCGGGTGGAAGCTCGCCTGGATCAGCGCGAGCGATCCGGGGGTGAGCAGCGCCCCGCCGACGCCCTGGAGGGCGCGGGCGGCGATGAGCACCCCGGCGTTCGGGGCGAGCCCGCAGAGCAGCGAGGCGAGGGCGAACCAGACCACGCCGACGACGAAGACCCGCCGCCGCCCGTACCGGTCGCCGAGCGAGCCGCCGAGGAGGATCAGCCCGGCGAGCGTCAGCATGTAGGCGTTGACGGTCCACTGGAGCACGGCGAGGTCGGCGCCGAGGTCCTCGCCGATGTGCGGCAGCGCGACGTTGACGACGGTGGAGTCGAGCAGTGCCATCCCGGAGCCGAGCACGGTCGTGAAGACGATCCACCGCCCGGTCCCGGAGGCCATCCGCACCTCGGGCCCAGCCACACTCATGCCTGCATGGTCCCCCGGACCTCGACCCGCCGCCTCCCCGCCTCCCTGTGCGGTCAGCGGGTGCGGAGCCGGGTCGCCGCCCTGACCAGGGCGTCCACGCCCTGTTCGGCCTTGGCGCGGGGGCAGCCGACGTTGAGCCGGACGAAGCCGGGGGTGCCGTACGTGGAGCCGGGCATGATCGCGACCTTCTCCGTGGCGACCAGTTCCTCCTGGAGCCGGGTGTCGTCGACGCCGAGCGGCCGGAGGTCGATCCAGGCGAGGTAGCCGGCCTGCGGCGGCTGCCAGACGACGCCGGGCAGCCCGTCGGCGAGCCGCTCCGCGATCATCGCCATCGTGCCGGCGACATAGCCGCGCAGGGCGTCGAGCCAGGTGGCGCCGTGCCGGTAGGCGGCGATGTGGGCGGTGAGCGAGAGGACGGCCGGGGAGGCGAGGCCCTCGCCGGTCTCCATCCGCCGGACGAACGCCGCCCGCTCCTCCGGGTCGCCGAGGAAGCCGTACGAGCCTGAGAGCGCCGGGAAGTTGAACGCCTTGGTGCCGGAGGTGACGAGCGCCCAGCGCCGGTCGCCGCCGGCCTCGGCGATCCGGGACCAGGGGATGTGCCGGTGTCCCTCGGAGGTGAGGTCGGCGTGGATCTCGTCGCTGACGACGGCCGCCCCGTGCCGGCGGGCGAGCCGGGCGAACTCGGTCAGCTCGGCCTCCGTCCACACCCGCCCGGTGGGGTTGTGCGGGGAGCAGAGCAGCAGCATCGTGCTGTCCGGACGGGCCAGCTCCCGCTCCAGGGCGCCGAGGTCGCCGACCGGCACCCCGCGCAGTTCGCGCCCGAGGCCGGTGACGGCCTTGCGGAAGCCGTCGTAGGTGGGGGTGTGGGTGACGATCCCGTCGCCGGGCCGGGTCCACATCCGCAGCAGCTGGGAGAGCTGGCTGAGCACGGAGGGCGCGTAGACCAGCGCCTCGGTGTCGACGGCGGTGCCGTACCGGGTCGCGTACCAGTGGCGTATCGCCTCGCGGAAGCCGTCGGGGCCGCCGAGCCGCCAGTCCGTGTAGCCGAAGACGCCGTGGCCGACGCGGGCGTGGAGGGCTTCCAGGACCTCCGGCGGGGAGGCGAAGTCCATGTCGGAGATGGTGAAGGGGAGGAGCTCGGAGACACCGAAGCGGTCCGCGATCCCGTCCCACTGGACCGACCAGGTGCCCGTCCGGTCCCTCACCTCGTCGAAGTCGTACATCGGTCCCTCCTCCATCCGTGCCTCCTCCATCGGCCCCTCCTCCGGGTACGCGAAGGGCCCGGCACCGTGTGGGTGCCGGGCCCTTCGGTCACGGCTGTTACTTCAGCTTCTTGCCGGCCGAGCGCAGCGCCTCGCTCGCCTCGGTGACGCGCTTGGCCATGCCCGCCTCGGCGAGCTTGCCCCAGGTGCGCGGGTCGTAGGTCGACTTGGTGCCGACCTCGCCGTCGACCTTCAGGACGCCGTCGTAGTTGCGGAACACGTGGTCCACGACCGGACGGGTGAAGGCGTACTGGGTGTCGGTGTCGAGGTTCATCTTCACCACGCCGTTCTCGATGGCGGTGGCGATCTCCTCGGCGGTCGAGCCGGAGCCGCCGTGGAAGACGAAGTCGAACGGGGACGCCTGGCCGAACTTCTCGGCGACACCGGCCTGGAGGTCCTTGAGGAGCTCCGGGCGCAGGACGACGTTGCCCGGCTTGTAGACGCCGTGCACGTTGCCGAAGGAGGCGGCGAGCAGGTAGCGGCCCTTCTCGCCCAGGCCCAGGGCCTCGGCGGTGCGGATCGCGTCGTCGACCGTGGTGTAGAGCTCGTCGTTGATCTCGTGGGTGACGCCGTCCTCCTCGCCGCCGGTCGGGGTGATCTCGACCTCAAGGATGATCTTGGCGGCGTGGGCCTTCGCGAGCAGCTCCTGCGCGATGGACAGGTTGTCGGCGAGGGTCTCGGCGGAGCCGTCCCACATGTGCGACTGGAAGAGCGGGTTCTCGCCCCGGGCGACACGCTCGGCGGAGACGTCGAGCAGCGGGCGGACGTAGCCGTCCAGCTTGTCCTTCGGGCAGTGGTCCGTGTGCAGCGCGACGGTGATGTCGTACTTCGCGGCGACGATGTGCGCGAACTCGGCCAGGGCGACGGCGCCCGTGACCATGTCCTTGCTGTACTGGCCGCCCAGGAACTCGGCGCCACCGGTCGAGATCTGGATGATGCCGTCGCTCTGGGCCTCGGCGAACCCGCGCAGCGCCGCGTGGAGGGTCTGGGACGAGGTCACGTTGATGGCCGGGTAGGCGAACTTGCCGGCCTTCGCCCGGTCGAGCATCTCGGCGTAGACCTCGGGGGTTGCGATGGGCATTCGTCCGCTCCTTGTGATGTGCGGGTGTGGGCGTTGCTATGTCCCTGACCTAGGGGCGACGTCATCGTCGGTGCCATCTTTCCAGACTCTTGTGCGGCCTCCCACGGACGGCGCATGCCGAAGGGCGGGGTGTTTCACGTGAAACACCCCGCCCTTCGGGAAAAGCGCAGGTCAGGGCCGCATGTGCCGGGGTCCGGGACCTAAGTCACGACTTCGCGGCGGTTACGCCGGTCCCCAGGTCCGGTCCTCGGGCCCGGTCCTCAGGCCAGTCCGAGGTCCGAGAGCCGGTAACCGGTGAGGTACGAGAGCCCGGCGCCGGCGATCGCGTCGGCCGCGCCCCGGTCCACGATGGTGGCGACGGCGACGACCTCGCCGCCGGCCTCGCGGACGGCCTCGACGGCCGTCAGCGGGGAACCGCCGGTGGTCGAGGTGTCCTCGACGACCAGGCAGCGGCGGCCCTTCACGTCGGTGCCCTCGATCCGGCGCTGCATGCCGTGCGCCTTCTGCGCCTTGCGCACGACGAAGGCGTCGAGGCGCTGCCCGCGCGCGGCGGAGGCGTGCAGCATCGAGGTGGCGACCGGGTCGGCGCCCAGGGTGAGGCCGCCGACGCAGTCGAAGTCCAGCTCCTCGGTCAGGTCGAGCATGACCTGACCGACCAGCGGCGCGGCCTCGCCGTCCAGCGTGATCCGGCGAAGGTCGATGTAGTAGTCGGCTTCCAGACCCGAGGAGAGGGTCACCTTGCCGTGCACCACGGCCTTGTCCTTGATCTGCTGGAGCAGTTCAGCGCGTACGTCAGTCATGCCCCGAGCTTAAAGCCGCCGCCACGCCCAGACGCTCTCGACCTCCAGGGGGTCGATGGGGGTGACCAGGCGCGGGTGGGTGTTGAGGCCGTTCGGGGGGCCGGACTGGGGCTCGACGCAGACGGCGTCCTCGGGCTCGTCGTAGATCACGACCCACTCGGCGCGGCTGGTCACCCTGAGCTCCAGCTCGCCCGGCCAGGTGAGGGCGACGTCGACGCCGGCGGGCATGCCGAAACAGTCGTCCCAGGGGCCGGGGGTGGGGCCGATGCGGCGGCCGGTGGGGAGGTGGTCGTCGCCGCGCTCCTCCTGCCAGTCGGGCGTGAAGCCGACGCGGACGTCCTCGCCGCCCCGCCCGAGGTTCCGCAGGAACCAGGGGTGCCAGCCGGCCTGCGCCGGGAAGGAGTCGTCGTACGCCTCCACCCCGAACCTCAGGGTCAGCCGGTCGTCGGCCAGTTCGAGGACCTGGGTGACCCTGCCCTTGTACGGCCACGGGTCGCCGAGCTCACAGGTGAGGACGGCCTCGGTCGCGGTGGTGCGGGCCACGGTCCAGGGCTGGTCGCGGACGGTGCCGTGGATGGCGTGCGGGTCCGCGTTGAGGGGCAGCCGGTGGGTGGTGGCCCCGTCGCGGAAGAGGCCGTTCCTGGTCCGGCCGCACCAGGGCACCATCGGGAAGCTGCCGTAGCGCTCGCCCTGCTTGAGGACCTCGGTGCCGGCGATGCGCAGGCTCTCGATCCGGCCGCCGTGCTCGGGGTTGATGGTCAGCTCGGCGTCGCCCGCCGTCAGTCGCGTCAGGTTGCTCACGCCCGAACCCTAAATCCTGGGGCCCGGATCATGGGACCGTTCCCACGCCCTCGTCCCGGCGGGGCGGGCGGGACCGGGCGGGGCGTGCGGGGCGTGGCGGGCCGGGCGTGGCGGGCGGGGCGTGGTGGGCGGAGCGGAGCGGGCGGGGCGTGCGGGCAGACCGTGCGGGCCGGGCGGGCTCTGTGCGGCGGGCCGGGTCCGGCGGGAATCGCCGGACAGAACCTAGCGGCGGCGGCGCAGGGCGCGGCCGACGATGACCGCCGAGGCGAGGGCGAGCGCGGCGGCGGGGGCGACCCAGCGGAGGGTGGCGCCGGCGCCGCTCGGCTCGGGCGCGGGCACCGGGGCGTACCGGCCGCGCGGCGGCGCGTGGTCCACCTCCTCGGCGCTCCGGCCGATCATGGTCCGGCGGGCGTGGGCGGCCTCGGCGGCGGGCGCGGTGGGCGCGGCGGGGATGTCGACCGGCGCGGCCGGGGCCGGCTCGCGGACGTCCGCGGGGGCGGGCTCCCCGTCGAGGGCGGGGCCTCCGTCGAAGGCGCCGGTGCCGAAGGCGGTGTCCCCTTCGGGTGCGTCGGCGGCGGTCTCGGAGGCGAGCGCGGCGGCGGCCTCCACGAAGGCGTCCAGGAGCCGGGCGCGGGCGGTCTCCCGGGCCTCCTCGGGCTCCTCGGCGAGTCGGCCGGTGGCGGTGAGCGCGCCGGTGAAGCTGAGTCCGGTGCCTTCGGCCGCCGGGGTGAGGACGACGGTGAGGGAGATCTCGGCGACGCCCTTGCCGCGGGCCTCGGCGCCCTCGCCCTCGTAGGTGATGGCGCCGTCCCGTTCGACGATCCGCAGACCGCCGCGGTAGGTGATGGTGTGGCCGCCGACCCGGAGCCGGAGCCGGCCGACGAGGTCCTCGCCCGCTCCGGCGGCCTCCTCGGAGGCGTCGCTCTGGAAGCCCGGGACGCACCGCGCGACCCGGGCCGGGTCGGTGAGGGTGGCCCGCAGGGCCTCGGCCGGGACCGGGACGAACACCTCATGCTCCATGGGATCCGAGCCTACTCAGCGGGGCGCCCGGCGTCGCCCGTTCGTCCCGGGAGCCACACCCCGGGTGCCGCGGGGTGCCGCTCGGGGCGCCGCTCAGTCGACGTAGCGGGGGTGGACGAGGGTGGACGGCGGGAGTCCGGTGATCCGGGTCCGCTCGGCCCGGCGGGCGGCGGCGGCCAGGTCGCGGGGGGCGAGGGAGCGGAGCGGGGGCGTGTCGGCGGCGAGCCCGAGGGTGGGCGGCCGGGTGCCGCGGACGGCGAGCAGGAAGCCCCAGTCGTCGGGTTCGTGGCGGGTGCCGCTGTCCCGGTCGGCGCGGTCGGGACCGGCGGCGAAGCCGGGGGTGCCGCCCTCGGCGCTGTACGGCCGGGTGGCGTAACCGGCGGCGCGGAGGGTGGCGTCGGCGGTCCAGTAGGTGCGGGGCCGGTCGGTGGCGGGGCCGGCGTGGACGACGAGCCGGCCGCCGTCGGCGAGGACGCCGGCGGCGAGGCCGTAGAACTCCTGGGCGTACAGCTTGGTGCTGCGGGTGATGCCGGGGTCGGGCAGGTCGGAGATCACCACGTCGTACCGTTCCTGCACACGCCCGGAGGTGGCCCTCAGCCAGTTGAAGGCGTCGGCGTGGACCACCCGCACCCGCGGGTCGCGGAAGGCCTGGCCGTTGAGCGCGGCGAGCGCGGGGTCGGTGCGGGCGAGCCGGACGAGGCCGGGGTCGAGTTCGACCACGGAGACGGAGCGGACGCCGGGGTGGCGGAGCACCTCGCGGGCGGCGAGCCCGTCGCCGCCGCCGACGATGAGGACGCGCGCGTGCGGGCCGTTCATCGCGGGGTGGACCAGCGCCTCGTGGAAGCGGTGTTCGTCCGCGCCGGAGACCCGCAGCCGCCCGTCGAGGTAGAGGTCGGGCGGGTCCTCGGGGCCGCCGGTGACGACGACCTCCTGGAGGTCGGTGTGGACGGCGACCCGGACCCGCTCCCCGTACACGGCCCGGCGGGCGGCCTCCTCGAAGTCGTCGACGAGGACGGTCGCGGTGGCGAGCACGCCGAGGACGGCGAGGTTGACGCCGACGACGAGCGCGCGGGTACGGGCCGTGAGGTCGCGGCGGAAGAACCAGAGCACCAGGACGGCGCCCGCGACCGCGTTGACCGCGCCGGTGACGAGCGCGCCGGTGAGCTGCCCCAGCCAGGGCAGCAGCAGGAACGGGAAGGCGAGGCCGCCGACGAGCGCTCCCACGTAGTCGGCGGCGAAGAGGTCGGCGACCGTGCCGGCCGCGTCGTCGGGGTCGCCGGGCGGGGCGGGCCCCCCGGCCCGGCCGGCCCGGCCGGTGGGGACGGAGCGCTCGGGCGCTCTCTGGATGAGCGACATCAGCAGCGGGATCTCGGCGCCGATGAGCACCCCGATGGCGAGCGAGAAGGCGACCAGGACCCAGCGCGACTCGCCGAGCCAGGCGAAGCAGGCGTACAGCACCAGGGCCGAGGTGCCGCCGATGAGCGCGAGCGCGCCTTCGAGCAGGCCGAATCCGACGGCGGCACGGCAGCGCAGCCGCTTGGCGAGGAGCGAGCCGATGCCCATCGCGAAGACCATGACGGAGAGCACGACGGACGCCTGGGTGACCGAGTCGCCGATCAGGTACGAGGCGAGGGCGACGAGTTCGAGCTCGTAGACGAGACCGCAGGCGGCGCAGACGAAGACGACGACGAGGACCGGCCACCGCACCGGGGGGCGCGGCCGCGGCGGCGGTCGGCGTCGCACCCTCGTGGGTGGCAGGGTCACGGTCGGCTCGATCATGCTCGTAACGCTACGTCACGACCTCCTCGCCCTTTGTCACCCACACGAGTGCATCTGGGGCCGCACGGGTGTATTCAGAGCGCGGCGGGCATACGGGCGCCGATCCGGGTGCGGGTGACCACGAGCTGGCCCTCCTGCGGGTAGGCGTGCCAGGTCCGCCAGCGCACCTGGCCCTCGTGGCGCTGCGCCAGCATCGCGGTGAAGGCGTGCGGCGAACCGGGGAACGTCCCGGCCAGGCCGTGCGGGTGGTCGGCGACCAGCGCCAGCAGTTCCTGCGCCCGGCCCGCGAAGGAGCCCCGGGTGAGCGTCTCGACGCGGGCCGCGAATTCGTACTCCCATTCGCCGATCCGCTTGGAGACGCCGAGCGGCAGCGGGGTGCTGCTGCCCGGCATGCAGGCGACGGTCTCGGAGCAGGTGCGGCCCTCTTCCTCCAGAAGCACCTGGTGGGAGGCGCCGAGCAGTCTCAACTGGAGTGTGGCGCCGGCGAGTTCGAGGTCGAGCACGGCGAGCGCCGGCAGCGGCTCACGGCCCAGCGCCCAGGCCAGGTCGGCCGCGCGCGTGTCGGTGTAGGAGGTCTTCAGGGTGGTGAGCATGGGTCGGCTCCGCAAACACGGTTCGACGGGTGGGCCGGGGACGCCCCGGAGAGGGTTTCCACGCGATGGGGGGATGCGCCGGCTCGGGTCCACATACGGTCCGAGGGCTGTCTCTGACAGGAGCGAGAGAACCACGTGGGCCGGACGACTCGCAGCGTTTTTACCCAACTTGCCGTGGTTTCCATCCTCTTCGGGGACCCCACAGTGCAATTGTTCAAACGGGCTCGCTCGCCGGGCGGGCGACAGAAGCGCGCGGCACGCCCCTCCCGCCCCGTCCGGCGACCCTCGCCCCACGGGCCCCGTCAGTCGCCGCCGCCCCCGCCGCAGCCGCCACCGCCCCCGCAGCTCGAACCCCCGCAGGAGCTGCCGCCGTCGGACCATCCGCCGCGCCGCCTCCCGCGGCCACCGCTCCCCCGGCCGCCCCAGGCGTACAGCCCGGCGAACAGCACCACCACGATCATGACGAACACGAACTCCATCGTCGTCTCCCCCGTGTCCGGCGGCTCGCTGCCGCCTCCGCACCGGGGATTCCCGCCCCGCGCGCGCCCCAAAGCGCACTTGAGCAAGTCCAGAGCTTCGGCCCAGGATGACCGGCATGACAAGGCCACTGCTGAACCGCCGGCTCGCGGAGTTCGGGACCACGATCTTCGCCGAGATGTCCGCACTCGCCGCCTCGACCGGGTCCATCAACCTCGGGCAGGGCTTCCCCGACACCGACGGCCCCGAAGAGGTGCGCGAGGCGGCCGTCCGGGCCCTGCGCGACGGCCACGGCAACCAGTACCCGCCGGGCCCCGGCGTCCCCGAGCTGCGCGCCGCGATCGCCGACCACCAGCGCGCCCGCTACGGCCTGGAGTACGACCCCGACCGCGAGGTCCTGGTCACCGCGGGCGCCACCGAGGCGATCGCGGCGGCCCTGCTGGCCCTGGTCGAGCCCGGCGACGAGGTCATCGCCCTGGAGCCGTACTACGACTCGTACGCGGCCTGCGTCGCGATGGCCGGCGGCACCCGCGTCCCGGTCACCCTCCGCCCCCAGGAGGGACCCCGCGGCGGCGCCGCCGACGGACGCTACGTCCTCGACCTCGACGAGCTGCGGGCCGCCGTCACCCCCCGCACCCGCCTGATCCTCCTCAACACCCCGCACAACCCCACCGGCACCGTCCTCACCCCCGCCGAGCTCACCGCGATCGCCGAGCTGGCCGTCGAGCGGGACCTCCTCGTCGTCACCGACGAGGTCTACGAGCACCTGGTCTTCGACGGCGCCGCGCACGTCCCGATCGCGACCCTCCCCGGGATGCGGGACCGCACCGTCACCATCGGCTCGGCCGGCAAGACGTACTCCTTCACCGGCTGGAAGGTGGGCTGGACCACCGCGAGCCCCCAGCTGACGGCGGCCGTCCGCTCGGCCAAGCAGTTCCTCACCTACGTCTCCTCCGGCCCCTTCCAGTACGCCGTCGCCGAGGCTCTGCGCCTCCCCGACGCCTACTACGACGGGCTGCGCGCCGACCTCCAGGCCAAGCGGGACCTGCTGAGCGACGGGCTCGCCGAGGCCGGGTTCGCGGTCTACCGCCCGCAGGGCACGTACTTCGTCACGACCGACATCCGCCCGCTCGGCGCCGACGACGGCTTCGCCTTCTGCCGCTCGCTGCCGGAGCGGGCCGGCGTCGTCGCGATCCCGAACGCCGTCTTCTACGACGACCGCGAGGCCGGCGCGCCCTTCGTCCGCTTCGCCTTCTGCAAGCGCACCGAGGTCCTCCAGGAGGCAGTGGACCGGCTCAAGCGGCTCGCCTGAGACGCCGGAAGCCGGGTCCCCGCGTGGGGGACCCGGCTTCCGCGCGAGCGGGACGGAGGCTCAGGCCTCGTCGCCCTCGGCCTTCTCCTCCGGGGAGGCGAGGCCGAACTGCTCGATGATCCACTTGTCGAACTCGATGGAGGCGCGGACCCAGCTCACCGTGGAGGACACGAAGTGCTCCAGGGCGACGCCGGTGCCGATCAGCATCTGCGCCTCACCGATGAGACGGAGGGTGGCGGAGCCGTCCTCCTCCTCGTGCAGGTGGGTGTAGACCTTGGGCCACAGGGTGCGGCGGTTCCAGTCGTCGATCGCGTCGAGGATCCTGGACCGGTCGTCGGCCGCGTGCGGGCGGTCGTAGAACGTGCGCACCGAGAACACCTGCTGCTCGTTCTCGCCGCGGAACATGAAGTACGTGCGGAAGTCCTCCCACGGCGCCGCGAGGTCACCCTCGTCGTCGACGACGTACTTCAGCTCCATCTGCTCCAGGAGCTGCTTCACCAGGTCCTGGTCGGGGACGACGGGGCCCGCCGGTCCTGCCTGGGGCTGGGGCTGTCCCCCGAAATTCGGAATCGAGGACGGGTCGATGCTCACCGTGTATTTCCCTTCGTACGGTTGTTGCCATCCTCCCCCATCCCAGCCGGTCCGTGGCAAGCCCCGCCGGGGGAGATCCGCTGCGGGCTGACTCGATCCGGGCCCCGCCTACCGGGCCACGCCGACGACCAGGCCGTCCTCGGCCGGGGTCTCCCCCGGCTCGCCGAGGGCTCGGGCCCGGTCCACGCGGACGGTGTCGCCGTCGCGGACCTCGCCGGCCAGGATCTCCCTGGCGAGCCGGTCGCCGATGGCCGTCTGGATGAGGCGGCGCAGCGGGCGGGCGCCGTACGCGGGGTCGTTGCCCTCCTCCGCCAGCCACTCCAGGGCCTCCGGGGTGACCTCCAGGGTGAGCCGGCGGTCGGCGAGCCGCCTGGCGAGCCGGTCGACCTGGAGGCGCGCGATGCGGCCCAGCTCGGCCCGGTCGAGCGCGGAGAAGACGACGAGGTCGTCGAGACGGTTCAGGAACTCGGGCTTGAAGCTGGCCCGGACGACCTCCAGGACCCGGTCCCGCTTCTCCGCCTCGGAGGTGTGCGGATCGACGAGGTACTGGCTGCCCAGGTTCGAGGTCAGGATCAGGATCGTGTTGCGGAAGTCGACCGTGCGGCCCTGGCCGTCGGTGAGCCGGCCGTCGTCGAGGACCTGGAGCAGGACGTCGAAGACTTCCGGGTGCGCCTTCTCGACCTCGTCGAGGAGCACGACGCTGTACGGGCGGCGGCGGACGGCCTCGGTGAGCTGTCCGCCCTCCTCGTAGCCGACGTAGCCGGGGGGCGCGCCGACCAGGCGGGCGACGGAGTGCTTCTCGCCGTACTCCGACATGTCGATGCGGACCATGGCCCGCTCGTCGTCGAAGAGGAAGTCGGCGAGGGCCTTGGCCAGCTCGGTCTTGCCGACGCCGGTGGGGCCGAGGAAGAGGAAGGAGCCGGTGGGGCGGTCGGGGTCGGCGATGCCCGCGCGGGTGCGGCGCACCGCGTCGGAGACGGCCCGGACGGCCTCGGTCTGGCCGATGAGCCGGCGGCCCAGCTCGTCCTCCATCCGGAGCAGCTTCTGCGTCTCGCCCTCCAGGAGGCGGCCGGCGGGGATGCCGGTCCAGGCGCCGACGACGTCGGCGATGTCGTCGGGTCCGACCTCCTCCTTGACCATGGTGTCCTTCTGGACCTCGCGCTCGGCCTCGGTGGCCTCGGCGAGCTCGCGCTCCAGGGTGGGGATCTCGCCGTAGAGCAGCTTGGAGGCGGTGTCGAAGTCGCCGTCGCGCTGGGCGCGCTCGGCGCGGCCGCGGGTCTCGTCGAGCCGTTCCTTCAGCTCGCCGACCCGGTTGAGGGACTGCTTCTCCTTCTCCCAGCGGGCGGTGAGGCCGCGCAGCTCCTCCTCGCGGTCGGCGAGGTCGCGGCGGAGCTTCTCCAGGCGCTGGACGCTGGCCGGGTCGGTCTCCTTGGCGAGGGCCAGCTCCTCCATGCGGAGGCGGTCGACGGAGCGCTGGAGCTCGTCGATCTCGACCGGGGAGGAGTCGATCTCCATGCGGAGCCTGGAGGCCGCCTCGTCGACGAGGTCGATGGCCTTGTCGGGCAGGAAGCGGGAGGTGATGTACCGGTCGGAGAGGGTCGCGGCGGCCACCAGCGCGGAGTCGTTGATCTGCACCTTGTGGTGGGCCTCGTAGCGTCCCTTGAGGCCGCGGAGGATGGCGACGGTGTCCTCGACGGACGGCTCGGCGACGAGGACCTGCTGGAAGCGGCGCTCCAGGGCGGGGTCCTTCTCGATGCGCTCGCGGTACTCGTCGAGGGTGGTGGCGCCGACCATGCGGAGCTCGCCGCGGGCGAGCATCGGCTTGAGCATGTTGCCGGCGTCCATGGCGGAGTCGCCGCCGGCGCCCGCGCCGACGACGGTGTGCAGTTCGTCGATGAAGGTGATGATCTGGCCGTCGCTCTCCTTGATCTCGGAGAGGACGGTCTTCAGCCGCTCCTCGAACTCGCCGCGGTACTTGGCGCCGGCGACCATCGCGCCGAGGTCGAGGGAGACCAGGCGCTTGTTCCGCAGCGACTCGGGGACGTCGCCCTTCACGATCCGCTGGGCGAGGCCCTCGACGACGGCGGTCTTGCCGACGCCGGGCTCGCCGATGAGGACCGGGTTGTTCTTGGTGCGCCGGGAGAGCACCTGCACCACGCGGCGGATCTCGTGGTCACGGCCGATCACCGGGTCGAGCTTGCCCTCGCGGGCGGCGGCGGTGAAGTCGGTGCCGAACTTCTCCAGGGCCTTGTACGAGCCCTCCGGGTCGGCGGTGGTCACGCGGCGGCCTCCCCGGGCCTTCTCGAAGGCGTCCTGGAGCCGGCGGGCGGTCGCGCCCTGCTGGTCCAGGACCTGGCCGGCCTGCCCGCCCTTGGCGGCGAGGCCGATGAGCAGGTGCTCCGTGGACAGGAAATCGTCGCCGAGCTTCTTCGCGCGGTCGGCGGCGTCGGCGATGACGGCGAGCAGCTCGCGGTTGGGCTGCGGGGGCGCCACGGTCGCGCCGGTCACGCTGGGCAGGGCGGCGAGCAGCCGCTCCGCTCCGCCGCGGACGACGGCCTGGTCGGCCTCGACCGCGGCGAGGAGGTCGACGATGTTCTCGTTGTCCTGACCCGTCAGCAGGGCGAGCAGAAGATGCGACGGGGTCAGATCGGCGTGCCCCTGGGACACGGCGCGGCTGCTGGCCGCGTTCAGCGCGTCCCGGCTCCTGTTGGTCAGTTCTGCGTCCACGTGCGGGTTCTCCTCCTGGGGCGGTGGTCCTCTGGGTCCTTGCCTGTACTGACTCATATAGCGTACATAAAGTTGAGTCTATTCCGCTCAAGGTATCGGAGGTGGAGGGGACGGCGGTAGTTTCCGGGCATGGCGACTGACCCGAGGAACCCCGCGGACTCGTATCTCAGCTTCTGGCGCGAGTACCACATGTGCACGCTGACCACCCCGCGCCCGGACGGCACCCCGCACGTGGTGGCCGTCGGCGTCACGTACGACCCCGGGAACGGGCTGGCGCGGGTCATCACCAACAGGCACAGCCGGAAGGTCGCGAACGTGCTCGCGGCCGGCCCGGAGGGGGCGCGGGTCGCGGTCTGCCAGGTCGACAAGGGGCGCTGGGCCACCCTGGAGGGCGTCGCCCGCATCCGTACGGAGGCGGACGCGGTCGCCGACGCGGTGGCCCGCTACGCGGACCGCTACGGCCGCACGCCGACGCCCAACCCGGACCGGGTCGTGATCGAGATCGCCCTCACCCGGGCGATGGGCCGGGCCTGAGCACCGGACCGGGACCACGCCGGAACCGCACCGCATCGCGCCGGGGCCGGACCGCACCGCGCCGGGACCACGCCGGGGCGGCACCGCGTCCGGGCAGCACAACGGCGCCATCGCGTTTCAGGTCCGCGATGGCGCCGTTGTGTGGGGGAAGCACCTGAGCGATCTAGAACGACGGGGGCATCGCTCAGGCACTGCGGGGGGTGGCGGTGAGGGTCTCGGGCTCGATCAGCTGGTGGTCCCGCTGGTCGAGATTGACGAAGATCATGCCGTACCGGACGGCGCAGCGGATGGGCTGCGGCGCGCCCCTCGGGCGCCTGAGGCACCGGTAGGCCCTGACGTCCTCGTCCTGCTCCCGTGCGACGACCACAGGTTCTCCGAACAGGGTGACCTTCAGCGAGTCGCCACGGTGGGGGATGGCCGTGACGAGATCGATGAAGTGCCAACCGGACCGGTAGGCCGAAGCCATCTCCCTGCGGAAGACCCGGTCGTCCGGAGGGACGGTCATGCGTCTGCGCCCTTGGGGGCGATCTCCCACGAAGGCTCGGAGGGGGATGCGAGCAGTTCTTGCGCGGGGGTGCTCTCCCACGAGGGCTCATTCGGCTGCGCCTGCACCGAGTGCGGGGTGCTCTCCCACGAGGGCTCACCGACCCCGGCGAGCGCGCCGAGAGCAGCCGCCGCAACGGCTATGGCGCTAAGTGCACGAACCATCCTGGTCATGGCCGATCTCCACCTCTATTGATCACTACCTCCCCCGCGCCTAGAACGATGGCTCACACGCATCCCTTTCCACCACCCAGGCCGGGCATCATGTTCCTGTAATTCATGACCCTGAGGGGGGTGCGTATGGGGCGAGAAGGCGAAATATCAACCCATAGCCACAGTCACGGTGAGCTATGCGATGTGGGACGGGAGCTGTACGCGTCCGCTCTCCGCAAGGGTCGCATCACCCGTTCCGAGGCCGCGGCCGCCCCCTGTCTGGCGGACATGGCGCTCCTGCACCCGGACCCGGACGACAGCCAGTGGCTGCACCCGGTGCCCCCGTCCCTCGCGCTCAACCAGCTCATCCGCCCGATCGAGCAGGAGATCCACACCCGCCGCCGGCAGGCCGTGGCCCTCGCCGACGCCTTCGAGCCGTTCATGACCATCCACACGCAGGACCCCTCCGCCACCCAGGCGATCACGGTCCTCGAAGGACTCAGCGTCATCAACGCCGCGCTCGACCGGGCCACCGGCGAGTGCGCCGTCGAACTGCTCACCATCCAGCCGGGCAGCGGGCGCCGTCCCGAGACCCTGGAGAAGGCCCTGCGGCGCATGGAGCCCCTGCTGGACCGCGGCATCACCATGCGCACCCTCTACCAGCACACCGCCCGGCACCACCCCGCCACCCTCGCGTACGTCGAGCGGGCCGCCCCCTACGGGCTCACCCTGCGCACGCTGGAGGAGATCGTCGACCGGCTGATCATCGTCGACCGCAAGGTCGCCTTCGTGCCCGCCCGCAGCGACCGCCAGGTCGCCCTGGAACTGCGCCACGAGGGCCTCGTCGAGTATCTCGTCGGGGTCTTCGAGCAGTTCTGGCTGCACGGCGTCCCGTGGGACGAGGAGGTCACCTACAGCCCCGCGGTCGACGGCATCGGCGGGGTCCAGCGCTCCATCGCCCGGCTCCTCGTCGAGGGCCACGTCGACGAGGCCATCGCCCGCCGCCTCGGGATGAACGTACGGACCTGCCGGGCGCACATCGCCAAGCTCGCGGCCACGCTGGGCAGCGGGAGCCGGGCGCAGCTCGGCTACCTGATCGCCCGGTCCGGCCTTCTCGAACGGGACAACTGACCACCTTGCACGCACACATCACGCTCGACGGCCCCGCCGGCACCCTCCGGGTCTCCGGCGACGGCCTGCCCGCCGTGGAGCTCGTCCGGACGGCCGGGACGCCGGCCGACGAGCACACGCCGATCGGCACCCGGAAGGCCGCCCTGCTGACGCTCACCGTCGACGGCGCGCCCGCCTCGATCCGCCCGGCCCGGGGCCGGCTGCTGCGGCGCTCGTACCGGGTCGACGTCCGCGCCGGCGGCCTGCGGTACCGGCTCGTGCCCTGCTCCTACGGGGAGAGCCGGCTCAGCCGGGACGGGAAGGCGCTCGGGCTGCTGAGCTCCAGCGGCGACGGGCGGGTGATCGACGAGTGGGACGAGGGCGTCGAGCCCACCCCGCTCGACCTCGCCGTCGGCACCGCGCTGGCCGCCGCGTTCGGCACCGGCGCCTCTCCCTGGTGGGAGACGCTCGGCGACATCATCGGCGAACTGATCTGAACACGCGAAGAGGGCCCCTCCCCGGACGGGAAGGGGCCCTCTCCGCTGCGCGCTATTCGCCGCGCTTCGGCGCCGGACGCCAGACCACCAGCGCGCTCGCCTGCTGCACGTCGGTGTACGGGACCAGGTCGCGCCGGTAGGAGGCGTGCACCTGGGCCTCGCGCTGCCGCATCGCGGCGGCCGCGCCCTCGACGGCGGTCGAGAGCTCGGCGACACGGGCCTGGAGCGCCGCGACCTGGTTCTCCAGCTCGATGATGCGCTTGATCCCGGCCAGGTTGATGCCCTCGTCCTGCGACAACTGCTGCACCTGACGGAGCAGTTCGATGTCGCGGGCCGAGTAGCGGCGGCCGCGGCCGGCCGTACGGTCCGGTGAGACGAGACCCAGGCGGTCGTACTGGCGCAGGGTCTGCGGATGCAGCCCCGACAGCTGGGCCGCCACCGAGATGACGTACACCGGGGTCTCGTCGGTCAGTTCGTACGGATTGCGTCTGCGTCCGTCCACCGCGTCACGCTCCCTTCGCCGCCTCGAACAGCTCCGCCCTGGGGTCCGCGTCGGCGGTCGCCGTCCGGTACTGCTCCAGGGCCTCGCGGGCCTTGTCGTCCAGCTCCCTGGGCACCGCGACCTCCACCGTCACCAGCAGGTCGCCGCGGGTGCCGTCCTTGCGGACCGCGCCCTTGCCCCGGGCGCGCATGGTGCGGCCGTTCGGCGTGCCGGCGGGCAGCTTGAGGGTGACCGCGGGGCCGCCGAGGGTCGGCACCTTGACGTCACCGCCGAGCGCCGCCTCCGTGTAGGAGACCGGCACGGTGATGGTGAGGTTGTCGTCCTTGCGGCCGAAGACCGGGTGGGCGTCGACGTGCACGACGACGAACAGGTCGCCGTGCGGTCCGCCGCGCTCGCCCGGGGCTCCCTTGCCGCGCAGCCGGATCTTCTGCCCGTCGGAGACGCCCGCCGGGATGCGGACCTGCATGGTCCGCGAGGACTTGGCCCGGCCGGAGCCCTTGCAGATCTCGCAGGGGTTCTCGGCGATCAGGCCGCGGCCCTTGCAGTCCACGCACGGGTCGGTCAGCGAGAAGCCGCCGCCGCTGCCGCGCGAGACCTGGCCGGTGCCGACGCAGGTCGGGCACACCCTGGGCGTGCCGTTCGTGTCGCCGGTGCCCGAACAGGCCGTGCACGGCTGCTGGCTGGACATGCGCAGCGGCACCGTGGCGCCCTCGATGGCCTCGGTGAAGCTGAGCGTCACCTCGGACTCGATGTCCTGCCCGCGGCGCGGCTGGGTGCGGGCACCCGCACCGCCGCCGCGGTTGAACAGACCTCCGAAGACGTCCCCGATTCCGCCCCCGCCGCCGCCACCGAAGCCGCCGGCTCCGCCCTGGGCGCCGCCGAAGAGGTCCCCCAGGTCGAAGTTGAACGAGCCGCCGCCCGCGGGACCGCCGGCCCGGAAGCCGCCGTTCCCGAAGAGGGCGCGCGCCTCGTCGTACTCCTTGCGCTTCTTGGGGTCACCGAGGACGTCGTTCGCCTCGGAGATCTCCTTGAAGCGCTCCTCCGCCTTGGTGTCGCCCTTGTTGGCGTCCGGATGGTTCTCCCGGGCGAGTTTCCGGTAGGCCTTCTTGATCTCGGCCTCGGTGGCGTCCTTGGGGACGCCGAGGACCTTGTAGTAGTCCTTCTCGACGAAGTCCTTCGTGCTCATCGACGTCCCTCCTCCCGCACGCGGGTACGGCTGTTACTCGCTGTCCTTCTCGGACGTGTCGGCGTCTTCCGACTCCTCGGCCTTGGCCTGCGCCCCGGGCTGGGGCTCGGCGACGGCCACGCGGGCGGGCCGGATGGTCCGCTCCCCGATCCGGTACCCCGGCTGCAGGATCGCGACGCAGGTCGTCTCGGTGACGTCCGGCGCGTACGAGTGCATCAGGGCCTCGTGGATCGTCGGGTCGAAGGGCTCGCCCTCCTTGCCGAACTGCTGGAGCCCCATCTTGGCGACGACGGTCTCCAGCGACTCGGCGACCGACTTGAAGCCGCCCACGAGCTCGCCGTGGTCCCGGGCCCGGCCGACGTCGTCGAGGACCGGGAGCAGGTCGGACAGGAGGCTCGCCACGGCGATCTCCTTGACCGTGACCCGGTCCCGCTCGACCCGGCGCCGGTAGTTCTGGTACTCGGCCTGGAGCCGCTGGAGGTCCGCGGTGCGCTCGGAGAGCGAGGCGCGGGCCTGGTCCAGGGCGGCGGTGAGTCCGGCGTCGGCCGCCGGCGTGCTGTTCGCGTCCCCGGCCGGGGCCGCCGTGTCCTCGGTGGACTCGGCGGCCTCGGTGGCGTCGCCGGAGGGGACGTCGGGCTTCTCCTCGAAGCCCGGGGTCTCCTCGCTCACGCCTGACCGTCCTTCTTGGGCTCGTCGTCGACGATCTCGGCGTCGACCACGTCGTCGTCGGCCTTGGCCTCACCGGCGGGGGCGCCGGCCTGCGCGGCCTGGGCGTCCGCGTACATCGCCTGGCCGAGCTTCTGCGAGACGGCGGCGACCTTCTCGGTGGCGGTGCGGATCTCGGCGGCGTCGTCGCCCTTGAGCTTCTCCTTCAGCTCGACGAGAGCGGCCTCGACCTCGGACTTCACGTCGCCCGGAACCTTGTCCTCGTTGTCCTTGAGGAACTTCTCGGTCTGGTAGACGAGCTGCTCGCCCTGGTTGCGGGACTCGGCGGCCTCGCGGCGACGGTGGTCCTCGTCCGCGTACTGCTCGGCCTCCTGGCGCATGCGGTCGACCTCGTCCTTCGGCAGCGAGGAGCCGCCGGTGACGGTCATCTTCTGCTCCTTGCCCGTGCCCAGGTCCTTCGCGGTCACGTGCATGATGCCGTTGGCGTCGATGTCGAAGGCGACCTCGATCTGCGGGACGCCGCGCGGGGCCGGCGGGAGGCCGGTCAGCTCGAACATGCCGAGCTTCTTGTTGTACGCCGCGATCTCACGCTCGCCCTGGTAGACCTGGATCTGCACGGACGGCTGGTTGTCCTCGGCCGTCGTGAAGATCTCGGACCGCTTGGTCGGGATCGTGGTGTTGCGCTCGATGAGCTTGGTCAT
Source organism: Streptomyces sp. NPDC014861 (assembly GCF_043081625.1). NCBI lineage: Bacteria > Bacillati > Actinomycetota > Actinomycetes > Kitasatosporales > Streptomycetaceae > Streptomyces > Streptomyces sp. NPDC014861. Next base: position 124,634 of record NZ_JBIBWV010000012.1, read on the forward strand.
GATGCCGCCCTTGGTCTCGATGCCGAGGGACAGCGGGGTGACGTCGAGGAGCAGGACGTCCTTGACCTCGCCCTTGAGGACGCCGGCCTGGAGGGCGGCGCCGATGGCGACGACCTCGTCCGGGTTCACGCCCTTGTTGGCCTCGTTGCCACCGGTCAGCTCCTTGACGAGCTCGGCGACGGCGGGCATGCGGGTCGAGCCGCCGACCAGGACCACGTGGTCGATCTCGGAGAGGGCGATGCCCGCGTCCTTGATGACGTTGTGGAACGGGACCTTGCAGCGCTCCAGCAGGTCCGAGGTGAGCTGCTGGAACTGGGCGCGCGTGAGCTTCTCGTCCAGGTGCAGCGGGCCCTCGGCGGAGGCCGTGATGTAGGGCAGGTTGATGGAGGTCTCGGTCGAGGACGAGAGCTCGATCTTCGCCTTCTCGGCGGCCTCGCGGAGGCGCTGGAGGGCCATCTTGTCGAGCGCCAGGTCGACGCCGTGACCGTTCTTGAACTGGGTCACCAGGTAGTCGACGACACGCTGGTCCCAGTCGTCGCCACCGAGGTGGTTGTCGCCGTTGGTGGCCTTCACCTCGACGACGCCGTCGCCGATCTCCAGGAGGGACACGTCGAAGGTGCCGCCACCGAGGTCGAAGACGAGGATCGTCTGGTCGTCCTTGTCGAGGCCGTAGGCCAGGGCGGCCGCGGTCGGCTCGTTGACGATGCGCAGGACGTTGAGGCCCGCGATCTCACCGGCCTCCTTGGTGGCCTGGCGCTCGGAGTCGTTGAAGTACGCCGGGACGGTGATGACCGCGTCGACGACCTTCTCGCCCAGGTAGGCCTCGGCGTCGCGCTTCAGCTTCTGCAGGATGAAGGCGCTCATCTGCTGCGGGTTGAAGCTCTTGCCGTCGATCTCGATCTTCCAGTCGGTGCCCATGTGGCGCTTGACCGACCGGATGGTCCTGTCGACGTTGGTGACGGCCTGGCGCTTGGCCACCTCGCCGACGAGCACCTCGCCGTTCTTCGCGAAGGCGACGACGGACGGCGTGGTCCTGGCGCCCTCCGCGTTCGTGATGACGGTGGGCTCGCCGCCTTCCAGAACGCTGACGACGGAGTTAGTCGTGCCCAGGTCGATGCCGACCGCACGTGCCATTTCGATTCCTCCAGCTGACTGACTTGAGTGGAACTGACTCAAGGATGCACGACGGGATGGCCGACGTCAACAGACCTGAGTCGAGGTGACTCAACTCTTCGTCGGCCCGATCACTCAAAGAGACGCGAGAAGCGCGTCGCTCCCTGACGCGGGAGGCGGGAAATGGGAGAGTCCTGATGCCCCTTGTCGGGCAAAGCGGGCATATTCCACGAACATCCCATGATCTCAGCCGGAGGGGTCCGGGGCATGACGGCGAACCGTACGCAGCACACCCAGCACACCCGCCCACAGCTCACCCGCCCTCCGCGCCGCGGGACGGGCCTCAAGCGCGCCTTCGACCTGCTGGGAGGTACGGCCCTGCTGCTGGCGCTCGCGCCGCTCCTCGGCGCCGTCGCCCTCACGCTCACCCTGGCGGCCCCGCACCCGGGCGGCGCCCCGCTGCTGCGCCGCCGCACGGTGGCGGGCCTGGACGGCCGCCCCTTCACCATGCTGACCTTCCGCACCCGCAGCCCGCTGGCCGCGCTGCCGCTGCTGCTGCACGTCGTACGGGGCGAGATGTCGCTCGTCGGCCCCTGCCCGCTCTCCCCCACCCACCGGGAGTGCGGCGGCGAGACCCGCCGCCGGCTCACCGTACGCCCGGGACTGACCGGACCCTGGCAGATCAGCGACCGCTCCGACCTGCCCTGGGAGGAGCGCGAACTGCTGGACCTCCACTATGTGGACCACCACTGGCTCGGCATGGACCTGGCCGTTCTGGCGCGTACGCTTCCAGCAGTCCGCCGACGTCGCCTGCGGCGCGCCTCCGCCCGTCCGGCAAGGCTTGCCTGAGCGACACAGATCACCGCGAGGGCCGCTACAAGTGGGGCGCCCGTACCGGTAATCTCAGCACGGACTAATTAAGTTACCGCTTAGTAGGCTCAAGGCGAGAGTGAGGGCACGGCGAGCACCGGCCGCCCCCGCCGCGCCCCAGGCCCGCCCGAGGAGCCCGTCATGCAACTCGCCGCGATCATCGTGTCGCTGACGCTGACCGTGGTCGGCGTTGCCCTGCTCGCTCGCGCCATCGGCCAGTTCGTCGCGTACTTCAAGCTGGGCCAGCCGGTCCCGGCCGGCACCCGTACGGACAACCCCTACCAGCGCAGCGTCACCCTGGTCCGGGAGTTCCTGGGCCACACCCGGATGAACCGCTGGGGCATCGTCGGCTTCGCGCACTGGTTCGTCGCGGTCGGCTTCCTGACCCTCCCGCCGACCCTCGCCCAGGCCTTCGGCCAGCTCTTCCAGGCCGACTGGACCCTGCCGGTCATCGGCGGCTTCCTGCCCTTCGAGCTCTACATCGAGTTCATCGGCGTCATGACGATCCTCGGCATCGCCGCCCTGATCGTGATCCGCCTGCTGAGCCTCCCCGGCCGGGCCGGCCGCAAGTCCCGCTTCGCCGGCTCCAAGGCCGGCCAGGCGTACTTCGTCGAGTACGTGATCCTCACCATCGGCCTCGCGATCTACGTGCTCCGCGGCCTGGAGGGCGCGATCCACCACGTCGAGCACTACGAGGCCGCGTACTTCGCCTCGTACCCGCTCGTCCTGCTCTTCAAGGGCCTCTCCCTCTCCACCCTCCAGACGCTCATCTACTTCACCGCCATGGTGAAGATCAGCACCTCGTTCATCTGGATGATCGTGGTCTCGCTGAACACCAACATGGGCGTCGCCTGGCACCGCTTCCTCGGCTTCCCGAACATCTGGTTCAAGCGGAACGCCACCGGCGGGACCGCGCTGGGCGCGCTCCTGCCCATGACGACCGGCGGCAAGCCGATCGACTTCGAGGACCCGGGCGAGGACGACGTCTACGGCGTCTCCCAGGTCGAGCAGTTCTCCTGGAAGGGCCTGCTCGACTTCTCCACCTGCACCGAGTGCGGCCGCTGCCAGTCGCAGTGCCCCGCCTGGAACACCGGCAAGCCGCTCTCCCCCAAGCTCCTCATCATGTCGCTGCGCGACCACGCGCACGCCAAGGCGCCGTACCTGCTCGCGGGCGGCGGCAAGGACATGGAGGGCAACGAGAAGGCCACGCCCGAGCAGCTGAAGGACGTGCCCGCCGCGGCCCTGGCCGAGGCCGAGCGCCCCCTCATCGGCACCGCGGAAGAGAACGGCGTCATCGACCCCGACGTCCTGTGGTCCTGCACCACCTGCGGCGCCTGCGTCGAGCAGTGCCCGGTCGACATCGAGCACATCGACCACATCGTCGACATGCGCCGCTACCAGGTCATGATCGAGTCCGCCTTCCCGTCGGAGGCCGGCACGATGCTGAAGAACCTGGAGAAGAAGGGCAACCCCTGGGGTCTGGCCAAGAAGCAGCGCGTCGAGTGGACCAAGGAGGTCGACTTCGAGGTCCCGATCGTCGGCAAGGACGTCGAGGACCTCTCCGAGGTCGACTACCTCTACTGGGTCGGCTGCGCCGGCGCCCTGGAGGACCGCGCCAAGAAGACCACCAAGGCCTTCGCGGAGCTGCTGCACATCGCGGGCGTCAAGTTCGCGATCATGGGCGGCGACGAGAAGTGCACCGGTGACTCCCCCCGCCGCCTGGGCAACGAGCCGCTCTTCCAGCAGCTCGGCCAGGAGAACGTCGCCATGCTGAACATGGCGTTCGGCGAGGACGACGACGACCCGGAGACGAAGAAGCCGAAGTCGGCCAAGAAGATCGTCTCGACCTGCCCGCACTGCTTCAACACCATCGCCAACGAGTACCCGCAGCTCGGCGGCGAGTACGAGGTCATCCACCACACCCAGCTGCTCCAGCACCTCATCGACGAGGGCAGGCTGATCCCGGTGACCCCGGTCGACGGCCTCATCACCTACCACGACCCGTGCTACCTGGGCCGCCACAACAAGGTCTACACGCCCCCGCGCGAGATCATGTCGGCCGTCCCCGGCCTGCGCCAGCAGGAGATGCACCGCCACAAGGAGCGCGGCTTCTGCTGCGGCGCCGGCGGCGCGCGGATGTGGATGGAGGAGCGGATCGGCAAGCGCATCAACACCGAGCGCGTCGACGAGGCCCTGTCCCTCAACCCGGACATCGTCTCGACCGCCTGCCCGTTCTGCCTCGTCATGCTCACGGACTCCGTGAACGGCAAGAAGAACGACGGCAAGGCCAAGGAGAGCCTCCAGGTCGTCGACGTGGCCCAGCTGCTGCTCGACTCGGTCAAGACGCCGGTCGACCCGGAGCCGGAGCCCGCGGACGAGCCGGAGCCCGAGCCGGCCGCGTAACGCGTCACGAGGAAGGGCCGCCCCACCAGCCGGTGGGGCGGCCCTTCCCCTGTGCTCTACCGCTTCACGGGCTTCTGGGCGTGGTGAGTGGCGACGAGCCCGCCCTTCAGGTCGTAGACCCAGCTGTTGCCGCCCCGCTGCGGGGTGTCCACGACGACGAAGAGGTACCGGTGCTTGCCGGGCTGCACGGCCAGCTTGTACGTCCAGCCGCGGTGCCCGCCGGTGAGGTGCTTCGGGTCGACGGTGGCGACCCGCTTGCCGTCGGCGCGCGCGACCTCGACGCGGGGCCCCTTGACGGCGCGCCCGTTCACGGTGTGCCCGTTGACGGCGTGCTCGGTGAAGGTGGCGACGGTGCCGTCGGCGAGCCTGGCCTGCGCCTTCCGGTGCTTCGGGGCGGGCTTGGGGGCGGGCTTGGGGGCTGGCTTGGGGGCGGGCTTCGGGTGGGGGGCCGGCTCAGGCTTCGGCTTCGGCTCGGGCTTCGGCTCGGGGGTGGGCACGGGCGGGGGGACCTCCTCCTTCCAGGAGCTCACGGTCCCGTCGGGCTGGAGCACGATGTGGAGCCCGTTGTTCTCCGCGTACGCGGGCCGCCCTCCCGTACTGGCCAGACTGCCGATCAGCACCCCGTCCCGGCCCACGACGTCGGCGCTGTACGAACCCTCGCCGGTCTGCCGCACCAGGGCGGTGGACCCGTCGGCCAGCGGCCAGTCGGAGACGGAGCCGTGCTCCTCCTGTCCCGCGACCGGCTGCGGCGCGTCCTCGGCGAAGGCGGCGGCGGCCGGGAGGAGGAGGGCGACCGAGGTGCCGGTGGCGACGGCGACGGTGCGGAGGACGCGGGTACGGCGGTTGAGAAGCATGGAGAACTCCAGAGGGGTTTCGCTGCTGACCCCACCGAAGCTACGGACCACATATTGAGGTGATACGTCCGTTTTGTAACAACGACCGCGCGATCGGCCGGCGACCCCTAGGGGATGTCACAGCTCGGCACCGAAGGAGCGGGTCCGCCGCTCGAACGGGTACGTTCAATGACGTGGCTGGATTCAGGAACGGACGCGGCCGGGACAACCGCCCCCCGCAACAGCATCGACCGCAGCAGGCGCCGTACGGGCACAACGCGACGCCCCCGCAGGCGTACCCGCAGCAGCAGTGGCAGCAACAGCCGCCGCAGCAGCAGCCGTACGGGCAGCCCGAGTACTTCGGCGACCCGCACGCGCAGCACCCCCACGCGGCGACGGCGAACAACCCGGGCCACACCCAGATGTTCAGCGTCGACGACCCCTACGGCCCGCAGGGCGGCTACCAGGCTCCCCCGGCCCCCGTCGGCCCGCGCCTCGGCTGGAAGCCCCTGCTGAGCGGCATCGTGCTGCGCCCGGCGGACACCTTCCTCCGCATGCGCGACCACGCGGTCTGGGGCCCGGCGCTGATCGTCACCTTCCTCTACGGACTCCTGGCGATCTTCGGCTTCGACCAGGCCCGCGAGGAGGTGCTGAACGCGACGCTGTCCACGACCATCCCGTACGTCCTCATGACCGGCGTCGGCTTCGTCGTCGGCGGCCTGATCCTGGGCGCGGTCACCCACACGCTCGCGCGCCAGCTCGGCGGCGACGGCGCGTGGCAGCCGACGATCGGCCTCTCCATGCTGATCATGTCCCTCACGGACGCCCCCCGCCTCCTCTTCGCCCTCTTCCTGGGCGGCGAGAACGGCCTGGTGCAGGTCATCGGCTGGGCCACCTGGCTCGCCGCCGGCTTCCTCTTCACCCTGATGGTCAGCCGCTCCCACGACCTCCCCTGGCCCAAGGCGCTCGGCGCCTCGGCGATCCAGCTGGCGGCCCTCCTGAGCCTGATCAAGCTGGGCACGCTGTAACCGAAGGCCGGGCACGCCGCAAGAGCCCCCTGATACGCGAAGGAGCCCCCTGTCAGGGGGCTCCTTCGCGTATCAGGGGGTGGGGCTCAGGCGTCGAGGACCTGACCCTCGCGCTTCACCACGGGCGGCTCGACCGACCACGGGAAGTTGATCCACTCGTCCGTCTTCTTCCAGACGTACTCGCACTTCACGAGGGAGTGGGACTTCTCGTAGATCACGGCGGAGCGGACCTCGGCGACGTGGTCGACGCAGAAGTCGTGGACGAGCTTGAGCGTCTTGCCGGTGTCGGCGACGTCGTCCGTGATCAGGACCTTCTTGTCGGAGAAGTCGATCGCGTCCGGGACCGGCGCCAGCATGACCGGCATCTCCAGGGTGGTCCCCACACCCGTGTAGAACTCCACGTTCACGAGGTGGATGTTCTTGCAGTCGAGCGCGTAGGCCAGACCGCCGGCCACGAAGACGCCGCCGCGGGCGATGGAGAGGACGATGTCGGGCTCGTAGCCGTCGTCGGCGATGGTCTGCGCCAGCTCGCGGACGGCGGTCCCGAAGCCCTCGTACGTCAGGTTCTCGCGTACTTCACTCATGTCCGGCTACCGCCTCACACCTGGGTCCGATGGAAGTTCATGTACGAGCGGGAGGCCGTCGGCCCGCGCTGCCCCTGGTACCGGGAGCCGTACCGCTCGCTGCCGTACGGGAACTCGGCGGGCGAGCTCAGCCGGAACATGCACAGCTGCCCGATCTTCATCCCCGGCCACAGCTTGATGGGGAGGGTCGCGAGGTTCGACAGCTCCAGCGTCACGTGCCCCGAGAAGCCCGGGTCGATGAACCCGGCCGTCGAGTGCGTGACGAGCCCGAGCCGCCCGAGGGAACTCTTCCCCTCCAGGCGCGACGCGATGTCGTCCGGCAGGGTGATGACCTCGTAGGTCGAGGCGAGCACGAACTCGCCCGGATGCAGGATGAACGCCTCGTCGCCCTCCGGCTCCACCTCGCGCGTCAGATCGAGCTGCTCGGTGGCGGGGTCGATGTGGGGGTAGCGGTGGTTCTCGAACACCCGGAAGAAGCGGTCGAGACGCACGTCGATGCTGGACGGCTGCACCATGGATTCGTCGTACGGGTCGATGCGAACCCGCCCGGCATCGATCTCGGCCCGGATGTCCTTGTCTGAGAGAAGCACGCCCCCACGATACGCAGAGGGCGCGGACCTCCCCAATCGGGACCGGCCCACGCCCTGCTCACCCGCCCAGGTCAGCGCTGCTGAGCCTCCACCGGCACCGCGTGCCTCAACCGCGCGCACCGGGGACACCGGATGAGCCGCCCGGGCCCGATCCGCCCGGCACCGAGCTGCTGAAGCGGAAACGAGGCGGTACTGAACACGTGCCCTTCGGCACAGCGGACGACGGTGCGCTCCACGGAACCCATCAAGTCCCTTCCCCTACACACATGCTGAACGAGACAGCCACATTAGGGGATCAACGGGACACCCTCCACGCGGCACTCCGACGCACGGAAGAGAGCCGAACTACGCCACCAGTGGCGCATGGGGTACAGTGTGCAACGATGCGACCGGCTCATCCGGCCGCAATGCGGATGTAGTTTAATGGTAGAACATGAGCTTCCCAAGCTTATAGCGCGGGTTCGATTCCCGTCATCCGCTCTTCCACGAAGGCCCTGGTCAGAGACCAGGGCCTTCGTCGTTGTCTAGACCTCTTGGGGGCTGCCGTGCCCTCCGCGTGCCCCATCTCACGGGGATGCCCAGCTCGGAGGGCACGCGGCGCACCGTCTCGCACCACCTGCGCCGAAACGGCTGCCGAGAGGATGACCACCGGTCTCGGGAATCGCCCCATCCGAGGCCGGCCGCGTGGCTAGCGTGTGGCCTTATGACCGACGCCGCACCCTCCGGGGCGGACCTCCTGACGCATCTGAACCGTCTGGAGTTACGTTTCGACTCGTCCGCTTCCCTGGTCGCATCCGATGCCCACGACGATCCCGCAACGCTGGAATGGCACTGCCGCGCCGTCCTGCCCCTGTGGGAGCCGGACGACGAGGAGACCGAGGCCGCCAATGCGCGGCTCCTGGCCCCTGGCGTATCGCTGGCCCAGTCGTCCCACGACGAGGGCCAAGAGCTGACGATCCTCTCGATGTCCGGTCTCACGGTGGACCTGTGGCGCATCGGAAGCATCTCCGTGTCGCTGGACGCGCGCGACGCCGACTACGCGCACTTCATGCCGCTCTTCGAGAAGGCGGGAGAACTCGGTCTGCACCCCGACCTGGAGGAGGGCCTGGTAAGCGGTGACCAGGTCGTCATCATCGACCGGGTTCGGATCGCGCAGGCGTGGCGCGGGTTGGGCGGGGTCGGCCGGTTGTTGATCGGCCGGCTGCTCCGCTGGGTGGCCGGCCAAGCGGCGCTCGTGGCGACACATCCGTACCCGATCGACATCCCTGTCGACGAACGGGAGGACACGGCCCGGGAAGCGCGGGAGAAGGCTGTGGTGCAACGCACGTGGCGATCCTTGGGGTTCGGGCCCTTCCGTGAGGACGTATGGGTGATGCAGCCGCATCTGAGCGCCCATGGAGACGCCGTCGAGCGCCTGGAGACCGCATTCACTCAGCACCTCTGAGCCCACCCGCACGGCCACACCAGAAGAGAGGACGAACAGGACCGCAATGCGCGAGTTCACCAACCACAGGGCGCGATCCACACTCAACGCTCTTTGCCGCTTCTACCTGGAGACCCAGGACTTCTCAGAAGCGCATCCCGGGGCAACACTGGACGACTTCGAGCGGCACCTGCGTCAGCAGATCGACGACTTGAAGGCGGAGCTGGAAACCGGCGAAGCAGCGGCTGAGACCGCCGTCGTCACCAAGGCCCTGTCGGGACCTCTCGCGGACCCCGAACGCCAGCGTGCGTTCCGTCTGCAGCAGGAATCGGAGCCACCTGCAACGGGCCCCGAGAGGGAAGCCTGGTGGAAACAGCGCAGGGCTGTGATGGCCGAGATCAAGCAGCAAGGGCTGACGGAAGCCCTGGACTGGGAGTGCCGCGATTGCGGCGCCCCGATCGGAGTAGCCTGCAGGACGGCTGGCGGCAGGCCCAAGAAGGAGCCGCACTTCCTCCGGGCCACGGACGCCCAAACCCCTTACAAGCACGCGTACGGCCTGCGCTGAAAGCCGGGGCTAAGGCCGGGACATTAAGCGGCGTCCCCGCGCACAGATCCCATGTCCGGGTCTGTCGGCAATGGAACTCGCAGAACGCTGGCAACCGCTGGGGAAGGGAGCGGCGCAGCCCTCCCCTCCCCAGCGACTCGTCAGACGAGCCTCAGCACAGGGCGACTGTCGGGCATCCCCAACAGCTCACGCACCCTCGCCGGCTTCCAAGCAAGTTCCGCAGCAAGCGCGCGGATCGTCAATCCAGTGTCCTGTTCCGCCAGCTCGAATGCCTTGCGAAGCATCACCGGCTGTTCCCCGGGGTAACCGCGGACCGATTCCGGAGCGAAGCCCGGCTGGCCGCTGAGGCCCCGGAGCCGCTGGTATGCGCGGCTGATCGTCGCGTCTGAGACGAGCCCGAGTTCCCGATACCGGTAAATGAGCGAACTCACTGACACGCCCCAGGTCTGGGACAGGCCAGCCAGCTGCGCCAGGTCCACCCGCCGCGACAGCAGAGGGAGGATCGATTTCTGAGGGGTGAGGAACTCTGCGGCAAAAGCATCTGCCTCCCGTTCCAGACGGCTGTCACCGGTGGCACCTGCATGGAGGACCAGGTGCCCAAGCTCGTGGGCCGCGCTGAAGCGATATCGGTAGACATCATCAGCGCGATTGGGGGTGAGCACGACGACAGGACGCAGTAGGCCGGAACTGGAGAAGGCGTCGACCTTGGATGCCGCCTCGTCGGCCTCTACAGGTGCCACCACGATGAGGCCGTGTGACTCCATCCGGCGTGCCAGATGGCGCACCGGTCCATCGCCCAGTCCCCAGTGGCGCCGTAGCGCTCGTGCAGCGCCCACCGGATCGTCAGGTAGATCGACCCCGGGGTACACCTCGCCCCCTGTGAAGCCTGGAAGGTTCACGGGTGGAAGCTGCACCCGCTTCTCAAGGGCATGAGTGAGTTCCCATACCTGCTCGACGAAGCCGAGGGCTCGCTCTCGCTGGGCCCCGGAAGTGGAACGCAGAGCCCGGAAGTGCGCCATGGAGGTATCGACCTTGCCCATCGGCCGGCCAGCGACGAAGAACTGAATCGGCACGTCCAGCACTTCAGCGAGCCGAGGAATCAGCTCAGGGCGAGGGCGGCTGGTGCCCGCCTCGTACTGGCCTACAGCGGCCGCAGACACACCAATGCCGTCTGCGACCTCGCGCTTCGTGAGCCCGGCGAGACGCCGCGCCTGTGTCAGTCGGGGCGCGTGGAAGCCGTCCCAGACCGCTCTCGGCGACGTACCGCCCAGGCTTGTCCCTGGGAGTAGTGGTTGCTCAATCTTCATTCGCCCTGTACCGATCCTCCTCGCCGGGCCGACTGCCCTGCGGCTGCTCGCCTTCCTGCGCGAGGAGAAGTGGCTGTACGAGACCCCGACCCGGCCCCTCGGCTTCCTCCGCGCCGTCGAGACCGCCGACGCCTTCCGCGACCACCTCGCCACGCTCCACCACACCTCGATCGGAGGAGCATGACCACCCACACCCGGCTGACCGACCTCACCCTCCGGCTCGCCGAAACCGCCCTCGTCTCTGCCCCCTTCCACCTTGCCGACGGCGCGAGACTCGACAGCTACTTCGACGAGTACCGCCTGGCCTCCGACCCCGAGCTCCTGCGTGACACCGCCACCGCCATGGCGGACCTCGTCCCTGACGAGGCCGAGCTGCTCGCGGGCATCGAGCTCGGCGGAGTCCCCCTCGTCGTCGCCTTGTCCGCCGCCACCGGCCTGCCCGCCGTCTTCCTGCGCCGCCGGCCGAAGGGGTACGGCTCGTGCCGGCAGATCGAAGGCGCGCCCTTCACCGGCCGCAGGACCGTCCTCGTCGACGACGTGGTCCGATCCGGCGGACAGCTGCTCGCCATGGCCCGCATCCTGCGGATGGCCGGCACCCCGGTCACCGACGCGCTCTGCGTCCTGGAGCGCCCGCTCGGCGGACGCGCCCTGCTGGCCGAGCACAACCTCACCCTCCACACCGTCCTCACCGAGGCCGACCTGCCTACACCTCGGAAGGACGGGGCCGAGTGAAGCGGGCCGTGCTGTTCGACCTCGACGGTGTCCTCGTCGACAGCCACCACGCCCAGCTCGCCACCCTGGCGGGCTTCGCGACCTCCGCACTCGGCCGCCGCGTCGCCATCGCCGACCCTCCATCATGGGCCGCGACCAGCCCGCGCGAGCACGTCCTCGCCGAACTCGGCCACGTGGGAACGATCGACCAGGACAGCTGGGACGCGGCCACGGCCACCGCCATCCTCACCGCCGAGCCGTTCCCGCTCGTCGCAGCCGCCCTCTCCGAGCTCCGGGCAGCAGGCGCCGCCACCGGCCTCGTGACCCTGCGGAATCGCCGCCGGGTCGACTGGCTCCTGCCGCCCGACGTCCTCGACCTGATCGATGTCGTCGTCTGCTACGAGGACGCGGCGCCGAAGCCCGCCCCGGACGGCCTCCTGCTCGCCCTCGACAAACTCGGCGTGGCGCCCGACCACGCCGTGTTCGTCGGCGACATGCCGTCCGACATGCACGCGGCCCGAGCGGCTGGCGTCACCCCGATCGGCGCCGGATGGGGCTTCTCCAGCCCGACGGCGCTCACCCGGGCCGGCGCCAGCATCGTCCTGCCCCAGACCGCCCACCTCGCCGACGCGCTCCTGTCCTTGATCTCGTTGGAGTGACAGGACGGGAAAACCTCGGCGATCTTGACTGCCGACCCGCTAGCGTGGGTGGTGCAGTCGCAGCGGACCGTTGCGTCCGGTGTCGGCTGCGCCACCTCAAGCAACGGATCTGGAGTCATGGTCTACACCGTGGGGGCGCGAGCTATCTGCGTCGAGCTGGAGAACTGAGAACCCCTCAGTCCCTGTTCTCGGCCCGGCTCGGCGTGTGATCGACCCCCATCTCTCCACGACTCTTCCGTGAGGGCCACACCACCATGCGCTCGACGCAGATCCGCTCCACCTTCCTGGACTTCTTCACCTCGCGCGGTCACCGCCAGGTCCCGTCCAGCCCGCTCATCCCGTCCGATCCGACGCTGCTGCTCGCCAACGCCGGCATGAACCAGTTCAAGCCGTACTTCCTCGGCGAGGTCACCCCGGACTTCCCGCGCGCCACCACCATCCAGAAGTGCGCCCGCACCTCCGACATCGACAACGTCGGCCGGACGAACCGGCACGCCACGTTCTTCGAGATGATGGGCAACTTCTCCTTCGGCGACTACTTCAAGGCCGACGCCATCGCCTTCGCCTAGGAACTCCTCACCCAGGGATACCAGCTGGAGAAGGACCGCCTCTGGATCACCGTCTACCAGGACGACGACGAGGCCGAACAGCTCTGGCGCAAGATCGGCGTCCCCGCCGAGCGCATCCAGCGCCTGGGCATGGAGGACAACTTCTGGTCCATGGGAGTCCCCGGCCCCTGCGGCCCCTGCTCGGAGGTCAACTACGACCGGGGGCCCGCCTTTGGCCGCGAGGGCGGTCCGGCCGTCGACGGCGAGCGGTACGTGGAGATCTGGAACCTCGTTTTCATGCAGTACCAGCGCGGCGAGGGCGACGGGAAGGGCGACTTCCCGATCCTCGGGGACCTCGCCCAGCAGAGCATCGACACCGGTCTCGGCCTCGACCGCCTGGCCGCGATCCTCCAGGACGTCGAGAACGTCTGCGGCACGGACCTGCTCCGTCCCACCCTCACCACGGTCCAGGAACTCGCTGGCCGCGAGTACCCCGGCAGCGGTGAGGAGAAGGTCTCGTTCCAGGTCGTCGCCGAGCACGCCCGCTCGATCGCGTACCTGATCGCCGACGGCGTCCTGCCCGCCAAGGACGGTCGCGGGTACGTCCTGCGCCGCCTGATGCGGCGCGCGATCCGTCACGCCCGCCTTCTCGGCATCGACCAGCCCGTCCTCGCCCCGACCACAGCCAGCGTCATCGGCAACCTCGGCGACGTCTGGCCCGAGCTGACCGCCCAGGCCGCCCTCATCGAGCAGGTTGTCACCGCCGAAGAGGAGTCCTTCACCCGCACCCTCGCCCAGGGCACCCGCCTCCTCAGCGCCGCGATCACCCGCAGCCGCGACAACCGGTCCACGACCTTGACCGGCGAGACCGCTTTCGAGCTACACGACACCTTCGGCTTTCCGGTCGAGCTGACCATCGAAGCCGCCCGCGACGCCGGGCTGACCGTCGACGAGGACCGCTTCGCCGACCTGCTCACCGAACAGCAGCGCCGCGCCAAGGCCGGCGGCAAGGCCAAGACCGCCGAGACCCTCCGCCGTCAGGACGCCTACCGCGAACTGTCCGCCCGCCACGGCCGTACGGACTTCGTCGGCTACGACCGCCTCGACGCCGAGGCCACCGTCCTCGGTCTCATCTCCGACGGTACGGTCGTGCCCCACGTCGCCGAGGGAAGCACCGTCGAACTGGTCCTGGACCGGAGCCCCTTCTACGCCGAGGCCGGCGGCCAGGTAGGCGACACGGGCACCATCCGCACCGCCGACGGCACGCTCCTGGAGGTCCTGGACACCAAGCCGGGTCTGGAGGGCTTCCACGTCCACACGGTCCGCGTCGCCGAAGGCGAGATCCGCACCGGAGAGCAGGTCGAGGCCCTGGTAAACGGCGCCCGCCGCGATGCCGTCGCCCGCTCCCACTCCGCCACCCACGTCCTGCACGCCATGCTCCGCCGCACCCTCGGCGACCACGCCCGCCAGCACGGCTCGCTCGTTGACGCGGGCCGCCTCCGCTTCGACTTCGCCCACTTCTCCGCCGTCGACCGCACCCAGCTCGCCGCCATCGAGACCCTCGTCAACAACAGCCTCCTCGCCGACCCCGAGGTCCGCGTCTGGCACGCCTCGCGCGCCGAAGCCGAGGCCGCCGGGGCAACCGCCCTCTTCGGCGAGAAGTACGGCGAACACGTCCGCATCGTCGACATCGGCGACTTCTCCCGCGAACTCTGCGGCGGCACCCACATCGGCCACGGCTCCAACGGCGGCCCCGTCCGCATCGTCGGCGAAGCCTCCATCGGCTCCAACCTCCGCCGCATCGAAGCCCTCACCGGCCGAGACGCCCTTGACTACTACGACACCGAACGCCGCCTCCTCGAAGAACTCTCCACCCTCCTCGGCACCCGTCCCCAAGACGCCCCCGACGCCCTCCGCAAGCTCCTCGACACCCTCGCCACCGCCGAACGGGAACTCGCCCGCCTCCGCGAGACCGAGCTGCGCGACCACGCCCGACGCCTCGCCACCTCCGCCAGGACAGTCACCGGCGGCCGGGTCGTCACCGAGAGGGTGACGGGCCTCAGCCCCGACGAGCTCCGCACCCTGGCCCACCGAACCGCCGACCACCTCAACAGCGATCAGGCGGTCGTCGTCCTGGGCACCGAACACAACGGCAAGGCTCTCCTGGCCGCCGCCATCACCCACAGCCTCCACGCCACCGGCACCGACGCCAGCCACATCCTCATCCCGGCAGCCCGCACGGTCGGCGGCGGAACCGGCGGCAAGGGCCCGCTTGCCAGCGCTGGCGGACGCCGCGTGGAGGCTCTGGACGAAGCCCTCACGATCGCCGCGCGTGAGGCCGGCCGCGCGCTCGGCCAGTAGCCACTCAGAGGGCCGGTGCCGCCACACGCAGCACCGGCCATCCGGTCACCGCCCCTGCCCACCCGGCGCAAGGTCCTTCATGAGCACGACACTCTCGTAGTTGGTCACACCCCACCGCCAGGACCCGACCGGCGCATAACCACGCCTGCGATACCAACCGACCAGGTCCACCGCCTCAGCCGACGTATCAATCACCACCTGCTCCGAACCGAGCGCACTGATGCGTTCTTCCGCCAAGGCGAGCAGTCGCTGCCCGAGTCCCCATTCGCGGCACTCTGGATCCACCGCCAGCTGCCAGAACGCTCCCGCCCCCACCGGAGCTGGATACTCCTCAGGTGCCTCGTACGGCGCTGCCAGCGTCACCGTGCCCACGACTGCCCCGGCCCTCAGCGCGAGCCAACACTCACCCTTGCCGAGCCTGTGCGCCGTGTCCTCCTCCGACTGGTACGAGGCAAAGAAGGTTCGCCCTTCAGCCGCATGAGCGGAATAGGCACGGTGCAGCAGCCGCGTCAGCTGCACAACGGAATCGCCCTCGCCCCACTGCCGAAGCACGACCGCACCACGACTGCCGAGCTCGCTTGCCCTGCTCAGTGGTGATCCATCCACACGATCGAGTATCAGCTGGAGCAAGGAGTGTCGCCTGCGGAGGCAGCGGAAGAACCGGAACCTCTGCCGATCGACGGCACGGGCCAAGACGCGGCGCTGCGGTCGGGCTACACGAACGCTGCTGGCGCGCTGAGAAGGGGCTTCAGATCGGCCACGGCCGCGCCCGCCGATCCCCGGACTGTCAGAGCGTCCGGGTAGCGGCCCGTGAAGAGGCGCACCAGTTGATCTAGGGCACCGGCTTGGCCAAGCGATTGCTGACGGCTGCGCCTCCACTGCCTGGTGATAGTGGTCCAGAGCGGGGCGAAACTTGCCCAGGTGGCGGTGGGCCGCGCCGAGGAGCTGGAGCGCCATGCCCTCGACACGGCGGTCTTCTTCGCGGCTCTCCGTCGCCGGAGCGGCCCGCAAGCGTTGCAAGGCCTCTTCGGGGCGGTCCCGTCGCAGGTGAGCCTCGCCGAGGTTCAAGGGAAACGCCTTGATCCAGTGGGAGCCGGTGACGAGGGACAGGGCGGGTTTTAGGGGGCCGAGCGGCTCGCCGGTCCTATGCGGAGGAGCAGTACGGCGAGGTTGTTCCGGGCGGCGCACTCGCTGCCGGCGTCGGCGGCGCTCAGCAGCGAGCCAGTGCGTGGCTCTGGTGGAGTTCCGCGTCGTCGACTGGTCCGCGTGAAGAAGGGCGGTGCCGAGGAGGACCAGGGAGAACATCTCGGCGTCGTGGTCGTCGCAGCCGCGTGTTGCCGCGACGCCGATGCCGACGGCCTCGATCCGTCGGCGCGGTGGCCGCGCAGAGAAAGGGCTCACGGGGCGCAGGGAAGCCGCCAGGCAGCCCACGGGCTGCCGTGGTGCATCGGGTAGCGGACAGCCCGGGCGCGCGTATCGGCCTCACCGAATGCGGTGCCCCCGCCGCCTGCAGCGCCAGCACGCCCGGCGGTAGATGGAGGGTGAGCGGGTGAGCGGGCGCCCTGCCACTGGCGGTCCTGAATCGCGCGCTTGCCCGGCTGGCAGCGGGCCCCTCATGAGAAGAGGGGGACTGCTTCTCGGCGACCCAGTGTTGGGCACGCCGAGCACGATTGCGGCACGTTTCCCGTACAGAAAGCGGATTTGATCACTACTCATCCACATCTGATCGATATTCGATTTCGATAAGTTCCCTCCGATCACCTGTTGGTGACAAGTGATGCGGAGGAATGAACAGGATGAGACGACGGACGACCGCTCTGCGTGAGCGGCATCCGCTGCCGTCACCTGGCCGGATAAGGCGAATAGCCCTGGCCACGGCGTTGGTGATGACGTTTGGGCTGATGGAAGGGATGGCGGCCGCGGAGCCGCCGCGGGCCGCCCCTGCCGAGGAACCGCAGATCAAGGGTCCTGCAGAGGCCGAGGATTCTGCTTCAGCGTTGCTGATGGCACGGCTGCAGGACCGGCGGATCGAGGTGACGGGGGAGCGGACCGAGTCGACGACGAGCTGGGCGAATCCGGACGGCTCGATGTCGCTGGAGTCGTACACGGGCCCGGTCCGGTTTAAGGACAACAACGGCACGTGGCGCACGGTCGATGCGAGCCTGGTCGACGTGCCGGACGGCGGGGTCCATGCGGTGGCCCACCCCCTGGATCTGACGCTGGCCGGCGAGTCGTCGGCGGCGGAGGTCGCAAAGATTGAGGAATCGGGCGGGGAGCCGGGCGAGAAGACGACGCCGGCCGTGCCTCTTGTATCCCTCGACAGCGGCGAGGGTCACGAGATGACTCTCTCGTGGCATGGTGCTCTCCCCGATCCTGTCGTGGAGGGAACCGAGGCCCGGTACCCGGGTGTCACGACCGGCACCGACATGGTGATCGAGTCGACGCGTACCGGCTTCGAGCAATTCCTGGAGCTGAAGGACCGCAGCGCCGTCGACGCCAACGGCTCGGTGACGATGACGCTCCAGGCCAAGGGACTGACGGTCAAGGCCAACGCCGACCGCTCGGTGACGTTCCTGGACAAGGAGACCGGCAAGGAGGCAGGTGTCCTGCCTGCGCCGGTGATGTGGGACGCGGCGGTCGACCCGAACACCGGCGAACATGAGAATAGGGCCGATGTCGGGCTGGCGGTCACGCAGAACGGTGACACTGTCGACCTGACGCTGACGCCAGACGCGGCCTTCCTCGCCGACCCGGCGCGACAGTTCCCGGTGACGGTCGACCCTGCCGTGAACATCGGGGTGAGCTTCGACACGTTCGTGCAGCAGGGCTACACGACCGACATGTCGACGTCGACGGAACTGAAGATCGGCAACAACGGCACCGATCAAATCGCGCGTTCTTTCCTGCACTTCCCCATGGCGCAGATCACGGGTAAGCAGATCCTGAGCGCGAACCTGAACCTGTGGAACTACCACTCGTGGTCCTGCACACCGAGCAGCTGGGAAGTGTGGGACACCCCGCACGCCTCGACCGCAAGCCGGTGGACCAGCCAGCCAAACTGGAACACCAAGTGGGCCACCACGACCGCGACGAAGGGCTTCTCCTCGTCGTGCGCGGACGGCTGGGTCTCACAAAACATCACGAGCCTCGCCGCCGCCTGGGCCGCCAACGGCAACAGCAGCAACGCCATGGGCATCAAGGCGACCGACGAGTCCGACCCGTACTCGTGGAAGCGCTTCAACTCCGGTAACGCCGCCTCCAACACGCCGTACGTCTCGGTCACGTACAACACCAAGCCGGGCCCGGCGACGCCGCTGTCCCCGCTGACCGGCGCGGCGACGAACGACACCACGCCGACCCTGTCAGGCAAGGCGGTCGATGCCGACGGCAACACCGTCCAGCTGAAGTTCGAGATATGGAAGTCGGACGGCACGGCTGCCCTGCAGACCGGCAGCTCGACGTTCGTGGCCTCCGGCGCAACGGCGACCTGGACGCCCGGAACAGCGCTGGCGCAAGGCTCGTACAAGTGGCGGGCCGCGGTCTACGACGGCCAGCACTGGAACGGTACGTGGTCGGCGTGGCAGACCTTCACGGTCGACACCACCAAGCCCGGCGCGCCGTTCGTCTCCTCGACTGACTACCCGCAGGACAACCTGTGGCACGGCGGCGGTGGGACACCGGGCAAGTTCACCTTCACCCCGGCGTCGGGCACCACGGATCTGTCCGGGTACATCTACTCGCTGGACGGCGCCGCCGCGGTGACCGTCGCCGCGACCGGCACGACCACAGTGTCCATCACCCCGCCTGCCGACGGTCACCGCATCTTGCGGGTCCAGACCAAGGACAAGGCCGGCAACGTCTCCACGGCGGTGGCGTACGACTTCCTGGTCGGCCAGGGCGCGATGCTCCAGCCGGCCGAAGGAGCGGTCAGCGCCCGCCGGGTGAAGATCGCGGTCGACGCGCAGCCGAAGTACACGCAGGTCACCTACCAGTGGCGTCGTGGTCCGGGCGCGAGCGTCTACAACATCCCGCTCGCCAACCTGACCAAGCAGGACAACACCCCGATCACCACGGTCAAGACGCCGTTGTCGCAGATCGGTGAGTACGCGAACTGGTCGGTCCTGGAGACCCTCGGCCAGATCGGCGGTGTCGTCGAGGTCCGTGCCACTCTGTACACGGACAACGCCGCGGATGCCGCGTACATCAGTGAGTGGCGCGGCTTCACGGTCGACCCGAACGCCGACGGCGCCGCTTCGGATGATGTCGGCCCCGGCTCGGTCAACCTGCTGAACGGTGACTACTCGGTCAACGTGACGGACGCCGACGAGTTCGGTCTGTCGTCGTCTCGTACAGCCTCTTCTCGGGGCACGGAGCGCGGCTGGATGCCGCAGGGCGAGCGCCTGACCGTCAACCAGCAGGACGTCTCCACCGACACGGCCGGTTTCACCGCCACCACCGCTGCCCTGAGCCGGGTCACCAACCTCGGCCAGGACGGGTCTCCTGACTCGCTCAAGCTCCTGCCGATCGGCAGCACGGTAGGGGACACCTTCGCC
Source organism: Streptomyces sp. NPDC014861 (assembly GCF_043081625.1). Taxonomy (NCBI): domain Bacteria; kingdom Bacillati; phylum Actinomycetota; class Actinomycetes; order Kitasatosporales; family Streptomycetaceae; genus Streptomyces; species Streptomyces sp. NPDC014861. The sequence goes on from NZ_JBIBWV010000012.1 coordinate 144,182, forward strand.
TCTGTGGGCGGCGATGGAGGTGCCCTGCGTCTTGGCATGAAACCGGGCAAGACCTACCGGTTCTCCGCCTGGGCCTACGTACCGTCGGCCACTGGCCTGTCCCCGCAGTTCTCGCGTGGTCTGAGCCTGTATGCCGGGGTCACGACCCCGTCGGGCACGGTCGCGAAGGTTTCCCGGAGGGTGCCGTACACCGACGCATGGGCCGAGCTGACGCTCGACGTCACGGTCCCGAAGGATGCCACGGCGGCTTTCCTTCGCGTGTACAACGGCTTTGTCGCAGACTCGGGCAAGGCCGTCTATTTCGACCACCTGTCCCTGCGTGAGCTGGTCGCCCCGTTCGGTCCGCAGTGGGCCGGCGGCGCCGCGGGCGGCGTCACGGACAACGAGCTGCACGCGCTGACCTTCCCGGGCAAGGACGTCGCGGTCATCACCGGCTACGACGACTCGACCATCACCTTCGCGAAGAGCTCGGACGGCACGTTCAGCCCCGAGCCCGGCTCTGAGGGACTGGTCCTCGCCGCGTCCGGCGCCGACTACGTCCTCACCGATGACGACGGCACGATCACCCGCTTCAAGAAGCAGACCGGCTCGGACATCCACGTCGTGGACTCCGTCTCCGGTACGGACGCGGCGTCGACCAGCCGGTACGTGTATGACACGACCGACGGCCGGTCCCTCGTCAAGCGCGTCATCGGCGAGGCCGAGCCGGGCGTGGACGACACCGGCCAGTGCACGGGTGCCGTCCCGGCACGTGGCTGTGAGGTGCTGGAGTACGTCTACGCGACGGCGACCACCGCCACGGCGACCGTGCCCGGTGACGTCGTCGACCGGGTGAAGGCCGTGAAGGTCTGGTCGTGGGACCCGGTTGCGGGTGCGGTGAACGCCGTCGACGTGGCCGCCTACCGTTACGACGCGCTCGGCAGGCTCGTGGAGGCGTGGGATCCGCGTAAGGGTTCGGCCGCGGACACAGCGGTCTTCAAGACGGTGTACTCGTACGACGCCGGGAACCGTCTCACGAAGATCGACACCGCGGGTGAGCTGCCGTGGATGTTCGACTACGGCAAGGCCGGGGCCGACCAGGACCCGGGTCGCCTGCTCAAGGTCCGCCGACCGGCTCTCAAGCCGGGCAGCAAGGACGTCGTCGAGGGCGAGACCGCCTCGACCGTCGTCTACGAGGTTCCGCTGACCAAGGCGGCCGGCGGTCCGTACGACCTCGACGGCGTGAGCGCCGCGAAGTGGGGTCAGGCGGACGTGCCGACGGACGCAACCGCCGTCTTCGACGTCGAGTCCACCCCGGCCGTGAACACGGCCACCACCACCGTCCCCGGTAAGGACGGCTACCAGCAGGCGGTTGTCCACTACCTGAACGCCTCGGCGCAGGAGGTGAACACCGCCACCTGGTCCCCGACGGGCGCCGGTGACATCGACACGGCCGAGTTCGACCGCTTCGGGAACACCGTCCGCACCCTCGATGCCACCGGCCGCCTCCTGGCGCTCGGTCTCGGCGAGAACGTGGACGAGAAGGTCGTCGAGCTGGAGCTGCCGGACGACTCCGCGGCCCGTGCCGCGCTGCTCGACTCCCGCAGCGTCTTCAGCCGCGACGGCCAGGACCTCCTGGAGGAGACCGGTCCGGTCTTCCGTGCACTGCTCGACGAGGCGGTGCCGGCGCAGGCAGATCCGCCGATGCCCGCGCTCGCTGCCGGATCCTCGGTGGTCGCGCGCGAGCACACCGTGCATCGGTACGACGAGGGCAAGCCGGACGGGGCGGCCTACCACCTGGAGACCACCACCCTCGACGGTGCCCGCATCGAGGGGTACACGAACGACGTCGAGGTCCGGGTCACCAAGACCGGCTACGGCACCCCGATCGGCGGCACCTCCGGGTGGACCCTGCGCACCGAGACCTCGGTGACCACGGACGCCGTGACCGGCGGCGCCAACCTGACCGCGACCATCAAGTACGACGCGGCCGGCCGCGCGGTCGAGTCCCGCAGGCCGGGCTCGAACGGCGTCGACACCGGGACGGTCAAGACCGTGTTCTACACGGCCGGTGCCAACCCGGACGACGCCGCCTGCGGCAACCGCCCCGAATGGGCCGGCAACCCGTGCGCCACGCTCCCCGGCGGCAAGGCCACCGGCGCGGACACCACCCGCATGCCGGACACACTGCCGGTCAAGCGCGTCACCCGCTATTCCCGCTTCGGCGAAGTCGAGGAGACCACCGAGACCAACGCGGGCGAGACCCGCACGTCGACCACCGTCTACGACGCGGCCGACCGGATCGTCTCCACGAAGATCACCGGCGATCTCGGCGAGGACCTCCCCGAGGTCACCACCGAGTACGACCCGGTAACCGGTAACTCGGTCAAGACCACGGCCAGCGGCAAGACCATCAGCCGGACCTTCGACGCGCTCGACCGCCTGCTGTCCTACACGGACGCCGACGGCGGCACGACCACGACCGAGTTCGACAAGTTCGGCAAGCCGGTCAAGGTCAGCGACAACACCGGCTCCACCACCTACACCTACGACCGCACGCAGGAACCGCGCGGCATGGTCACCTCCGTGACCGATGCCGTCGCCGGCACCTTCACCGCGAAGTACGGCCCCGACGGCCAACTGGTCGAGCAGACCTACCCCGGCGGCTACGTCCGCAAGGACACCTACAACGCGAGCGGCGCCGCCACCGGCCGCACGTACACCCGGGTCTCCGACGGTGAGATCGTCTACGGCCAGCACCTGGACATGACGACCCAGGGTGCCGTCGCCGCCGACTCCAACTCCACCGACAGCAAGGAGTACACCTACGACCGTCTCGGCCGGCTGACCAAGGCCGCCCAGACCACCATCGCCGGCTGCACCACCCGAACCTACGCCTTCGACGAGGCTGGCCGCAGCATCGCCGGCCGCATGAACCGCACTTCCAAGACGGTGTACGCCGCTGCCGAGGACGGTTCCTGCACGTCCACCGGCGGCACGGTCACGACCAGTTCGTACGACAGCGCCGACCGGCTCCTGACCGCCGGCTACACGTACGACGCCTTCGGACGCACCACGGCCACCGGCACCGGCTCGGTCAACACCTACTGGGACAACGACCTCGTCGCTTCCCAGACGAAGGGCGACACCCGCCAGTCCTGGTCCCTCGACCCGGCCCACCGCTTCACCGCCTTCACCACCGAGGTGAAGCAGCCGGACGGCACCTGGGCCAACTCAACCAGCAAGCTGAACCATTACGGGGACGACTCCGACGAGCCCCGCTGGATCATCGAGGACACCACCCAGGGCACCCTCACCCGCAACGTCTCCGGCCCGGACGGCGACCTGTCCGCCACCACGTCCGCGACCGGCGACGTGGAACTGCAGTTCGTCAACCTGCATGACGACGTCGCCGTCACCCTCGACACCGCGATGACCGCGCCGAAGGTCCTCACCTTCGACGAGTTCGGCGTTCCGGCCGAGGGCCAGGCCACCCAGCGCTACGGCTGGCTCGGCGCCAAGCAGCGCTCCTCCGAGGCGCTCGACGACGTCATCCTCATGGGAGCCCGCCTCTACGCCCCCGCGCTCGGCCGCTTCCTCCAGGTCGACCCGCAGCCCGGAGGCAACGCCAACCCGTACGACTACTGCAGCGGCGACCCCGTCAACTGCACGGACCTCGACGGGAACTGGGGCTTCAGTTTCAAGAAGATGTTCAAGCGTGTCGCCCGCGTCGCGGAGATCGCCTCGTACATCCCCGGCCCCATCGGCAACGTCGCCTCCGCCGTCGGCGCCCTCTCGTACGCCGCCACTGGCAACTGGCGCAAGGCCGCGGAGATGAGCGTCGGCGTCGCCTTCGGCTCGGCCGGCCGCCTCGCCGTCAGAGGCTTCAAATCGGCACGCGCACTCCGCAAGGCAGGCCGCGTCAAGCGGTACTACTCACGTGCCAAGCGCGCCTTCCGGCGTTCACGGTGCAACTCCTTCACGCCGGACACGGCCGTACTGATGGCTGACGGATCGTATCTGCCGATCGCCGCCCTCCAGGTCGGGGACTACGTCGAGGCGACGGACCCTCTGACAGGGGAGACATCGGCCGAGCCCGTGCTCGACGTGATCACCGGATTCGGCCTGAAGCGGATCATCGAGGTCGATACGGACTTCAACGCGTCGACACCGCCGATCCAGGCCACGGCTGAACACCCCTTCTGGGTCGAGGGCAGGGGTTGGACCACGGCAGCCGATATCAAGAAGGGAGATCGGCTCAAGTCGCCGACCGGGGAATCCGCGCCGGTCACGGAGGTGCGCAACCTCGGCGAAATCCCGGACCAGCTCGTCTTCAACCTTACGGTTGCCGACCTGCACACCTTCACCGTGAAGGTGGGAAGTGTCGGGACCCTGGTCCACAACGCCAACGGTGAATGCAGGATTCCCAAGCGGATGCGAAACGGCGATGGAATCTTCATGCCGGGCAAGTACGCCCGAATGGGAATCCTTGCTCCGAGCAGCGCGCAGCGTTTCCGTATAGCAACGCGGCGGGCTGTCAATGCCATCGGAAACCGATTCGGCTGCCACCGCTGCGGGACGAAGTCGCCCGGCGCGAAGAACTGGATCCCTGACCACTGGCCGGCGAACGCGGTTCTCAAAAAGCTTGGACTCCTGAACAAGCGCCGCCAGCTCCTTCTCCCTCACTGCCTCGCCTGTTCCAATATTCAGAGGAACGCGATGAGCGCACATGCAAGGAGGCGCTAGCGCCACCGAGTAATGAACGATAAGCTGCCCCGGCACCCCATGTCGGGGCAGCTCCTTATTGAGGTGGATCATGTTCATTCGTATTACCGCGGACGGTGAGGTCGACGGGGACGCGCTTTCCGAGTCGATCGCATCCCTTATCGGCGTCTTCAATTCCGTACCCCAGTTCATCACCAATGACGACTGGCAGATCGAGATCATGGAGAACGACGAAGAGGACGACGACCTGCCTCAGGGTTGGTTCGTCGACTGCTCCCCGTCCGACGAGGTGTCCTGGGGGGCCGTGTCCACGGTCGCTGAGGGTGTGGCGAAGCTCCTCGCCGAGCACGGCGGGGCGAATCCGAAAGCGCAGTTGGTCGGAGACGAGGGCTAGGTCGGGCTGGGGCCGGAACCTCATACGCGCCCTGAGGCAGCTTCGTCGCTCGGTGCCGCGTCAGGTGGGCAGCAGGGGTGGCCTGCGCAGCGAGTTCCGCGGAGCGACGGTTGCGTTTCTCGGCAACCTCATCGGCGACCTGAGCGCGCGCTGTCCGGAGCTGGACCGGAACCCTGAGACCATCAAGATGCGCTGGCGCCTGCAGAGCACCTGAGCCGATTACGGTGTGCGGCATACGCGAAGTCTCGGGAGACCCAGCCCCGGCAGTAGGCGCCCGTTGCGCTTCCCAGGCCGACCACAAACCTCACGTCGTGCCGGGTAATTCCCAGGCTCATCGCGCGGGTTCGATTCCCCCCATCCACTCGTGAACGAAGCCCCAGGTCAGCGGCCTGGGGCTTCGTCGTTGTCCAGACTTCTCGGGGCTGGCGTGCCATACAGGCGCCGTAAGAGATCGTTTTCGTCCAATTTTTCAACCTGAGATCGGCCGTTCTTTAGTCTTCTTCGGCTCCCGCGAGCAGACGGTGTTCTCGCCGGTGAGGCGGCGGGTCATGAGGCTGGTCATGGCAAGGTGGATCAGGGCTTCGGAGCGGGTGGGCAGGGTTTCGTAGTCGCGGGCCAGGCTGCGGTTCAGCATGAGCCATCCGTAGGTCCGCTCCACCGCCCATCGTTTCGGTATCGGGGTGAAGCCCCTGGCCCCGGGCTTGCGGGTGGTGATCTCCACGTCGATGCCGAGGGTCGCGGCGTGCTCGACGAGGTGCTGGAGGTCGCCGCCGTCCACCCAGACCTTGCGGATGTCCGGGTGTTCGGCGGCGACCTGGTCCAGGAGGTGGGTGCCGGCGATGGAGTCCTGCACGTTGGCCGCGGTCACCAGTACTGCGAGGAGGAGTCCGAGCGTGTCGGTGACGATGCTCCGCATCCTGCTGACGATCTTCATGCCGGCGTCGATGCCCTGGCTCGAGGCCGGAACGCTGGTGGAGGTCTTGACGCTCTGGGCGTCGATCACGCACGCCGATGGTTCACAGCCCCGGCCTTGTGAGAAGGCGGCAGGAGGCCGGACGCCCGGGCTCGTGTCCGGCCTCGCCGTCCCGCCAGCCGTCCGGCACATCGCGCGTGATCATAATGCGCGGGTGAACAGACCTCCCGTGCCGTTGCCCGCCGAACACATACCGCCCGGCACCGCCGAGTGGCGGACTCCGAACGCCGAGCGTTGGCTCGCTGCCGCGCCCGCCCGGTGGGCACACCCTCTGTGGGCGCTGCTGGCGCTGGTCACCTCGCTGGTGTGGGACATCGCGGAGGCTCCCGTCGCCCCCTGCACGTCCGCCGACCCGTGCGGCACCGACTGGCCGGGCCTCGGGACGGCCGTCGCGTTGCCGCTGACCCTGTATTGGGTGTGGCGGCAGCCGCGGCTCGCGCTCGCGGGGCTCGCGGCCGTGCTGGCGGGGTGCGCCGTGGAAGGCGGCTTCACGTCGGCGCTCGGCGAACCGTCCGCGTTCGCGTTCCTGATGGCCGCCGCGTTCACCACCGCCGGGCTCATCCATCGACTGGCCGCCGCCGGGTGGCAGCGGGCGCGGGCCCTGGAGGCGGCTGGGCCGGTCGCACAACCGCTGCCCGCCGCCGCGCGGACGTTCCGCCGGGGCCGGCTCTCCTTCGTCCTGGCCGCCCTGCTGCTGGGCGTCGCCGGGTTCGGCTGCCGGCAGGTGCAGCAGGTCGTCGACGCGTACGAGGAACGGGCCGCGGGAGCCACGCACCTGTCCGGACGGGTCACGGCCCTGGAGCAGGACGACGACAACATCGTCGAGGTGGAGGCCGACGGGCGTACCCATCGCTTCGAGACGGCCTACCCCGAGGACTTCCCCGTGGGCAGCCGGGCCGACATCGTCGTGGACGGCGACTGGGCGGCGCTGGTCGCGGAGCCGTACGACGCCATCGGCTGGGAGCTGCTGGCGGTGGCCGGGTCCGTCGTAGGGCTGGCGTTCCTCGCCAACGGCGTGGACGGACGGAGGCGTGCGCAGCGGCTGCGGCGCGAACCGCTGCCGGTGCTGCACGTGCTGGTGCGAGAGGGTCACGACGACGGCCGCACCTGGGTGTTCGCGGCCGACGACCCGGAGGGCCTTCGGCCGATCCTGCACTTCCATTCGCTGTACGCCTTCGATGAAGAAAAGGAAGAAAAGGAGTTCGAGGACGACGGCGACGCAGCCGTCCTCGAACTCGACAAGATCACGGAGATCCTCAAGGGCGAGGATCCTCCCCCGCCGCTGCGGGAGGCCGTTCTGTACGGCGTCCCCTACGCCGGCGCCGAAGTCGTCTTCGTCGCGTTCGACGACGAAGACGACGTCGAGGTGTCGGTGCAGTGCAGCGTCACCGCGGTGAAGCCGGCCGGCCCTGGGCCGGTGGAGCGCGGACAGCGGCGCCACGAGCGGGAGAACCCGCAGCGGCCCTACGACGAGATCGCCGCCGGCATGACGCCCTCGGCGGGCCCGCGCACGTGGACGGCCCACGGCTTCTCGCGCGTCGTGGGTCTCAACCTGCTGCTGGTGCAGGGCGGCGGCATCTGGGCCGCGCTCGAGGACAGACCGTCGTGGCACTGGCTGTGGCTCGCCGTGAGTCTGCCGTGGCTGGTGACGGCCATGGCGACGGCGCTCACCTGGCGGATCACTGCCGACCGTGACGGGCTGTGGGTGACCGGGGCGTGGCGCGTAAGGCGGGTCCCGTGGAACGTGATCACGTCCGTGCACCACTCCGGCGACGGCATCCGGATCGGCCGGGCCGAGGACTCCCCCGTCGAGCTGTCCCCCACCGGCTGGGCATGGCTGGAGCGCCGCCTCGGCCGCGAGCCGCATGCGGTGCGCACCGCCGAGGAGCTGCGGGCGCTGCTGCTCCACCCGGAACTACGGCCGCGGGAAGAGGCACCGGCGGGACGGCAGGGCATGCCGGCCGGACCGCCACTCGTGGCACTGTCGGCGCTGTGGGGTGCGGCGGTGCTGCTCCTCCTGTGACCGGGCCTGCTGCCATGGGGCCTGGCCATGGCGACGAACCGAGTCCCTGAGCGGCTGCGCCACCGACTGGCTCCTGTACGACCACGAGGCTGGTCCCTCCTGCTGATCTATGCCACCGCCCCCGCCAACGCGCTCCCCCGCATAGCGGGCGCCTCCCCCGAGATGACGCTCGCCTGCACAGCAGCCGGCGGCGTACTCGCCGTCGCCGGGTGCCTGGTTCTGGGACTCACCACCCGTACGCGTCAGCGCCGCCCTGCCGTGGCTCCGCGCGAGGGCTGCTGACCCCATGCCCACAACAGCACCTCGGACCAGCCGCGCGCGACGTGCGGCCGTATCGCTCACCGCCTGGTGGGCCGTGCTCACCCTGACCTTCTGGCTCCTGGGACACGCGACGGGCCCCCCGGCCGGTGTCGCGGCGAGCGCCGCGTCCGCCGCCGTGATGGCTGCCATCGGCGAAACCGGCGACTGGGCCCGCCGACGTTGGAAGGCTCGGCGACACCCACGGGAGGAGCGCGACGCCTCCACCGGCCCCTGAACGGAAGCCCGTGCCACAACGTGCCAGTAGAGGCGGTAAACAGCGGTCACCAGGGGCTTCGCCGAGTCGACTGACACGAGGCCACCGATGGTCATTCTCGCAGGTCAGGCGCTGTTCACCCGCCCAAGTGCCGGGTGATTCCCAAGCTTATAGCGCGGGTTCGATTCCCGTCATCCGCTCTTCTACGAAGCCCCAGGTCAACGACCTGGGGCTTCGTCGTTGTCGCCCATTGCGGATGGGACTGCGAGGGGGGCTAGGCGAAGGCGGGAAGGGCCAGTGTGAGGGTGCCCCAGCCGAGGAGGGCCGTGAAGGCCGCCGAAACGGCCGACCAGAACAGCCGCTTGCAGAAGTACGCGTCCAGGCCCCTGCACACGACCACGCGGGCGGGGTGCTTGAGGTGGTAGGCGATGTTGTACGGCGCCGCGTGTCCGTCGTGGGGCGCGCGGCGGACCTTTCCGTCGGGGGCGGAGTAGCCGTAGTGGCCCCGGCCGCGGATGAGGGTGGGCACCGTCTCGACCGTGACGCCATAGCGGGGCAGGTACCAGATGTTCCACGGGGCCGACGACGCCTCGATCGTCACCCGGGTCATCAGCAGTGTGCCGGCACCGACCAGGAGCACCGCGAGTGCGCGCGACACGTGGTCCCCGGCTATGACAACGCCCACGGAGAGGGCGGCGAGTCCGAGTCCGAGTGCGGCCATCACTCCGGTGAGGACGAGAGCGGCCGGCGTTCTCGGCTCCGCGTCCTCCTCGGCTTGCCTCTCCCTGAGTGCCCGCGCTTCCCGTTCCTCTCGCGCCTCCCGCTCGGCGTTCTCCGCCCCCTCGTGCGTGACCGTCACGAGCGTCGAACCGTCCACCGGTTCCTCGTCAGCGGGACGTTCGGGCAGCGCCCCGTTCACTGCTTCCCCGAAGACGGTCGCCGAGGCGCGGGGCACCCCCTCGATCCGGTACCGGGTCGGCTCGGTCCCGGCGGGTGCCGTCAGCTCGACGACGACCGCCCGCCCGTCCGCGTGCACGCGCGCGACGGCGGCGAGAGGGATGCGGACCTCCTCGCGAGGGCCGCGCAGCAGCAACCCGGCCGACTCGGCACGGAGTTCAGCTCCCTGAGCGCCCAGGAGGACGGGTACGGACGGGAAGGTGATCGACATGCGGGCGATCGTGAGGGGCGGGGGTTCCCGGTGAGTACCCCACTGGCATACGGTCTGCGCTGTGAACGCAGTCGCCCAGGTACTCATCTTGTTCGTCTTCGTGGGCCTGGTGCCGCTCGTCGGCGGTCTGGTGATCATCGGCCTCCACACGGCCGCCCTCCGTGACATGAAGGAGCTGGAGGACACCGGCGTCGAGGTCCCGGCGACCCTGCTCTCGCGGAAGCCTTACAAGACCTACCTGCAGGTCGTCTACGAGTACACGACCGCGGACGGTTCCCGGGCCCGCCACAACTCGTCCGCCGGCCGCAACCCCCTGCACGTCGTGGGCGAGACATATTCGATGGTGCGGACGGCGCACCCGTCCAAGAACGTCTGGATGGGGACGATCGCCGAGGTGCGCCATGAGCGCGCGGGGACCGAGCGTCACATCCGCTTCTTGGTGTGCGTGATTCTCGCGGGTGTGGCGATCTGCGCCGTGGCGGTGACGGGCCTGGTCCTCCTCCCCTGACTCACGTCGCCGGAGGGGTGTTCCTCGCGGCGAGGGGAGTCGGGTACCGGGGCAACCGGATCCCGTGCTCCCACCGGGAGCCGCCCAGTCGTTACTCTGCCGGCCGCGTGCCCCAGCCGTGCCCATCAACGCGGTGAACAGCGGTCACCACGGGTTCTCAGGACCGTCTCGGCACAGCCGATCACAAGCCATATCCCCAGTTCAGAGGCCATATGGGCGGTCTGAGCGGCGGTGATTCCCAAGCTTATAGCGCGGGTTCGATTCCCGTCATCCGCTCTTGAACGAAGCCCCAGGTCAGCGACCTGGGGCTTCGTCGTTGTCCGGGGCTCTCCGGGCGCCGGGGCCGGACGGGAGCGGTCAGAACTCCAGCACCTCGCGGTCGAGCGGATACCGCGCATGGTGAGGACCGTCGTACGGCGAGGGCGTGATCGGGAGGACGCCGGTCGGCTGCAGGCCCAGGTTGTCGTCCCAGATCCGGGGTTCGACCTGTCCGACGACGCGGAACTCCCGGAAGGTGAACGGGGGGCTGTCGGTCGGGAAGAACTCGGGCGTGGTCATCACCTGGAAGTGCAGGTGCGGCGTCGTCGAGTTGCCGCTGTTGCCGATCAGCCCGAGAACCCGGCCGGGTTCGACGTGGTCGCCTTCCCGGACCCTGAGCGAGCCGGGCTTCAGGTGGCCGTAGAGCAGATAGCGGCCCGGCGCGACCTCCAGGGTGACGTGGTTGCCGACGGTCTGCTCGATCGGCGGGACCGGCGGCGATACGGGCGGCGTCTGGTCCGGGATCCCGTCCTGGACCTCCACCACCCTGCCGCCGGCCGCGGCGACGACCGGCTGTCGGTAGCTCAGGTAGCTGGTGAGCCGCGTGGGGTCGCCTTCCCAGGTCTGTCCCCGCTCGCCGACCCGGTACCAGTCGATCGCGAAGCGCTGCGGTACGTGGAAGCGGCCGTTGATCGGGGCGAAGCCGCGCCGGTGGTGGGTGTTGCCGCAGCACGACTCGCTGGAGTACCAGGTGCCGGGGCGGACCGGCGCCTCCAGGTTCAGCGGCGCGGTGCGGTCGGTCGGGGTGATCTGGACCGTCTCCTCGAACGGGGAGGCCCCGGAAGCGGTGAGGACGGCACCCGAGAGGTGGTGCTCGAGGACCTTGGGCACCCGCTGATCGCGGTCGAGGGCCAGGTCGAGCCAGACGACCCACTGCTGGGAGCCCGGGATGACGGTCGGCGTCGGTCCCGGGGGCGCCGGCGTGTACCCGTCCGCGCCCGGCAGGGGGTCGCCCACCGGGTTGGCGGCATCGGCCAGCGCCTGCCCGCTCAGCGAGCCCACCACCCGGTGCGTGCGGGCGTCCCGGACCTCGACCCGGTCCAGCCGCACCCGTGCGCTGCTGGGCAGCGCGTTCGTGGTGAGCAGTTCGTACGAGAGGTGCGTCTTGCCGTCCGTGGCGCGGAACGGCGCCGGTTCGGTCATCACGGCCGCCGTCAACGGCGTGAACTGGGGGCCGGGCGCCGGCGTGGCCGGGCCGGTCCCGTGTCCGGGTCCCGTCGAAGCCGTCAGCATGCCGACCGCGAGCACGGCGGCGGCGAGCCCGCGACGTAGCGGGGTGCGGCCGGTGCGGTTGCGAGGATGGCGCTCTGCCATGGTGCTCTTCCAGTCGTCGGGTCCGGGCCCGTGAAGGCCACCGGCACGCCCCGCGCCGAGGCGCAGGCCCATGTAATCCGGCCGAGCGGCGCTCCCGGCGGACGGCGCCGGAGCCGGGTACCGAACTACACCCGTCCAGCCGCACCGGACCGCCGGCCTGAGCCTTCGTCATCCGGATCCCGCAGAGCCCCCGCACCGCCCTGGTGCCACAAGTGCCGCGGCACCGCGTCGGGTTGAGCCCCGTTCGCCGGCGTCCCGGCATCTCGGCGGTCGGGGAGATCCGATCCGGGTCCGTCATCGCGAGCAGGCCGATCGTCTCCACGCAGGCGTCGGCGCCGCCCCGTTCCCGGAACACGCATTCGGGGAAAACGCATACCTGTGTTCGCGGCCTGAGATTTCAGCGGCCATCGCGGACAGACTTTTTACTGGTGACACGGAGAGGGAAATTTTCGCATCACCCAGGCCGCGGCGACGTGCTACCGTCGAAGCCAGTTGCAGTTTTGGTACCCAAAAATTTCAAGCGCATCCCGTCGGCCGCGCGCCGCACGGGAACGCTTCGTATTTCCGGTCGTCTTCCGGGCAGGGCATCATCGCGGCGACACGGAATCCGTACGGTACGGATTCCGTCGTACTTGCCCAGAGGAGAAATGACATGGCTGCCGGCACCGTGAAGTGGTTCAACGCGGAAAAGGGTTTCGGCTTCATCGAGCAGGACGGTGGCGGCCCTGACGTGTTCGCCCACTACTCGAACATCGCCACGCAGGGCTTCCGCGAGCTCCAGGAGGGCCAGAAGGTCTCCTTCGACATCGCGCAGGGCCAGAAGGGCCCGACGGCCGAGAACATCGTTCCCGCCTGACGCCGACGCACAGTAGGCAGCTGGGTCCCGCATCCCTCGGGGTGCGGGACCCAGCTTTCTTCATTTTATTCGATTCTCGGCCTCGCTCGCCTCGCCGATATCAATTCCGCGACCGATGAGCTGTCGCCGATCACCCCTTGTCGAGGCCCTCTCCCCTCCTCATCCCCTTCGGCCGTCCCCGGCATTCCAGAGGCTGTTCACCCGCTGCCGGAATTCCTCGAAACGCGCCGTTTCCAGGAAGGTTCTGAATGAACCCCGCACGCCCGGACGGCCGCACCTCCCGCACCCGCCGCAACGGTGGTCACGCGTACGACTTCTCCGCCGGAACGGGCCGGGGCGGTCGCGCCGGGTCGTCCGCCGCGAGCCGATCGCGCCCGAGCCGGTCGGGCGGACAAGGCAGGCGTCCCGCCTCCGTACAGGGGGAGTTCGCCCCGCCGAAGACGATCACTCCGGCGCTGCCCGCCGTCGAGACCTTCGCCGAACTGGCCCTGGACCGCCGCCTCCTGAACGCGCTCACCGCACAGGGCCTGTCCGTCCCGTTCCCCATCCAGGGCGCGACCCTGCCGAACTCCCTGGCGGGCCGCGACGTCCTGGGCCGCGGCCGGACCGGCTCCGGCAAGACCCTCGCCTTCGGCCTGGCCCTGCTGGCCCGCACCGCCGGACAGCTCGCCGAGCCCCGTCAGCCGCTGGCGCTGATCCTCGTCCCCACCCGGGAACTCGCCCAGCAGGTCAGCGACGCCCTCACGCCCTACGCCCGCGCCGTGAAGCTGCGCCTGGCCACCGTCGTCGGCGGAATGCGGATCGGCCGGCAGGCGAACGCGCTGCGAAGCGGCGTCGAAGTCGTCGTGGCCACCCCCGGCCGCCTCAAGGACCTCATCGAGCGCGGTGACTGCCGGCTGAACCAGGTCGCGATCACCGTCCTCGACGAGGCCGACCAGATGGCCGACATGGGCTTCATGCCCCAGGTCACCGCGCTCCTGAACCAGGTCCGTCCCGAGGGCCAGCGCATGCTGTTCTCCGCGACCCTGGACCGCAACGTCGACCTCCTGGTCCGCCGCTACCTCGTCGACCCCGTCGTCCACTCCGTGGACCCCTCGCAGGGCGCGGTGACCACGATGGAGCACCACGTCCTGCACGTGCACGGCGCGGACAAGCAGCGGCTGACGACCGAGATCGCGGCGCGCGAGGGCCGGGTGATCATGTTCCTGGACACCAAGCACGCCGTGGACCGCCTCACCGAGGACCTCCTCCGCAGCGGTGTCCGGGCCGCCGCCCTGCACGGCGGGAAGTCACAGCCGCAGCGCACCCGTACCCTCGACCGGTTCAAGGCCGGGCACGTCACCGTCCTGGTCGCCACGAACGTCGCCGCGCGCGGCATCCACGTCGACAACCTCGACCTCGTCGTCAACGTGGATCCGCCCACCGATCACAAGGACTACCTCCACCGCGGCGGCCGGACCGCCCGGGCCGGCGAGTCCGGCAGCGTCGTCACCCTGGTCACCGCCGGCCAGCGCCGCGACATGACCCGCCTCATGTCGGCCGCCGGCATCGTGCCCACGACCACCCAGGTCCGCTCCGGCGAGGAGGCGCTGCGCCGGATCACGGGCGCCCGGACCCCTTCCGGCATCCCCGTGACGATCACCGCGCCGCCGGCCGAGCAGCGCCGACGCGGCTCCGCCCCCCGCGGCCGGCGCGGTCCCGCCTCGGCGGCGAGCCGCGCCGGCGGACGGCGCTCCGCCGGCGACGCGGCGGCCTGAGCCCTCGCGAGCCCCGAGAGCCTGACCGGACCGCCGCCCGCCCAGCCCTGCTCTGCCCGGGCCCTGCCTGGCCCAGTCCTGCCCGGTCCTGCCCGGTCCTGCCCTGTCCTGCCCGGACGGGGCCTCACGGGAGGCCGAGCCGTTGGCGATCGATTACCTGCTCGCCGGACACGTAAAAATCTATGTCGGCCGCGATAGACATTGCGACATAGCCTGGCTATGGTTTCTCTCGTAGCCCAGAGAGAAACAAGGGCCTGGCAGAGACGAACTGCCGGCCGGCAGTACAGGCAGTAGCAGTGAGCAGGACGGTGCGGCGGTGGAGTTTCGGAGCCAGGGCTTTCGCAGGACGGCGACGGGACTGACGGCTGGACCGGGTGGCCCGCAGTGATCAGGGGCCGCCACGAGCGGGACCGTGGCCGTGCCAGGTGCGGTACCCGTGAGTGCACAGTTCGATCACCGAGGAAGAACGGAGGAACCCACGCCATCAGGATCGCCCGGGCGTACGCCTGAGCCCGGGTACCGCAGGACATCGCGACAGTGAGGTGGTCTCCGGTCGAGCAACCGCGATCCCCGCGAACCCGACAGTCACCGGGTCGGTTCGGCGGACACAGAAGGCCCGCGCAGTATCTGGGCCGGCAGGTGGTGTAGTAGTTCCTTCGGGGCCCTGGTGCCGGTACGGCACCAGGGCCCCTCAACGCGTTTCCCTGAGAGGTGCAAATGACAGCAGATGACTCGTACGACCGTCTCGACGACGACGACTACCCCGCCTACACCATGGGCAGGGCGGCCGAAATGCTCGGCACCACCCAGGGTTTCCTCCGGGCCATCGGCGAGGCCCGCCTCATCACCCCGCTCCGCTCCGCGGGCGGCCACCGCCGCTACTCCCGCTACCAGCTGCGCATCGCCGCACGTGCCCGGGAACTCGTCGACCAGGGCACCCCCATCGAAGCGGCCTGCCGCATCATCATCCTCGAGGACCAGCTCGAGGAAGCCCAGCGCATCAACGCCGAGTACCGCCGCGCCGCGGAATCGGCCCCGCCGCCGGCCTCGGACTGAGGCGGGGCCTGCCGGCGATTCCGCCGAGGCCTGAAACCGCTGGTCAGCGGCCTGGATCTGGCGCTTTCATCAAGACCCTCCTCGGCCGCCTCGCACGGCGGACATGAACGGCCAGGGCGAAGGGTTGCGCAGGGGGCGCATACTGGCGGCAATGACAAAGTCCAGTGCACCGAAGCGCCATCTGTCCACCAGCCCCTTCAAGGCCCCGGTCACGCTGCCTCCCCGGCAGTTCGCCGTGGGCGACCAGGTCACGCACGACGTGTACGGCCTCGGCAGGGTCATCGGCATCGAGGGCGAGATCGCGGCGCTCGTGGATTTCGGCTCGACGCAGCAGCGAATCCTGAGCCCGTACGCCAAGATGAGCAAACTGTAGGGCCGCCGTGCCCGGTCACGGCGTACCGGAGCCGGACAGCCCCGCCGCATACACGACGTCCGGGAGACGGGGCCGCGCCCCGACGTGCCCGCAGGGGCGGTGAACCGTGGACGACGGAGGTCTCCGGACAACGCCACGACACCCCCCGTGAACCAACGTTCCCGCAGGCCAGGAGCCCTCGCACAGCCAGGTGCCGGGTGAGTCCCCGGCTTGTGGCGCGGGTTCGGTTCCCGTCGTCCGCTCGTGAGTGAAGGCCCTGGTCGGTGACCAGGGCCTTCGTCGTCAGTTCTGGGTGGTGCCGGTGTCCGCCCCCTCGGGGGCGGGGGCCGTGCCGGTCTTCTCGCGCATCTTGCGGACCAGCTCCGCCTTGCGGTCGGCGGCGCCCTGGCGGTCGAGGTTGCGGTGGGGGCCGTTGTTCTGGCGTTCGGCGCGGGACTGCTTCTTGCGCTGACCGCCGCCCTGGCCCACGGGATTGTTGATGTTCTTGCTGTCGGTCACGGGTGCTCCCGGTCGTGGAGGTGGGGATCCGCGGATGCGGCGTTCGAGGACGCCGGCGGGAGGCCGTCACGCGCTCTCATCCGTAAGTATCCACGTCGGCGAGGAACCGCCGCTGGTCGGACAGGAAGCCGGCGGCGAACAGGGAGCGCGGCGCGCACAGGGCGGTCAGGGTGAGGCGCAGAGGGTCCGTCTCGACCTCGTGCCTGAGCAGGGCGTGGGTGGCGTCGGGGTAGTGGGCGACGCGCAGGTGGGGCGCGGGGAGCAGGCGGCGGTAGGCGGACTCGGTCTCGGCGGTGTCCACGTGCACGTCGCGGCCGGCGAGCACCAGCAGGACGGGGATCCCGCGCAGGGCCGGCAGGCCGGCGGTCGCGTCGGCGGTGTGGTTCCTGGAGACGAACCGCCAGCGGGCGGCCGTCATGTCCTGCGGGTCGCCGACGGCCCGCACGTACTCGTCGTACGCGGCGCCCCTGCCGAGCAGTTCGAGACCGGTCTCGCGGCGGCGCAGGGCCGCGGCGACCTCGGCTTCCGACGCGCCGTCCCGGCGCAGTTCGGCGAGGAGGTGGTAGCGGCCCTGCCGGTGCCAGTTGACGGCGGGCGAGACGGCGACGGCGAAGCGGATCCGGCCGTCCCTCGCGGCGATCCCGGGCAGCACCCAGCCCGCCTGGCTGGCGCCCCACAGGCCGATCCGGTCGGCGTCGACGTCCGGTCGCTGCCGGGCCCAGGCGATCGCGTCGACGGCCTCGCGCGCGCGGTCCTCCATGGTCTGGTCGAGCCAGTCGCCCGGCGCGCCGGCCACGCCCGGTTTGCTCCAGGAGAGCGAGGCGTACCCGGCCCGCGCGAAGGACTCCCACATCGGCCGGTAGAACCCGTCGTGCGTGGCGTCGACCGGGCCGTCCCCGTGGACGAACACCACCAGGGGGAAGGGCCCCTCGCCCTCCTCGGGCAGGGCCAGCACACCGTGCAGGGTCCGCCCGCCGTGCCGCACGGTCACCGTCTCCTCCCGCAGGTCGTAGGTGTTCTGCCAGACCACCACCCCGCCGAGGCCGGCCGCGACCAGCGCGAGCGCCACCAGGGTCGTGAGCACGGTCCGCGCCACCCGACGGCGGCGGGTCGAGGTCCCGCATCGAGGTCTCGTCGACATCTGCCCCTCCAGGAACGGGAACGGACGAACTGTAAAACTAACGAAATCAAAACGCTCGTTTCTCTTTCGACCGTAGCGAGTTCGTCCGTAGAATGCGAGGGCGGGACGGAAACACGGAGGAGGAGCCATGGACGCGGCAACCGTCATCAGGCGCGGCGTACCCCCCGGCGCCGAGGAGCGTGTGGCCGAGCTGTACTGGGAGGCCTTCGGCCGCAAGCTCGGGGCCGCCCTGGGGCCGGACGAGCGGGGGCGCGCCTTCCTCGCCCGCCACCTCCACCACGACCGCGCGGTCGTCGCGCTCGCCCCCGGCGGCGAACACGTCGTGGGCGTGGCCGGCTACCGGCTCGGGACGCGGGGCCTCACCGGCGGCGGCGCGCGCGACGTGCTCGCCGCCTACGGGCCGCTCCGCGGTCTGCCGCGGCTCGCCCTGCTGGCGCTGCTCGAACGCACCCCCAGGCCGGGGGAACTCGTCATGGACGGCATCGCCGTCGACCCCGCCCGCCGCGGCACGGGCATCGGGAGCCTGCTGCTGACGGAGATCGCCGCCGTCGCCGCCGAGCTCGGCGGCACGCGGATCCGCCTGGACGTCATCGACGTCAACCCGCGCGCCCGCGCCCTGTACGAACGCCACGGCTTCACCGCCGTACACACCGAACGGACGCCGTACCTCCGGGACCTGATGGGCTTCGGCGCCGTCACCACGATGCGTCGCACCGTCCCGGACCACCTGCCCGGCCCGCCCGACGAGACCTCGGAGCCACAGCGATGACCAGCAGACCGACGGACGCCCGCGCGGCGGAGCCCGCCACCCCGGAGATCGGCACCCGGACCCTGGTCCTCGCCCTCGTCCGCGAGGACGGCACCGTCGACGCCGGTGAGCTGTACTCCGTCGCCGAAGCCCTCGGAATGACCGACCAGCAGGTCCGGCTCTGCCTGAAACGGCTCGTCGCCGAGGGCCGGTTCACCCAGGACGGGCGGGGGCGCAAGGCGGTGCTGCACGCCACCGCCGACGCGACCGGCGCGATCGCACCGGACGTGGAGTACGTCCGCCACGCCTACCGGCAGGACCAGGGACTGGCCCCCTGGGACGGGACCTGGCACCTGTTCGCCTTCGCCATCCCCGAGACCGCGCGGCAGGCCCGCGACACCCTGCGCGACACCCTCCTGCACCTCGGCGCGGCCCCTCTCCAGGGCGGGCTCTACGTCAGCGCCAACGCCATCGGCGGGATCGTCGAGGCCCACGCCGGCCGGCTGGGCGTCCTGGCCTCCCTCACCCGCTTCACCAGCCGCGACCTGCGGGTCGGGGACGAGACGGACCCGGCCCGGCTGGCCGCCCTGCTCTGGCCGCTCCAGCAGGTGGCGGACCGTCACGAGGCCCTCGCCGCGCTCGCCTCGACCCGCCTCGCCCGCCTGGCCGGGGCGGACCGGACCACGGACACCGAGCGCCTCACGTACGCGATCGAGCTGGCGGCGGCCTTCACCACCGCCATGGAACCCGACCCCCTGCTGCCCCCCGAACTGCTCCCGCACCCCTGGCCCGGCAGCCGCGCACGCGCCTTGGCCGCGGAGTGCTGGGAAGCCCTCGGGGACGGCGGGGACGGGCGGGACAGGGGGGACGGGGGCGAGTACCGGAACGGAGGCGGGGGCGGGGACGCGCACGGGGGCGGTCAGGGTCCCGGACGGCCGCGGCTGTTCCGGCTGTACGACGACGCACTCCCCGCCCCACACCCGCTGTGACGGGGATCACCGCGCTTCGCGGGGGTCGGGGTGTCACGGAACGGGGGGCTCGGCAACCTTCCTGGTAAAGCCATCTGGAGGTTGTGGACCATGAGGATCCTGCTCGCCGGTGCCACCGGCGCCATCGGCCGGCCGTTGACCCGGGCTCTGGTCCGGGACGGGCACGAGGTGCTGGCCCTGGCCCGTTCGGACGGTTCGGCGGAGGCGGTACGCGCGCTGGGCGCGTCGCCCGTGCGGGCGGACGCCCTCGACCGCGAGGGCCTGCTGCGGGCGCTCGACGGGATGTCCGCCGACGCGGTGGTCCACCAGCTGACCGCGCTCAAGGCGCCGAAGCTGAGGCTCACCGCGGACGACCCCAGCAACGTGCTGCGGGAGCGCGGCACGGCGCACCTGCTGGAGGCCGCGGGGGTGCTCGGCGCGGCCCGGTTCGTCACGCAGTCCCTCGTCCTGGGGTACGGGTACCGCGACCGCGGCGAGCGGCCGGTCACCGAGGAGGACCCCTTCGGCGTCCGGAGCGGCACCGTCGCGGACCACGTGATCACGGGCCTGGTCGAGGCGGAGGGCCGGCTGTTCGCCGCGGACCACGTGGCGGGTACGGCGCTGCGGTACGGCGTCTTCTACGGTCCCGGCACGTGGTTCGACCCGACGCCCGGCAGCCGTCCCTTCCCCGTCCCGATGAACGGCGGCGGGACGATGTCGTGGGTCCATGTCGAGGACGCGGCCGAGGCGACGGTCGCGGCGCTGGAGCGGGGCCGGGCGGGCGAGGCGTACAACATCGTCGACGACCGGCCGTCGACCTGGGGCGAGCTGGCCGCCGCCCGCGGCTCCCGCCTCCGCCTGCCGGGCGGACTGCTGCGGCTCGCCGTCCCCTACCTCGGCGCCCTCATGCTCGACACCCGCCTGCGCGTCTCGCACGCGAAGGCCACCCGCGAACTGGGCTGGTCCCCTCGGTACGCGGACCACCGCGCGGGGATGCGGGCGATGTGAGGCTCCCCCGTGCGCGGTGGGTGCCTCGGACCGGGCCTCAGGCGGTGGCCTTCCCGATGAGGGCCTCGATGCGGGACTCGACGGCGGGGGTCAGCGCGGTGAGCGCGAAGGAGGTGGGCCACATGTCGCCGTCGTCAAGGGTGGCGGCGTCGTTGAAGCCGAGGGTGGCGTAGCGGGCCTTGAACTTGGCGGCGCTCTGGAAGAAGAGGACGATCTTGCCGTCCCTGGCGTAGGCGGGCATGCCGTACCAGGTCTTGGCCGTGAGGTCCGGGGCGACCTTCTTGACCAGGGCGTGGACGCCCTCGGCCAGGACGCGGTCCTCGTCGGGCATCTCGGCGACCTTGGCGAGGAGGTCGGCCTCGCCGTCGGCCGCCTTGGCGCGGGAGGCGCGGGCCTTGCCGGCCTTCAGCTCCTTCGCGCGCTCCTTCATCGCCTCCCGCTCGTCCTCGGTGAAGCCGTCGTAGGACTTGGCGGGCTCGGCGGTCGCGGTGCTGTCGGTGGCCCTGGTGGTCTTGGTGGTCCTGGTGGTCCTGGTCGCCATGGCGGTCGCTCTTCCCCTCGTCGTGGGCGTTCCCGGCGCGTCCTCGCCGGTCTTCCCGGTGCTGTTCCCAGGCTAGGTTCGGCGCCTTCCCGGTGCTTCTCCGAAACTGACCGGACGGGCGGCTCAGGCGAGCCAGGCTCCGTCGCGCATCAGGGTGCGGCCGTCGAGTTCGTCGGCCTCGCGCCAGGCGTGCACGCGACGGGGCGTGATCAGGAAGTACTGGTACGGCCGGGCCAGTTCGCGCGGATCGAAACCGGTCTTCGCGGCGAAGGCGTCGCCGGTGCCGGCGGGGAGGTCGGCGAGGTCCACGGGCTCGGCGGTGCCGTCGATCATCACGACGTCGCGGGTCGGGCCGAGGGCGAGCCGGACGCTCGCGTCGGCGAGCAGGTTGCGGGCGGTGCGGGAGGCGCGCGGGGTGGAGACGAGGACGCGGGCGCCGTCCCAGAGGAAGGAGAGCGGGATCAGATGGCCCCGGGTGGCGACCCACAGGTCCACGTCCGTTTTTAGGCGGGCCAGGGTGTCCTTCAGCCGTTCCTCGCGGGTCCTCGGCCCCGGACCCCCGGCCCCCGGTGCGGACGCGGACGTGGACGCAGACGTGGATGTGGACGCAGACGTGGATGTGGATGTGGACGCGGTGGTCATGCGGTTCTCCCCCGGGTGGCGCGGAGCGTGGTGACGAAGGCGTGCGGAGTGGTGCCGTACGCCCGGGTGAACGTGCGGTGCAGGGTCTCCGCGGTGAGGCCCGCCGCCCTGGCCAGGGCCGGTACGTCGAGCGGGCGGGTGTACTCGCGGTCGATGCGGTCGCGGACCCTGCGCAGGTCCTTCAGCGCCCGGAGGCGTACCGCCTCGGTACGGGCCGCGGCCCAGGCCGGCTGGCACATGTCGGTCCCCCCTGGGGTTCAGCCGAGTTCCTGGACGCGGATCAGGTTGCCGGCCGGGTCCCGGAAGG
Source organism: Streptomyces sp. NPDC014861 (assembly GCF_043081625.1). Taxonomy (NCBI): domain Bacteria; kingdom Bacillati; phylum Actinomycetota; class Actinomycetes; order Kitasatosporales; family Streptomycetaceae; genus Streptomyces; species Streptomyces sp. NPDC014861. The sequence continues at coordinate 165,993 of NZ_JBIBWV010000012.1, forward strand.
CGCAGTCACGGACGCCGTAGGGCTGGCGGGTCGGTTCCTGGACGACCTCGGTGCCGCCGGCGGAGACCTTCTCGAAGACGGCGTCGAGGTCGGGAGTGGCGAGGAGGATCCAGCCGTACGTGCCCTTGGCCATCATCTCGGTGATGGTGCGACGCTCGTCCTCGGTGATGCCCGGGTCGACGGCCGGCGGTGCGAGGAGGATCGAGGTGCCGGGCTGTCCGGCGGGGCCGACGGTGATCCAGCGCATCCTGCCCTGGCCGACGTCGCCGCGGACCTCGAAGCCGAGGACGTCGCGGAAGAAGGCGAGGGAGGCGTCGGGGTCCTCGTGCGGGAGGACGGTGGTGTGGATGGTGATGTCCATGCGGATCACGGTAGTTGGCGGGGTACGGGGCCGCTTCTCGAATCCTGACCGAGGACCGGCCGAGGGCTGGGCGAAGGCCGACCGAGGGCTGGGCGAGGGGCTGACCGAGGGCCGGTGGAAGGCTGACCGAGGGCCGGCGGAGGGCCGGCCGGGGCGTGCGGGCAGCACTGGAGGGCGGCGGTGGAGGGCGGCGGTGGCAGGCGGCGGTCAGACCAGAGTGACCGCTGTGACGGCGAGAGCGGATCCGGCGAAGACGAACGCGTGCCGCACGTTCTGCAGCGTGCGGGTCCAGGCCGGGAAGGCGCCCTCGGCGGCCTTGAGGAAGGCGGGGACGTCGATCCGGACCAGCCCGGGGTCGCCCTTGCGGCGGAACGCGGCGGTGACGGACTTCGCGGCGCCGAGCTGGCTGTGCAGGATCGCGAGGTTCGCGAGGAAGGCGATCGAGGAGAAGACCCAGGTCAGCGTGGTGCCCCAGGAGTTGCCCGTCAGGTGGAGCGCGGCGACGGCGAGGTTGACGGCGGCGAAGGACCCGGGGGCCCACCACTCGTGGCCGCTCGCGTCGAAGCGGAGGCCGTTCTCGTCCAGGACCTCGGGGCGGACGCCCTGCCGCCTCAGTTCGGTGACGGCGGCGGCCTTGGCGGCGGGGCCGAAGCGGTGGCGCAGGAGGGGGATGCTCAGGAAGGCGAGGGCGACGGCGATCTGGGCGACGGCGGCGATGACGGCGGGCGTGTTCACAGGGTGTCCTCGTTCTCTGGTCCAGGACCGCTTGCACTTAGTTCAAGTGGTGACACCGGAACCATAGAGGCGGACTTGAACTAAGTGCAAGCCCTTGTGCGGACTCGGCGCCGCACCGTTTGAACTAAGTGCAGGTCCCTTCCGGGTGACCTATCGTGACCCCATGCCCCGCCCCGCCCTCACCCGCGACCAGATCGTCACCACCGCCGTCGAACTCCTCGACGAGGACGGTCTGGAAGGACTCAACATGCGCGCCCTCGGGCAGCGCCTGAACTCCGCCGCCACCGCCGTCTACTGGCACGTCAAGAACAAGGACGACCTGGTCGCCCTCGCCGGCGACCGCGTCTGGGCCGAGATCCGGCTGCCCGACCTCGCCGCCGTCGACTGGCGCACCGCCGCCACCGCGATGGCCGACGACCTGCACGCCGTCCTCACCCGCCACCCGTGGCTCGTGCAGGCCCTCAGCACGTACCTCTTCCACGGCGAGGCCAAGGCCCGGCACGACGACCACAGCCTCGCCGTCTACGAGGCGGCGGGCTTCACCGGCGGCGCGGCCGACCGGGCCGCCGCCGCCGTGTTCACGTACGTCCTCGGCAACGCCTCCGGCGCCTCCGCCACCGCCGTCCTCACCCGCCGGATCCAGCGGGAGGGCCGCGACCCCGAGGAGGTCTTCGCCGCGACGATGAAGGAGGCCGCCGCGGCCGCCGCCGGACTCCCCCGCCTCATGAGCCGCGTCGAGGCCATGGACACGGCCGCCGCCGCGTACGCCGAGGCGCCCGACGACACCTTCGCGTTCGGGCTCTCGGCGCTCCTCGACGGCCTCGCCGCGCGGCTCCCCTAGACCTTGCCCTCCGCGCCGGTCCCCGCTCCCCCGCCGGCGTCCCCGCCGATCCCCGCTCCCCCGCCCGGGTCCCCACCGGCGTCGCCGCCCGCGCCGGTCCTCCCGTCCGTGCCCGGTTCCCCCTCGCCCTCCCCCAGGAAGTCCGTCACCGCCAGGGCGAAGAGAAGGGCCAGGGCCAGGCCGACCACGACCCAGCCGGTCGGGTGCGGCCACAGGACGAAGGCGAGCGCGGCGCCCGCCACCAGGATCCACACGATCCAGGTGCGGAAGCGGCGGACGAAGCCGCCGACCGGGCCCAGTCGCATCCCCGCGCGGTCCGCCGTCGAGCGGGTGGCGGCGATGCCCGAGTGCCACAGTCCGCGGACGAGGACGGCCGGGCGGCTCGGCCCGGACAGCCAGGCGGCCAGCGCGACGAGGACGCCGAGGACCGCGCAGACCCGGACCGAGGTGCGCAGGAAGCGCACGAGGGTGTCGTAGACCGAGCCGGCCGCCGCCGGGGAGACCGAGGCGGGCAGGGCGTTGAGGTAGACGGTACGGAAGACGGTGAGGGCGATCCCGAGGACGAGGGCCGCCAGCGCGAAGCCCAGGGCCGCGGCGACCAGCGCCCGCCGTCTGCGCACGGCCAGCAGGACGCCGCCGGCCACGCACAGCACCGCGATCACCGGCAGCCACAGGCCCAGCGACTGGAGCAGCGCGAAACCGGTCTTCGCCTTCCCGATGTCGTCGGAGCGCAGGACCGTGAAGTCGGTGTGGATCTCGGGGATGTTGGAGGCGACCGTGAGACCGCCGTCGACGAGACGTTCCTTCACCCGCTCGATGACCGGCGCCAGGTCGATCGTCACGCTGTCCGTCTCGATCTTCACCGCCCCGTCCTCGTCGCCGGTCAGGGCCCGGTCGAGGGAGGTGTGGATGGCCCGGTTGGCGTCGGTCCAGATCGTCTCGAAGGCCGGGGAGGCGACGACGTCCTGCGCCCGGTCGTGGACGAAGCTGGAGAGCGCGCTCTCCAGCGAGCCGCCGAGCTTCCCGAGCGCCTTCTCGACCAGCGGCCGCTCGTCGGGGGCCACGCCTTCGAGGAGCGCCGGGAGGTCGATGTGCTCCATCACGGCGCCGGTCACCCGGTTCGCGACCGCCGCCTGTACGTCCGGGTCGGAGGCGAGCGGGGTCACCGTCTGCACGTACCGGTCGGTGTCGCCGAGGAGGTCCGCGGTCCAGGCGGCGACCAGGCCGAGCGGCACGAGCACACAGCCGAGGACCACGAGGAGCCCGGAGAAGAAGGAGCGGAGGCGGTGGTGCTCCCGCCGGGGCGGGGCTCCGGCGGACGTCGCCTCCAGCGCCGCCACCCGGGCCCGCAAAGCGGTCAGTTCGTCGTCGGTCCCGCCGGCTGGTGCTCCCATGGGGCCAATGTGGGGGCGGGGCGGGGGGTCCGCGCGCCGGGCGGGTCCGGACAGGTGATCCCCCGGGTCGTCGTGCGAGGGCGTCACGCTGTTCCCGGGGGTCGTCGTACCCGATCACGGTGGGCGATCATGCCCGTATGACGCCGACCCCTGCCCCTGCACCCGACCGGCTGCCGCGCTGTGCCGTGCTCGACGACTACCAGGGCGCCGCCCTGGCGTCCGCCGACTGGAGTCCGCTGCACGGGCGGGTGGAGGTGCGGGTGCTGCGCGAGCACCTGACGGACCCGGACGCGCTCGTCGCCGCCGTCGGCGACTGCGAGATCCTGGTGGTCATGCGGGAGCGGACGCCGCTCGGCGCCGCCCTGCTCGACCGGCTCCCCCGGCTGCGGCTGGTCGTCACCTCGGGGATGCGGAACGCCTCGATCGACCTGGCGGCCTGCCGGGAGCGCGGGATCACCGTCTGCGGCACGGCCAGCGGCTCCGAGCCGCCCGCGGAGCTCACCTGGGCGCTGATCCTGGGGCTCGTCCGGCATGTCACGACCGAGGCGCGGGCGGTGCGCGAGGGCGGCCCCTGGCAGTCGACGGTCGGCGGCGACCTGGCCGGCCGCACCCTGGGCCTGCTGGGCCTGGGGAAGATCGGTGCCCGGGTCGCCGCCGTCGGCCGCGCCTTCGGCATGGACGTCCTCGCCTGGAGCCCGAACCTGACGGAGGAGCGGGTCGCCGCGCACGGCGGGGGCGTCCGGCTGGCGAAGGACAAGGCCGAGCTGTTCGCCGGGAGCGACGTCGTCTCGCTGCACCTGGTGCTCTCCGACCGCACCCGCGCCATCGTCGGCGAGCCGGAGCTGCGGGCGATGCGTCCGGGCGCGTATCTGGTGAACACCTCACGGGCGGGGCTCGTCGACGGTACGGCGCTGCTGCGGGCGCTGCGCGAGCGCTGGATCGCCGGGGCGGGGCTCGACGTGTACGAGACCGAGCCGCTGCCGGCCGGCGACCCGCTGCGTACCCTCCCCCATGTGCTCGCCCTCCCCCACCTCGGGTACGTCTCCGAGGCGAACTACGCCCGCTACTTCGGGCAGGCGGTCGAGGACGTGGAGGCGTACCTGGCGGGTGCGCCGGTCCGCGTCCTGGAGTGACGGAGGAGCCCGGAAGGATCCGGAAGGGGCGGCCTGGCGGAGTCCCGCGGTCCGCGTCCTGGAGTAGCGGGTGAGCCCGGACGGAGCCGGAGGGGACGGCCTGGCGGAGTCCCGCGGTCCGCGTCCTGGAGCAGCCGGGGAGCCCGGAAGGATCCGGAGGGGACGGCCCTAGCGGAGTCCCGCGCGGGCCAGGTCCAGGAACTCCTCCTCGGTGAGGCCCAGTTCGCGGGCCTCTGCGGCGGCCTCGCGGAGCCGGGTGAGGAGGCGGGCGCGGTCGGGGGCGGTGGCGCCGGGGACGATGAGGGCGCCGCGGCCGCGCCGGAGTTCGATGAGGCCCTCCTCGCGGAGCCGCTGGTAGCCGCGGAGGACGGTGTGGACGTTGACGCCGAGGGAGTCGGCGAGTTCCCGGGCGGCCGGGAGCCGCTCGCCGGGCACGGCGGTGCCGTCGGCGAGGGCGCCCCGGACGCAGGCGGCGATCTGGTCGCCGAGCGGGACGGAGGAGGCGGGGTCGACACGGAAGAGCACGGTCAGAGCCTTCCACGGCGTTCGACGAGGGTGTTGAGGAGGGCGGCGGCGGTCCGGGCGTCGGGCACGGTGACGGCGAACTCGCGGCCGTTCCCCCGCCGGACCACGAGGGCCTCGCCGGAGCGGAGGATCACTCCGGTGCGGTGGGCGCGGACCCGGTAGCCCCAGCCGCCGAACTCGCGGAGGGCGGCGACCTCGCGGGTGTCGGCTGCGGTGATGTCGGCGAGCGGCAGGTGGACGCGGGGGCGGGGGGCGAGCGTCGAGCGGACGGTGAGGCCGTGCCGGTCGACGTTGACCCGGACGCGGGCGAGGGCCAGGCCGGGGAGGCCGATGAGGACGCCGAGCAGGAGCAGCGGCCAGGGGCCGAGGAGCGCGGCGACGGCGCCGCCGCCGACGAGGAGCAGGCCGAGCGCGGTGAGCGGGGCGGAGGCGGTGGCGCGGGACCAGCCGGCCACCTCGCCGGCGCCGAGGTCGAGCCGGGGCGCCTCCGGGTCGGGGCGGCCGGGACCGGCGGACTCCTCCTCGGGGACGAGCCGGGAGAGGGCGTGTCCCGCGAGGGCGAGGACGGCTCCGGCGCCGGCCGCGACGGCGAGGTGGGAGAGCGGCGAGACGACCCGGGCGGGGTCGGCCGCGTCGAGGTTGTCGCCGACGACGAGGCAGAGCAGCGTGCCGAGCAGACCGGCGGTCAGCCAGGCGCCCCACAGGGCGTTCCGCTGGGCGAAGACGGCCCAGCCGGCGCCGAGGAGGAGCAGCAGCGCCGTACCGACGAGGGCGAAGGCGGTCCGGCCGGTGTAGCCGTCGGCCTGTCCTCCGGTGGAGAAGTGGGTGGCGAGCGGGTCGGGCAGCCGGTCGGACCAGACGGTGTGGAGCAGCAGGTAGGCGGCGACGGCGAGCAGGAACGGGAGCGCGGCGAGCGCGCGGAGCCTGGCCGGTACGCGGAGTGCGGCGGCGGACGGAGCAGTGGTCATGAAAACCTCCCTTGTTTGCACTCTACTAGAACAATGCGCTCAGTCGACAGCCCTCGGGCGCGGCCCGCCCCGGATGCGGACCCGAACGGCCGGTTGTTGAATGGGGCAAATTAGTGACAAATACCTAGACACGAACACAACTGCTGACGTATGCCGTCGATTGGGGAGTCTTCATGCGCCGTCGGTCCGCCGCCGCCCTCGCCGCCCTCACCACCCTCACCGCCGCGCTCGCCACCGGCTGCGGCAGCGACGACGAGCCCGACCCCCTGCGGGGCCAGCAGTGGGCCATCGACGCGCTGAAGCTGCCCGACGCCTGGGGCACGGCGAAGGGCGAGGACACGGTCATCGCCGTCGTCGACTCCGGTGTGGACCCCGGCCATCCGGACCTCAAGGGCCGGCTCGTGGACGGCTACGACTTCGTGGACGGCGACGACGACCCGAAGGACCTCAACGGGCATGGCACCCATGTCGCCGGCATCGCCGCCGCCCACACCGACAACGGCGTGGGGATCGCGGGCGGCGCGCGCGGCGCCAGGATCATGCCGGTACGGGTGCTGGGCGCCGACGGCAGCGGCAGCGACGCGAACATCACCAAGGGAATCGTCTGGGCCGCGCAGAACGGCGCCGACGTCATCAACCTCTCCCTCGGGGAGTCCGGCCTGATGGCCCGGCTGCTCAAGGGCGGCGTGCTCAACGACGCGATCTCGGTGGCCAACGGCAAGGGGGCGGTCGTGGTCGCCGCGGCCGGCAACGACTCGACCCTGCTCCAGCCCTACGAGGTGGACACCCCGGTCCTCGTCGTCAACGCCGCCGACCGGAACGGGCAGCCGGCCGGATTCACCAACTTCGGCGCGCGCGACGCGGTGGCGGCGCCCGGCGTGGACATCCTCTCCACCCTGCCGACCTACACGGCGAAGGAGACCCTGAAGAACACCACGGGGTACGGGAAGCTCTCCGGCACCTCGATGGCCTCGCCGTACGTCTCCGCCGTCGCCGCCCTCCTGCACCAGCAGGGCCTGAGCCCGGCCGAGATCATGCGGACGATCCGCGACACCGCCGTCAACCCGGCGAACGACCTGAAGCTCGGCCTCGGCAACGTGGACGCGTCCGCCGCCGTGCAGGCGGCGGGCAAGGCGACGGCCGGCGAGAAGTAGCCCCGGAGGAAGGGGCGTCGGGGTCGGCGGGCGCGGCGTTGCGCCCTCTCGCTCCGAGCCTCCCACCCACCCCACCCATCCATCCTCACAACGAGACGAGACGATCCGTCTTGTCAAATCGCCCGCCGTGCCGTACGGTCGGACCATCGAGAGCGCGAGACGGAACGTCTCGCCGATCGTGCCGACGTCCCCCACGGTCAGGAGACCGCCCTTGTTCCGTGCACAACTCACCGAGGTCACCAAGCGCCACGACGACCGGTACGTCCACCACCGGACCGTCCTCGACCGCGTCTCCCTCACCGTCCGTCCCGGCGAGCGCCTCGGCGTCGTCGGTGACAACGGCTCCGGGAAGTCCACCCTGCTCCGGCTCCTCGCCGGCCTGGAGAGCGCCGACAACGGCACCGTGGCCGTCGACGCCCCCGGCGGCCTCGGTCATCTCGCCCAGACCCTCGACCTCCCCGCGACCGCGACCGTCGGCGACGCCGTCGACCACGCGCTGGCGGAGATCCGGGAGCTGGAGCGGGAGATCCGGGAGGCGGAGGCCGCCCTCACCCCGGCCGGCCTCGACCGGTACGCCGCCCTGCTCGCGGCCCACGAGGCGCGCGGCGGCGCCGGGGCCGAGCGCCGCGTGGCGACCGTGCTCCGCCGGCTCGGCGAGACCGCGCCGCTCGACCGGGGCCGGCCGCTGGGCACGCTCTCCGGCGGGCAGCGGGCCCGGCTCGCGCTGGCCGGAGTCCTCGCCGCCGACCCCGAACTGCTGCTGCTCGACGAGCCGACCAACGACCTCGACGACGAGGCCGTGGCCTGGCTGGAGGAGCGGCTCCGCGGCCACCGGGGCACCGTCGTGGCCGTCTCCCACGACCGCGTCTTCCTCGACCGGGTCGCCACCTCCGTCCTGGAGGTCGACGAGGACCGGCACACACTGCGCCGCTACGGCGACGGCTACGCCGGCTACCTCGCCGGGCGCGCCGCCGAGCGGGCCCGCCGGGTCAGGGAGCACGAGGAGTGGAAGGACGAGCTGGCCCGCCACCGGACCCTCGCGGACAGCAACATCGACCGCTTCTCGGCCATCCCGCGCAAGGCCCCCGCCGCCTTCAGCGGCGCCGGTGCCTTCCGGGCCCGGTCACGGGCGCACGGGGCGATGAGCAGGATCCGCGCCGCGCGCGAGCGGCTGGCCCGGCTCACCGAGCACCCGGTGCCGCCGCCGCCCGAGCCGCTGCGCTTCCGCGCGGACCTGGCGGAGGCGGGCGAGGGCGCGGCCGTGGAGCTGACCGGGGCCGGGGTCGAGGGGCGCCTCGCGCCGGTCACCCTGCGCCTGGAGCCGGGCGAGCGGCTGCTCGTCACCGGGCCCAACGGCGCGGGGAAGACGACCCTCCTCAGGGTCCTGGCGGGTGAACTCGCCCCGGACGCGGGCACCGTGCGGGCGCCGCGCCGGACCGGGCTGCTCCGGCAGGACACGGCGTCGCCCACCGACCCCCGTACGGTCGGCGAGGCCTTCGGCGAGGGCCGCGAGGACGAGCTGCTCTCCCTGGGGCTCTTCGCCGCACGGGACCTGAGCACCCCGGTGCGCCTGCTGTCGGTGGGCCAGCGCCGCAAGCTGGAGCTGGCCCGGCTCGTGACGGCGCCGGCGGACCTGATCCTCCTCGACGAGCCGACCAACCACCTGGCCCCGGGTCTCGTGGAGGAGATCGAGGCCGCGCTCGCCGGCTACCGGGGCACGCTGGTGATCGTCAGTCACGACCGCAGGCTCCGGCGGGGCTTCGCGGGCCGGCGCCTCGAACTGGCCCCGGCCCGGGCCCTGGCCAGGATCTAGTCCTCGCCCTCGGTTCCTTCGAGGTCGCCCTCCGTCTCCAGGAACACCTGGCGCAGGGCGGCCAGGGTCTCCGGGTCCGGCTTCTCCCACATGCCGCGCGACTCGGCCTCCAGGAGGCGTTCCGCGATGCCGTGCAGGGCCCAGGGGTTGGCCTCCTTCAGGAAGGCCTGGTTCGTCTCGTCGAGGACGTACTCCTGGGTGAGCCTGTCGTACATCCAGTCGGCGACGACGCCGGTCGTGGCGTCGTAGCCGAAGAGGTAGTCGACGGTCGCGGCCAGCTCGAAGGCGCCCTTGTAGCCGTGGCGGCGCATCGCCTCGATCCAGCGCGGGTTGACCACCCGGGCGCGGAAGACCCGGGAGGTCTCCTCCACCAGGGTCCGGGTGCGGACGGTCTCCGGGCGGGTCGAGTCGCCGATGTACGCCTCGGGGGCGGTGCCGCGCAGCGCGCGGACGGTCGCGACCATGCCGCCGTGGTACTGGAAGTAGTCGTCCGAGTCGGCGATGTCGTGCTCGCGGGTGTCGGTGTTCTTCGCCGCCACCGCGATCCGCTTGTACGCGGTCTCCATCTCGTCGCGCGCCGGGCGGCCCTCGAGCCCCCGGCCGTAGGCGTACCCGCCCCACACCGTGTAGACCTCGGCGAGGTCGGCGTCGGTGCGCCAGTCCCGCGAGTCGATCAGCTGGAGGATGCCGGCGCCGTAGGTGCCGGGCCGGGAGCCGAAGATGCGGGTGGTGGCCCGGCGTTCGTCGCCGTGCTCGGCGAGGTCGGCCTGGGCGTGGGCGTGGACGTGGTTGGACTCGGCGGGCTCGTCGAGGCCCGCGACCAGCCGGACGGCGTCGTCGAGGAGGCCGATGACGTGCGGGAAGGCGTCCCGGAAGAAGCCGGAGATGCGCAGGGTGACGTCGATGCGCGGGCGGCCCAGCTCCTCCAGGGGGATGGGCTCCAGGCCGTTGACGCGGCGGGACGCCTCGTCCCACAGCGGGCGGACGCCGAGCAGGGCCAGCGCCTCGGCGACGTCGTCGCCGGCGGTGCGCATGGCGCTGGTGCCCCACAGGGAGAGGCCGACCGAGGTGGGCCACTCGCCGTTGTCGGTGCGGTACCGCTCCAGGAGGGAGTCGGCGAGCGCCTGGCCGGTCTCCCAGGCGAGCCGGGACGGCACGGCCTTCGGGTCGACGGAGTAGAAGTTCCGGCCGGTCGGCAGCACGTTGACCAGGCCGCGCAGCGGGGAGCCGGACGGGCCGGCCGGGACGAAGCCGCCGTTCAGGGCGTGCACGGCGTGGCCCAGTTCGTCGGTGGTGGCGGCGAGGCGCGGCACGACCTGCTCACAGGCGAAGCGCAGCACGTCCCGGACCTCCTGGCCGTACGCGGCGGCGACCTCCGCGACCGCGTCCGCCGACCAGCCGGCGGCCTCCATCGCCTCGACCAGCGCGCGGGCCTTGGCCTCCGCCTCGTCGGCGCCGGTGCGGGTCGCGGCGGACTCGTCCAGGCCGAGGGCCTCGCGCAGACCGGGCAGGGCCTGCGTGCCGCCCCAGATCTGGCGGGCGCGGAGGATGGAGAGGACCAGGTTGACCCGGGCCTCGCCCTCCGGGGCGCCGCCGAGGACGTGCAGGCCGTCGCGGATCTGGGCGTCCTTGACCTCGCACAGCCAGCCGTCGACGTGCAGCAGGAAGTCGTCGAAGCCGTCGTCGTCGGGCCGCTCCGCCATGCCGAGGTCGTGGTCGAGCTTGGCGGCCTGGATCAGGGTCCAGATCTGGGCGCGGATCGCGGGCAGCTTCGCCGGGTCCATGGAGGAGATCTGCGCGTACTCGTCGAGCAGCTGCTCCAGGCGCGCGATGTCGCCGTACGAGTCGGCGCGGGCCATCGGCGGGACGAGGTGGTCGACGAGGGTGGCGTGGACGCGCCGCTTGGCCTGGGTGCCCTCGCCCGGGTCGTTGACGAGGAAGGGGTAGACGAGCGGCAGGTCGCCGAGGGCCGCGTCGGGGCCGCAGGCGGCGGAGAGGCCGGCGTTCTTGCCGGGCAGCCACTCCAGGTTGCCGTGCTTGCCGAGGTGGACCATGGCGTCGGCGCCGAAGCCGCCGTCCTCGGCGCGGGCCGCGATCCAGCGGTAGGCGGCGAGGTAGTGGTGCGACGGCGGGAGGTCCGGGTCGTGGTAGATCGCGATCGGGTTCTCGCCGAAGCCGCGCGGCGGCTGGATGAGGACGAGCAGGTTCCCGCGGCGCAGGGCGGCGAGGACGATGTCGCCCTCCGGGTTACGGGAGCGGTCGAGGAACATCTCGCCGGGGGCCGGGCCCCAGTGCTCCTCGACCTGCTCGCGCAGCTCGGCCGGGAGTTCGGCGTACCAGCGCCGGTAGTCCGCGGCCGGGATGCGGACCGGGTTCCTCGCCAGCTGCTCCTCGGTGAGCCACTCCTGGTCGTGGCCGCCGGCCTCGATCAGGGCGTAGATCAGCTCGTCGCCGTCGCCGGAGACGAGGCCGGGCAGGTCGGCCTCGGGGCCGAAGTCGTACCCCTCGGCGATCAGCCGGCGCAGCAGGGCGACGGCGGAGGCGGGGGTGTCGAGGCCGACGGCGTTGCCGATGCGGGAGTGCTTGGTGGGGTACGCGGAGAGGACGAGCGCCAGCTTCTTCTCGGCGTTCGGGATGTGCCGCAGGCGGGCGTGGCGGACGGCGATGCCGGCCACGCGGGCGGCCCGCTCGGCGTCGGCGACGTAGGCGGGCAGGCCGTCGGCGTCGATCTCCTTGAAGGAGAAGGGGACGGTGATGAGGCGGCCGTCGAACTCGGGGACGGCGACCTGGCTGGCCGAGTCCAGCGGCGACAGGCCCTCGTCGTTCTCCTCCCAGGCGGCGCGGGAGCCGGTGAGGCAGAGCGCCTGGAGCACCGGCACGTCGAGCGAGGCGAGCGCGCCCGCGTCCCAGGCCTCCTCGTCGCCGCCGGCCTGGGCGGCGGCCGGCTTGGTGCCGCCGGCGGCGAGGACGGTGGTGACGACGGCGTCGGCACCGCGCAGGACGGCGAGCAGCTCCTCCTCGGGGGCGCGCAGGGAGGCCACGTACAGCGGGAGGGGGCGGGCCCCGGCGTCCTCTATCGCGTCGCAGAGGGCGCCGACGAAGGCGGTGTTGCCGCTCATGTGGTGGGCGCGGTAGTAGAGCACGGCGATCGTCGGGCCGGGCGCGTCCTTCGCGGCGCGCTCCAGCGGGCCCCAGGTGGGGGCGGCGGCCGGGGACTCGAAGCCGTGGCCGGTGAGGAGCACGGTGTCGGAGAGGAAGCGGGCCAGCTGCTCCAGATTGGCGGGGCCGCCGTGGGCGAGGTAGGCGTGCGCCTCGGTGGCGACGCCGATCGGCACGGTGGAGGCGGCCATCAGCTGGGCGTCGGGGGCCTGTTCGCCGCTGAGGACGACGACCGGCTTTCCGGTGGCGAGGACGGCGTCGAGGCCCTCCTGCCAGGAGCGGACGCCGCCGAGGAGGCGGACGACGACGAGCTCGGCGCCGTCGAGGAGACCGGGGAGGTCGCCGAGCGGGAGCCGGGAGGGGTTGGCGAAGCGGTACGCGACCGGGCCCTCGGGCGCGGCGGCGTTCGCCGCTCGGGCGCTGAGCAGGTCGGTGTCGGAGTGCGACAGCAGCAGGAGCATGGCGAGCTCAGGCCTTCCTCGGGGTTGTCCGCGCCCCGGGTGGTCGTATGGACGGCGGGGGAGTTCCTGACTCACCCGGGCCGTCGCCGGCTCGGGCTCACAGTGGCGGGACCGCGCCGGATTCTCACCGGGCTTCCTCCCCGGGGTCCTGGGACCCCATGCCGCTCTGCATAGTAGATCGTGAGGTCGGCGGGCCGGAGAGGGCCGGGGAGTCGGCCGGATCACACTCGGTGGCCGCCCGGTTTCCCGTGGGTATGCTCGCCGCCATGCCGCCGACCCCGCCCAGCCCGCCCGAAGCGGGCGAACCTCGCATACGGGACCGAGGCGACGCGTGCCCGGGGGCGCTCCGGCTGCACGCCGCCGCCGACGGTTTCCTCGCCCGACTCCGACTCCCCGCAGGACGTTTGACGAGGCATCAGCTCTCGATCCTGGCCGACGCGGCCGAGGAGCTCGGCGACGGCAGCCTCTCCGTCACCTCGCGCGGCAACGCCGAGCTGCGCGGGCTGGCCGAGGGCTGCGGCGGCCGGCTCGCCGCGCTCCTCGACGACGCGGGACTGCTGCCCTCCCCCACCCACGAGCGGGTCCGGAACATCGTCGCCTCCCCGGCCTCGGGACTCGACGGACTCGGCCACGCCGACGTGCAGTTGTGGGCCCGGGACCTGGACGCGGCGCTCTGCGCGGAGCCCCGCGCGGCGGCCCTCTCCGGCCGCTTCCTCCTCGTCCTCGACGACGGACGCGGCGACGTCACCGGCCTCGGCGGCGATGTGACCTTGGTCGCAGGCCCGGGCGGCGCCGCGCTCCTCGCGGCCGGCTCCCGCGCCTTCCGGCTGACCGCCGCCGACGCCGTGCCCGCCGCGCTCGCCTGCGCCCTCGCCTTCCTCGACGCCGCCGAAGCGGCCGGCACCGGCGCGTGGCGCCCGCGCGAGCTCCCGCCCGGGCACCTCCCGGACTGGGCCGGCGCCCTGGCCCGCGCGGGGATCACCGCGGAGCCCGTACCCCTCTTCGTTCCCCCGTCGGCGCCGCCGCCCGCCCCCGGCCCGCTCGGTGACCGCGCCCTGCACGTCCTCGCCCCCCTCGGCCGGCTGACCGCCGACGCACTGCGGGCGCTCGGCGAGGGCGCGGACGAGGTGCGGCTCACCCCGTGGCGCGGCGTCGTCGTGGTCCTGGCCGCCCCGGAGGCGGGATCCGGCCGGCTCGCCGCGCTCGCCGCCCTCGGCCTGATCACCGACCCCGCCGACCCGGGCACCGGCGTCACCGCCTGCACCGGGACGCCCGGCTGCGCCAAGTCCCTCGCCGACGTGCGGGCGGACGCGGCGCGCGCGCCCGGCGGGCCGCTGCCCGTGCACTACTCCGGCTGCGAGCGCCGCTGCGGACACCCGCACGGCCCGCGGATCGAGGTCACGGCCCGGGACTCCGACACCTATCTGCTGGACGGCGCGCCCGTCCCCCGTACCGCCCTGGCCCAGGCCGTCGCGGCGGCCCGTACCCGATCGATGGAGAGCTGAGGATGTACGAGTACGAGAAAGACGGCGCCGAGATCTACCGCCGTTCCTTCGCCACGATCCGCGCCGAGGCGGACCTCGCCGCCCTGCCCGCCGACGTCGCCACGGTCGTCGTCCGCATGATCCACGCCTGCGGCATGACCGACCTCGTCCGGGACATCGCGTACTCCCCCGCGGTCGTCTCCCGCGCCCGCGCCGCCCTCCAGGCCGGCGCCCCCATCCTCTGCGACGCCCAGATGGTCGCCTCCGGCGTCACCCGCAAGCGGCTGCCCGCCGACAACGAGGTGCTCTGCGCGCTCTCCGACCCGGCCGTCCCCGCGCTCGCCGCCGAGCTGGGCACCACCCGCTCCGCCGCCGCCCTCGAACTCTGGCGGGACCGCCTCGAAGGCTCCGTCGTCGCCATCGGCAACGCCCCCACCGCCCTCTTCCACCTCCTGGAGATGATCGCGAAGGGCGCGCCGAAGCCCGCCGCCGTCATCGGCATCCCCGTCGGCTTCATCGGCGCCGCCGAGTCCAAGGACGCCCTCGCCGCCAACGACCTCGGCCTCGACCACCTCGTGGTCCGCGGCCGGCGCGGCGGCAGCGCCATCACCGCCGCCGCCCTCAACGCCCTCGCGCACGAACCGGAGATCCAGCAGTGACCGATGTGAAGGGCCAGGGGAAGGACCACGTGAAGGGCAAGCTGTACGGGGTCGGCCTCGGCCCCGGCGACCCGGACCTCCTCACCCTCGCCGCCGTGAAGGCCATCGCCGGGGCAGACGTCGTCGCCTACCACTCGGCCCGGCACGGGCGCTCGATAGCGCGCTCCATCGCCGCGCCCCACCTGCGCGAGGACCACGTCGAGGAGCGGCTGATGTACCCGCTCACCGTCGAGACCACCGACCACCCCGGCGGCTACCGGGGCGCCCTCGACGACTTCTACGAGGAGGCCGCGGCCCGGCTCGCCGCCCACCTCGACGCGGGCCGCACGGTCGCCGTCCTCGCCGAGGGCGACCCGCTCTTCTACGGCTCCTACCAGCACATGCACAAGCGGCTCGCGCACCGCTACGACACCACCGTCATCCCCGGCGTCACCTCCGTCAGCGCCGCCGCCGCCCGCCTCGGCGAGCCGCTGTGCGAAGCCGAGGAGGTCCTGACGATCGTCCCCGGCACCCTCCCCGAGGACGAGCTGACGGCCCGGCTCGCCGGCACCGACTCGGCCGTCGTCATGAAGCTCGGCCGCACCTTCCCCGCCGTGCGGCGCGCCCTGGAGCGGGCGGGCCGGCTGGACGACGCCCGGTACGTGGAGCGGGCCTTCATGGCGGGCGAGCGGACCGAGCGCCTCGCCGACGTCGCCCCGGAGTCCGTCCCCTACTTCTCCGTCGCCGTCCTCCCCTCCCGTATCGACCGCGAGAACCCGGTCCGCGAGCGGGGCGAGGTCACCGTCGTCGGCACCGGACCGGCCGGCGCGCCCTGGCTGACCCCCGAGTCGCGCGGCGCGCTCGTCAACGCCGACGTGCTCGTCGGCTACACCACCTACCTCGACCGGGTCCCGGTGCTCCGCCCCGGCCAGATCCGGCACGGCTCCGACAACAAGGTCGAGTCCGAGCGGGCCGAGTTCGCCCTCGACCTGGCCCGGCGCGGCCACAAGGTCGCGGTCGTCTCCGGCGGCGACCCGGGCGTCTTCGCCATGGCCACCGCCGTCCTGGAGGTCGCCTGCGAGCCGCAGTACGCGGACGTCTCCGTACGGGTCCTCCCCGGGGTGACCGCCGCCAACGCCGCCGCCGCGGCGGCCGGCGCGCCCCTCGGCCACGACTACGCGACGATCTCGCTCTCCGACCGGCTCAAGCCCTGGGAGGTGATCGCGGCCCGCCTCCGCGCCGCCGCCGAGGCCGACCTCGTCCTCGCCCTGTACAACCCCGGCTCCCGCTCCCGCACCCACCAGGTGGCCGCCGCCCGCGACCTCCTCCTGGAGCTCCGCTCCCCCGACACCCCGGTCGTCGTCGCCCGCGACGTCGGCGGCCCCGAGCAGTCGGTGCGCGTGGTCACCCTGAAGACCCTGGAACCCTCCGAGGTCGACATGCGGACCCTGCTGCTCATCGGCTCCTCGCAGACGAGGGCGGTCGAACGCGGCGACGGACGCACGATCGCCTGGACACCGCGCCGGTACGGCTGACGGGGCGGCGGTACGGCCGACGGGCCGACGGCACGGCTGACGGGCGACGCCGCCCCCGGGTGAAGGCGCCACCCGCGGGTCTCCTCGCGGGTGAAGGCGCCACCCCTGGGTCTCCTCGCGGGTCTACTCGCGGGTGAAGGTGCCGAGTCCCTCGCCGTCCAGGTACTCGACGGTGAAGGACTTCCCGTCCTCGGCGAAGGTGACGCCGGTGCGGCCGACGGCGTTCTCACCGCGGGTCTCGAAGCTGAAGACGTCGCCGTCGTAGTGGGTGAGGCGGTACGACTGGGGCTCCGGCCCCAGCCGGAGGACCAGGCCGCCGTCCTCCTCCACCACCCGCGCGCGGCCGTAGTAGTCGCTGCGGTAGGTGCCCGTGTAGGCGTCCGCGTCCCGCGCGGGCGCGGCGCCGGACGGCGGGCGGGCGTAGTCGGTGTCCGAGCGGCCCTCGTCCTCCTGCTGCTGGTAGATCGCGTCGACCAGCGGGATCCAGTCCCGGCTGACCTTCCCGGTCTCCGCGATGTCGAAGAAGTCGAGCGCGACGGCGTCGGCGACGCCGACCGGGGAGGTGTTGGTGAGGACGACGATGCCGAGCTGCTCGCCGGGCAGCATCGTCACGTTGGTGTGCGCGCCCTCCGCGAAGGCGCCCGTGTGGGAGAGCCGGAGCCGTCCGGCGTCGTCGTAGCTCACGTTCCAGCCCAGGCCGTAGAAGCCGGTGCGGGCGGCCGGGGCGCTCGGCGGGTTCGAGACCGCCTCGGGCCAGTGGGTGCGCTCCAGGGCGTCGGCGGCGACGATCCGCTCGCCGTCGAGCTCGCCGTTCGCGAGCTGGAGGCGCAGCCAGACCGCCATGTCGCGGGCGGTGGAGCTGACCCCGCCGGCCGGGGACTGCGCGTCCGGGTCACGGACGAACTCCGCCTTCCACGCGTCACCGTCCTTCACATGGCCCCAGGCCCGGTCCTCCGCCTGCTCGAAGTCCTCGAAGCGGGAGCTGGTCGCGTCCATGCCGGCCGGTTCGTAGAGGACGTCCTCGGCGAGCTTCTCCCACGGCACGCCCTTCTCGTCGGCGACGGCCTGCGCGGCCGCCGTCAGGCCGAAGTTGGTGTACGCGTAGCTCGCGCGGAACGGTGCCAGGGGCTCGTACCGCAGGTGGGAGAGGATGTACTCGCGGTCGTAGCCGAGGTCTTCGAGCAGGTCGCCGGCGTGGTCCGGCAGCCCGCTGCGGTGTGAGAAGAGGTCCGCGACGGTCACGTGCCCGGTGACCCACGGGTCCTTGAGGCGGAAGCCCGGCACGTGCGGCGCGACCGGCCGCGACCAGCCCTCGACGCCGACGGCTCCGGCGACGACCGTGGAGGCGATCGGCTTCGAGACGGAGGCCAGCTGGAAGACGGTGTCGGCGTCGACGGCGGCGCTCTCGCCCGCCTTCCGCACCCCGTACCCCTTCAGGTGCAGCACCTTCCCGTCGTGGACGACGGCGACGGCGACGCCCGGCACCCCGGTGCGCTCCATCGCCGCCTCGACCACCCCGTCGAGGCGGTCCACGGCCCGGCGCACGTCGGCGGTGTCGAGCTCGGGCGGGGGCTGGTTCGGCGGAGGCGTGGGAGTCGGGCCCGGGGTCGGCGCGGTGGCTCCGAGGAGCGCCGCCAGCCCCGCCGCGACAAGCCAGCGAACGGTAGCCATGCCTCCCATTGAACGCCGGGCGGGGAGGTCTGTCGCGGCGGAGGCTAGCCGCCGTGCCGCTCGGCCACCCAGGCCGCCGCCTCCTGGGGGGAGGCCACCGTGACCACGCCCTCCGGGACGGGCGGCCGGCGGACGACCACCACCGGGACGCCCGCCTCGCGGGCGGCGGTGAGCTTCGGGGCGGTCGCGGCGCCGCCGGAGTCCTTCGTCACCAGGACGTCGATCCGGTGGCGGGCGATCAGTCCGCGCTCGCCGTCGAGGGTGAACGGCCCCCGGTCGAGGAGGACTTCGGTCCGTGCCGGCATCGGCGCGTCGGGCGCGTCCACCGACCGCACCAGGAACCACTCCGGGCGCTCCGCGAAGACGGCGAGCCCCAGCCTGCCGGTGGTGAGGAACACCCGCCCGAAGCCGTCCAGAGCCCGGGCCGCCTCCTCCAGGGATCCCACGTCACGCCAGTCGTCGCCCGGCCCCGGGACCCAGCCGGGCCGGCGCAGCGCCAGCAGGGGAACATGGGCGGTGGCGGCCGCCCGGGCCGCGTTGAAGCTGATCCGCTCGGCGAAGGGATGGGTGGCGTCGATGACCGCGTCCACGGCGTGCTCCCGCACCCACGCCGCGAGCCCGTCCGGCCCGCCGAACCCGCCGATCCGGACCTCGCCGGCCGGCAGCCGGGGCTCCGCCACCCGCCCGGCGAGGGAGCTGGTCACCCTCGTCCCCGGGTGCAGCAGCCCGGCCAGGGCGCGGGCCTCGGTCGTCCCTCCGAGAATGAGCACGTGCATAGGAGCCTCTTCGTGAGTACCGGCGGGCGCGAGGCCCAACTCAAGCACACCGGTCTGCGGCCCGGCTGGACGACCGGTGCCTGTGCGACGGCCGCGACGACCGCCGCGTACACCGCGCTGCTCACCGGCGACTTCCCGGACCCGGTGACGATCACCCTGCCCAAGGGCCAGACGCCGTCCTTCGCCCTGACGGCGGAAGCGCTGGCCGGGGACTCGGCCATGGCCGGCGTGGTGAAGGACGCGGGCGACGACCCGGACGTCACGCACGGCGCGGTGATCCGCTCGACGGTACGCCTCCTGCCGCCCGGCTCCGGCGTCGTCTTCCGCGCGGGCGAGGGCGTCGGCACGGTCACCCTCCCCGGTCTGCCGCTGGAGGTCGGGGAGCCGGCGATCAACCCGGTGCCGCGCCGGCTGATGAGCGAGCACGTGGCGGAGGTCGCGGCGGCGCACGGCGCCCCCGGGGACGTCGAGATCACGATCTCCGTCGACCACGGCGCCGAGATCGCCCGCTCCACCTGGAACCTCCGCATCGGCATCCTCGGCGGCCTGTCGATCCTCGGCACGACCGGCGTCGTCGTCCCGTACTCCTGCTCGGCCTGGATCGACTCCATCCGCCGGGGCGTGGACGTGGCCCGCGCCGGCGGCCTCACCCACGTCGCCGGCTGTACGGGCTCCACCTCCGAGCGCACGGTCACCGGGCTCTACGACCTCCCGGAGATCGCCCTCCTCGACATGGGCGACTTCGCGGGCGCGGTCCTCAAGTACGTCCGCCGCCACCCGGTCGACCGCCTGACGATCTGCGGCGGCTTCGCCAAGCTCTCCAAGCTCGCCGCCGGCCACCTGGACCTCCACTCGGCCCGCTCCCAGGTCGACAAGGACTTCCTCGCCGAACTGGCCCGCACGGCCGGCGCGTCCGACGCCCTCTCGGCGGAGATCACCGCCGCCAACACCGGCCTGGCCGCCCTCCGCCTCTGCGAGGCGGCCGCCGTCCCCCTGGGCGACGCCGTCGCCGCCCGCGCCCGCGACGAGGCCCTCACCGTCCTGCGCGGCGCCCCGGTGACGGTCGACGTCATCGCCATCGACCGCGCGGGGGTCGTGGTGGGCCGGTCCTCCCCGAAGGGCCCGGGGGCGTAGACCGGGCGACAGCCGGCACCGCCTGGTCCCGCCCGGTGCGCTCCCTCCCTGCCCAGGGAAAAGGCCACGACAGCCGGTCGCCCCCGCTGGAGAATCGCCGGATGGCCGACTTCTCGCGCAAACCCACGCTGACCGGTGACCTCGTCACGCTCCGTCCCGTCACGGAGGACGACGTGCCCGCGCTGTCGTCGATGTTCGGGGACGCGGAGGTCGCCCGGCTGACCGGCAGCCACGCTCGCTTCGACGAGGCCGCGCTGCGGGAGTGGTACGGCTCGCGGGGCGGGACCGACGACCGACTGGATCTCGCCGTGGTGGAGCGGGCGACGGGGCGGGTCGTCGGGGAGGCCGTGCTCAACGAGTGGGACGCCGACAACGAGAGCTGCGCCTTCCGGATCGCCTTCGTGCCGGCCGCTGTCGGGCGGGGGCTCGGGACGGAGGCGACCGGGCTGATCGTCGGGCACGCCTTCGAGGGGCTGGGGCTGTACCGGGTGTGGCTGGAGGTGTACGCGTTCAACCCGCGCGCCCGCCGCGCCTACGAGAAGGCCGGCTTCACGGCGGAGGGCGTGCTGCGCGGGGCGCTGCTGTGGGAGGGGGAGCGGGTGGACGCGACGGTGATGTCGGTGCTGGCGCCGGAGTGGGCGGGCCGGACCCGGCGAGAATTGTCAGACAGGTTCTAGTAGTGCTTTGTTAGGTGGTGTCGTAGGGCTGCCATGGGACGGTCTGTCGGCAGGTGGGGCAGGTGCCGGTCCAGGTGGCGATGAGGTGT